>NZ_CP080544.1:0-650000 GCF_019551435.1 Lysobacter soyae
CTCGGGTTGGTGATCAGGTTCCCACCATCTGGATCGAATCGAACAGGAAGGCTCCCCCAGAATGCTCAGAGATGGGTGTCTAACAAATCGTTCAAGCCGAGACCGCTTCGTGGCTGCGTCAATATGTGGCAAATTGTCACATCGCCGCGGCCACAAATCGGTCCGGCTTAACTCAGGTGTTAGGGCGCACGAGATGATACGGATCGGTCGGATTAAGCGCTGGGACAAATTCGCCCTTGTTGCGGTTCTTTTGTTTTCTCTCGGGGTACTCGTTGCGGCGCTTTTCTGCTTAGGCAAGCCCATCTCTGCAAAACTTCTGACCACGCACGGCCTCGCACTCACAATTGCAGGGTTGCTTCAACTCGAGGTAAGCGGCCTCCTAGAGAACATCATGGATCGATTCAGCGACGAGAAAAAGTTTCTCTACGGCCCTCCGTCGCACATCATGCGCGAGATTTACAATGACCCAGACAGCTCAATTGGTGGTTTCATAGAGGATCTGTTGTTCTACAAGCCACGCACCGGATTCTGGCTAATCGTGCTTGGGACTGCCGCACAAATACTGGGCGTGTGGATATGAGGGTGCGCCCTAACAATTCATTCAAGCCGAACCCGCTTCGCGGGTCGGCTTAATTCAGGCGTTAGACGATTCGCCAGCAATTTCGCATCTCACAGGGGAAAACAAGCATGAGAACGCTGAGTTTTGAAGGATTTTTGCATGACTTCGGGAATGTCGCGCCGAATACGATGAATATGTCGATCTACCGCGACAGATTTCACTGCGCTTGCGGACGGTCGCATTGGTTCGATGAATCCATAGACGTAGTTTGTCAAGGCAGCCGAATGAAGGTCATGGTCACTTGCCCAGAGGATCCCAGCTATATCATCAGCTTGAAGATCAAGACCTTCATGCTGGTGAAGTTCAAAGGCTTTGACTCCCTTGCGGGGACGAGGATCTCTAGCAACGAAGACGCTTTGAGCTTCACCACGCTTCGCCAATACATGAGGCGCAGATAAGTATGGGCATTCTTATTCTTCTCCTTGTGGTCGGCGCCGTGGTGTATTTTTTTGCGTCCGCTAGGTCACGACGAGAAGCCGCGGTTGAATCCCGCGTCAAAAAGATGATTTCCGCTGGAGTAGGCTCAGCTACGTTTGCCGATCTCTACTACGAGGCTGCGAAGTCGTACGCCGTCTCTAAGGGCGCTAAAGCCGCAGATCACGAGAGCGCTGCGGCCAAGATCGTGATTGATGGGTGTGTCTACTTCGTTGTCTTTATGCGAGATTCCGGAGGCGGCACGGTCATTTCTGCCGAACGGGACTCTGATGTAACGAAGCGCATCCTCGACGACATGAGCCGCTGGTGACACAAGAATCGTCTAACAATTCGTCCAAGCCGACGCCGCTTCGCGGCGCGGCTTAACTCAGGTGTTAGGTTGAACATGGGCTGTTTTCTCTTTAACAGTATTGATTGGGGAAAAGTCGCTGAGATTATCGCGACGAGCATTGCCACGCTGGCTGCAGCTTATTTCGGCGCTAAGTTTGCGTTCGACATGCAAACTAGGCGTGAATCGGCGAAAGAAATGCAGTTAAATATCGACAGCGCAAATGTAGCAATGTTTACTATTCGGCGGTTTAGGCAGTTCTTTGAAGCCCTCAAATCCAGTATCGAGAATGATGTAGATCCTTTCCTACAACACCACCTCCTTCTAAAACCGTTTTCCACCGTCAACTGGGAGTACCCGCAATTTTCCTATGACTCATTAGCATTCCTTCTAAAAGGCAATGAGAGCGTTTTATTTAATCTAGCAGCGCTTCAAAATGATATTTCATCGACCTTAGACATAACAAAACAACGTTCTGATATGCATTATTCAATCGTCCAGCCAGCCATTGAAAGAATTCAGAATGAGAAAAATGGCGTGGGCGTACCTAGCGATCTAGCAATTATTCTGGCCGACAAACTCGGTCCGCGCATTGACGCCACAATGGAAAATCTGACCGAGGAAATGAAATCCGGAATCGCGAGTGTTATCGACCGATGCACAATTGTTGCCAATCAAATCGCAACCGCTCTCGAGACCTCATATCCGGGCAAGGTCAAGAAGCGTAAATGGAGTGCGGGCAGTTCAACCTAACACTTCGTTCAAGCCGACGCTGCTTCGTGGCCCGGCCTTTTGTGCTAGCTTCTAGCACAACGCTGTGCCACTACGCAGCGCGGCTTAACTCAGGCGTTAGGCACGGTAGGAGCATCCAAATATTGTGATTGAAGAAAAGCTATTTGCAGCCACCTCTCATGTACGCACACCGCTCACATGTTTTTCGAAATAACGAGAGTCTTTGAAATGCTGGATTTCATATTTGTAATATCGCCGTTTATTGCTGCTTGGTGGTTGGCGGGTTGGCCAGGAAAAAACGATCCCACAGTCGTCAAGATGGCTGGCTTAAGTTTTATCTTATTCGGTGTCTCAATGTTTTTGAGAATGGCTATTTTCGGCAGACAGATGCCGGCTGGCAAATACACGGACAGCCTGATGAGTACATCGGGAACTATTGGCTTTTGTGTATTTATAGCAACGGTTGGCTTCCTAGTCTTATTTGTCCATCACTATTTTTCAAAGAAAGACTAAACGAGTGTTGCTCATATATAAAAATATTTATAAGTCCTTTATGAAAACGTACCTTCGTTAAAGTCGGCTTGCGAAAAAATTTACTCTGTTAGCGGTGCTCATTTATATTCCGCACAAACAGCGTTCAAGGTAAGTTCGTGTTTGAGGTGTCAGGTTGTAGTTTTTAGTTCATAGCGACTGTGGAAAAGCTTCAGGTTTGTCGTGTATTGGAAGGCCTATGAGTTGAATGTAAATTGGGTTTTCGGCGAAGTGTGGTTTTTTGGTTGTCTTGTATCGGGCAATATCACACTTTACTTATTAAGTTGCCTAACAAGGTAATGTTGGCGGACGCCTAACGGCGCCGCAAATCTTGACGTTAGGCGTCTTAGGGGCAGCAAGGCCGTCCCATACAAGAAGCAGGGGAGCTATGGGTTACTACATCAACCAAAAATGCGGAAGCTGCGGGAAGAGTCTCACAGGAGGGTATGTGAGCAACTACTCCGGCATCGGGCAGCCATATATTGGCTGCCCCCGCTGCGGAACGATCAACGACAATTCTGATCGTGTAACGGAGTGGAAGTTAAAGTCATCTTTAGGAAAATCGGCATTTGTGCTCCAGCATGTATTTTCGGTTATTTTTACTATGGTTTTGGCGCAGCCATTCTTGGTGCAATCCTGCTTGGAGCCGAGGCGATTAGTTCAATGACTGGATTCGTTGTCGTTATAGGCTGTAGCCTTGTGTTTGGCCTGCTGCGATTCTGGGTCAAGATCAATCGCGCAATAAAAGAGTCCGATGATCGTATGAGTAACCCTGAGTACGTCGCCAAGCTTAAGAGGCTAGGAATCTCTCACTAGTCATGAGGGCGACGCCTAACAATTCGTTCAACCCGACATACCTCCGTGGCACGTGACTGAGGCTTTGCGCTACGCTAGCCTCAGTCCCGCACCACTACGGCATGCGGGTTAACTCAGGCGTTAGGCATCTAATGGGACATTAAGGCAGCTCAAAGATGGAGCAAGACGTAACCATTCAATTTCGACCAGATTTTGCGGTCATTGTTTGTGACCATGTTTTTTCTGGCGCAAGCCCTGTGCTCCTCGTTGTTCGAGATGAGGAAACCTCTTGGCAGTTCCTCTGCGGCTCGGATGTAGATGCAGATGACTGTCATTCTGTTGGCGTCGGTCACCTGATCGCTCATGATGCTAGCCTTAGTCAAATGGCTGCCTTGCCCGCAGGCTTCTGTGCAGAACGGGAATCGGCATCTATGTCTTGGTCTATTACCAGCTTAGATGCCTAACAATTCATTCAAGCCGACACCGCGTCGCGGCGCGGCTTAATTCAGGCGTTAGGCCCCACCCAAGGAGTCACGATGTTCTTTAAGAAACTCGGCAGCAAGATCGCAACTTCCGTACTAATGTCGCGCAGCGGAAGCATTGTGGCTTCTCTGACAGGGGTAAGTCCCAGAGAGCTCCCCGGACCCGTGTACGAAAAGCTGTCAGAGTTCATCGCCGGCATCGAGCAAGATGTACTTGCCGGACATCAAGATCCACTAAATGACCATGAGGGAGCATTTCTCCAGCTCTTCTTCATTGAGCGGGTTTTAGAGGGCAATGAGCACGGCTCGTTTACCGTGGAAAGATTTAGAAATGCACGCACTCGCCTGTTTAGTGACCACAAAGATAAGATCAGGGGCGACATTTCCTTTCTGCCCTTCACAACCTAATGGCCGTGGGGCCTAACAATTCATTCAAGTGGAAGCCGCTTCGCGGCTCCACTTAATTCAGGCGTTAGACGCCAATGAAGTCACTTCCGCTCTTTTCTTTCCTACTCGCAGGGTGCGCAAGCATTATTCACGTCGCCTCCCTGACGGAAGAGAAAGTATCGGTAGCGCGCGCGGCCTTAATTGATCTAATGGCCAAGGGATACGTTCTTTCGAAAGACGTGAACGAGGCAGTAGCAGTTTGTTTTCCCAGTCTGACAGACCCGCCAAAAGGTTTCTTGAGCTCAATAGATCGACCGAACTTGTTCCCTTGCTCGGCCTTGAACCGTGCCACGGCATCAGCGCCTCGCATTATTCGAGCGTCTCGGCGCCGAGCTACGCAATGCACGGTTGATTCGGTGACAATCGAAGCAGACGGCGAGACCGCCCTCGTAGTGGGTAGTTGTGTCGACCAGCCGTTATCGGGTGGCGGCTTTGTCGTCACTCTCAATAAGCAGGACAACATCTGGATCGTGACTGCGAATCACCCTACGTGGACCAGCATGTCGACAAGACGCCAGAGTCTCGAGTTGGCGTCTAACAATTCGTTCAACCCGACATACCTCCGTGGCACGTGACTGAGGCTTTGCGCTACGCTAGCCTCAGTCCCGCACCACTACGGTACGCGGGTTAACTCAGGCGTTAGACGACCAGATGACCACCAAGCCGCTTGACAGATTAATGTTTGCCCAGGGAGGCATTTGCTTCTTTTGCAACATGCCCCTTCCAAAAGCAGACGCTAGTGTCGAGCATCTTGTTCCTTCCTCCCGCGCCGGAAGCAACAGCGATGACAACTGCGTTGCCTGCTGCAAAGCAGTCAACGCGCTCTTTGGCAGCATGTCGCTTAAAGAGAAAATTCGCGTTGTTCTGAATCAGAACGGCAAGTTCGTCTGTCCAAATGGCAATGGCAAAGCACAGCCTTCGCCTGTTGCTCCGGCTAAAGCTGCTCCCGTTCCACCAAAGATCGACAACTATGCAGTTGTTCTCGCAGATCTTAAAAAGCGCGGCGCGTCTCGACCGAGGAAAGTCGAGACACTCAAAAGCACCATTCGTGCAACTGTCAAGAACGCAAAGAGTTCCATCACGGAGCCGCAGCTGGAAACACTTATCAAGCACTTGCAGGTCAACGGTAAAGTCATCATTGCTGACACAAAGGTCAGCTACTCGCTATGATCGTCTAACAATTCATTCAAGCCGACGCCACTTCGCGGCGCGGCTTAATTCAGGCGTTAGCCACCGGGAGTGGAGTAAATGGCAGCTCGCAAGAAAAGCACGAAACGCGCGACAAAGAAGGTGGCGAGAAAGAGAGCGGAGACGCCACCTGAAAGTTGCTTCGTCATCATGCCCTTTGGCGGTTGGCTAGACGACTACTACTCGGACATCTATTGCTCGGCGATTGAGGAAAGCGGGCTGAACCCGCAACGGGCGGACGATCTATTCCGCCCAAGCACCATCATCAACGACATCTGGGACTACACAAAAAAGGCCAAGGTTCTACTCGCAGACCTAACTGGAAAGAACCCCAATGTGTTCTATGAGCTGGGGTTGGCGCATGCGATCGCGAAGCCGGTAATACTGATCGCGGAATCGATGGAAGACATCCCTTTTGACCTTCGAGCGCTCAGAGTCATTCTGTATGACAAGAACGCGCCAAATTGGGGCGAGATACTCCGTCAGAAGATTGTTGCTTCTCTCAAGGAAGTACTCAGTGCTCCAGCCGAAGCGGTCCTGCCCACGTTCTTGAATGTGAAAGGCTTAGGGGCGAAGACGTCCGTTTCGCAGGATCAGCTCGATCTGATCGAGATCAAGCAAGATCTGGACATGCTCCGCCGCGAGATCCGGACCCAGCAATCACGGTCCACACACATAGATGCCGTGGAAGCCAAGTCGCTGCTACGGACACTTGTCAGCCATGGCTCGAGCGACGAGGACGTGCTAAGGCGTCTTTCTCGCCTTGGAGCGCCCGAAGACTGGATACGTGATGAGCTAAAGAGGGAACGAGATAGCGTGGAGCGCAGGCGTCGTCTCATCGCTCAGCGTCTCCATGACCAAAGAGAGAAGGCGCAAGCGGGCCCCGGCCACGGCACGAAAGACGCGTAGCCCTGTGGCTAACAATTCGTCCAAGCCGACGCCGCTTCGCAGCGCGGCTTAACTCAAGTGTTAGACGCATGAAGCACATTCTCGCGACTTGGTGCATATTCCTTCTCGCTCTTCCGGCAGGTGCCACAAAGGTGAGGCCCGTCTCTCTCACCGAGCTCACAGAGAACTCTGAACTAGTCGTCTACGGCCAGATCCAGCTGGGTCAGATCATCGCCGGTGACTGCGGCGTGCGTTATGTCGTCAAGATTGAAGAAGCCTACAAGGGGCGTTTAGGGCCTGACACGTCCCTTCTTTTCTCGTCAGACAAGCCATTGCTCACCGGATCGCGGTACGTTCTTTTCCTGAGCAAGGAGTCAGAAGCCTTCGATCCGATTCTTTCAACGAACTCGTTCGGGCCGCGTCCGGATCCTGAGCGCGTCAAAGTTTGCCAGCGAAACCGTCCGCTCTACACCGTCAATGTCTGGGGCACCGGCGCGCTGGAAGTCACAGGAACTTATGCATCGGCAGCAAAGGTGGCGGTGTTTGATGACTTCATGATTCTTATGCCCAAGGGAGCTAAAGTCGGGAAGCTAGACTCGAGCGAGCGCTACGACGTGGAACGTGATACAGGCAGCATCGAGTTTGGCATTCTCCGTGGCCTGCTAAAGCGCAATCCTAATCCAAAACGTGCGCCTAACAATTCGTTCAACCCGACATACCTCCGTGGCACGTGACTGAGGCTTTGCGCTACGCTAGCCTCAGTCCCGCGCCACTACGGCATGCGGGTTAACTCAGGCGTTAGGCGGCACACCAGCATCAAGGATGACCATGCAACCACTGCTCGCTACAGCGGCAATTCTCGCACTGGTAACAGGTGTAGTTCATTCGTTTCTGGGTGAGCGGTTGATTTTCCGCCAGCTTCGGGTGGCCTCAATCGTCCCCACGCTGCCCGCTCCGCCTTTGCAGAATCGACATGTTCGTATCCTGTGGGCCACGTGGCATTTGGCGTCCGTCCTTGCATGGGCATTTGCCGGATTGCTTTGGCAACTTGCAAGAGCTTCATTACCGTCATTGTCAGCTCAGTCGGTGCTCATGGCTGCAGCAGCGGGTTTCATAGCAGGTTCGCTGCTCGTGCTTTTTGCAACGCGCGGCCGCCATCCAGGCTGGATTGCGCTAGCGGTAGTCGGCGCCTTATCCTGGGCAAGTGCCGCCTAACAATTCGTTCAACCCGACATACCTCCGTGGCACGGGACTGAGGCTTTGCGCTACGCTAGCCTCAGTCCCGCGCCGCTACGGCATGCGGGTTAACTCAGGCGTTAGGGCCCACAGCAAGCAACATGGCTACTGATCTTTATCCACTAACCACCGCCAAGCTCGAGGAGCTCTCTCGTCCGACGAGCGAAAGAATCATGAAGTGGCGGTTCTTCAACGCCCAGAAAGGCATTGAAACAACCAAACAGGATGGTTCGGCTGTTTCAATTCATGGTGTCAAGTACGCGGGTTCTGTCCCGCTCGTCTACTGGTCTGGCTTCTTTGAGCCATTCATGGTCCACGCCGCATCCGAGACTTTTAGATGGGTGTCTGATCACTGCAAAGCAAATCGTCTTGATCCGGCTCCGCACATTGATGAAGCGCGCCTGCTCATTCATGGATTCATTAGAAAGAGCTACAAAGACATCGCTCGAACTGACCAGCTCCTGCGGGGCAACGGGTTCCCGGACACCGTCACCCCACGGGACGTTTCGGGCAAGGAGCAAGCCGTGTGTGATCACGTAGATCAACTAGCCAAAGCCTATCTTCTATCCGGTCCACCGATCGCGCTGGCAAACGAAGACATCCTGGAGCTAAAGCCCAACTTGTGGGGGATCGGCCTCAATCTAAACGCCGCATGGCGTCGCTTCAGGGCTAAGTAGGTGGGCCCTAACAATTCATTCAAGCCGAACCCGCTTCGCGGGTCGGCTTAATTCAGGCGTTAGACGACCAGATGACTACAAAGCCGCTTGACAGATTAATGTTCGCCCAAGGAGGCGTTTGCTTCTTTTGCAACATGCCCCTTCCAAAAGCAGACGCTAGTGTCGAGCATCTTGTTCCTTCCTCCCGCGCCGGAAGCAACAGCGATGACAACTGCGTTGCCTGCTGCAAAGCAGTTAATGCGCTCTTTGGCAGCATGTCGCTTAAGGAGAAAATTAGAGTTGTACTGAATCAGAACGGCACGTTCGTATGTCCAAATGGCAATGGAAAAATACAGCCTCCGCTTGTTGCTCCGCCCAAAGCCGTTCCAATACCTCCAAAAGTTGACAACTATTCAGTTGTTCTCGCAGACCTGAAAAAGCGTGGCGCTTCCCGCCCGAGAAAAGTCGAGACACTCAAAAACACCATCCGTGCAATTGTAAAGAATGCAAAGTCCTCCATTACGGCGCCGCAGCTGGAAGACCTCATCAAGCATTTACAGGCCAACGGAAAAATCAAGATTGCTGACACAAAGGTCAGCTACTCGCTATGATCGTCTAACAATTCGTTCAACTCGAACTTACTTCGCTCCGCCAATCACATGGCAAATAATCTTGCCACGTGATTGGCTACACTACGCAAGTCGAGTTAACTCAAGCGTTAGGCGGGCAATCACATGTCAATCGCGATACTGATAGGGCTCGCATTTGCCACCGCTGTCATCGTTTGGGCCGTTCCCAGAAGCAAAGCCACTAAAATTGCTGCAGAGCGTGACGCACGCCTGGTTAGAAGGCAGGCCGCAATTCAGTCTGCGATTGACCAGGCCGGGACTGTGCTCAAAGATCCGAACACATCCTTAGAAATCGGTGAGGCTGCTGCAGCCAATGTGCTCGCTGAACTTCGCTCACTGAATCAGGATGGAGGCTTGGATGATCTGATCGCTGACACGCAGGAATTCATTACAGAGTGGCGTTCATCCCGCTCGCCTGCCTAACAATTCGTTCAACCCGACATACCTCCGTGGCACGGGGCTGAGGCTTTGCGCTACGCTAGCCTCAGTCCCGCACCACTACGGCATGCGGGTTAACTCAGGCGTTAGGCATCATGTGGAAGAAGTTCGCGCTTTCAATATTGATCTTCGCCTTTTACGGTTGCGCAGCTAAGGATTGGGGTGCTCGCCAAGCGTTTCCTAATCATCAGCAGCTCGTGGGCGTTTATTTTTGGGGGGACGGCATGGGCGCAAATGAGGTACTGACCCTCCACAGCGACGGGACATTTACGCAAGAATTTCCAGGCCACCTAACTCAGCAGTCCACGAGCCTTCGCGGCGTTTGGAGGTCCAGAGAGAAGCATGTCTTTTTCTACTCTCCAGATGGCACGTTCCCGCCACGTAGAGGCGGCCTCACGTACGGAGAGACATTCTTCTTTGAGGGAAAACCAGCATTCGTCGGTGAAGCCGATATCGGGAAAAAGGGTGTTTCACGAAGTTGGGTCTATAAGTGGCAACGTCGCCCTGATGCCTAACAGTTCGTTCAACCCGACATACCTCCGTGGCACGCGACCGAGGCTTTGCGCTACGCTAGCCTCAGTCCCGCACCACTACGGCATGCGGGTTAACTCAGGCGTTAGGCTGCGGAGAGACATTAATGCAACCTCAAGCAGAGAACCCATGTAATTGGAGATTGTCGATCCTCTTACATGCAGGTTACACACTTAGGCTCTCTGACAGTCCTAAAGACACGCTTGACTTACGCCATCCGTCACGACGCATAATCCCTGCAGGTGACGCGATGTTGTACCTACTTCCAGATGGCTCAATCTTGACAACCAGGTCAGATAGAGATGGGCTCCCAATAACCATCGCTGCTGATGATGACCAAGGATTCCGCCTACTTCTTTCAGGAGTGCCAACACCAACGTGGTGGGAGATCAACCAGGACAAATTTATTGATCGCTGTGTCCAAGCCGGGCTAGTGGTCGCCCTTCTCCTTGTGCTGTTCTTTAGCCGCACGCATTAATGGGGCCGCAGCCTAACAATTCATTCAAGCCGACGCCGCTTCGCGGCGCGGCTTAACTCAGGTGTTAGGGGGACTGATGTCGCATACGCAACAAGTCGAACAATCCGCTTCCGCTGTTCGTCGCATGTGGGAGCGGCACGGAATCAAGCAACCACTGCGCTTCGTTGCCTTTTGCTTGAGCATGCTCCCAATTCCGGTCATACAACAGGTCGGTCAAGCCGTCGACCGGCATCTGTCGGACAAGGACTTAGACGATCGGCTTCAAGGCTTGTGGGACAAGGTTGTGGCCCTCAATGCGGCAGCCCAGACGGCGGAGACCGTCGAGGATGCAGTCATTGAAGTCGCCCGAGCCGTTGAATCCAGTCCTGAGCTACAGCAAGAAACACGCGCGTTACTGCAGCAGCTAGGCATCCAGCAGAAAGAATTCATCGCTATAGCGGAAGATGGTAGTTTCCAAAGCATTCTTAACTCGCTCGTCGTCGCAGAATCCGCCGTTTTCTCTTCGCGATCAGGTGCTACGACGAGCATCGAGGGGGCGACAGTTCAAGCGGACCGAACGCTCCTCCACTCAACTGGAGGAAGCAAAAACTACGTTAGCAACAGTACGTTTCAAGGCGTTGGCGGGTCCGTCGGCATGCAAGGCATTTCCACACAAGGAAACATCACGGTGCAAGGCAGCTCGGTAGGGTTTGGGCCGAACTCTTCCCTCAGCTTCGGCGGAAATCCTTACCTGGTTTCTGGAAAATGCCCGAACTGCGGCACCTTGAATCAGGCAGATCGACGCCAGTTGACGGGGTACACCCACATCCAGTGTGCGGGCTGCAAGGCAGCACTGCCCTTTAGCTTGCAGTCCCTCTAACAATTCGTCCAAGCCGACGCCGCTTCGCGGCGCGGCTTAACTCAGGTGTTAGACTTTGGAATGAATATCCTCGATATCCAAGGAATGCTAAAGGCCTGGGCCTCTGCAAACACCCGCGTTGCACGGCTCTGGATTTTTGGAAGTCGTGCGAAAGGAACATCGAGACCTGACAGCGATATAGATATCGCTATAGAGCTCAACTTAGGCCTCAATGGACGATCAAGCGAGACGTCAGAATTTATTTTTGCTACATGGGCTTTTGAATCCAACCCCTGGAAAGAGCAGCTCGAACTGTTGACGAAACTTCCAGTCGACCTACAGCTTTACGACGGGCAAGAAACGCCAACGATTCAGTGTGGAGTGAACGATGGCGGCTTGCTCGTATTCGATCGCTCCAAAGTCTAACCATTCGTTCAAGCAGACGTTGCTCCGTGGTCGCTTCGGCGTGGTACGCTCACGCTACCACGCCGCCTCGCCCACTGAGCAACGCGGCTTAACTCAGGCGTTAGGTGCAATTGGAAAGTATGTCGTTAGCCAAAGCACAAATCGGCAAGTGCGGCGAGCTTCTGGTGCAGTACCAGCTACTACTGCGTGGCATTGAGTCAGCTCCAATGAGCACCGACACAGGCATTGACCTTGTCACTTACTCTCCCAAGCTACCTCACCCCATCACAGTTCAAGTCAAGACCAACCTTCAATCTAAACCTGGAGGCGGCAAGGGCAAGCTCGCGCTTGACTGGTGGGTTCCAAATGACACACCCGCTCATTACGTCGCGCTCGTTGACCTTTCCAGTGAGAACATTTGGTTCATGTCGCCTGCCGAGCTCCGTATTCACGCACAGCAGCAGCCGGCTGGCCGGCTTCACATCTACATGTACACGGACCCATCTGCTCAGCCTCGCCGCTCAGATCGTCTGGCACACTTGCATGAGTTCGAGCATTTCAAGCTCGCCAACCGGGTGTCCGCCGTCTATGGCACCTAACAATTCATTCAAGCCGACGCCGCTTCGCGGCGCGGCTTAATTCAGGCGTTAGGCAAGGCAGAAAGACTATGGGCGACTGGGATTTTCTTTACGAGATGAATGAGCGCGGCTATAGCGCCGAAGAAATCGCCGACGCTGCCGGGTGTGGCGTAGCACCTTGGCAGTGGAAGTACGTTGATCGGGAGTGGGTTGACTCCCAACTCAAGGACACACCAGAAGATGACGTTTATTCCATAGAGCCATGCGAACCGTTTGAGAGCAGAGACGGCTTTCCCTACAGCATTCTGGAGCAAACAGAAATCTTCCAAGAGCTAGTAGAGTGCGCTGCACGGCACTTCGAGAACATAGGCAGATACTTGCAAATTTGGGGTGAGTTGGGAGAAATCTACGCTGAGATCAAGTTCGGGCTTCGCCGTCACGGCACTCACACGCCTGGATCTGATGGCACAATCGACCGCAAGCTCGTTGAGGTAAAAACCATTTCACCCGAGAAATCTAACGATCGTGTGGTAGTCAAGAGTCAAGGCGACTTTGAGCAATTGCTAATTGTCCGGATTGATCAAGATTTCCAATTTCAAGGCAAGCTCTTCGACAGGAGCGAACTCAAGGGTGACGCCGGCAAGTTCCTCAGGGGGCGCCTGAAGGTATGACGCGCGCCTTGCCTAACAATTCATTCAAGCCGCCGCTGCTTCGCGGCTCGGCTTAATTCAAGCGTTAGGTGTCATTACGAGGTTTCCTTCCCATTTTGGAGAAGTTCGATGAAGCGCCCACTAGTATTAATTTTAGCAATCTCGGCTAGTTTCGCCATTAGTTCTTGCGCCACCGCGAATTCCAACGCATCCGTGAACAAGGGCCTAAGGGCTATACCACAACGCGACGCACAGCTTCGCAAGCTCGAGGTGCGCGCCCTTTCGTACCAACGAGCTTTGGATCGCGCCGAAAGCAATCGTGCGGCGCAACAAGGTACTCGTACGCAACCTCCACCGACTCCGCGCTGACACCTAGCAATTCGTTCAACCCTACAAGTCTCCGCTCCGCAAGAATGGGGCTCTTACGCTATGCTCGCCCTATTCCCGCTGCGCTACGCAATGCGGGTTAACTCTGGTGTTAGGCCGCACATGAAGCATCAGGAGACATTGATGAAAATTCTCCATTTCGCCGCAGCGATCCTTATCCTGATTTCGCCCGTCGCTTCTGCCCAGAACCTTGACGCAACACAGCAGTACAAGAGATGTCCGGCAAACGCTGCCTCAATGGCTGACAGCCGCCGCTGCGACTCAGAGGAGCTAGATCGGCAAAAGGCTCTGCTCACCGCTGAGTACAAGATCATCACCGCTGGTGCCAGTCCATCCGCAACAGCCAATCTCGACAAGGCGCAGAAAGCCTGGGTCACGTATCGTGACCTCGACTGCAAGGCCAAGAGTTCCGCTATACCCGGCAGTGGGGCATCGGATGCGTACTTTGAGTGCATGCTGCAGCACATCCGAGTTAGAAAACTGCAGCTAGAGAACTACTGGTCGCTCTAGGTGCGGCCTAACATTTCATTCAAGCCGTGGCCGCTTCGCGGCCCGACTCAATTCAGCAACTGTCCTCCGACGAACGGTTAAATTGCCATTGCAGATGCCTCCGCGAGCTCATCCCGCCGGCGCGCATTGACGATACCCAGAAGCTTTTGCATGCAGGCCACAAGCGCCACTTTTCCAACCTTCGCCCTAGCTCGTAGCTGTTGATAGTGCGCTTTCATTTCCGGACTCCACCGAACTGAAGATAAGGTTGCCAAATACAGGTCGACTCTTATGTGGGATCGGCCGCCTCGCACCCGTCGTTTGCCTTGAGTCTGACGGCTATCCTTTGCCAAGGGCGCAACCCCCACCAACTTGCAAATCTGTTGCCGGTTCATCAGTCCCAGCTCTGGAAGACACGCCAGCATGGTTGCTTGGAACACAGGACCCAGCCCTTTCCTGTCACCGAGTGAGGGCGTGCGATGCGCGCTGACAATCCGCTCGATTTGATGTTCGACGGCGACCAATTCACGCTTCAATGCGGCGAGCGTCTTCGCAATTGACACCCTGATGTGCGCCGGAGACATCGCAGATTGCTGCCGTTGCATTTGTATCATCTTAACGACTTGGCTACGGCGTCTCGTCCACTCGGAGAGTGCTTTAATCCAAGGCTCCGGCAATGCGTGCCTGCGTAAGCGATCGGCGAACATTCCCGCCATAAGACACAGTAGACGCGCGTCTATCTCGTCGGTTTTTGCCAACTCACCTGTTGCACTGGCGAAGTTCCGCGCTTGCCTTGGGTTCACCCGGGCGACCCATAGTCCCGCTTCGCCCGCAGCCTCGAGAAAAGCATCCTCGTAACCGCCCGTCGCTTCCACGATGGTGCGCTCTACACCTTCCTCCACCAGTCGTCGCATGGCCTTGGCGAGGCCCGCCTTTGTGTTCGGGACCTGCAGAACCTTCTGACCTCCCGAAACTGCGATATCAAGGAACCGCTTACCCACATCGACGCCCGCTGCCTTCATCCCTATTCTCCGCTAGAGTAGGTCTATCGAGAGCAATCACGTCCTGGCCCACGCTTATGAATTCGAGGGAAACCTCTAGCAACTGTTCGGGCGTAAAGACGTGAGACCCGACGTGCGGTCCATGCTGTTTTCCGGTGGTCTGAACACCAAAGCGTTAGGCGCGCGCTTATCAAACGATCGCCACAGTCAAAGGATTTCCGTGCTAAAAAAATTGGTTTTAATGGCTGCGCTAGTGACGCTTACCTCATGCGTTACAGTCCCACAACAATCTATAAGTAGAAATATCCCCACCGGTTTCAACGGTATCGCCTTATATGCGAAAAGCACACGGGACATTGGGAGATATTACTCATATGGATATGCCAATTTGGAAGCACGCACTCCTTTCACACTGGATACAAGGTTTCAGATAGGCTCTGTATCTAAATTTTTAACGACTCTGGTCGTGCTACGACTTGCGGATAAGGGAAAGCTCACGCTTGACCAACCAATTGGCACTGTATTGACGTCAATTCCTGGCAACACCGGGCGATTGGTCACGATTCGAAACTTGCTCAGCAACACGAGTGGAATTCCTGATGGGGCCACAGCAGCCTTAAGGAAGGATCCTTCTGTAAGATCTTCCACTGCGGGGGCCATGGAATCATATCCATTGTGGGCCAACGGCACTCTTAATTTCGAACCAGGAAAGGGGTGGGATTATTCCGTCACCAACTGGATACTTGTCAGAGCGATCATTGAAACAGTGTCAGGCGCCAGCTTTACGGATGCTGTGAGGGCTGAGCTAACTCTACCGCTAGGCCTCAGAAATACGGGAATTCCTGCAATGTCTTTTCCAGAATCAAACTTTGACGCTGGAAATTATTCGGCAATTGATTCGTCTCCCTCCCCAAGCTATATACCTCCTTTTGCCGCAGCATCAGGATCATTCTTCAGTTCTGTCTCAGATTTAAGATTGATCATGGATGGAATTTATTCTGGCAAATACATATCTACAAATCGGATACGCGAGCTTGAGACTGTCAACTTCACTTCTCAAAATTACGCCTTAGGCGGACGCGTCGAAGTTCAGAATGATGTGTTGGTTCTTAAAGAGGCGGGTAAGACTGGCAACTATCGCGCTCTCGTGACCTTTGTCCCAAGCAGCGGCGAGTTCAGGGCAATTTTGAACAATACTGGCCTCGACCAAGATCTACTTGAAGAAATTGCCAAAAAGCTCGATTGATTCTCAAGCGGGTCCTAGAGTTTCCAAATCAGGGAAGAGAATAAATACGTCACGTTGACGAAGCCCGTTGTTTGTACTGTTGCTCGTTCCGCTTCCGGTTGCGGCAAAGCCTCTGTTGGGTTTTGCTGTCTCCTTCAAGACAGATGGATTTTCAGCAAAACACTGACCGGTGGGGAAGTCATTTCTGCGCGGCCGAGCAGCCCGGCCGCCAGCGCTGGTTTAGGGATGAGTTCTACCCCGAAATCACGGACGATCTGTTCGCGTTCTTCCCTAACCAGCCCCGACAAACAAAGCTCTACCTCGCGCCCGGTCGGTCATAGCAAATTGTGGCGCTTGATAGCGAGGGTCGAGTGTTGTCCAAGCGTATAGTCAAGCTATCGAAATGAGCGTTGAGGATCAGACGCATGGAAGAATGGATTTCTCACGGCTTTCGTTTGGCGTGGATTTGCCTGGCCGCGTATTGGATTTGGAGTGCGCGCAAGCTTAAACGCACCCAACGCACCGAACCCAAGCTGTTGCAGCTCGCGCTTTATTGGACGCCACTGATCATTGCCGGGCTGCTGCTCGGACCGGGCGAATGGTTTACCGGCAGTTGGCTGCGCGAGCGCTTCGTTCCGCATGGGCTCTGGGTCAAGGAGATCGGGCTGGCGCTCACCGTCGCCGGCGTTTCGATCGCGTGTTGGGCGCGACATATTCTCGGTCGCAATTGGAGCAGCGTGGTCCAAATCAAACAAGACCATGAGCTCATTGAAGCCGGCCCCTATCGCCGTGTTCGCCATCCCATTTACACCGGGCTGCTGCTCGCCATTCTCGGCACTGCAGTCGGCGCAGGCGATTGGCGCGGATTGCTGGCCTTGCTGATTGTGTTTGTATCGTTCTGGAACAAATACCGGCACGAAGAGCGATTTCTCAGCGAGCAATTCGGCCAGAAGTATCTCGACTACATGCAGCGCACCAAAGCGCTGATCCCCGGGGTGTTTTAAACCCTGCCGCTCACCGGAATCCCGCCCATGCAAATCTTGGCCACCGTCCTGGTCGCGTTTGTCGCCCTGCTCCATGTCTACATCTTGATGCTGGAAATGTTTTGGTGGACCTCGCCAAAGGGCCGCCGCGCTTTCGGAACGACTGAGACTTTTGCCGAACAAACCAAAGTGCTGGCCGCAAACCAAGGCCTCTACAACGGCTTTTTGGCCGCCGGTTTGTTCACCGGTCTCGCCCTTGGCGAAGATGGGCGGCTGTTCAAGCTGTTTTTCCTCGGCTGCGTGATTGTGGCCGGTATCTACGGTGGCCTGACCGCGTCGCGCAAAATCCTGTTCATTCAGGCACTTCCGGCCGTTTTAGCCTTGATTTGCGTGGTTTTCAGTCACGGCTAATGGCTTCGCCGCCGGTACACGATAGACTGGTCTGATCGTCGCTAATTCCGCCGTTTTGGCGGTTTTCGGCGCCATTGGAATAGATTTTCGGAGAACCGCAGTGAAGCTTCCATCCATCATCATCACGCAGCAGGACGCTGACCGCCTCGAAGCCATTTTGGAGCGTTTGTCGGAACAAACCTTCCCCGGCAAGGAAAGGCTTGAAGCCGAATTGGATCGCGCCACCATCGTGAGCGCGCGTGATGTGCCGGCCGACATCGTCACGATGAATTCCACCGTGTTGTTTCGCACCGGCGAAGGCAAGGAATTCTCTTTGAAGTTGGTCTATCCGAAGGATTCCGACGGCTCGCCGGACAACATTTCCATCCTCGCGCCGGTCGGCAGTGCGCTGCTGGGCCTGAAGGAAGGCGACACCATTTCCTGGCCGATCAACGGGGGCGCCAGCATGGATGTGCAGGTGATTCGCGTCACGGAACAGCCCGAGCGCGACGGCAATTTCGCTGCCTGACCGGATTCCACAACGCCGACGGTGCGGTCACCCTATGCGCGCCGGAACACCCGGTGCCGCTGGGTACGCGTTGGCTCTGAATTGAATTGCGAGGAGTCTGCACATGCGTTTGGAAAAAGTTTTCGCGATTAAATGGGCGAGTCTCTATCCGATGTATGTGAAGAAGGTGGAGTCAAAGGGCCGCACCGAGGCCGAGCTGATTGAAGTCATTCGATGGTTGACCGGCTATTCCGCCGCCACGTTGAAGAAACTCGGCAGCAGCGAGACCGATTTGGAAACCTTTTTCGCCAAAGCCCCGAAGTTCAATCCCAATGCCGGATTGATTACCGGCGTGGTCTGCGGCGTGCGCGTTGAAGAGGTGGCCGATCCGTTGATGCGCAAGATCCGCTACATGGACAAGCTCATCGACGAGCTCGCCAAAGGCAAAGCCATGGAAAAAATTCTTCGCGCTTGAGCCGCCATTTCTGGGCATACTGCTTCAACGACTCACTCATTCACCGGGACCCTTCATGAAACGTGTCACAGGCATTGGCGGCATTTTCTTCAAATCCAAAGACCCGAAAGCCTTGGGTGAGTGGTACAAAACCCACCTCGGCATGGATGTCACTGAATGGGGTGGCGCGATTTTTCCCTGGGGCGGTGAAGGCAGCAGCGAAGGCATGACCATCTGGTCAACCTTTTCCGAAAACAGCGACAAGATGGCACCGAGCACGGCACCCTTCATGATCAACTACCGCGTGGACGATTTGGACGCGCTGATGGCGGCCTTGAAATCCGAAGGCTGCCAAGTCATCGATAACACCGAGCCGTCCGATTTCGGCAAGTTCGGTTGGGTGATCGACCCTGACGGCAACAAGATCGAACTGTGGGAGCCGCCGGCCTGAGTCAGGCCGTGCGTGCCGCCTTGCGTTGACGCTTGGCGGCATACATGGCGGCATCGGCGCGCGCGATGATGGCTTCGGGCTCACGCTCATCGGCGTCTGCAAACACCAAGCCGATGCTGGGGCCTTCGTAATCGAGGGTCTGCGACTCCAGTTGGAAGCGTCCGCGTGTGGCGTCTTGCATACGCGCCATTAGCGCATCGACGCTGTTGTCATCATCTACATCCATATTGCCGACCACCACGAATTCATCGCCGCCCAATCGCGCGGTGAAGTCATCGCCGCGATGGCAATTGGCCAACGCGCGTGCCATGACCGCCAGGAACTGATCGCCGACTTCGTGGCCATAGTCGTCATTGATTTTCTTGAAGCCGTCCAAGTCGATGAATGCGACCCAGACGCGGCCACCCAAGCGGTCGCGCAGGTGCAGGCGTCGCGCCAAGGTATCGAGGAGTGCGCGCCGGTTCGGCAAGCCCGTCACGCTGTCGGTGAGCGAATGATGGGTGAGTTGTTTGTTGGCAACCTGCAGTGCCTGCATCAATCGCTCGCGTTCCAGCTGTTGGCCGATCAAATGCGAGAACAGCCGCAGTACGCGTTCGGCGCCGGGCTGCAGCGGTTTGCGTTCGTCGCTGGCGGCACACAAGGTGCCTTGCAATGTGCCGTCGGTGGTTCGGATCGGTGTGCTGGCATAGGTGGCAATGCCCAGCGCCCTTGCCGCATCCGAGTCACCCCAGCAGCCGGCGACATCGTCGGTATAGGCGCGGCCTTCATCCAAGGCGCGTTTGCACAAGGTGTCATGCCACGGCACGGTGATGCCTTCGGGAATCACCAAGCGCCGGGAATTGCGTGCGTACACCACGTGCTGCACACCTTCCGCTTCATCAATGGTGGTCATGTAGGTGGAATCGAGGCCAGTCACTGCTTCCAGCAACTCGAGCAAAGGCCGCACCAAATCTTCCAACGACTTGGCTTGCACGATCGAATCGGCGAAGTTCGCCAGGAAGTCTTGCTGTGTGACGGTTTGCATCACCGGATCATAGTCAATTCAGGCTGATGGCGCATCGCGCCTTAAAATGGGCAACACCCCCATCACGGCAGTCGCCTTGCTCGAACTCGACACCAATTGGCATTACGCGCAATCCGACGGTCGCCAGCACTATTTGCTGAAGGCGAAGCACGGACGGCGTGTGATCGGGCGGGCGCACGGTTGGTTCGCGCCGAACGCGAGTTTCGTGCTTGAAAAGATCGAACTGGATCAACGCCATCGTTCGAAAGGCTTCGGTACTTCGATGATTGCGTGCTTGCGCGCTCAGGCGCGTGATCAACGCTGCACGCGTTTCGTCTTCGCCGGTGTCATGCGCAACAACGCCGGTGCCATCCGTCTGTATGAATCCATGGATGCGGTGGTGAACATCCTGAGCGACGAGCGCTGCGAATACATCCTTTCTCCCCCATAAGGACAGCCAGATGATCAATGACGTGTTGAAATTTTGGTTCGAAGAAACGAAGCCCGAGCAATGGTGGAAAGTTGATGCGGACTTCGATGCGACCATCAAGTCACGTTTCGGTAGCGTGCTGTCGCAAGCGGCAGCGGGTGAATTGCATACCTGGCGCATTGAGCCGCGCGGTCGCTTGGCGGAAATCCTGGTGCTCGACCAGTTCTCACGTAATGTCTATCGCGGCACACCGGGGGCGTTCGCCCAAGACGGCATGGCCTTGGTACTAGCGCAGGAAGCCGTGGCGATTGCCTCGCTAGAGGCATTGACCCCGAAACAGCGCCCCTTTTTGATCTTGCCTTATATGCACAGCGAATCTGCGGTGATTCATGCCGAGGCGATGCGCTTGTTTGAGCAGTTCGCGCCCGACAATCTGGATTTTGAAGTGCGACACAAAGCCATCATCGATCGCTTCGGTCGCTATCCGCATCGCAATGCGCTGCTGGGGCGTGAGTCCACCCCGGAAGAGCTTGAGTTCTTGAAGCAGCCGGGTTCGAGTTTCTAACCGTAAAAAGAAAAGGGCCGATCCAAGATCGGCCCGTTCTTAATGTCGCGGTGACGTCGCTCAGTTCTCAACCAACTGCTTGCGCGGGAAGCGTTGCTTCATCATCGCCGCGTTATAAGCGAACGAGGCAACAATCGCCGACGCTTGCTTGAGATCCGGCTCGGAGATGTGGTCTTGCACGTCGAGGTGCGTGTGGTGCACGTGGCTGAAATAGTCCAGACCGTCTTGCACGAACTGGAAGCCCGGCAAGCCGACTTGATCGTACGAGATGTGGTCGGTACTGCCGGTGTTACGTTGGGTGACAACGGTGGCGCCGACATCATTGAACGGCTTCAACCATTCTTCGAAGATCGGAGCGGCCGCAAGGTTTTCCTGGCCGTACACGCCGCGGATTTTGCCGCTCCCGTTATCGAGGTTGAAGTACACCGATAGCTTGTCGTAATCGGCCATGCGCTGCAGCTTGCCTTTGTTCGTGCGCAGCGAACGCGGAATATTCTTCTCGGCCGGATCGGTCGGTTCGGGATATTTCGCGAAGTGCTTGGCCACATAGGCTTGCGAGCCGACCAGACCTTGTTCTTCACCAGTCCACAGACCGACGCGGATGGTGCGGTTGGGTTTCGCGCCCACGGCCTTCAGGATGCGCATGGCTTCCATCATCACCGCAACGCCAGCGCCGTTGTCGGCCGCACCGGAACCGGTGTGCCAGGAGTCCATGTGCGCACCGATCATCACGATTTCATTGCGGTTCGGGCCGGTGCCCGGGATTTCAGCAATGGTGTTGAAGGCCGGCTTGTTGGTGTCGTCGGTGAAGCGGGCGTCCGATGCCACTCGCAGGCTGACTTTCTCTTTGTCGGCCAGGGCGCGCATCACGGTGTTGTAGTGTTCGGCGATCATCACGAACGCCGGTACGCCGACCGACTCGCCGGCTTTGCGCGAACCGCCACCCATGACGCGAACAATGCCGTCGTTCCAGCTGCTGATCGACATCGTGGCGAGCACGCCTTCATCAATCAGGAATTGGTTGAGCAGCGGGGTGAACTCGGCGCGCTCGCGGAAACGCTTCATCATCGCTTCCGGTGATTCATCGCCAGCCGGACGGCTGACCGGCACCGGCGAAGACGCGATTTCCTCCAGCGACGCTTTGTCGTGACGTTGGAAATCGGATTTTTCGTTCGGCTTGTACGGACGCAGATCGTCCAAGAACACGATCTTGCCGCGCAGTTTGCCTTTGAATTTTTCGAGGTCGGCCTTGGAAGCCAGCTTGGCGACCATCGCCTCGCCTTCGACCATGCCGTTGGTGCCCGGCGTCCAGGCTTTCGGCAGCGCATGCAACGGCATGGCGCGGGGCACGGTCATTTCAACGTGCGCGTCGGTAAAGACCCAGCCGCGACCGAAATCTTCAACGGCTTCGTCGTGCACATTGGCCAGACCCCACTCGGTGAACTTCTCACGCGTCCAGGCATTGGCGGCGTACATGGAGGGCGAGTTGGTCAGACGCGGACCGATGACATCGGTCAGGTGATTCAACGTTTTCAACACTTGCGAGCGTTGGAAGGCTTCGGCGCGAATGCGGCCGGTCATATCCATATCGACGGACTGCGCGTGCGCAATCCCGACACCTGCGATACCTGCGGCAAGCGCAAGCGTTTTCAATGCATTTCTCATGACGACCCCAAGTACAGACAACCTTTGAGTCTAGGTATCCGCCGGTGCTGCGGCGGGTGCCTAAGGTCATGGATTCGGCTCAGTGTTCTCAAATGTGCGCATGATCACGCTTGCGATGTCGGCGGGCATTTCCATGTGCAAATGATGGGTGCCTTCGAACAAGGCGAGGCTGCCCTGCTTGAGCTGCGCGACATAGCGTTGGCGTACATCGTCCGGCAGATAGGGCTGCGCCGGCGTGGCGAAGATCACCTGGGTCGGGCAGTCGATATGGGCGAGCACGTCTTCGATTTGCGCATCGACCGGTCGCAGCCACGTCGGCACGGTGAGCCGTTGGTCGGTGCGCCATTGGAAGCCGCCCGGCACGGTTTTCAGGCCGCGCTCCACCAACAGTCTTGCTGTCGGCTCGCTCAAACTGTTGGCGACCATGCGCGCTTTGATGGCGGGCGCGATGTCCGGAAACACGCGCAGCGATCGCGTCGCCATGGCACGCGACGAGGCCACCGATTCGCGCATGCGTTGCGCGGTGTTGCCGGCGTCTTCCGCCAAGCCGCCCAAGGCTTCGATGCACACCAGCGACAGCACCCGCTCCGGTGCGCTGGCCGCCACCAAACTGGCAATGCCTGCGCCCATCGAGTGGCCGAGCAAATGGAATTCGGTCCAGCCGAGCGCATCGGCGATATCAAGAACGTTGAGTACCGCCAATTCGAAGGTGTAAGCGACGCCGAGCGGTAGATGGGCACTGCTGCCGTGTCCCGGCAAATCCACCGCCACCAAATCGAGATCGCGCAGATGCGGCGCCATCGGCACGAAGCTCGCGGCATTGTCCAACCAACCATGCAGCGCCAGCACTTTTGGTGCGCCGGCTTCACCCTGGCGGAGGCCCGTGATCTTGCCGATCGGAATCTCAATCTCGAAGGCGTTCAAGGCTGTGCTTCCCGGGCAATTTGCACCAGTGCATCGGCGTGCGCATCACTGTCGTTGAGACAGGGAATGTAATTCAGGCGTTCGCCACCGGCCTGTTTGAAAATCTCGGCATTGGTGTCGGCGATTTCTTCGAGCGTTTCCAAACAATCCACGGCGAAGCCCGGACAGATCACATCGACGGTTTTGACGCCCGCCCTGCCCCACTCCTCAAGGGTGGTGACCGTGAACGGTTCGAGCCACTTCGCGCGACCGAATCGCGATTGGTAGGTCAGCGTGATGTCATCGCGTTGCAGACCTGCGGCGCGTGCAATTTTGCGCGTACCGGCTTCGCAGTGCGTGGCATAAGGATCGCCTTTGCGCACCAAGGCCGCCGGAATGCCGTGAAACGAAAACATCAATTTGTCGGCACGGCCGTGCGCACGGTGATGGGCACGCAATTGATCGGCCACGGCCTGCACCCACGCCGGATGGTCGTGATAGTCGGCAATGATCTTGAACTGCGCATCCGCAAAGCGCGGCGCCAAGGCATGGATGCGATCTTCCACCGAAGCGGTGGTGGTGGTCGAATACTGTGGATACAACGGCAACACGGTGAACGCACGCACGCCTTCGTCATACAGTCGGGCGATGGTCGTATCCATATTGTTGCTGCCGTAACGCATCGCCAGGGCCACGCGCGTGTCGGAAAGTCGCTGCGCGATTTTGGCGGTCAACGCTTCGCTCAACACTTTCAAGGGCGAGCCGCCATCCATCCAAATGCTTGCGTATTTTTCCGCCACCGGTGCACAGCGCTTGGGCAGAATCACGCGATTGAGCAACGGCGACCAAATAAAACGCGGAATGGCGACCACGCGCGGGTCCATCAAAAATTCGGCCAAGTAACGCCGGACCGATTCCGCATCCGCCTGATCCGGTGTGCCGAGATTGACGAGTAAAAGGGCGTTTTTCACAGATTTGGCAGGTTCCATTTAGCGCACTAGCTTAACGCGCGACAGGTGCGGCTGCCGTGTTCGGTTTACCCCCCGCGCCGCAACGCTTAGCATCAAGGTTTCGCACGCAAATGGATGACTCATGGATTTTCGCGCTGCCACCCCCGCTTTCCGTTGGCTGCTGCCGACACTGCTAGTCGCCGGCGGCTTGGCGGCAAGTTCTGGCGCCCAAGCGAAAGACAAGCTGGATGACGCTGCCCGTGCGCAGCGCGCGGTGCAGGTGTTGCGCGATATCCAAGCCATTCCCGAATCGGCAATTCCGGATCGTTTGTTTGATGAAGCCCGCGCCGTGGTGGTGGTGCCGGACACGTTGAAGATCGGCTTTATTTTCGGCGGTCGTCGCGGTGAGGGGTTGCTCTCGGTGCGCCGCCCGGATGGCAGCTGGTCGGCGCCGTCCTTCGTCAAACTCACCGGCGGCAGCATCGGTCTGCAGGCCGGCGTGCAATCGGCGGACATCGTGATGGTCTTCCACACCGATCGCGGTTTGGACAGCATTGTGGCCGGCAAATTCACCCTCGGCGCCGATGCCGGCGTGGCGGCGGGCCCTGTGGGCCGCACGGCCTCGGCCTCGACGGATGAACAGTTGAAGGCGGAAATTTGGTCTTGGTCGCGCGCCCGCGGCCTGTTTGCCGGTGTGTCGGTGGACGGTGCCGCGCTGTCAATTGACGACGCCGCGAACCAACGCATGTACGGCCAAGGCAGTACGCCGCGGATGATTTTTGAAGGCCGTACAGCCGTGCGCACCCCGAATGCGTTGGTGGATTTCAGCGATACGATCGAAGAAGCGGCAGCCGCCGCACACAGCCGCCGCGCCGTCAGTGATGCGCCGGTGGCCGCCAGCGCCACACCAACGGTAGCACCCGCCGCTACCGCGGCACCGGTAGCAGCGCCGGAAACGCAAACCGCGGCGCCGGCCGCAAGCAGCGCGGTCACCACCGAAGCCCTGCCCGAGCCGGCCAAAAAACCCTGAGCCCGAAGGGGCGATGCGGTATCCTTTGCGCTCGAATTGAAGAGGATTTGCCATGAGTATTGGGCACTGGATTGTCGTGCTCGTCATCGTCTTGCTGGTGTTCGGCACCCGCCGTCTAACGAGCGGCGCGCGTGACCTCGGCAAAGCCGTGAACGAGTTCAAGAAGGGTGTGAACGGCGAAGAAGAGCCGAAGACGCCGCCGTCCGAAAAGACGGACGATTCGAACTCGAACACGCCGTAATCGCGACCCCCGACAATGTTCGAGGTGGGTTTCAGCGAGATGCTCTTGATCGGCATCGTCGCGCTGATCGTGTTGGGTCCGGAAAGATTGCCGCGCGCCGCGCGCATGGTCGGTCTGTGGGTGCGCCGCATGCGCGCCTATTGGTTTTCGATGCAGGCGCAGTTGGAACAGGAATTGGCCGCGGAAGATATGCGCAAGGCGATGCGTGAAGCGCAGGCATCGCTGGACGAGATGAAGGCCAAGCTCAACGCACCGCTGGAAGCGCCCGACACGACGACACCGGAAAAGAAAGATGACGACGCCGTCTGACGCGCCGATGTTCGGCGGCATGGTGGCGCATTTGTTGGAAATGCGAAAACGCCTGCTGCGTGCATTGGCCGGGTTCGCTTTGGTGTTGTTGGCGCTGCTGCCGTTTGCCAATCGTCTGTACACCCTGCTCTCCGAGCCTTTGTTGCGGGTGATGCCCAAGGGCGGTCAAATCATTGCCACCCAAGTGGCGTCGCCGTTTGTCACGCCGTTGAAGCTGGCGTTCTTCGTCGCCTTGATGATTTCCATGCCTTGGCTGCTGTACCAAGCCTGGGCGTTTGTCGCACCCGGCTTGTACAAGCGCGAACGCAAGTTGGCCGTGCCGATGTTGGTGGCCGCGCTGGGTTTGTTTTACGCCGGTTGCGCGTTCGCTTATTACTTGGTGTTGCCGGCGGCCTTCGGATTTTTATCCAAGACCTTGCCGCCCGGCGTGGCGATGATGACGGACATCTCCGCCTATCTCGATTTTGTATTGGTGATTTTTCTCGCCTTCGGGCTGAGTTTTGAGTTGCCGATTGCCTTGTTGGTGGCGGTCTTGCTCGGCGTGGTCACGCCGAAGCAGTTGGCGGACTGGCGCGGTTATGCGGTAGTGGCGATTTTCATCGTCGCGGCGGTGATCACGCCGCCGGATGTGGTGTCGCAATTGTTGCTGGCGATCCCCCTGATCGCGCTGTATGAAATCGGCTTGTTGTTTGCGCGGGTGATGCACAAGTCGCGCGCCGCGGAACATGCAGACAACATCACCTGATTCGCGTCTGCCCGGCAAACCGGCCGGCTTTGTGTTGCGCGCCTGCGCGTGGTGCATTGATGCGGCGATTGTCTTGCCGTTGGTTTGTCTTGCTACTTACTTGTGCACGGATCCCGCTGCGATCTGGCAGGCGTTTCTATCGTTGCACAGGCAGGTGTCGAAGCAGGCGGCGATAGCCGCGTTCGACGGGCTCGATTTCATCAGTTTTGTTCAGTCGCTGCTGAGTGGCGCAAACATCCAAGCCGATGCGCGGCAACTGGCGACACGGCTCTTACATATGACCTTCGTCTTCATCGCCGGATTCGCATTGGCGTCCGGCCTGCTGAATGTCTGGGGGGAAACGCGCGCTGCTCGCGGCTCCATCGGCAAACGCCACGTGGGTTTGATGGTGGTGGATGCCGACAGCGGCCAAGGCTTGTCGGTCTCGCGCTCGGTGCTTCGCCAATTGGCCGCATCACTGTCCTGGTTTAGCTTGAATTTGGGCCACCTGATGGCGGCCCTGCCTCCGGATCACACGACGCTGCACGATCGCTTGACGCGAACGCGCGTGATTATTCGGGTGCCTTCATCTCGCAATTGACCATCCACGGCACGCCGAACTGATCGACGCACATGCCGAAGCGTTGCGCCCAGAAGGTTTCTTCCAACGGCATGGTGACGGTGCCGTTTTCGCTCAGGCCGGCGAAAAAACGTTCGGCGTCGGCGACGTTTTCCGCGTTGACGCTCAGGCTGAACCCGCCGAGGGGTTTCAAATATTCCGGCGGGCAGTCGGCACCCATCAAAATCGCACCGTCGGGAAATTGCAGCGTGGCGTGCATGACGTCATCAGGCTTCATGCCGGGTGCTTGGGCATTTTCCGGTGATTCGCCCCAAGTGTGGGTAAACAGCAATTTCGCGCCGAGCACGCGCTGATACAAATCAAACGCCTTGCGGGTGGTCCCGGAGGGAAAGTTTAAGTACGGATTCATGATCGGTTTCCTGTATGGGATGGGAATTAGAAACTGCGACCGTCCACTTTATTGACCGGGATCGAATCGATGTCTTCGTTTTCAATACAGCGCACGTTGACGGCATAGAGCGACGTCCCGTCTTCCGCATGACCACGACCAAAGGCTTGGCAGCCGCAGGTCTTGCAGAACTGATGGTCGATGACGTGCTTGTTGAATTGGTACGTGGTGAGCGCATCCGCACCTTGCAGCAAGCTGAACTCAGTTTCCGGCACGAACCACAGCTTGAAACCCTTCCGTTGGCAGTGCGAACAATTGCACTCCATCACAGATTCCGGCGTGCCTTGCACTTCGAACTTCACTGCCCCGCAGTGGCAACTGCCCTGAAGACTCATTGATTCAACTCCTTGATCGAACGCCAGGCGACGGCGAACCCTGACTGTAGGCGCAAGCCTGTTATCCAGACGCGAAACCCGCGGCCGGCCTCATACGGTATCGCGATTCTTGCCTTTCCATCCCGCGTACCAGGCGCGGATACGCGCCATGTCGGCCTCGAAGTCGTCGCTAAGCTTCACGGTCGGGCCGATGCCGATGATCTTATCGGGATAGTGGAAGTACTCGAGGATGACCGGAACGTTGGCTTCGTGGGCGATCTTCCAAAAGCCGGATTTCCATTTCTCGACTTTCTTGCGGGTCCCTTCCGGCGCGATGCCCAACCAGAAGGCGTCGGCATTCTTCATTCTTTCCACCGTCTGACCGACGAAACCGCCGGGCGCGTCGCGATCTATGGCGATCACTCCCAAGGCGCACAGGATCGGGCCGGCCGGCCAGAAAAACAACTCCTTCTTGGCGAGAATGCGGATCTCGAGCCCCATGGCCATTTTTGCCGCAAAGCCCCAGACGCCGTCCCAATTCGACGAGTGCGGCGCGCCGATCAAGACCGCCCGGCGCACGTCGGGCATCTCGCCCACCATGCGCCAACCGCCCAGCTTCAGCAGACTGCGACCGAACCAACGGCTGAAACGGTTCGGCGCGACGCGCGGCGCGTTCGGCGGCAAGCTCAACACGTTGCCATCCGGTGCCGGTGTCGGCGGATGCGAGCCGACCGCCGGCAGTGCTTCAATCCCAATCACGTCGCGTCCTTTGTTGTTTCAATTGGCCGGCTTTCTTTTTGCTGTCCAGCCGTCGTTCCTTCGATGCGCGCGTCGGCTTGGTGGCCACGCGCGGCTTTTGCACTTCGAATCCGTGCGCGATGAATTGCATCAACCGCTCACGCGCATCTTCGCGGTTGCGGTCTTGCGTACGAAAGCGCTGCGCATGAATCACCAGCACGCCTTCATCGGTCAGACGTCGATCGCGTCGCGCCAACAAGCGTGCGCGCACCGGCTCGCTCAACGAGGGTGAGCCCGCCACATCAAAGCGCAGTTCGACGGCCGTGGCGACCTTGTTGACGTTCTGTCCCCCCGCCCCGGAAGCGCGCACAAATCGCTCTTCGATTTCAGGTTCGATCTTCTCGATACGCATGCGTCGAGTCTAAACGAGCGGCATGTCACTGTGCGATGGGAACAGGGCCAGGGCTTTGTTGAATTCCCCTTCGGTGGGCACCCGCACTTCAATCAGCTCACCGCTATAGGGATGCCGGAAGCGCAGCATTTCGCAATGCAGCAACATCCGGTGGATGCCCTGCATGCGGAAGTTGCGGTTGTGCCGGCCGTCGCCGTGACTGGTGTCACCGATCATGTGATGAAAGGCGTGTTTGAGATGCCGACGGATCTGCCGGAAGCGTCCGGTCTCCGGCATCGCGCGCAGCAAGGCATAGCGCGAGGTCTCGTGGTGCGCCGAAGGCAGGGCCAATTCGCAGCGGTCCAGCGTCTCGAAATGCGTGATCGCCGGTTTCTTCTGCGGCTTGCCGGGGCCGCCATCCAAAGGATGGTCGATGGTGAACGCATCCTCAGCCGGCCAGCCGCGGCAAACGGTCAGATAGGATTTTTCCACTTCGCCGGCCATCCAGGCCTTGCCGAGCAATGAAGCGGTGTCACGGTCGAGCGCCACCAACAAGGCGCCGCTGGTGGCACGATCCAAGCGATGGACAAGAAACACCGGACAGCCGAGTTGCTCGCGCAAACGGTCTGCCGCGAAATCGGACTCGCCACGCGCCAGTGCACTGTCGTGGACCATCAATCCCGGCGGCTTGTTGACCACGACGAACTGCGGATCGTGATGGACGATGGGCAATGCGGTGTTTGGCGCGTGGTTTGGCGCGTCACTCATGGTTCTGTCGTTTCACCGAAGTCGGACAGTTGACTCAACGGCGATTGCGCCGCGGCCACGCCGCCACAATCGCCCATAGTCCGCCGAGACCGGCGATCCACACCGAGACCGGTGCGCCCAGCATGCGCGGGCCACCGGCATCCAACGCATAGAGCAGCGCTGCGGCGATCAACAAGCCGGTGCCGAGAATGGCCGACACCATCCGTTTTTGCATGGCGTGCAAATCATTGGACACGCGGGTGAGGTCGTCGGAGCGCATGCGGATTTCGTGCTTGCCTTCGACCTGCTGACGCAGCCAGGCATGAATCAGCGTCGGCATTTCCGGCGCGTGGGTGACGAGCTCGGGCAATCGCTTGGCGAACTCCGCACCGAGACGGCGCGGACTATAGCGTTCAATCAAAATGCGTTCGAGCACCGGACGTGCGACGGCCCAGATATCGATTTCCGGATCGAGCTGACGGCCGACGCCTTCGATGTTGAGCAAAGTCTTTTGCAACAGGATCAGTTGCGGCTGCAGCGTCAGCTCATACCGCTGCGCCATCTTGAACAACTTGGCCAAAACTTCCGCCAAAGAAATCTGCGAGAGCGGACGGGTGAAGTAAGGCTCGCAAATACCGCGCGCCGCCGCTTCGAGTTCATCAATACGCACATGCCCCGGCATCCAACCGGCTTCGACATGCAGCTCGGCAATGCGTCGGTAATCGCGATTGAAAATCGCCATGAAGTTTTCGGCAAGGTAATACTGGTCCTTGCTGGAGAGCTGACCCATGATGCCGAAGTCCAGCGCGATGAAACGCGGATCGCGTTTGCGGCTCTCGGCGTCATCCACCCAGATGTTGCCCGCATGGGCGTCGGCGTGGAAGAAGTTGTCGCGGAACACTTGCTGATAAAAAACGCGCACGCCTTTTTCCGCCAATCGTTTGCGGTCAATGCCGAGATTGTCCAGCGTCATCACGTCATCGGACGGAATGCCATACACGCGTTCCATGGTCAGCGCGTGATTGGCGGTGTGCGTCCAAATCACTTCGGGCACATAGAGGTCGGGCGAGTTCAACCAATTGCGACGCAGCACGGCGGCGTTGCCGGCCTCGCGCTGCAGATCGAGTTCTGCCTGCAAGGTGGCATCGATTTCGCTAACGATTTCACGCGGGCGGATTTTGTCGGCGTTGGGATGGGTGCGTTCGACCACGCCTGCCAATGAGCTCAACAGCTCCACGTCGGCTTGGATCTGCTTGTCGATATTCGGACGCAAGACTTTGACCACGACCTTGCGACCGTCGTGCATCGTCGCCGCGTGCACTTGCGCGATTGAAGCCGATGCCAAGGGCGTGGTATCGAAATCGGCAAAAGCGTTTTCGATGGGCATCCCCAACGAGCGTTCGACAATGCGTTTGGCTTCCTCGCCATCGAACGGCTTCACCTGCGCTTGCAGCAGGGTTAATTCATTGGCGATGTCTTCGGGAATCAAGTCACGACGCGTGGACAGGATCTGACCGAACTTGACGAAGATCGGGCCGAGTTCTTGCAGCGCCAAACGCAGGCGGACGCCACGCGGCAATTCGGCGATGTCGGCCGAGGCTTTGGGCACCAAGGGGCGCGCCAACTTCAACCAAGCTTCCGCACGCGTGTCGTCCAACAAAGCGTCAAGGCGATAACGCAGCAACGTGCGGACGATGCGCCAGGCGCGACCGACACCGAGACTCATGATTTCGGTCCCACTTGCAGGCGGTCAAAACGTGCCTGCAGACGCTCGGCGTCATCGCGCAGATGATCCACATCACTGTAGAACGCGCGAAGCTCTTCCTTGCCGACCACATCACGGCTTTCTTCGGTCAGAAAGTCAGCGGAATCACGCGCGAAGCCGCGGGCGAATTCGCGTGAGCCCCGCAATGCCGCGGCCAGCGCGTTGGCGATTTGCACACCCATGACATCACCGAATACACGCGTGAAGGGTTGCACCCAATCCGGATCGAAGCGTTCGGCCATACGTTGCAGACGGCGCGCCAGTTCGGCATCGCCTTCAACGCGCATCGCGCCCAATGGCGCGGCATTGCGACCGCGCATGAACGGCAGCTGCCCGAGCACGCCGGCCAAGGTGCTGCGCACTGACAAATCGGCGCGATCCGCATCTTCGACCGGGCCGACTTCAAGTTGGTTGTCGCGAACACGAATCTGCAAAGCCAAGGACGGATTCTGCAATTGCAGTGCCACCGTGCGGCCATCCAATGCGGGCAAGGCCGCGCGCGTTTCGGCGTCGAGTGCGAGCGCGCGATTCAGCGCGACTTCGAGCAAGCGCCCGGCCGGAACTTTCCAGTTCGGCAAGGCGAAAGAAAAACGGGCGGCGGCATTTTCAAAGGGACTGACCATAGGCGCATTCTAACGAGTGCCGTGCCACGCCATGCGAACGCGCGCCAGACCCTCAGCCATCGAGACTTGCGGCACGTAACCGAAATCACGTGTCGCCGGCGCCATGCTGTACCAATGCGTAGTGGAGAGCTGCTCGGCCAGGAAGCGTGTCATCGGCGGTTCGCCTTTACGTTTGAACAATCGCCACACCACTTCGCTGACCGCGCCGACACCATAGGCCAATGCAAAAGGAATTTTGCGCGTGACCGGCGGCTCGCCTGCCGCTGCCAGCAGATCATTCAAGAGCACTGACATCTTGCGCGGTTCCGCATTGCTGATGAAGTACGCCTTGCCGGCGCACGCGCTGCCAACGTCCAAGTGATCGAGCGCATTCAAATGCGCCTGCGCCGCATTGTCGACGTAGGTGCAATCCACTTCGTTGTCGCCACTACCGACAATCGCCAACTTGCCTTGGCGCGCGCGATCGACCAAGCGCGGCAGGATCTGCGTATCGCCCACGCCCCAAATGAGTCGTGGCCGCAAGGCGACGACCGCCAAGTCGGGGCCGTTGGCTGCCAGTACCTCGACTTCCGCGATTTGCTTGGTTGCCGCATAGGGCGCTTGGAAATGCGTGCCGTAAGGGACGGCATCGGCGGTGCCGCCGGCGACCGGGTGCGTGGCGCGATGGGTGACGCTCGGCGTCGAGGTATAGACCAGTTTGCGAATGCCGTTTGCCTTGCAAGCGGCAACGACATTGCGGCTGCCGATCACATTGGCTTGGTAGTAGCTCTCGTAGCTGCCCCATGCACCGGCTTTGGCGGCGTTATGGATGACGGCCTCGCAGCCGGCCATCGCCGCGCGAACGGCGTCGGCGTCTTGCAGGTCCCCTTGGATTTGTTCGACGCCGATGGCATCCAAAGCCGGGTAATGGCTTCGACTGAAGCTGCGCACCTCGTCTCCGCGTGCCCGCAACGCTTTGCACAACGCTTGACCCAAAAATCCGCCGCCGCCGGTGACCAATACCTTCAACGGGAAATCCTTACGTGTTTTGCCGCCCACAATGCCAACTTCTCGCGACCGATCTTCGCGTTGTGGCGGATATCCACCGGGAAAGGCTTGGGATACAACAGGAAATGTTCGACACGTGCGGTGAGCACCGAGCCGTTGGCCAGATGTCGCAATTCGTCTTCGATGCGCTTCCACGCGCTCGCAGGTGTGCCTTTCGCCAGTTCCACACACAGAATTGGCACTTGCGCCCCTTTGTTGCCGATGCCGACCAGCGCCGTGCGTGCGACCTCGGGATGGGTGTTGAAAACCGGTTCGATTTGCTCGGTGCACAACGTCAGGTCACGACTGACCACGACACGCTGCGTCTTGCGTCCGCAGAACCACAGCCGTCCTTCTTTGTCGAAGTAACCGAGATCGCCCATGCGATGCACGATGCGTTTGCTGTTGTCTTGCAGGGTTTCTTCGATCTTCGCGATTTTGGTTTGCGCATCGCGATTGAAATAGGTGTCGGTCGCGGTCGGACCGGCCACCGTGATTTCGCCGACGATGCCTTGCGGCACCACGCGTACCTGCTTCCAAGTGTTCAACGCGTCTTCGGTGATGTGGATGATGCGCACTTCATTGGGCGCAACCGGCCGACCCACACAGGTGCCCGCACCTTGTTCGGTCATCGGACGAAGTTGCAGCAATTCGCGGCCTTCGATGAGGGCGACCGGCAAACATTCCGTGGCGCCGTAGGGCGTCCAAAAGCGTGCGTCATCGGGCAAGAGTTTCAGCAGGCCCGCCACCACATCGGGCGGCACCGGTGCGCCTGCGCTGGTGACGCGTTTCAAGCCGGGCAAAGCTTTGCCATGCTCGACAAGCACGCGCATCAAGGCCGGCGAGCCGAACAGTTGATCGACGTCGAAGGCTTGGATGGCGGACAGCAATTTGCGTGCATCGGCCGCGGCAGGCCGGGTCGGATCCATGTCGGGAATGATGGCGCTGACGCCCAATCCCGGATCGAACAGCGCGAATGGCGGGAAGGTCGGCATATCGACGCCGCCCGCTTGAATATCCAACCCCTCACGCAGCATGTCGAGTTGCGCCAGGAAATGCCGATGGCGATAGACCACGCCTTTGGGCACGCCAGTGGAGCCGCTGGTGAACAGGATGGCGGCGACATCGTTCGCTTTCGGCGCCTCGACGGTCAACACGCGATTGTGACCGTGGAACTCGAGGTCTTCAAACGTGGTGTCGGCAAACATCTTCGGTGCGCCCACGCACACGGTTTTCTTTGCCGTCTTGGCCCAGCCGTAGAGCTTGCGTCCGAGCAGCGCGAGCGGGATGCCGATGAAGGCGTCCGGTGCCGCTTCGTTCAAGCAGGTCTTCAAGGCCTTCTTGTCGATGCCCGGATCCACCAGCACCGGCACCGCGCCGAGACGGAACAGCGCGAACATCAGAATGAAAAACTCGAAGGTCGGTCGCACCATCACCACGACGCGCATGCCGGGCTTGATCCCGAAATCATTCAAGCCGTAGGCCACATCATCGCTGCGTTGGTGCAGTTGCTTGAAGGTCAGGGCGGACCGGTAGCGCCCGTCCTTGCCGGGAATGCGCATCGCCACCGTCTCCGGTTGCGCGGCGGCGATGGCCTCCAATCTCGCGGTCAACGTGGGCGCGTCATTCATCGCCGCATTGTCGCAGGCAACGGCGCTTGGCTGCAAAATATCCACATGTCCCCCCTCGCTCATCCATGCTTGGCTTGCGGCGCGTGTTGCGCGGCGTTTCGTGTGGCCTTCCATTGGTCTGAAGCCAATGATGCGCCCGGCGGCACGGTGCCGGTCGATCTGACCGTGGCATTGCGAACGCATGAGCGTGCAATGCGCGGAACCGATTCAACGTCTCCGCACTGTATTGCACTGGAAGGAAAAGTGGGTGAAGCCACGCGATGTTGCATTTATCATGCACGCCCGTCACCCTGCCGATCGGTGCAAGCGTCTTGGGAAAACGGTGCGGCCGATCCGCATTGCGATCGCGCGCGGCAGCGCTATGGCTTACCGGTGTTGACGGCCGACGACTGGGTCGGGCGTTAAGCGGCGCGATCGAGGAACGTGCGAATTTGCGGCACGATCACTTCGTGCTTGTCTTCGAGCACGTAATGCCCGGCGTCTTGGAACGGATGTTTCTCGGCGTCGGGCCAAGCGCGATCGAACACGTCGTAGAAGTGTTTGTCGAAACAAAAATCGCGTAAGCCCCAAGCGATGTAGGCCGGCAGCGTGGCATAGCCGGGCAAGGCGCGTTCGGTGGCTTCGATCAAGGGCCAGGCGCGATCGGCGTTGCTTAATGGAATGTCTTGCATGAAGCGAAGCGTGGAGATGGCATTGCGCCAACCGTCATAGACATGCGTGTAGGCCTGTCTGATGTCAGCGGAGAGTGTGCGCTTCGTGCCGAAGTGCGCGGCGCCGCGTGCGAACAAGTTGAACCGGCGAATCAAATAACCTCCCACGCGCGAATGCCGGCCCATGGCGATTTGCCAGGGCATGGCCTTCGCGTTGGGCAAAGGAAATGCCGAGGTGTTGGTCACGACCCAACGCGCCACGCGTTCGCGGTGGGTGAGCGCCCACGCAGACCCGATCATGCCGCCCCAGTCGTGCACTGCCAGCGTGACTTTGCCGTCGATACCTGCGTGCTGCAGCAGGGCATCGAGATCGTCGACGCGCGACTGCAGGGTGTAGTCATAGCGAGGCTGCGCGTCGGGCGCATCGTCGGGCTTGTCGGACAGACCCATGCCGACGTGGTCGGGCACGATGCAACGATATCGGTCGGACAGACCGGCGACGAGATGGCGCCAGTAGTAACTCCATGAGGGATTGCCGTGCAGCATGACGACGACATCTCCGTCGCGCGGGCCCTCGTCGAGATAGGACATCTCGATCCCTTGGCGCACTTCGAAGCGCTTCGGGGTGAACGGATAATCCGGAAGATTCATGCGTGCCGGGATGCGCGCCGTCTTACCAAACCACTTCCGACATGGTGCAGTTGAGGCCTGACCCGATGCCGAGCAATGCGATGCGATCGCCCTTCTTCAATTGCCCCTTGGCTTTGAGCTTGGACAACACGATCGGCACCGAGGCCGGACCGATATTGCCGAACTCACCGAAGATGGTCATGACTTTGGCCGGGTCGATGCCCAACTTTTCAATCATGCTTTGGGTGTGCACGCGACTGACTTGGTGCACCACGAACTGGTCGAGCTCACCCACGACCCAGCCCAAGCTGCTGACCGCGGCTTGGAAGGTTTTGTAGGCCAACTGCATGCCTTGAATCAACAACTGACGCGTGTCGGTGACCATGCGATCGAGATTGCCGCGGCAGAGCGTGTTCCACTCGGTGGCGGAACGGCTGACGCCGCCTTTGTAGCGCGGTGCATCCGGGGCGAGACGGGTATGCGACAACACCATCGCAGCCGCGCCGGAGCCGAGCGTCAGCGTGGCCAATTCGTTGCGGAAGTCTTCGTCGGTGGCGGTGTCGCTCTTCATGCGTTCGAGCGTCTTGCGATAGGCAAGGTCGGCGGTTTCGCCATCGACCACCAGGGCGTATTCGATTTCGCCGCGCTCGATCATGCGCGCGGCCAAGTCCATGCCGTTGATGAAGGCAAGACAGGCGTTGGCGATGTCGAAGTTTTGGCAGATGTCGGACACCTTCAGATTGCCGGCGACGATGCTGGCCGTCGACGGTTCGAGGTAGTCACGGCTGACCGAAGTGTTGACCAACAAGCCGACTTTGCTGGCATCAATGCCGGCATCGGCCAGTGCCAAACGCGCGGCTTCGGTGGCGGCGTCGGAGGCGAGACGTTCTTCACCCCAGAGACGGCGCGCATTGATGCCCGCGATGTCTTTCAGCACATCGGTGCGGATGCCGAGGCGATCCAACGTGGGCTTCAGTTCAGCGTTGATTTCATCCGAAGTGACGGAGACCGGCGCGTCCACATGGGACAGTCCGGCAATGGCGACGTTTTGAAAGAGCATCGAATCCGACTGGAAATTGAGGCAAGTCCGCTAGTTTACCGTGTTCACGGGCCAGGCCACAGCAAAACGCCCCTTTTCAGGGGCGTTCGGCGTGTTTGGATCAGGGTTTCCAGACGTCCATCACGGACAGCGATACACCTTGAAGCGCTGCTCGCCCATTTCCGGGCCGGAAACCGCGACCACCGCGTTGCCGCCTTGTTTGGCGGCCTCGTTGCGGGCCAAGGTTTCCAGCTCGTCCTTGACGCGCAGGGCGTTGCGATCAATGGGGCCGACGTTGCCGGTGACCGAGACCTCGACTTCCGAGAGCTCGGTGCAGCCGGCCGGCGCCGCGCTCATCACGCGGACGCCAGTCGCGGCCCGATCCAACGGTGCCAAGGTGCAGGCGGACAAGGCAAGGACGGCCAGCGAGACCGTCGCCATGGCGCGCAGCCGGATCACTTTTTGGCCACCGGATTGCCGTCGGCATCGATGACCGTGACCTCGCCGAGGTTCAGGGCACGCACGCCGGCTTCAATCTTCGACAAGTCACCGACCACAACCCAGGTCAGGCTGTCGGGGTGGATGATTTCCTTGGCGGCCGCATTGATCGACTCCAGCTTTTGCGCTTCGAGCTCACCCTTCAGGGTTTGCACGTAGTTGTCCGGACGGTCGTACAACTGGTTGCCGACCAGCGTGCTCATGACGGCATCAATGGTTTCGTATTGGCCGGGCATGGCGCGGATCGCGTTGTTGTTGATCTTGTCTTGCTCGGCTTGAGTCAGCGGCTTGTCATTGCGGATCCAGTTCACTTCCTTGACCATTTCCGCCAGCGACTCGGCGGTCTTGTCGGTTTGCACCGGCGCGACCATGCGGAACAGACGCTCGTGCTGGGCGTTGCCGATACTGCTGCGCGCACCGTAGGACCAATGCTTGTCTTCGCGCAGGTTCATGTTGAGGCGCGAGGTGAAGGCGCCACCGAATGCACCGTTCATGGTGTTGATGTCGAGGTTGTTCTTGACGCCGGTGGGCGGTGCGATATCGCCTGCGATCACAACCGATTGCTGTGCACCCGGCTTGTCGACGAGGAACACGCGCGGCTTGGTTTGGCGCTTCGGCATGTTGAAGTTCTTGGTGCCACGGGCCACATCGGCCGGTTTCCAATCGCCGAAGGCCGCGTTCAATTCGCGGGTGATTTCCGCCATGGTGGTGTCGCCGGCAACGATGATCGTGGCGTTGTCCGGACGGATCCACTTCGACGTCCAGTTTTGGATGTCGTCACGGGTGATCGACTTTACCGAGGCGGTGGTGCCCGAACCCGTACCCGGCACGGCATACGGATGGCCTTCGCCGTACACCAAAGGTGCCAAGAGGCGCGCGGCGATTTGGTCGGGCTCGGTCTTTTCTTGTTCGATTTGCGCCAACCATTGGCCGCGCAGACGTTCGATGTCGGCGCTGTTGAAGGCGGCATGACGCACCACGTCTGAGACCAATTCAAGCGACGGCTTCAAATTCGACTTCAGCGCGTTGACGGTGACGGTGCAGGTATCGAGGCTGCAGCCGGTGCCGAGGTTCAAGCCCAAACGCTCGCGATCTTGCGCGATTTGCGTGGCGGAACGCTTGGCGGTGCCTTCATCCAACATGCCGGTGGCGAAGCTGGCGAGGCCGAGTTTGCTGCCGGCATCGCTGGCGGCGCCGGAATCAAACAACACGTTCATGGCGACGACCGGCACCGAATGGCGCTCGGCCAGAATCACTTCGATGCCATTGTCGAGCTTGCCGCGCTGCACATTCGGGAAGCTGATGTCCGGGAACGAGGTCACGGCGGGAACGCCCAGTTTGCGATCCAGCGACGACGGCGTGGCTTTGAACTTGTCGGTCGGCGCACCGGCGATATCGGCCGGACGCTTGCCTGCCGGCAGCGGCGTGATGGTCGGTTCTTTCGGCGTGCCGTTGGCCGGCACCACGGTGATGGTGTAGTCGCCCTTGCTGATCCATTTCTGCGACGCCTTCAGCACGTCCGCCGCGGTGGCGCTTTGGTTCCAATTGAAGGTGCGCTTCCAGTTGTTGGCATCGCCCAAATACAGTTCGGATTCGGCCAACAGGTTGGCCTTGGTGTTGATGCGCTCGAGGCTGCGCGTCATCGAGGCGCGATTGGCGACCTTGATGCGATCGAGTTCGTCTTGGGTCGGCCCGTCTTTGAGGAACTTGGCCCATTCTTCGGCGATCACGGCCTCGACCTTGGCCGGATCGACGCCCTTCTTCACGTCAGCGGTCAATTGGAACTGGCTGGCCAATTGGAACGGGGTGATGCCGACGCTGACGCTGTCCGCCAATTTGTCTTGGAACACCAGGCGTTGATACAGGCGCGAGGTCTTGCCGCCGCCGAGCACGTCACCGGCGATATCGAGCAAGACGTAATCACGTTCGCTGCGCGCCGGCACGTTCCATTCGCGGTAGATGCGGGTTTGCGCTACGCGATCTTCCATTTGGTTGCGGCTGGATTTGGCGCGCGGCGCCGTCCATTCAGCCTGGCGCGCCACCGGTTGGCCCGGGGCGATATCGCCGAAGTACTTCATGACCTTCTCTTTAGCGGTCTTGGCATCGATGTCGCCGGTCAGCACCAACACTGTGTTGGCAGCGCCGTAGTAATCGCGGAACCAATTCTTGACGTCTTCAAGCGACGCGGCATTCAAGTCGTCCATCGAACCGATGGTGTCGTGGTGATAGGGATGGTTGGCCGGGAAGGTTTCCGGCAGCATCACTTCATCGACACGGCCATAGGGCTGGTTTTGCCCTTGGCGTTTTTCGTTTTGCACGACGCCGCGCTGCTCATCCAGCGTTTTTTGATCGATCGCGCCGAGCAAGTGGCCCATGCGGTCGGATTCCATCCACAGCGCCATGTCGAGCGCGGTGGTCGGCACCACTTGGAAGTAGTTGGTGCGATCGAGCCAGGTGGTGCCGTTGATGTTGCTGACGCCGGCCTTTTCGAACGGGCCGAAGTATTCGCCCGGATGGTTCTCGGAACCGTTGAACATCAGATGTTCGAACAAGTGGGCAAAGCCGGTCTTGCCTGCGGGTTCGTCCTTCGAGCCGACGCGGTACCAAACATGCAGCGCGACGACCGGCGCCTTGCGATCTTCATGCACGATGACCTTCAAACCATTCGGCAATGTGAACTGGGTGGCCGGAATGGCGAGCTGTCCCGCGCCGCTTTGCGCCTTGGCCGGCTGTGCGGCGAGGGCGGGATTCATCGAGACAAGCGCTGCACCGAGCGCGATGGCGAGTGAGGCGGGACGAAGCTTCAGATTCATGTGCAATTAAGACCCGAGGGAAACCCCAAGGGTAGCGCGAACCGACTTTTGGCACACTAGGTCACAAGTCAGGGAAATCCGATGTTGCACGTCATCCTCCACCAGCCCGAAATTCCGCCCAATACCGGCAATGTGATCCGGCTCTGTGCCAACACCGGCGCGCAGTTGCATCTGGTCGAACCGCTGGGCTTCAAGATCGACGACAAGCAGATGCGTCGGGCAGGTTTGGACTATCACGAATTCGCCCGGATGCAAGTCCACCCGGATTTGGCAACGGCGCTGGCCGTGATCGCGCCGCCCCGACTGTTCGCCCTCAGCACACGTGGCCGGGCGCGCTACGACCAGGTGGTGTGGCAGCCGGGCGATGCGGTCTTGTTCGGCAGTGAGACGGCCGGATTGCCGCAGGCGGTGCTGGACAGCCTGCCCGCCGAGCAGCGTTTGCGCGTGCCGATGCGCCCCGACAACCGCAGCCTGAACTTGTCGAACACCGTGGCCGTGGTGGTGTTCGAAGCTTGGCGGCAAATGGGCTTCGAAGGCGCCGCAATCTGAATCGTGAGTGACCACCTACGGCACAGAATGTGCGTCAGATCACTATCTGGACTTTCGGCATAGGCAATGCCTAACACCTAGGGACATACTGGCGTTGCCGGTGGCTCAAGACTCCCCTCTAGCCACCGTGCCGATGCGTCGTCACCTCCCTCCCCGGCGACGTATTCACCCCGCAAGGCCCGGCTCCCCCCGGGCCTTGTTTTTTTGTCCGGCATTTATTCCAAGAGCGTGGCAAAGGCTGCGGCCGGCGAGTCGCTTACGGCCAACTGTTTGACCAAGGCCGAGCCGACAATTGGAACCACACCCATGGCGCGCACACGCGCCAAACTCTGCGCATCGCCGAGGCCGAAGCCGACGGCCAGCGGTCGTGTGGTCAGGGTTTGCAGGTCGGCCACGCGCGTCGCGATGTCGTCGAATTGGTGGGTGTTGTCACCGGTGATGCCAAGCCGCGCCACGACATAGGCGAAACGTTGTGCAAAGGGCGCGACAGCGCCCGGATCGGCGCGTTCTTCCAACAACTGTCGGGCACGTTCGAGCGAGGTGGTGGGCGTCAACAGCGGCACCAGCGGATAGCCGGCCGCTCGCAGTGCTTCTTCGAATGCCGGCTCTTCACCGAAGGGCAGATCGACCACCAGTAATGCGCGTACGCGCGTCGGACGCAGCAGTGCTAACAAGTCATTCAAGCCGACTTGCAACAAGGGATTGAGATAGCTGAAGAGAATGATGTCCGGCGTGTCTTCAACGCCGGCGAGCCCCTCCAGCACATTGCGCAAGGTGGTGCCGTTGTCGATCGCCGCATGCGCGGCCGCTTGCAGCACCGGGCCGTCGGCGATCGGGTCGGAATGCGGAATACCGAGTTCGATGGCCGCGATGCCGCAGGCTTTGGCCGCAGCGAGTTGTTCAATATGTGCATCGCGCGACGGATATCCCGCCATGATGAAAGGCAGCAAGGCGCTCATTGCAAACCTCCGATGCGTGATTGATAGGTGCCAAGGTCTTTGTCACCGCGCCCGGACAGGCCGAGCAGCACGTCGGACACGCCCTCGTCGGCAAGTCGTTGCAGCATGGCCAGCGCGTGGCTGGATTCCAATGCCGGCAGGATGCCTTCCAAGGCACAGAGTTGTTGTGCCGCGGCCAAGGCTTGCGCATCGCTCGCGCGCCACACTTCAATGCGGCCATCGCGCGCATGCGCGGCAATTTCCGGCCCGAGTGCGGGGTAGTCGAGACCGGCACTGACCGAGGCGGTTTCCGCGGTATGGCCATAGGCGTTTTGCAGCAGCAGGGTTTTGCAGCCATGCAAGACACCGACGGTGCCGCCATCCAAACGCGCCGCGTGTTCGCCCAGGGCCGTGCCATGTCCGCCGGCTTCGACGGCAATGCGGCGCACGTCGTCGTCGATGAAAGGCATCAACAGGCCGCTGCTGTTACTCCCGCCGCCGACACAAGCGATCACCGCTTGCGGCAACTCGCCGACACGTTGCACGTACTGCGCCCGCGCTTCTTCGCCGATCACCGTTTGCAGGCTGCGCACGATGGTGGGGAAAGGATGCGGACCGAGCGCGCTGCCGAGAATGTAGTGCGCCACATCGCAACGCGCCGCCCAGGCACGCAACGCGGCATTCACCGCTTCCTTCAAGGTGCCCTGCCCGCTTTCGACGCCGACCACCGTCGCGCCGAACATGCGCATGCGTGCCACGTTGGGCGCTTGTCGCGCCATATCGGTGACCCCCATGTACACCGTGCAAGGCAACCCCAAGCGCGCGCACGCGGCCGCCGTGGCAACACCGTGTTGGCCTGCACCGGTTTCCGCGATGATCTCCTTCTTGCCCATGCGCAGGGCAAGCAGCGCCTGACCCACGGCATTGTTGATCTTGTGCGCGCCGGTGTGACATTGGTCTTCGCGCTTCAAGAACAAACGCTTCAAGCCGACGGCTTGCGCCAAACGAGGCGCCTCGGTCAGCGCTGTCGGCCGGCCGACGAAATCACGCAGCTGCGCGAGCAGCGTCGTTTTGAATGCGGGATCGGCCATGGCCCCGATGAAGGCTTGCTCGAGTTCCAGCAAGGGGGTCATCAAGGTTTCCGGCGCGTAGCAACCACCGAATTGGTCGCTGCCGAAGCGGGTGGGAAGTTCAAAGTGCATAGTCGTGGACCTTGCTAACAAATTGATTTAGGCGATGGGCATCCTTGATGCCCGGCGAAGACTCGAGACGGCTGGCGGCATCAAAGCCCGCCAAGTGTTTCAGGGCTTCGGTGGGAAGCTGTGCGACGCGTGATGCGATGGCGTCTGCGTCCATGCCGCCGGCCAGCAAATGCGGACCCGGTGGTGGATGGGCGGCGGCATGCGCTTGACCGGAGCCGCCATGCACGCCGGTTTGCGCGCGGGCGGTTTCCCAGATGTAAAGATCTGCAGGGATCGGCGCTTGATCCGGCACATCCGGCCAAGGCAGCAGGACTTCATAACCGGCTGCTTGCAAGGCGCGCACGCCGTCGGCGCGGCAGGCGTCCGGCAAATAAGGCTGTACACGAGTGAGCGGAAGTTGCCGCAGTTGTTGCAGGATGTCGTCCGGCTGTTCCGCCACCATCACCAAGACGCCTGCCGAACCGGCCAAGGGCGCGAGCGTGGTGAGCGCGTCGCAGTGTCGGGGACTTTGCGGGTAATGCACGAAGCCGATCAGATCGGCGCCGGCACTGCGGGCGACGGCCACATCTTCCGCGCGTGTGAGGCCGCAGACTTTGGCGCGCATCCGACTCATGCGTAAGCCGCTTCGAGGAACGCGCGCGGGTTGTCGCTGCGCATCAAGGCTTCGCCGATCAACACCGCATCAAAACCTTGCGCGAACGCATCCTTGATATCTTGCGGCTCACGCAAACCGGATTCGCGAATCAGCAAGGCGTCGGGAAATGCGTCGCGCAATGGCGATGCATCGGGGCTGCCGATGGCGAAGCTCGCCAGATCACGCGCATTGATGCCGATGAGTTGCGCACCGGCGTCGCGGGCGAAAGCGATTTCGCCCAGATCATGCAATTCGATCAACGGCTCGAGGCCGGCCTGGCGTGCGGCCGCGGCAAACTGCGCCGTGTAGCCTTTCAGCACGCGCGCGATCAAGAGCACGGCTTCGGCGCCGCTGGCTTGTGCTTCTTGCAGATGCGCGGCGCCCATCACGAAGCCTTTGTAAATGCGTGGCATTCCATAGCGTGCCGCGGCACGCACGTCTTCCACGCTGCCTTGAAACAGCGCCGGCTCGGCCAATACCGATACGCAAGCGGCGCCACCGGCTTGATAGGCGCGCAATTGTGTATCGAAGTCGCGGTCTGCGGCAAAGGCGCCGAGCGACGGCGAGGCGCGTTTGAATTCCGCGATCACGGCACCTCCGCGGCGTTGTTTCGCGTCTTGCAATGCGGCGGCAAAACGTCCTGCGCAAGGCCGCGCTTCCAAAGCTGCCGGTTCGGTCTCCTTCATGCGTTGCGCTTCGGACAAGACCACGCGTCCCAGGTGTGTGCTGCCATCCAAACCGGCGATGGCCAGCACTTGCTCCAATTCGGGCAAATCGAAATCACGCATGAGGCATCTCCCGTTGGAACGGCGCCGTGAACCCGCGCTTCAATGTCTGACGTGACTCTTGCAAGCTGTCCTGGAGTGCATCCAAGGATTGGTCCCGATGCAACAGCAGGCCCAAGGCGGATTGCAAGGCGACGGCATCGGCCACATCGGCATTGAAGTCCGGATGGGATTCACCTTCAAGCAAACCAGCGGCGACGCGAATCGCTTCGTCTTTGCTCTCGACGCGCAGGGCGTGTTGGGCGGGCATGACCATGCCCAGTTCCCTCGGCACCAACGTTTTTTCTTCGAACACGCGGTCGCCGCGCACTTCGACGACAAAGCTCGGCCCTTCGATCGAGAGTTCATCCATGCCGCGACCCTCCGCCGACAAACCGTGCACAACGAATGCGCGTTCGATGCCTTGCATGGCCAGCGCCTGCGCCATCGGTTGCATCAAACTGCGACGGCTCACGCCGAGGACTTGCAAGGGCGGGCGCGCCGGATTCAACAGCGGCCCAAGCACATTGAAGATGGTCGGGATGCCCAAGCGGCTGCGGATCTCTTTCAAGCGGCCGAGCAAAGGGTGGTAGCGCGGTGCGAACAAAAAGGCGAAACGGTGTTGCACCAAATCTTCCGCCAGCGCCTGCGGCGTGCGATCCAGTTGATAGCCCAGACCTTCCAACACATCAGCGCTGCCGCACAAGGATGTCGCGGCACGGTTGCCGTGTTTGGCGACCGGCACACCCAAATGTGCGAGCAGCAGTGCGGCGAGCGTGCTGAGATTTGCCGTGCTCGCACCGTCACCGCCGGTGCCACAGGTATCGAGCACGCGCAGGCCGGGACGCTCGAAAGTTTGCGCGACTTTCAGCAGTTCATCAGCGAAGGCATAGAGCTCTTCGGCGCGCGGTTCGCGTTGCGCCATGAGCGCCAGACAGGCGCCGACCAACAACGGATCGGTGTCCTGATCGATGTACATGCGCATCAATTCCGCCGCGGTCTGCGCGGGCAAAGGCTGGATCGGGTTGTGTGTGGTCAACAAAGTCATGCGTGAATTCCGGACAAACGTAGGAAGTTGCGGAGGAGCTGTGGCCCATCCGGGGTGAGGATGCTTTCGGGGTGGAACTGCACGCCCCAGCGCGGCAGCTGCACATGTTCGACCGCCATGATTTCGCCCGCGTCGGTGTGGGCGGTGGCACGCCAACACGCGGGCAAGGTGGTCGGTTCGGCAATCAAGCTGTGATACCGGCCGACTTGCATGGGCTGTGGCAAGCCTGCGAAGAGACCGCTGCCGGCGTGCGTGACCGGCGTGCGTTCGCCATGCAGGGGCTCGCGCGCGTGCGTCACTTTGCCGCCTGCGCCGGCCACCAAGGCCTGTTGCCCGAGGCAGACACCGAGCACAGGCGTGGTGATATCGCTAGCCGCCACTTGCATATGTGGCGCGCAATCTTCCGGGCGACCCGGACCGGGCGAGAGCACGATTGCGTCAGGTGCCCGCGCTTGGATGCCGGCCAAATCGATCGCATCAAAGCGGACGACCTCGACCTCGCTGCCGATCATTTGAAAGGCCTGCACCAGGTTGTAAGTGAAACTGTCGAGCGCGTCGATGAGCAGGATCATGCGTTCGCCTCCTTCATCAAGTGCGTGAGCGACACGCCGAGCGCCTGTGCCGGCGCGGCCATTTTGTGCAGGGTTTCCAAGTATTCGGATTCGGGATCGCTGGCGCGGACGATGCCGGCACCGGCCTGCAGCCATGCGCTGCCGTTGGCATAGATCGCCGTGCGCAGGATCAAGGCACTGTCGAGTGCACCATCCGGCGACAGGCGAATCAACGCGCCGCCATAGGGGCCGCGTGCGTCGTCTTCCATTTCGCGGATGCGTTGCGCCGCGCGGATCTTCGGTGCACCGCTGACGGTCCCGGCCGGAAACGCCGAGGCCAACACGTCGAGTGCGTCTAACGCGGGTTGGATGCGTGCTTTGACGGTGGTGGTGATGTGCAACACGTGACTGGTGCGTTGCAGGGCCAACGGTTTTTCCACGCGGACGCCGCCGGGAATCGCCACGCGACCGAGATCGTTGCGGGCGAGGTCGACCAACATTTGATGTTCGGCCAGTTCTTTCTTGTCGGCGACGAGTGCTTCGAAACGTTGCTGGTCTTCTTCGACCGATTCGCCACGGGTGACGGTGCCGGCAATCGGCAAAGTTTCGGCTTCACCATCGGCAACACGCACCAACATTTCGGGCGAAGCACCGGCTAGGGAAATCTCGTGCCACTCCATGAGGAAGCCGTATGGACTTGGATTGAGGCGACGCATGCGGCGATACGCGGTCAACGGTGACGGCGGTGCATCGACACGCAAGCGCTGGCTCGGTACCAGTTGATAAACGTCGCCTTCTTTGATGCGTTGCAATGTGTTTGCCACGCGTTGCTTGAAGTCTTCGCGCGAGATCAAGGCGTGCACGGTCGGTTGTCCCACCTCCTCGCGCGGCAACACCGGTTGATACAGCGCGATGCGCATTTGCCGGATCTTTTCGCGCGCGTCGTCGAGGGAGTCGGCACGCACCTGCAATTCCGCGACTTGATGCAGGTGATCAAACACCACAGCGGCATCGAAGCGCTTGGCATGCACGCTGGGCAAACCGAAGCCGTTCTTGGCCGGAAAACCGATGCTGGCTTCGTTGGCCGCCAAAGCCTCGAAGCCCACGTAGCCGGCGATACCGACACCGACCGGCATCGCCGAACGCGTGTCCTCCGGCAACTCGGAGTCTTCCATCAAGCTGCCGCGCGACGGGTCGGGGGTGCCCGCCAACGCACGTAGTGCCTCGACCCAACCGCGCTCACCGACGCCGAGCCGGACTTCACCCGCGCCCTCGAGCAACACAAAGCTATGCCGGCCCACACGCTCGCCTTGGTCGGCACTTTCCAGCAGCAGGCTGGCGCCGTGCGAACGCAAGGCGAGATAGGTCCCCAAGGGCGTGATCAGGTCGGCGGGGAGTCGATAGCGCAGCAGCATGGCGTTCCTTCAAGTAATTTCAAGCAATAAAAAAGCCCGGTCTTTTGGACCGGGCTCGGGAGGTGTTGAACAAGCGGGCGCTCAAGCGCCTGCCGAAGCCCCCGAGCCACAACGCCACCAACCGCGCAGTGCTGCGCTGTTTGCGAGGGTTCCGTGGTTGCAGAGGGAGTTCATGTCGTGCATCAAACCGCAGAGGCGGCAGGTTTGTCAACCTGGCCTTGGAAAAGTGTTTCCGGATATTCGGGTTTTTGATCGCGCGACAGCAATCGTTGCAGGCCTTCGACCGGTGAACACTCACCATGCAGAACGGCTTGCACGCCTGCGGTGATCGGCAGATCGATGCCTTCACGTTGCGCGAGACGCATCACTTCGTCGGCGGTTTGAATGGATTCGACCACTTGGCCGATTTCACGCACGGCCTCTTCGATGGATTTTCCGCGACCGATGGCAAGACCGAGCCTGCGGTTGCGCGAGAGATCACCGGTGCAGGTCAGTACCAAATCGCCGAGGCCGGCGAGGCCCATCAAGGTTTCCGGTTTGGCACCGATGGCCGCGGCCAAACGCAGCATTTCATTCAAGCCACGCGTAATCAAACCGGCACGCGCGTTAAAGCCGAGATTCATGCCATCGGACACACCGGTGGCCACGGCGAGTACGTTCTTCATCGCACCGCCAAGCTCAGCGCCTTTCATGTCATCGCCGGTATAGGCGCGGAAATCACTGCCGTGCAAGATCTCTGCGACCTGTTGGGCAAAGGCCTCGTCACCATGCACCGTCAGTGCGGTGGGCAGACCTTCGGCAACTTCTTTGGCGAACGACGGGCCGGTGACCACTGCCAGCGGCACATCGGCACCGACCACAGACTCCGCCACTTCATGCAAGAAGCGACCGCTGCCCGGCTCGAAACCTTTGGTGGCCCAAGCCACGCCGGTGTCCGCTTTGCGATGCGGCGCCAAGGCGTGCAAGGTTTCCGCGAATGCGTGCGAGGGCACCACGACCAATAACAAATCGGCCTGGGCGACGCTGTGTTCGAAATCGGTACTGGCACGCAGATTCGACGGCAGCACGATGCCCGGCAAGTAACGCGGGTTCTCGTGCCGACGATCGATGGCATCGATGATGGTGGCATCCCGTCCCCAGAGGGTGACGGGATGACCGTGCCGCGCAATCAACGCGGCGAGTGCCGTGCCCCACGAACCGGCACCGAGGACGGTGATGCGGGGCGCGTTTTCCGCCGTCATGGATCAGGCGTTTCCTGCGGTCTCCGTGCCGCTGGCCAAAGCCGGGGCACCTTCCGCGCGTTGTTGCAAGCTTTGGGCGTACAGCGCGTCGAAGTTGATCGGCTGCATGTAGAACGGCGGGAAGCCACCGGCGACGATCATGTCGGAGATGGATTGACGCGCGTACGGGTACAGGATGTTCGGGCAGTGGGCGCCGAGCATGGCGTCGAGGCCTTGGGCGTCGAAACCTTGCAGGCCGAAGATACCGGCTTGTTGGACTTCGGCGAGGTAGGCGTTCTTGCCGTTCATCGTGCAGGTGATGGTGACCGTGAGGACCACTTCGTACACGTTTTCAGCAATTTGACCCATGCGCTGCGCCAGGTTCATTTGCAGTTCCGGCTGGCCTTGTTCGGTGAACACTTGCGGCGCATTCGGCACTTCGAACGAGATGTCGCGGGTGTAGATCTTTTCGATCATGAAGGTCGCGCCGGTTTCTTCTGCCGGGGCTTCTGCGCCGTTCAAGGCGATGTTTTCGTCGGACATGTTCGTTCCTGATTGCTTGTATTGGGTGAAAGTCGGGATTATCGCATGGGGCGCTTTTGCGCCCGCTTTTCGTAACTTGGGGTCAGTTACGGCCTTTTACCAGTGGCAAATCGGCGCTTTGCCACGCGCCGATGCCGCCGTCGAGCACGGAGACGTGCTTGAAGCCGGCTTTGACCAAGCGCTTGGCGGCGTCCGACGCAGTGTTGCCGGCTTTGCACACCAGCACGATCGGCAGATCTTTGACGTTGGCAAGCAGCTTGTTTTCCGGGTCAAATTGGTTCATTTGCACGTTTTTCGCGCCCGAAATGTGCCCTGCTTGAAAGTCGCTGGCCGAGCGCAAATCCACCACCAAGGCGTTCTCATGATTCATGAGACGGGTCATGGTGGCCGGATTGATGCCCTTGAAACCTTGGAACAGGCGCATGATCTCGGTCACGATCAGGGCCAAGGTGAGGCCTACGAAGGCCATCGAAAGGAGCGCATTGCGCCCCGCAAAATCTATGATTTCTTGCACGTTTTCCGCCAAATGGAATCAGGGCCGGGGCAAGGATTGTCCCCTACCCGCGCCGGATTGCCAACTTAGCGGCCGTCCCAGAAGTTCGGCAGACCGCTGGTGACCCACCAGGCTTTGTTCTCGGCATCGAAATGCCAGCGCTCGACATAGCTCACATTTCGCGCCGACATGTCCTTTTTATTGACCACAGTGATGTCGATATTGCGCTCGAAATCTTCCGGGCCCAGGGTGTTGGCATCCACGACCGTGTAGCCGGTGACTTCGACCAATTTGTGACGACTGATCTCGAGATCGGTGAGCGCATGGCGGCTGCGATAGTCGGGATCGAGCTGCTTCCAAGCGCCGGCGACATCGCCCCAGCGGATGGCGGCGGTCCACGCATATTGCGCGCGTTCCAAGGCGGTGGTTTGGCGTTTGCCTTCTGTGGCACAACCGCCAAGGCCAAGCACCAGTGCCAAAGCCAACAACCATTTCATCGATCGCATGCAACAGCTCCGTGGGCGTTCGCGTTTGATCTTACTTGATGATCGCGGCGTATACCGCCGACATCACCGCGCCGGTAATGCCGTCGGTGCCTTCGATTTTTGCCTCGGTGCACACGCGCACCTTGCCGCGGCGACGCAATTGCAGGGCCAGGCTTTCGAATGAATTGGAGGCAAGCCACACCGTTGCGGTCATGTCGCTTGTCACGGTGCGGCTGAAATGCGCGTTGGATTCGGTGACATAGACGTCGGGAAAGATTTCGCCGTCAATCAGGTTCTGACTGACCAGCAACCAGCCGGCGATGGTCATGAGCGATGTCATCGAACCGCCGAACGCGGTGTTTTTATCGTTCAAGTTCGCGGCGATCGGCGCGGCAATCTTGAGTTGCCGGCCGTCAAAATCGAGCAACCGTGCCTGCATATGTTGCAAGGGCACCATCGCATGAAAATTGGCCAGCAATCTCGGGTCGATCTGAACGGTCACGCTATGCTCTCTGTTTACCGCATCCACACTCGGACAATGAATCCACAGGCCACTTGGCATTTGCTGTCTACACGCCCCGACGCATTGAATGCCCCGTTGTCTCACGCGGTATCAAGCGCCGGCGGGTCTTTGATTCCGCTGGAATCGATGGACATCGAAACGCGATTGACGGACGACACTGTAACGCGTTTGCTTTCGGCATTGCGCGAGTCGGTGGTGGTTTTCACCAGCCCGACGGCGGTGAATGTGGCCGCGGAGGTGCTGGATTTGCCAGGCGCATTGAACCGACGTGTCGTGGTGGCGACCGGCGCGGGCACGCAAAAAACCTTGGTGAATCGCGGTGTGCGCCAGGCGCGCGCGCCCGATCGCATGGACAGCGAAGGCATGCTCGGCATGCCGGTGTTGACCGATGTGGATGGTGTCGGCATCGGTTTGGTGACCGGCGAAGGCGGCCGCGGCATGCTACAGCCGAGATTGATTGCGCGTGGTGCACGCGTCACACGTGCCGATATTTATGCGCGTGTGCCGCGCACGATCAGCGCCGCCGAATGGGATCGCGTGTGCGCGGCAGAGGGCATGCGGATTCTCGCGATCACCAGTGCTGAAGCGTTCGAAGCCTTACTGCCACAGATACCCGAGGCGGCGGATTTTGCGCAGTGGCGATTTGTGGTGGGGAGTCAGCGGTTGATGGAGAGCGCCTCACCCGCCCCCTTTGGGGGCACCCTCTCCATCAAAGATGGAGAGGGACAGCTCTCCCTTCTCCACGCGGTGGAGAAGGGTTTTTGTGCGGTGGCGCGGTCGCCGATGCCTGAGGACTTGGTGCACGCGGCACTCGCGCTATTGGAAACCTAGCGCGAACGCCTATCACGACGGCGATGGCCGCCGTCGCGCGTTGATCAGCGTTCGAGAATCGCGACGACGCCCATGCCGCCTGCGGTGCAGATGCTCACCAAGCAACGACCACCACCGCGCTGCGCCAATTCCTTGGCAGCCGTGGCAATGATGCGCGCACCGGTCGCGGCGAACGGGTGACCGGTGGCCAAGGACGAACCGTTCGGGTTCATCTTGTTGCGATCAATAGCGCCTAACGCACCCGGCAAACCGAGACGCTCCCGGCAATAGGTGTCGTCTTCCCATGCTTTCAAGGTGCACAAGACCTGTGCGGCAAACGCTTCGTGGATTTCGTAGAAATCAAAGTCCTGCAAGCTGAGGCCGTTACGGGCAAGCATTTCGGGGACGGCAACCGTCGGCGCCATCAACAAACCTTCGCCGCCGACAAAATCCACCGCGGCCGATTGCGCATCACGCAAATAGCAAAGCGGTTCGATATTGTGCGCGCGTGCCCACTCGTCGCTAGCCAACAAACAGGCGGATGCGCCGTCGGTGAGCGGCGTTGAATTGCCGGCGGTGAGTGTGCCTTTACCAGAGGTGCGATCGAACGCGGGTTTCAAGGTGGCCAATTTTTCGACAGAGGTATCGGGGCGCAGGATGTTGTCACGCGTGACGCCGCGGAACGGCACCACGAGATCGTCGAAGAATCCGCGCTCATAGGCGGCGGCCAGTTTTTTGTGCGAACTGGCTGCGAGCGCATCTTGGTCTTCGCGCGTGATGCCCCATTCGCGCGCCATGTCTTCGCAATGCTGACCCATCGACTTTCCGGTACGCGGCTCGGCCACGCCGGGGAAAGACGGTTTGAGTGCACCGAAGCGGAATTTGCTGAAGGCTTTGAGTTTGTCGATGGGCTTCTTGGCCGCGTTCGCATTTAACAAAATGCGACGCAGCTTTTCGCTGTAGACAATCGGCACATCGGAGGTGGTGTCTGAACCGCCGCCGATCCCGGCCTCGATTTGACCGGTGGCGATTTTGTTGCCAATCGCCACCAACGCATCCAACGAGGTGCCGCAGGCGCGCTGCAGCGTGATGGCCGGTGTCAGCGGTGACAAGCCGGACGACAGCACGGCTTCGCGCGCGAGATTCCAATCCGACGAATGTTTGATGACGGCACCCATGATGACTTCGCCGAGCACTTGCCCTTGCAGGCCGAATTTTTCGACGGTTGCGCCCAGCGCACGGATCGACAGACCCAAATTGCCGACGTCGGCATAGGCGGTGTTCTGCCGACAGAACGGGATTCGGCTACCACCGAGTACAGCCACGGGTCGCAGGGTTTTCATCTCACTGTCCTTTTCATGGTTCGGGCCGGCGTGTTTGCACGGCAGTCACATACAATTAAAGCCTATTCAGTCGGTTTTCCGAAGCGCGCGCACTGCAAGATGACAAAAAATAACCACCGCTCCGTGCGTTGCCTCATTGCCCTTGAACTCGCGCCGGGTACGCAACCCGAACATGCAGCCCTGAAGCGTACGGAAGCCGACGCGCTGGCCGGCTTGCTGGCGCACGATTTGAGTTTGTTGGTGCCGGAAATCTCGCGCTTTGATCTGACCTTGGTCGCCGCGCATTTCGACCCGGCGGAAGCCGTGCGTCCGGGCTGGCCGCTGCATCAACGATTGATTGAACTGCATGCGCGTGCGCCGGGCAAAACGCCCGATGCGCGTTTGATCGCACTGGGCGCCGATGACAACGGCGCGATTCCGCAACCGCTGCAGTGCGATGCGGATTTGGTCGGTGGCGCACTGCGCGTGATGCCTTTCTTGCTGACAGCGCCGGCATTGGACGGCGATGCCGTGGCGGTGCTCGAAGACACGCTGGAAGCGCAATTACTCGAGCGCGGCATGGCGCGTGCGGAGACGGCGTTGTTTTTGCAAAACGCGCTCGGTGCGCGCATTGAACACGTGCGTTATCTGACGCTGAACGATCTGATTGCCATGACATCGATGCAGTACGCCAACATGGGTTTGGAACACGTTTGGCCGTTGATCGAATCGGCGCTGTTCGCGCCGGAAGAAACCGTGTGGCTGGATCAAGCGCCGGAACCCTTGATCAAACTGGCCGATGGCGAAGCGCACCTGGCGTTGTTCACGCCTGAAGCTTGGCGTGCGCATTACGGGGATTCGAATGACGACGAACAGCGTTTGGCGCGTGTTCTCAAATACTTCGAAGCACGGCAACGGCAAATCGCCGCGGTGCTTGAAACCCACGGCATTCCCGTGGTCTTCGACTGCTGCGCGGGCAGCACTGACGCCCGCGCGCAGCTTTGAGTCTTATTTCAGCGTGATCACACCGCAGGCGATGCGGTCGCCCGAGTTGCCGGACGGCTGCGTGGTGTAATCATCCGGCTTGGCATGCACCACCAACGCCCGGCCATTGATATCGGTTGCACTGCCATTGCCCAAGCCGACATTCTCGATATGGAAGCTCACACGTGCGCTGCCGTTCTCATCCGATTTGATGTTGTCCATGTCGCCGGCATGATGCGCGGCAGACTCGGCGCTGCCATGCGGCTGCGCCGTCGGATTGAAGTGACCGCCCGCACTCGTTGCATCAGCGGCGCTGCAATCGCCCTTTTCATGCACATGAAAACCGAAGGATTGATTGGGTGCCAAACCGGTGAGCGTGCCCATGACGTGCACGCCGTTGCCCATCGTCATCATTTCGAGGGTGCCGGCGACTTGGCTGCCGGATTTCGCCGCCATCACGGCGCTCGCGGCCTTGTCGGCGCTGCCCGCCCGGGACTTGCTGTCAGGTGCGGCGCAGGCGGAAAGCGCGAGAACGACGGCACTGGTCAAAAGCAGGTTTTTCATGATGCGGACTCCTTGAGCTGGAAGTTGCATTCAAACATGCAGCCTGTGCACTCAATCTGACGATGAGGGCGGCCGCAGGGATCCGAGCTTGCGCGTCAGGGTATTGCGGCCGAGTCCCAGGCGTTGCGCGGCCTCGCTGCGATTGCCGCCGGTGAGACGCAAGGCTTCCTGCATGAGGATGTCGTCCAGCTTGGCGCGTGCCTGCGCGTGCGGCGATGAAAGGCCTTCGCGCAGCGCTTCGGATGCCCAGAGCGCCAAGGCATTTTCCCAAGCGCTGCCGGTCGCCGGGGTTTGGCGATGCATCACCGCATCGACCTCATGCACGCCGATCTGATCGGAGGCCGCCAATGCGGTGACACGCCAACACAGGTTTTCCAACTCACGCACATTGCCGGGCCAGTCATACGCCTGCAAGCGCTTCAATGCACCGCGATCGAATTGTTTTTTCCGCACGCCCATGGTGGCCGCACAGGCCGCAAGAAAGGCATCGGCCAATTCGGGCAGATCGGATTTGCGTTCGCGCAAGGGCGGCACCACCACGCGAATCACGTCCAAACGGTGCAACAGATCGGCGCGAAAACGGCCTTCTTGCACCAAGCGTTCCAGCGGTTGATGCGTCGCCGCGATGATGCGCACATCGACGCCAATCAATTCACGGCCGCCAACGCGAAAAAACTCCCCTTCGGAGAGCACGCGCAGCAAGCGCGTTTGCAAGGCTGCCGGCATGTCGCCGATTTCATCCAGGAACAAGGTGCCGCCGTTCGCTTGTTCAAAGCGACCGATGCGTTTTTGCTGCGCGCCGGTAAACGCACCGGCCTCGTGACCGAAAAGTTCGGATTCCAACAACTCGGCTGGAATTGCCGCGGTGTTCAACGCAATGAACGGTGCACGGGCGCGCGGCGACTCGTGATGCAGGGCGCGTGCGATGAGCTCTTTGCCGGTGCCGGTCTCACCGGTGATCAGCACACTCATGGCGGTTTGGGCGGCACGCCCCAAGGTGCGGAACAAGGCTTGCATCGCCGGTGCTTTGCCGATCAATTGCGGCACGTCGACCGTTTCTTGGGCCTCCGGCGGTGTTTCATCGCGCGTCGATCCCAGCGCCCTTTCCACCACACGTAGTGCTTCATCGAGATCGAAAGGCTTGGAAATGAAATCGTAGGCACCGCTGCGAAACGCGCTGGCGGTGGACTTCACATCGGTAAAGGCACTCACCACGATCACCGGAATATCGGCGTGCGCCGTTTTGAACCGCGCAAGAAAACTCAAACCATCCTCACCCGGCATGCGCACATCGGTCAGTAGAAGTCGCGGACTGCGACCTTCGGTCAATGCGCGTTCGACCTCTGCGGTTTGCGAAAAGGATTCGACCTTGTATCCGGCATCCGCCAACGTCGTGGACAGAACAAAACGCACGGCTTGTTCGTCGTCGACCACCCAAATGTCTTGATCAGCCATCTCGGTCATCGCTCTCGGCATAGGGCAAAGTGAGGGTGAACACGGTGTGGCCGGGACGTGATTTGTAACTGACGGTGCCGCCGTGCTCGCGTGCCACTTGCTGCGCGAGCGCGAGACCGAGGCCACTGCCTTCGGCGCGACCGGTCACCAACGGCAGAAACACTTGTTCGGCCAAGGATTCGGGCACGCCGTTGCCGTCGTCGACGATATCGAGCCGGAAACACAGGGCGTGCGGCACATCGGCAATCCGGACGCCGTGTTCGGCACGCGTACGCAAAATCACTTGGCTGGATCCGGCTTCGATGGCGTTGCGCACCAGATTCCAAACGGCTTGGGTCAGACGATCGGCGTCGCCTTCGATATCCGGGAGACTCGGGTCGTAGTCGCGATTGATTTTGACCGACCAGCCGGCATCGTTCTCAGCGAGGCGTTGCACGCGATCGAGAATGGCGTGCAGGTTCAACAAGGTGTGCGGCGTTTCCGCCTGTGGCGAGATCAATCGATCCAACATCTGCGTGAGTCGGTCGACTTCGGATTGGATGAGACGCGTCAGTTCTTCGTTGCGTGTTTCATCGCGATGGCGTGAGAGCAATTGCGTGGCACCGCGAATGCCGGCCAATGGATTGCGCAGTTCGTGCGCCAGGCCTTTCATCGCCGCCGCAATCGCGGCCGACAGCGCCTCGCCGCTGGTGGCGGTGGAGAACTCGTCAACCGGATGCGCTTCGAGCAAAAAACCCGAAGGCGTTCTCGCCACCCAGACATCAGCAAAACGGGTCAATGGCAGGCCGGGCATCGCGAACGCCACCCGATGCAACTTCATCGGTGGCGTTTCCGGTTGTAGATCGGCAAGCGCGTCGGTCAAACGACGCGTCTGCATTTCCAATGCGGTCAGCGGTTGATTGAGCAGCCGCCGTTGACCGACTTGCAGCCAACGCGCGAAGGCCGGGTTGGCATGTTGGATGATGCCGTCGGCATCGCAGCACACCACCGGGGTTTGCAGGTCGTCAGTGTGGGCGATCGGGACGGTCATTGCACCATTATGGGGCACAGCGCCGCCCGATCGCGCCTTGGCGGATTAGCGCCAGGTCAACTTGATCCACACGGTTCGACCGGGTTCGTTGATGCGCACCGGATCCGCCGTATAGCCAAAATCGACACTGCCGGTTCGGTTCAAATGTTCGCTGTAAACCCGATTGAAGGCGTTGTCGATGCCACCGCTGAGCGTCAGTGCGTTGCTGAGCTGCCAATGGGCATTGAGTGCCCATGTGCTGAAGCCGCGACTGGCATCGATATCCCGACCGACCACATTGCCCTGGCCCGGCGCAATGCGGTCTTGCCCGCGTACACCGCGACCGAGCAACGACAGGCCCCAGCGATTTGTTTCATAGGCCAAGGTCCATCGCGCCTCCAACGGCGGGATTTGTCCCAGCGGTGTATGACTGTCGCTATGCTCGCCCCAGGCGTAGGCAACGCTGCCTTCGGTGCGCCAATGCGAGGCAATGCGCCAGCTGCCACCGGCTTCCAGGCCGTGGATGTTGGCATCGATCTTGTTCGCGCGGGTGCTGCGCATCATGCCCATGGGCAGATCGGAGAATTCGATGTAGTCGTGAATTCGGCCGATGTAACCGTTGGCCCAAAGCGACACGGTGCGCGTTTGGTAGGCGAAACCGACATCCCATTGTGTGGTTTGCTCCGGCCGTAACGCGCTGAACGCGTTAACGCTTCCCACTGGACCGAGGGTGGCGGAGAACAGCTCCCAATAGTCGGGCATGCGTTCAACATGACCGAGGCCGGCATACCACTGCAATGCCGCGCTTGAATTGCTTTCGATTCGGAGGAAGCCGCTGGCCAAGGTGGCTTGACGCGTTTGTCCCCGGGTCGGGTTGGGACGCGGCATCATACCGTCGGTCATGGCGCGCAGATCTTGCACCGTTGCGCGATCACCGCGCGCACCGAAGACGATTTGTGCGGTGTTCGCGCCTTTCCATGTCGCTTCCACGAAGAGACCGGAGTTGGCGAGTCGCGCATCGTCGACCCAAGGCAGTTGTTCGGGCGGTGTGTCCGGACCCCCGACACGACTGCGGTGTTCACTGCGACTGAAATCGCCACCGGTCGCCAGGCTTAGCCGGCCGAGTTGCCAACTCAGCGCCACACGTCCGCCCGTTGTCGTGCGGTCAACATCGGCGTACATGGGCATGGCCATCATGCTCTTCGGGTTCGGCGTGCGAAGACTGTAGTTGTCCATGATGTGGTCGGCGCGGTTGTAGTAGAGCGAGGCTTCGTAGCCCGCCAACACCCCTTGCATACCGGTGGTACGCGCCTGCAGCGAGAGATGCTCGCGCTTGAATTGACGGCCATCCATGCCGCGCCCGGCGTACTTGGCTTCGCCGTCACCGCTGCCGGCATTGAGTTGGATGACCGTGTCGTCATCCGGCGTGTAGCCGAGGCTGACGTCCGCGTTCCATTTCTTCCATGCGGAAGGCACGATGTCGCCGTTGCCATCGGTGTAGTCGTCGGCTTGCGAATGGTTGGCGGTTGTACGCAAGAAAACAAGTGGTTTGCCCATGCGCAGATCGACGGCCGCGTCGCGGCGATTGAAGGCGCCCGCCATCAGGCTGCCTCCGCCTTCAAAAGGCGATTCGGTCATGCGTTTGCCGAGGCGGTCGAAACGGATCGTGCCCGCAGAGGCACCAGGGCCCCAGAGCACGGTTTGCGGCCCCTTCACCACGATCAATCGATCGAAGTTTTCCGGTGAGACATAAGACAAGGGATTGTCCATGCGCGCCGGACATCCACCGGGCATGGTGCCTTCGTCGGTGAGGATGTTGAGGCGTGAGCCGTGCATGCCGCGCAGCACCGGATCGCCATTGGTGCCGCCGTTACGAATCGCATTGAAGCCGGGAACCGTTTTCAAATAGTCGGCGCCGTCACTGGCGGGCACCGGTTGCCGCGGCAGTTTTGTTTCCAGTTCGAAGGTGAGTGGCGACACCGGCGCTGCGGTCACCACCACTTTTTCAAGTGTGACTGCCGGCGCTTCCACGTGTTCGGTATCGGAGGGATTTTGTTGGGCCAAGGCCGGCATCGTCGCCAGAGCCATGGCCACAGCCAACGACAGGCGTGCGCGTGCGCGCGCCGCCCTGTTCAAGGTATTCATGTGTACTCCAAATTCTGTGACTGCAGGCAGGCGCCCGCAAAAAGGTGTCAGGAATCAGGCGTACAGCGGTGGCCCTCGAGAGCCGAGCGATGTGGCAGGCGCGGGTATATGCCGGCGTACATGCAGCAGGGGCAAGCGCAGGCGTACGAACGGCAGGAAGAGCGCGATGAAGATCGCAACCGCGAGCAGCGCGGTGCCGCCCAGCAGTGCGCAGTAACCGCAGGCGGCTTCGTGCTTGCCGACCGGCGTCGCTTCCTTGTCGTGAATGCTCATCGGCAGGCTGATGTACTGCATGCCGACTTTCGTGCACATCGCTTCGACGATGTTGCCGACCGGGTTCGACGGTTCGGCCAGCATTCGGCTCACTCCCGGGGCAAACGCCATCAGCATTGCGGCGAGCAATGCGAGTTTGATCAGCAACGGATGGTGGCGGGCGTTCTGCACGTGGCGACTATACGCGAGCTTTTGCCACGATGGACCAAGTGAAGACGAAGCGTGCCACTTCGGTGCCGTCTGGCATGCGGCCGACGGTTTCAAGCGGCAGCAGGACAGCTTCGCCGGTACGCACGGCTTCATCCACGGCAGCGCGAATGGCAGCGCCGCCTACGCAGGTGAAGCTGGCCTTCGCCGTGGCCCGGACGAGAAATTCAGCTTCCGCGCGCTTCACCAACATGCCGGTCTTTTGCGGCAAGCCTTGCAGTTCCGCCATCACCATCGCGCCTGTGGAGAGCTCGGCCGCCATCGCGAGTGCGGCGAAATAGGTGGATTTGAAAGGATTGGTCGAACGCCATCCGTGCGGAACACTAACGGCACAGGCGTCCGCGCTGATTGATTCAATGCGCAATCCGGCCAACAGCGCCAACGGCAGCTTGAACAACAGGAAGGCGCGAAACGCCCAACGCCCTTGAATGCGTTTGCGAAATTGCTCGGCTGCCGTGCGTTCCACGTCGATACTGTCTCGTATTGCTTCCTGTGGCCATCATAACAAGGCAGTTTTGCCCGACGCACAAAAAAGCCCCGCGCTTGGCGGGGCTTTCTCGCGAGCCTCGTGAGGATCAGATCGTGTAGTACATCTGATATTCCAGCGGGTGCGTGGCCGCGCGGAACGCAGTGACTTCCTTCGACTTCATCGCGATGTAGCCGTCGATGAAGTCATCGGTGAACACGCCGCCGGCCTTGAGGAATTCGCGGTCTTTGTCCAAAGCTTCCAGGGCTTGGTCGAGCGAATGGCAAACGGTCGGGATGTTCTTTTCTTCTTCCGGCGGCAAGTCATACAAGTCTTTGTCGCTCGGGCTGCCGGGATCGATTTGGTTCTTGATGCCGTCAAGACCCGCCATCATCAATGCGGCAAAGGTCAGGTAACCGGTGTTCATCGGATCGGGGAAGCGGATTTCAATGCGGCGCGCTTTCGGATTCGAGACATGCGGAATGCGGCAGGAGGCCGAACGGTTCGAGGCCGAATAGGCCAACATCACCGGGGCTTCATAGCCCGGCACCAAACGCTTGTAGGAGTTGGTGGTGCTGTTGGCGAAGGCGTTGATGGCACGTGCGTGCTTGAAGATGCCGCCGATGTACCACAGCGCCATTTGCGACAGACCGCCGTAGCCGTCACCCGAGAACAAATTCTGGCCGCCCTTGGCCAAAGACATGTGCACGTGCATGCCGCTGCCGTTGTCGCCGACGATCGGCTTCGGCATGAAGGTCGCAGTTTTGCCTTCGCGATGCGCGACTTGCTTGATGATGTATTTCATCGTGAGCAGGTCGTCGGCTTTCTTCACCAAGGTGTCGAAACGCGTGCCGATTTCGCATTGGCCGGCGTTGGCGACTTCATGGTGATGCACTTCGACTTCGATGCCGGTTTCGGTCAGCACTTTGCACATGTCGGCGCGGATGTCGTGCAGAGAATCGAGCGGTGCGACGGGGAAGTAACCGCCTTTCACCATCGGACGGTAGCCGTGGTTGCGTCCGTCGTAGTCACGACCCGAGTTCCAATGCGCTTCTTCGGAGTCGACTTGGAAGAAGGTGTGACCCATTTCGTTCGCAAAACGCACCGAGTCGAAAATGAAGAACTCGGGTTCCGGACCGAAGAATGCCTGCTCGGCGATGCCGCTGGCTTTCAAATAAGCTTCGGCACGGCGTGCGACCCCACGCGGATCGCGCGAATAGGCTTGCATGGTGGTCGGGTCGAGAATGTCGCAGGTCAGCACCAGCGTCGGATGCATGGTGAACGGATCGACGAAGGCGGTGCTCGCGTCAGGCAGCAGGACCATGTCCGAGTTTTGAATACCGCGCCAACCGGTGATCGAACTGCCGTCAAACATGCGGCCGTCTTCGAACAGGCTTTCATCGACGATGTGAGCCGGGAACGTGACGTGGTGCTGGACGCCGCGCATGTCGGCGAAACGCAAATCGACGAATTCGATGGCGTGGTCTTTAACGAGTTTCAGAACGTTTTCGATGGACATGGCGGACTCGGTAGAAGGGATGCATGAGATAAAGCAAAGCGCATGCCAAGCTTGAATGGCACGCAAGCGCTTGATTTATATACTTCACCGCCACGAGATCCGTCTGTTTCGCACCAGAACGGGCGGCAATTGCACCATGTCGGTGCAACTTGTCTTATTCCGTGTGACTCAAGCCGCGGGGGCAGCGGCGCCCGCGTAACGCATGGCAACGTCACAGCGTTCGTAGCGTGTGCCATAGCGCGCGGCGATGTCCGGATCGTGGACAAAGCCGAGTTTCTCGTAGAGATGAATCGCTGCGGCGCAACGTTTGTTGGTCAGCAGATAGAGCGGATCGGCGCCCATCTCAATGCCGCGCGCAATCCCATGCTGCAACAGGAATTCGCCGGCTTTCTTACCGCGCGCCGATTCACGCACGCCCATCTTGGTCAGCTCGATGCCGCCTTCACCCGTTCGTTGCAACGCACAGGTGCCGACCACACCGAGCCCGTCGATTTCGGCGAACAAGATGTCGCCGCCGGGCGCGATGATTCGGGCACGCGGATTCTCCAGCACCTCACGATCGGTGTCCTCGAGTTTGAACATCGAGGTGATCCATTCGACATTGATGTCGTGGAATTCACCGGCCAACTCGTCTGTAAAACGAATCAGCCGGACATCCTGAGGTGCGTCGTTCGCCATGCTCAGCCTGCTTTCTTTTCCGCGGGAGCCGATTCGGATTCCAGGCGATCGCCCAGCATCCAGCGCACAGCGACGTAGAACACCGGGATGAACAGCAGACCGAGCACCGTCGCGAACACCATGCCGCCGATCACACCGGTACCGATGGCGTGACGCGCGTTGGCACCTGCGCCGGTAGAGATGGCCAGTGGCACCACGCCGGCGATAAAGGCCAACGAGGTCATCAAGATCGGTCGCAAGCGCAGACGTGCCGCTTCCAGCACTGCCGCACCCAAGGGCTTGCCTTCCTGACGCGCGAAGATCGCGAACTCGACAATCAAAATCGCGTTCTTGGCGGCCAGGCCCATCACCGTGATCATTCCGATCTTGAAGTAGATGTCGTTGGGCAAACCACGCAGCATCGAGAAAATAACCGCGCCCATGATGCCGATCGGCACCACCAACAACACCGCGATCGGCACCGTCCAGCTTTCATACAGGGCGGCGAGGCAGAGGAAGACCACCACGATCGACAACACCATCAGCATGGTGGTTTGGTTGCCCGACAAAATTTCCTGATAGCTCTGACCGGCCCAGTCGTAACCGAAGCCTTGCGGCAATTCCTTCTCGACAATGCGCTCCATCGAATTCATCGCATCACCGGAGCTGTAGCCCGCCGCCTGCTGCCCCACCACTTCAATGGCGGCAAAGCCGTTGTAGCGCTGCAGTGCCGGCGGTGCGACCTGCCACTTGGAATGCACCACGTTGGACAACGGAATCATTTCGGCGACCCCGGTGGCATCCTGCGTCGTCGACGGCGTGTAGAAATGCGACAAGGATTCCGCGCCGGTGCGATAGGCACCTTCCGCTTGCATGGTGACGCGTTTGACGCGGCCGCCTTGTACGAAGTCATTGACATACACCGGCGCCAGCATCAACTGGATGGCGCTGTAAATGTCACCCACCGACAAGCCCATGGCCTGTGCTTGCACGCGATCGACATCGAGTTTCAGCTGCGGCGCATCGGCCAACAGGTTCGGGCGCACCGCCATGAGCGATTTGTCTTGGCTGGCCTTGGCCATCAAGGTGCCCAATGCCTGACCGAGCGCTTCACGCCCGGCGCCACTGCGATCTTGCAAGTACATGTCGAAGCCGCCGAACTGACCGAGGCCGCTGACGGTCGGCAAGTTCATGACGAACACTTGCGCGTCACGAATGCCGAACATGGCACCGTTGGCCTTGCCGATGAACTCGGTGGCGGTGGTGTCACGGTCTTTCCAATCTTTGAGCTTGATGAAGCCCATGCCGACGTTTTCGCCCTGCCCCATGAAGCTGAAGCCCGCCACTTGCATGACGCTTTCAAACTCGGGTAGTTTTTCCAGATTGCTTCGCACGTCTTCGAAGACCGCTTCCGTGCGGCGCAAGGTGGCACCGGCAGGCAACTGCACCATGACCAAGGCATAGCCCTGATCTTCTTCAGGCAGGAAGCTGCCTTTCATCTTGCTGAAAAGAAAGCCGCCTACGATGGCGAGCGCGAGGAACACCACCATCCAACGCGGCGTATGCCGGATAGCGCTGCCGATGTGCCCGACGTAAGTGCTTTGCACTTTGTCATAAATGCGGTTGAAGCCGCGGAAAATCGGATTGCGGCTCTCGTGATTCGTAGTCGGCTTGAGCAAGCTGGCACACAGCGCCGGCGTGAACCCCAAGGCCAGAAATGCCGAGAAGAACATGGCAATGGCGATTGTCAGCGCGAACTGCTTGTACACTGCGCCTGCACTGCCTGTCTGCAAGGCACTGGGGATGAATACCGCGGCCAACACCAAGGTGATAGCGATGACCGCACCGGTAATTTGGTCCATCGCCTTTTTGGTGGCCTCATAAGGCGACAAGCCTTCTTCAGTCATCAAGCGCTCGACGTTCTCAATGACCACGATGGCGTCATCCACCACGATGCCGATCGCGAGGACCATGCCGAACAGTGACAACTGGTTGATGGTGAAGCCCAGCACGTACATGCCGAGGAAGGTACCGAGCAACGCAACCGGAATGACCAATGTCGGAATCAAGGTGGCGCGCAAATTTTGCAAGAACAGCAGCATGACCAGGAACACCAGCACAATGGCTTCGGCTAAGGTCTTGACCACTTCGTCGACCGAGATCTTGACGAAGGTCGAAGTATCGAAAGGGGAGAACCACTGCACGCCGGCGGGAAAGCTCGGCTGCAGTTCATCCATGCGCGCCTTGACGTCTTTGGCGACCGCCATCGCGTTGGCGCCCGGGGCCAATTGCACCGCGAAACCTGCGGCGGGCGTGCCATTCCATTTCAGATTGAACCCGTGGGCACCGGCTAATTCAATCCGTGCCACGTCTTTCAGGTGCACCGAAGCGCCACCGCTGTCAGTGCGCAGCAAAATGTCTTCGAATTCCTTGACGGTTGAGAAGCGCCCTTCGGCCGCCACTGTGGCGGTGAACATTTGCGAATCCGGCGAAGGCTCGCCACCGACCGAACCGGCCGAGAACTGCACATTCTGCCCGCGTACGGCCGCGAGCACTTGCGACGCCGACATTCCGTAGGAACGCAACTTTTCGGGATCGAGCCAGATTTGCATCGAATACTCGCCGCCGAACACCTGCGTGCTGCCGACGCCGGGGACGCGCGAAATCTGATCCACCACGCGTGACGAAATCATGTCCCCCAGCGCATCACGATCGACCGCGGGATTGGTCGACTTCAACGCCACCACCATCAAAAAGCCGGCGTTGGCCTTGGCCACGGTGACGCCGGATTGAATCACTTCGGTGGGCAATCGCGCCGTTGCCTGCGAAACCTTGTTTTGCACCTGCATCTGCGCGATGTCCGGATCGGTGCCCGGTTTGAAGGTCAGGTTGATGCTGGCGCGGCCACTCGAACTGGAGGAACTGAAGTAATCGAGATTGTCGATGCCCGACAGTTGCTGTTCGATGACCTGGGTCACCGCGCGTTCGGTGGTTTCGGCGCTGGCACCCGGATAGCCCGCGCCCACGGAGACTTGCGTGGGCGCGATGTTCGGGTATGACTCAATGCCGAGATTGCCGATTGCCAGCACACCGGCCAACGAGACGAGAATCGCAATAACCCATGCGAAGACGGGATGCTCGATGAAATAACGGGGCACGGGATCAGCCTTGTTTGGCGGCGGGTTTCGGCGCATCGGCCGGCACGCCCTTCACAGGCTGACCCGGCTGTTGCACGCGTTGCAATCCACTGACGATGACCTTGTCGCCTGCAGCGAGGCCGCCGTCAACGATGTAATCGGCGCCTTCCTGGCGCCCTTCCGGCAGACCCTTGCGCGCGGCTTTGCCTTGCGCGTCCACCACCAACACGTAGGGCCCTTGGGCATCACGCAACACCGCGGTTTGCGGAATGCGGAACGCGCCTTTTTGTTCCGCCAGCGAAGCGCGCACGGTCACAAAGGTACCCGGCATCAACAGACGTTCCGGATTCGGCACCACGGCACGAAGTTTGACGGCACCGGTCGCGGGATTGACCACGTTCCCTGCGTAATCGAGTTTGGCCGTATGTGCGTAGGCACTGCCGTCGGGCAGGATCACCGTGATGTCGCTGGAGCCACCGCCATCGCCGGCCTGACGCAGGCGCGTCAACTCATTGCCACCGACTGAAAACTCCACATAGAGCGGATCGATCTGATCGACGGTGGTGAGCAGCGTGGCGGTCCCCTGCCCGACCAAGGCGCCCTCGGTCACTTGTTGGATACCGGCCCGACCCGAAATCGGGGCGCGAACGGTGGCATAGCCTTGATTGATCTGCGCGCCTTGCAAAGCGGCACGGGCTTGTTGCACGGCTGCATTGGCACTGCGCTCTGCCGCCAGTGCGGCATCCAAATCATTCTTGGAAATAAATTTGCCCGGTGCCAGTTTGCGGGCGCGCGCGGCATTCGCCGTTGCGTTGGCCGCTTCGGCCTGAGCACGCGCCAAAGCTGCCTGCGCCGCGCTGGAGTCCGCTTGCAATTGCGCCGGATCAATACGGAACAACACTTGGCCCGCACGCACGTCGCTGCCTTCGTCATAGAGTCGGCGTTGGACGATGCCGGGAACGCGCGCGCGAACGTCGGCGCTGCGGTATGGCGTCAGGCGACCGGCGGCTTCCGCCTTGAAGGAAATATCCGCGGGCTGCGCAACGATGTAGCCCACTTCCGCTGCCGGCATCGCACCGCCGGGTGCGCCACCTGGGGCCGAGGCATCGGATTTACCGCCACAGGCCGAAAGGAACAGGGCGGCGGCGAGCGCCGGAACAAAACACGTGGAAGTGCGATTCGGCATCTTTCGGACCTCTGAGGTAGCGCTACAGTTTAGCGGCACGCGATGTGCGGCATGTAGATGAACAAAGTCATGGATCGCGCTATTTTCGCACTTCGGTTTGCGCTTGTATTGTCTTGACGTCGCCGCCGATTCGTGGACAAGTTGCGCCTCCCTGTCACGATTCCGACATGTGACGTGCAGGTTTGCCTTTACTCTATCTTTTTCCAGTCACGACCCCGCCATGCCCGAATTTCTCAATGCGTTGTTGCTCGGCATCATCGAAGGCATCACCGAGTTCCTGCCGATTTCGAGCACGGGGCACCTGATCATCGCCGAGCAATGGCTCGGTCATCGCAGTGTTTTGTTCAACGTGGCGATCCAAGCCGCTGCGATTCTCGCGGTGGTCTTCATCTATTGGAAGAAGTTGGTTGCCTTGGTGCAGGCGTTTCTCGGTCGTCGCGATGTCGTGCATCCGGAGACGGGGCAAAGCTTGGGTATTGGCTTTGCGCGCGACTACGTCATCAAACTGGGCGTGTCGTTCGCGGTCACCGTTGTCGGCATGTTGGTGGTGAAAAAACTCGGCTGGGAATTGCCCGATGCCGTGCGACCCATTGCTTATGCCTTGGTGATCGGCGCGGTGTGGATGGTGGTTGCCGAACACTTCGCCGCGAAACGTGCCGCGCGCGATGGCGAACGCCGTCAAATCACTTGGACGATCGCTGTGTTGGTCGGCTTGGCGCAAGTCGTTGCCGGTGTGTTTCCGGGCACCTCGCGTTCGGCCGCCACGATTTTTGTCGCACTGTTGGCCGGCTGCACATCACGCGCCGCGGCAACGGAATTTGCCTTCTTGGTCGGCATTCCGACGATGTTTGCGGCGACGGGCTATGAGTTTCTGTCGCTGGCCAAAGATGGTCAGTTGGGCCAAGAGAATTGGACGTCGTTAGGCATCGCTTCTGTCGCCTCTGCCATCACCGCCTTCATCGCCGTTAAATGGTTGCTGCGTTATATACAGAGTCACCGGTTCACGGCCTTCGCTGTGTATCGTGCAATTTTGGCCGCGATTCTGCTGGCACTGGTGCCCGCCACGGCCTGAGTCCACGCAACTGGAGTCGCCATGAAAATCCGAGCCGTTCTACTCGCCTGTGTATTAAGTGGCTGCGCCGCGCCGCAGTCCGGATCCCAAAACACACCACCGCTGCAATTGGAAGGTACGAAGTGGTCGCTCGCCACAGCCACGGACAACCAAGGTGTGATCGGTGCATTGGTCAACAAACCCGGCAAACCCGTGGCCATTGCGTTTGAGAAAGGTCGCGTGGGCATCAGCGAAGCCTGCAACCATATGGGCGGCGCCTACACGCTGACGGGTTCTACGTTGAAGGTCGAACGCATGATGTCGACGAGGATGGCGTGCGAGCCCGCGCTGATGGAAGCCGAAGCGGAAATCGGCCGCCAGATTGAGGGCAGTTCCAAAGCGGAAATGGCGGGTGATCAGCTGGTGCTGAAAACCGCCCAAGGCGCGACGCTCAGCTTCGACCGCAACCAAGGTTGAGCGAACGCACGAACCAGTCTTCGGCGTAGCCCTGCATGCGCCAATTGCGCAGAAAGCCGCAATGGCCGCCGTGTACATGGAGCTCGAAGTCCACATTGGACAAGCGATCCAAGCCGTCGAAGTCGCCCACTGGAATCACCGGGTCATCGGCCGCCATCAGGATGTGGGCGCGCACCGGTGCCTCGGCCAGTGCCGCGTTGGGCACGAGATACGCGTCGAAGTAATCTTCGATCGACGCGAAGTCGGTGTGCGCCTCCACCATCCATTGCGTCAACGCGCGCATCGGCAAGGACAACACCTCATCGGCGAAGGCATGTCGTTCCGGAAATAGCGTACGCTTCTTGCGTAGCGAGCGGCGCCATTTGGTTTCGAAATAGTTGATGTAGATGCGCGGCCCGGTTTCCATGCGACGCATGGTGTGATGCGGATTGAGCGGCGGACACACGGCCAGGGTGCGGCGTAATGTGGGCAGCTTCGCGGCACCTTGGATGCCGACACGCAGCGCGAAGTTGCCGCCCAATGAATAACCGCCCACAAACAAATCGGTGTGGTCGATGTCCCGCACCACGGTCGCGATGGCCTCGATGACTTCGCGAATGCGCGCGGAATGGAAGATATCCGGATTGAGATGATGGCTGTCGCCGTGATCGCGGAAATTCAAGCGGAACACGCGATAGCCCGCCGTAAGCAAAGCTGCGGTGGTGGCACGCATGTAGTTCGAGTGGACACTGCCTTCCCATCCGTGCAGCAAGACCACCAGCGCGGACTGTGACGGGTTTAGGGGGGTGCTCAAGACGCCTTGCAGGCGCGCGCCGTCGCCGGCATCGACCACTTTCAATGTATGGATCGCGCGTGTGGCATCCAAGCTTCGTTTGACGTGGAAGCCGCGCCAAACGCTGGACGACAAGATCGTTTGGATGTGCGCGCTGCCAAGCCCCAGGGCCGGATGGAAGCCGCGATCTTGCAACACCGTCAATCCAATCCTAGCGCGGTTTGGATGCGTGCACGCGCGGTGTCGGCGATCCGGCTGCGGCCCTCGAATTCTTCCGGTTGGATTGGCTGCAAATATTTCACTTCGACATCGCACGCCGGCTCACCCAACAGCCGCCACAAATTGCCGCCGAAACTCTCGCCCCGATGAAAGGCAATGCGCGTCTGTGATTGGCCATTCGTGCCGTATTGAATGGCCACGGGCTGCACCGGCGCAGGGGCTTCCACCGCAGCGAAAAAGATGCGTGCGTGGAATGGGCCGAGGGCCTTGCCATCGCGCGTACCGCCTTCGGGAAACGCACCGACCGAACGACCCGTGCGCAATCTGCGCACCATGGTGTCCATCACGTCGCCCAAGGAATCCTGGCTGCCGCGCTTGTGGAAAATGGTTTGCGCGCGACGCGCCATCCAACCGACCACCGGCCAACCGTTGATTTCCTGTTTGGCGACGAAGCCCATCAAGCGCGTGCTGTGCAACACGATGATGTCGACCCAACTGACGTGATTGGCGACAAACAGCGTGGCGACCGGCGACTGCACACCGGTGGATCGGATGCGCAATCCGAAAATGCGCATCATGCCGCGCGACCACCAACGCACGGCCCAAGCTTCGGGCGTCGTATTGCCGATGTTGATGCCGTGAAAGATCGGCAGCATGAAGAAGACCGCGATCGGCAAGTCGATCAGCGCGTGCCACGCAATCAGTGGCAATCGGTACGCATAGCGGATGAATCGTCTGAAACTTGCCATCGGCACAATTATTGAGCAGCACTACCAGCGCGTATTTTACGGCGATGCCCGTGCCGGCTGCGACGCGGGGGTATGCACCGGCTGGTCCATCCCCACGGCTTTGTCTCAAGCGATGCGACTTTGCCCGCATACACTGTGCGGATGACAGCAATGGATTTGGCAAGCGCGCACGGATTCGAACCCTTTGCACCCGGACAGACGCCGTCGGGCATCGTGGTTTTGCGCGCAAGTCGTTTGGAAGCCATGGTCCCCGGCCTGTTCGATCTGCTGCGCCAGCTGCCACCCGACGCTGTCTTGGCACCGCATACGGTGATTGCCGCCCACCCCGGCATGCGGCAGTGGCTGCTGGCAGCGCTGGCCCGCCATGCGGGCCCCACGGGGATTGTCGCCAACATAGACGTGCCCTTGGCCAGTACTTGGATCGAGGCGGAAGCCAAACGCTTGCTCGGTCGACAAGCCATTCAATTGCCGAAATACCAGCCAGACCATCTGCGCTGGCGCATCTTGGACGTGTTGGACGCGCCGGCGCGGGCGGGCCTGTCGGATGCGCGGCTGGCGCGTTACTTGGCGCCGGTGCCGGAAGACCGAGCGGGCGAACTCGCGGTGCGTCGCTTTCAACTGGCTGACCGGCTGGCACGCATTTTTTCGCAGTACATGGTCTATCGACCCGAATGGCTTGAAGCGTGGCAGCACGGCGATTTCCGCCATGCCACCCGCAAGTTGAAACACGCCGGCTGGCAAAACACAGAGCGCGAATTGCTGGCACCGCTATGGCAACACTTGCGTCGTGACGCCGGCGCCCATCGTGGCGAAATCATCACCGACCTCATCCACGCATTGGCCGAAGACGCGCATGCACCGACGCATCCCTTGCATGTGTTCGGTGTCAGCCATTTGCCGCCGAACGAGCTCGCTGCGTTGAAAGCGGCGGCGCTGCGTCGCGTTGTGGTGTTTCATGTGCCCGATCCATGTCGCGAGTATTGGGCCGGCTTGCGCAAGACCACGGTGCCGGCGCTGCATTTGGCACTCGCCGAAGCACAAGAAGAAACCCGAAACGCCGGACAGGATGATGTCTGGCATGAGGACATGCATCCCCTGCTGGCGCGCTGGGGTCGATTGGGTCGCGACTACCTGCTGCAATTGACCGAAAACACTGATCGGATATTGGTCGATGTGCGCCACAACTTGGACGACAAGGATGTAGTGCCGGAGAACCGATTGCATCGCGTCCAAGAAAGCATTCGCCAAGATCGCATTGCGTTGCTCGAAGGCGAGGATAATCGCACTGACGATGCCAGCTTGCGCATCCATGTTTGCCATACGCGGGTGCGCGAGTTGGAAGTGGTGCGCGATGCGATTTTGGATGCCATTGCGCGCCAACAAGAAAGCGGCCATCCACTGTTGCCATCCGACATCGCGGTGGTTGCGCCGAACATCGGTGCATACAGCGCATTGATTCCCGGCGTGTTCGGCGCGGAGGCCGATCGAACGGTTTGGCCCCCCTATGCCATCAGCGATGGCAGCACGCGCGGCGTACATCCGCTGTTTGCGGCATTTGCAGCTTGGCTTGCCATGCCCGGTTCACGCTTCACTGCCAATCAAATCATCAACCTGATCGCACAACCGGCGATCGCACGCGCCTATCGCTTGGGTGAAACGGAATCCGAAGCAGTGCGCAAATGGTTGGCGAGCGCGCGGGCTTCTTGGGGGATCGATGCGGCGCAACGGACGGAAACCGGCGCGCCCAAAAACCATGCGCAGAACTCCCTGTTTTGGGCCTTGGACCGCTTGATGGCAGGCTTCGTGTTTGGCAACACCGAGTCGACGGACACGCCAGTGCTGTACGCCCTGCCGGAAGAGGTGCTCGCACCGGCGGCGGACATTCATGGCCCTGAAGCGGAAGCTTTGGGCAGCCTGTATGCCTTGCTGAGTGATTTGCGCGCGTTCGACCAGCTGGCCGCCAACAGCTTCACCGGCCCGGTGTGGGCGCAGAAGTTCGACGCGATGTTGGCAAAGAGCTTCCGCATCGATGCGACCGACGCCGAAGAGAAAAAGGCCTTGAGCCAGCTGCGGGTGATGGTTCAAAACCTGGCCAATGAATCCCACGCCGCCGAGGCCACACCGCGCTTGCATTTCGACGTCGTGCGCGAAGTGCTGGAATCGGCATTGGACGCATCACCCGCCAAGGGCAGATTCCTGCGCGGCGGCATCACCTTCGCCGGCATGGTGCCGCAGCGCGCCGTGCCTTTCCGCTTCATCGCAGTGTTGGGTTTGAATGAAGGCGAATTTCCGCGCCGCGCGCGCGATGCCGGCTTGGATTTGATGTCGCAGGTGCATGCCTTGGGCGATCGTGATGTACGCAGCGATGATCGCTGGCTGTTCTTGGAAACGCTCATGTCGGCGCGCGAGCAATTGCATCTCAGTTACCTCGGGCGCAGTGCCAGCAAGGGCGAGCCTTTGAATCCTGCATCACCGCTGTCAGAACTGGATGACTTGTTGCTGCAAGCTTGGCAACCGGCGCCGGCGGCGACTGTGCGCGGAAACATCGATGCACCCTCCCCGCCCTGGCGTGTGTTGCACGCGCTGCAGCCTTTCGCGGCGCAGTATTTCACCGGCGAAGATCCACGTTGGTTTTCTTTCGATGATCGCTTTGCCGGCATTGCCGGCAGCCCGGATGCCGCGACATTGGCGCCGTGGGTGGATGTGCACAGCGCAAACGCACATATAGCCGGCGCTGCGGACGCGCTGACCTTGCAGCAAGTGCTGGCCTATTACAAAGACCCGGCAAAGTTTATTTTTCGCACACGACTGAACACTAAGCTTGAAGACGTTGCCGAGGAGAAGCTGCCGGAAGACGAGCCTTTGCGTACGCGTTTTGAAGCACTCGATAGTGTGGGTCGCCGCGTGTTTTTCTCGGATGTCATTCCTTCGCGCCAAGTGCCTGATGCCGCGCCGGTCTGGTTGGCGGCGCAGGGATTGCTGCCGATGGGCGATGCAGGGAGGCAAGCGTGGTCGAAGCTTCGCACCGCATTGAACGAAGCGTGGTTACAAGTGGCGCCGCTCCTCTCGGCAGGCATGAAGCCGCGTGTTGTCGCAGTGGACCTGACGCTGGATTCCGGAGTGTCTTTGCAGGGCTTGATTCGTCAGGCGTGGACCGACGACGCCGGCAACTGGCTGTTGCTGGATTACAAGGACGACAAAGGGGAGCGCCTGAAGAAGCCCAAGGACTTGGATTTCAAGGTCAAAGTGCCCTTGTTCGTGGAATGGGCGGCGTTGCGCCTCGCACTGCCGGATGATGCAAATCTTTGCTGCGTCCTGCCGCACGGCAAAGACAAAGCACCCACTTGGACGGAGCGATTGAATGCGTGGCAGTCGCAGTTTGCGCGCGCCGATGCGCAAATGCGCGAGCGCCTGAAATCCGATTTGCGTCAGCGCCTGTCCCAGCTCGTGCAGTGGGCCCAGTCGGCGGCCCAGACGCCGGTCGCTTATTTCCCGAAGGCGTCCAGCGTTGCGTTGGCGGATGGCGACGTGGCGGGCGTATGGTCGGGCGGCGAGTCAAGCAAGGGCGAATCGCAATATTCGACCTACGTGCGATTGTTGGGTCGCGGACAAAGCTTCAAGCGCGACTCGGCATCCCATGCCGAACTGCAAGCGCGCGCGATCGCATTGCAAACGCTGATCGACATCGAGGTGAACGCATGAGCGCGAACATCATCGAGTCGCCTGAGCATTGGCAAGCCCTGCCTTTGACAGGCGATGGCCGCAGCGTCATCGAGGCGAGCGCCGGCACCGGCAAGACGTACACCATCGGCATGCTGTATTTGCGCGCCATTTTGGAACAGCATAAATTGCCGCGCGAGCTGTTGGTAACCACCTTCACGCGCGCCGCCGCGGCGGAGATTTCCGCGCGCGTGCGTGCGGTGTTGGAGGCAGCGTTCGAGCATGCCTCGGGACGGCCGAGCACCCATGACGGCGTGCGCGAGTGGTTGAATTCGCGTTGGTCAAAGGACAAGGCAAGTTCCGCTGACGATGCTCAGCGACTGGCACTCGCCATTTCAGGATTCGATCAAGCGGCTATCGGTACGCTGCATGCCATTTGCCAACGCATTCTGGCCGATCATCCTTTTGCCGTGCGCGCGGGCTTCATCGCACCCAGCCTGATCGACAGCAAACAGTTGAATGGCGAAATCGCGCGCGACCTGTGGCGACGCATGGTGTCGCCCGACGATGACACCGGGTTGCGGCAGGCTTATGTAGATTCCCGTTTGGAACTGGGTCTGGATGCGTTTATCAAGGCTTTCCAGCGCACTTTCAGTGACGGCTGGACCTTGGACGTGCTGGACGCAGAGACACAGGCCGCGTTGGATGCAGGGATGCCGGATGCCGGTCTGACACCTTCCGAAATTGAAGCATTCCTGTCGATTGCCCATTTAACAGATCGGCGCAAGGCAACGACTGCCATCCATGCCTTCTTGTCACACCTTGACGAATGTGAGGGTGATTTGCGCCGGATGACCTGGTCCGAAGCCTTTGCGCCAGTGCTTCATGAGCCTTGGCAGTTCAACAAAGCCCGCACAGCCACGGATGCCGAAGTCGATGCATTCAAAGCGTTCATCGTTCCACGCTTGCTGTGGCTTCGCGCCACGGAACGCGCGAACGTTCTGACTTTTTGGCAAGGGGTTTTCGAGTCCGCCCAAATGCTTCGCGAAAGCCGCATGGCGGCTTCGCACACACTGACGTTTGATGCCGTACTCACGCGCGTGCGTGATGCATTGCGCGCGGAGGCCGAGGCCGGAACCGAGGCCCGCCCGCTTGCGGATGCGCTTCATGCGGCCTGGCCGATGGCCATGGTGGATGAATTTCAAGACACCAACGACATCCAGTTCGAGATCTTGGATCGGATCTACGCTCGACCCGATGGCACGCCGCGTGGCCGCCTGGTCATGATCGGCGACCCCAAACAGTCGATTTATCGCTTCCGCGGTGCCGATGTGAATGTGTTCGTTCGCGCAACGCAAGTCGCCGCCGCGGACAAATTGATCTTGGGCAAGAACTTCCGCTCAAGTGCGCCCTACGTCGAGGCGGTCAATTATTTCTACACCCGTACAAAACCCGATCTGGGCGGCGAGGGTCAAGAGATCCACTACCACACCGTGGAAGCGAGTGATCGTTGCGAGGATCGTCCCTTGACCGTCGGCGGGCAAGCCGCAGTGCCGCTGACGCTGTGGGTGGAAGGCTCGCAGGAAGATAGCGACGACGGCAAAACGAAGACCGCCCGGGATCGGCCTGATCCACTTTCAACTTGCGCCCATCAGATCGCGGCGTTGCTGTCAGATCCGAGCGCCAAGATCGGAGATCAACGATTGCTCCCGGGCAATATCGCGGTGCTGGTCAATGCCAACAGCGATGTGTATGAGATGGTCAACGCCTTGCGAGCGCGCGGTGTGCCTGCCGTCTCAAAAAGTACGCGCAGCGTCTTTGGTGGCGAAACCGCTTATGAGCTGCAGGTGTTGTTGCATGCCGTTTTACATGCGGGCGATCCCTCCGTCCGTCGCGCAGCCGCGGCGACCAGCCTCTGGGGCGCGTCATACGACACGGTGTTGGCGTGGTCGGAGAACGAAGGCCTTGACCGCGACATGGCCGATACCTTGAATGCCTGGCACGCCGCATGGCTGCAGAACGGTCCGCTGCACTTGGTGGCGCAGGTGATCGCGCACACGGCGCCGATGCAATTGACGGCGCAGTCCGGCGAACGCGTTCTGACTGATTTGCGACATTTGGGCGAGTTGATTCAAGGCAATACACAGGCCGGCGACAGCTTGGCCGCGCAATGGGCATGGTTGGCGCGACAAATCGAAGACAGCGACATCAAGGGCGATGAAAACAACGACGAGGCGAACACCTTGCGCATGGAATCGGATGAAGCGCGCGTGCAGGTCATGACTCTGCATGCCAGCAAGGGGCTGGAATTTCCCCTCGTATTTTTGCCGACCGCCCACAAGGGACCGGCCCCGGAACAGACACCCTACATTTACACCGATGCCGAGGGCGTCCGTCGTCTGACGCCGTTCGACGATGCAAAATCACTGCGTGACGAAGCGCGCGATCAAGAGCGTCGCCGCTTGCTGTACGTCGCGTTGACGCGCGCCATCCATGCTTGCCATGTGTATGGTGTCCATAGCACGAAGAACGCTTCTTCTCCTATTGCTGAAATTCTGCAGGACTTCAAAGACGTGCTGTCGTCTGATGCCGCAAGCGCTGCGGGCGTCATGCTGATGCCGCATTGGCCGGACAGCTCGGAACCGGTGCGCTATCGCGGCACGGCAGACGACACCCGGGCGCGACGTGCGCGCGTCTTACCACCGAAGCCCGCACGCGCGCTGCCGGAACATCACAGCTTCACGACCTTGACGCGCACGAGCAAGCAGGTGCACGCACACCTATCGGCGCCGGCCGATGATGAGCAGGATGCCGCGGATGCTTTGGCGGGCATGGCTGCCGGCAATAACGACATCGCGACGTTGGAAGGCGTGAAGGGGGCCGAGATAGGCAACGCGTTGCATGCTGTGATGGAGCACCGTGATTTTGCGCTGCCCTTGGCTTCGCAGCTTGCACTGATCACGCAGCAACTCGATGCGTTTGGCATTCCGCGCGGCACAGACAAATCGGCTCTGCCCGTGGCGGTGGCAGCCATGTTGGATCGCGCCTTGTCGGCACCGTTGCAATTGGCGAGCGACGGGGACTTTTCTCTTTCCAGATTGGCGCCGCAAGACACACGCGCTGAGCTCGAATTTCATTTCGAGATTTCGGATTTCAATTTGGGGCAATTACGCAAGGTCTTGGCCGATCATGGGCTGGGGATGATCCTGCCGGAGCGCAGCTTCGAGGTGCACGGCTTGTTGAATGGCAAGATCGATCTTGTGTTCGATGCCGGTGGTTGTTTTCATGTGCTCGACTACAAGAGCAATAGCGCCGGGTCATCCGATGCAGACTACAGCGGCGATGCCTTGGTCGCCTACATGGACAAAAGTTACTACCGGTTCCAGGCTCTGATTTATGTGGTGGCCTTGGATCGCTACCTTTCGACGCGGCTCGACACCTATCAACGCTCCGCGCATTTGGGCGAGGCGGTCTATCTTTTCCTTCGTGCGGCGCGACCGGGAAGCACAGCAGGTGTGTGGTCTTATCGCTTCGAAGACGAGGTGATCGAAGCGGTGCAACAGGTATTGACGGGTCGACACGCATGATCAACATGCCGCAGCCGCCGAAGGATTTGCTTGAACGCGCCATCGCCGACTGGACGCGTCGCCAAGGCGGCAGTGAGTTGTTGGCGCAATGGGCGGCCAAGGCCGCAGCGGCCGATCTTGCTGGCAATTCTGCCGTCGCCATGTCTGCGGAAGAACGCGCCCAAATTGCCGGTGAGCCGCTGATGCAATGTGCGGACGCACCGTTTGTTGTCGAGCTTGACCATTTCTATCTGCGCCGCAATCGGACGCACGAGCAGGGCGTTGCGCTCGCCATTCAGTCGCGCTTGCTGGACGCGAAGACGAATACGCCTTTGGAGCCTGCCGTCTTGGATCGTTTGTTCGCGCCGCGTCCAGATGGCGCCGACCTGCCACAACGTCAAGCTGTGGCAGCGGTAGCGGGTCAAAACTTGTTTGTTTTGACTGGTGGCCCCGGCACCGGCAAAACCACCACCGTGCTGCGCATGTTGGTGCGTTTGGATGAGGCATTTCGACAAGCGCACGAACGCGCGCCGCGGATCGCCTGCTGCGCACCCACCGGCAAAGCCGCGCAACGCCTGTCGCAGGCCTTGCGTGCGGGTGCGGATGAACTCTTAATGCGCGCCGCGGATGCGGGTTTGCGTAGTGCGACCGACAACATCCTGCGGCACGAACCGACCACCGTGCATCGATATGTGGGCGAGTTGTCCCGTGATGTGCGCATTCGTGCCGACATCGTGGTGTTGGACGAAGCCTCGATGTTGGATTTGGCGATGATGCATCGCTTATTGATGTCGCTCGATGCCGACACCCAATTGGTGTTGGTCGGCGATCCCAACCAATTGACTTCGGTCGAAACCGGTTCCGTATTTTCGGATTTGGTGCGTTTCATGCGCGCATCCAACTCACCTGCGTTGGTCGAACTGACCCATAGCTTTCGCGCGATTCCGCAATTGCAGGCACTCAACGACGCGGCCGGCGCAGGCGATGGCGGCGCGTTCGAGTACGCCCTGCAGTCGTCAGAAGGTCATTCCCAGCGGATCGATCTCGCCGATCCGGGTGCATTCAAGGCGGCGCTGTCTGCGTGGGCGGAAGACATCGGCGAGGCTCTGTCAGCGGCTGACGCATTTTCGCCGCTGCCGGCGGACACGGATGCGGAGCGAGCCGCCATCCTCAATGCGCACCGCAGCGTCGCCGAGCGCCAACTGCTTTGTGCCGTCCACCAAGGTGCTTTCGGCACGCGCGAATGCAACGCCGTTATTGAAACCGCCATACGCAAGTTGGCGCACGTGGAGGCGGAATCGGTGTGGTATCCGGGACGCGCCGTGTTGATTTCGCAAAACGATTACGCATTGGGCTTGTTCAATGGTGATGTCGGTCTGTGCTTGGACAACGCCGCGGGTGAGCGCAAGGTCTGGTTTTTGCGCGCCGGCGCCGATGGCGTCGTTGCGCCGATGGGTTTGTCGACACAAACCCTGCCGGCACATGTGTGCGCCTTTGCCATGAGTATTCACAAGAGCCAAGGCTCGGAGTACCCGGAGGTCGCCGTGCTGCTGCCGGCGGATTCACAAACCGAGCTCTTGACCCGTGAATTGCTGTACACGGCAGTCTCGCGCGCGAAACGTCGGCTGCAGCTGTGGACCAGCGACGTGGCGTTGAACACCGCACTGCAAACACACGTGGCCCGTGTGGGTGCTTTGCAGCGCCGTCTCAGCTCCTGAGACGGACAACCGCCACCCTCCATCGACATTGGAGGCGACATGGCCCGCTTGGCAAAACTGACAATCGAACACAGCAACGACGTCCCGTCAGTGCCCGCGGATAACCCCGCCTTGCTGCCGCGACTGACCCGAAAATATCGCGATCGCATCACCGGCGCCTTCGTCGTGCCGGCACGTGAAGGGCAATACGCTGATTTTCCCGACGCCTTGCCCGAGGCGTTGGTTCGCGCGCTGCAGGCTCGCGGACGCACACGTCTGTATTCGCACCAACGTGCCGCATGGGATGCCGTCGCGCGCGGCGAGGATGTGGTGATCGTCACGCCGACTGCGTCGGGCAAAACCTTGTGTTACACGCTGCCCGTGGTCACCGCGGCGATCAAAGATCACAGCAAAGCGTTGTACCTGTTCCCGACCAAGGCCTTGGCGCAGGATCAGGTCGCTGAGCTGATCGAACTCACGCGCGCCGGCGAACTCGGGATTCGCGCCGCCACATTCGATGGCGACACGCCGGGCGACCAACGGCAAGCCATCCGCTTGAACGGCGATATCGTGGTGTCGAATCCCGACATGCTGCACCAAGGCATCCTGCCGCACCACACCAAATGGGCGCAGTTCTTCGAGAACTTGAAGTTTGTGGTCATCGATGAAGTGCACACCTATCGCGGCGTGTTCGGTTCGCATTTGGCCAATGTCCTGCGTCGACTCGAACGTATCTGTGCGTTCTACGGTGCGAAGCCACAATTCATTTTATGTTCGGCGACGATCGGCAATCCGCAGGCCCATGCCGAAGCCTTGCTCGGTCGTCCGGTCACAGCCATCACCGAGTCGGGCGCACCTAGCGGCGAGAAACATGTCTTGCTGTGGAATCCGCCGGTGGTGAATCCTGATTTGGGCCTGCGTGCTTCGGCACGCTCGCAGTCGAACCGGATTTCCCGCCTCGCCATCAAATCGGGATTGAAGACTTTGGTGTTTGCGCAGTCGCGCACCATGGTGGAAGTGCTGACGAAATACTTGAAGGATGTGTTCGATCACGATCCGCGCAAACCGGCGCGCATTCGTGCCTATCGCGGTGGTTATTTGCCTACCGAGCGCCGTGACGCCGAACGTGCCATGCGCGAAGGCCGGGTCGACGGCATCGTCGCCACGTCCGCGTTGGAATTGGGCGTGGATATCGGCGCCCTCGACGTGGTGGTGTTGAATGGTTATCCGGGCAGCATCAGTGGCACCTGGCAGCGCATCGGGCGTGCCGGGCGGCGTCAGCAAACCAGTCTCGGTATCTTGGTGGCGAGCTCAGATCCGCTCGACCAATACGTGGTGCGCCATCCGGAGTTTTTTTCCGAGGCGCCGCCGGAGCATGCGCGCATCGCGCCGAATCAACCGGTGATCTTGCTCGACCACATCCGATGCGCGGCCTTCGAGCTGCCTTTTTTGACCGGCGACCTTTTCGGCCCGGTGGTGCCCGATGTGTATCTCGAAGTTCTGGCCGAAGACGGCGTCGTGCACCAAGAGGGCATGCGTTGGGAATGGATTGCCGACAGCTATCCGGCCAATGCGGTGAGTTTGCGCTCGGTGGCTGATGGCAATTTCGTGGTCGTGGATCGCACCGATGGCCGCCAGACGATCATTGCCGAGGTTGATTTCAGCAGTGCGGCGTTGATGCTGTATGAAGGCGCGATCCACATGGTGCAATCGGTTCCCTACCAAGTCGAGAAGCTAGATTGGGAAGGACGCAAGGCTTACGTCACCCGCACCCATGTCGACTACTACACCGATGCAATCGACTACACGCGACTGAAAGTCTTGGAAAGCTTTGATCGTGAAGTGGCCGGTGTCGGCCAGGTCCATCACGGCGAAGTGCATGTGGTGCGCCGCGTATCGGGCTACAAGAAAATCCGTTACTACACACACGAAAATATCGGTTACGGACCGGTCAACTTACCTGATCAGGAAATGCATACCACCAGTTGCTGGTGGCAATTGCCTGAGCCGGTGTTGAATGCCTTGTTCGAATCGCGCAATGAGGCCTTGGAAGGTTTTCTGGGCGCGGCACATGCGCTGCACGTTGTCGCCAGAATTGCCGTGATGGCCGATGCGGCGGATCTGCAGAAATCCGTGGGCAGTGGCGATGGTGCATGGTCAGCAGTGCGCGATCGCAGTGGTCGCGGGCAATTACGCGCCACCGGTGGCGGCGGCTTGGAAGCGGAGAGCATCGCGCGATTCGAGCCGACGGTGTATCTGTATGACAACTACCCGGGCGGCGTCGGCCTGTCCGAACCCTTGTGGCAGCGTCAACGCGAATTGCTTGAGCGTGCGCAATCTTTGTTGCGCGCTTGCGAATGCCGGGCGGGATGCCCGGCCTGCGTGGGGCCGGTGCTCGAAGAAGATCTGCCAATGGCGCAATCACCCAAAGCCTTGGCACTCACCGTGCTCTCAGCCTTCTACGCGGTATGACCGTCTCGTTGGCGCGTTTACGTGCGCTGCGCCAGGAAAGCGGTACATCGCCGCGCGTGCCGGCGGTCGCGACGACGGATTCGCGCACGCAGATCGAGGCCTTGCGAAAGCTGATTCGTTTGAAAGAACGCGCCCAGCCCAAGCAAGCACCGGCACACAGCCGTGTGATCCCGGGCATCGAGATCGCCGAGGGCCTGTGGCTGGCGGAAAGCTTTCACGCTCTGGACGCCGCCTGGCCGGATCAACTTTGCTGCAAATTTGATCGCCGCGACGTGCCCGTTCACACCCGCGACCTGTTGTTCTTCGATACCGAAACCACCGGTTTGGCAGGCGGAACCGGCACGCGCGCCTTTATGATCGGTGTTGCCGACATTCAAGACGCGCATTTGCGAATCCGGCAATTGACGATCAGCACCATGCGCGCCGAAACCGCGATGCTCGAAACCTTTCAAAGCTGGCTCGCGCCCGGCACGGTACTCGCGAGCTACAACGGCAAGAGCTATGACGCGCCATTACTACGCACGCGCTTTCGGCTGATGAGTTTGGCCGATCCTATCAGCGCACTCGACCACATCGATTTGCTGTACCCGTCCCGTCGACATTGGAAAGGCCGTTATGAGAATTGTCGATTGGCCACCATCGAACATCGGGTATTGGGCGTGGTGCGTGAAGACGACCTGCCGGGCAGTGAGGCGCCTGCCGCATGGCTGCAATATTTGCGCGGTGGGAGCGCACACATGTTGAAGCGCGTCTTGGCCCACAACCATCAGGATGTGGTGAGTCTCGCGCGCTTGTTTGTGCGCCTTAGCCAAACCGGATCGCCAGTCGCTGAGGAATGAGTCAGGAACGTGATCGGTACGCGAATGCGTTCAAGCCATCGCGTGCGAACATCCGGACAATTGGCAAGAAAGGGCAACTCGCTTGGATCTGAAAAGTGGCTATCCGTTTTGGGCGGTCAAGAACGGGTTGATGCATGCGTTTCCGGCACTCGACAGCGATGTGCGCTGCGATGTGGTGGTGTTGGGTGCGGGCATCACCGGCGCGTTGATCGCACGCGAATTGGTTGCGAATGGACATTCGGTCTGCGTTCTGGACAAACGCGACGTGGCGTGGGGCAGTACTTCGGCCAGCACGGCCCTGCTGCAGTACGAAATCGATACGCCGATGACCGAGCTCGCGAAGCGTTTTGGTGAAGCCGACGCCTTGCTGGCCTATCGCGCATGTCTTCAGGCGATTCCGGTGTTGGCGGACATTGCCGCCGAAGCGCGCGACGCGGGATTCGCATTCACGCGCAGCCTCTACTATGCCAGCAAGAAGTCGCACCGAAAATCCATGCAGGCGGAATTCGCACTGCGCTTGAAACACGGATTTCCCGTGCATTGGCTGGAGGCAGGTGACGTCCGGGCGCAGTTTCTGATCGATGCACCGGCAGCGATCTTGAGCGACGTCGCGGCGCAGGTCGATCCGTATCGCCTTGCCTATCGCCTACTGATGCGTGCGGCGGCGCAAGGCGCGCGGGTGCACGACCGTTGCAGGCTGACCAAAATCTCCGCCCGCCCGCGTGGTGTCGAACTGACGACCGAGCGCGGCTTTCAGGTGCGCGCCAAGCACTTGATCGTCGCGGCGGGCTACGAATCACAGGGCTTCATCAAACAACGTGTGGCACGCAATCGCAGCAGTTACGCCTGGATTTCCGAACCGGTGGTAGGCGGCGTGCCTCATGCCCTCACACAGGCCATGGTCTGGGAAAGTGCACGCCCCTACCTCTATGCGCGCGCGACGTCCGACCATCGGGTGCTGATGGGCGGCGAAGATGATGCGGTCGATATCCCGGTCAAGCGCGACGTACGTTTGGCCAAGAAGGCAGACATCTTGCAGCGCAAAGCGGCGCGATTGTTCCCGGATGTCGCGCTTCGCCCCTCGTTCGCCTGGGCGGGCACATTTGCGGAAACCGAGGATGGCCTGCCCTTCTTCGGCCCGCACCCGGAGCATCCGCCCCACGTTCTGTTCGCCATGGCTTACGGGGGCAACGGCATTACCTATTCGGCGATTGGCGCGCGCTTGCTCAGGGCCACGATCGAGGGCCGCACGCACCCCCTGGCCAACCTGTTTTCATTCGCGCGATTGGGGCGCTGATGCCGTAGAACCCGGCTTTCGTCGCATCGGCGTTGACAATCGCGTCGATTCAACTGTACTGTCCGCGCTAGTACAGTAAGACTGAGAAGACACCATGGCGCGTACCACCCCGTTACTCATCCAAATCGCCACCGGCGATGTCCGTCCGATCGTCAAGCAAATCACCGACGCGGTGCGTATGAAGATCGCCACCGGGGAACTGACCCAAGGCGATCAATTGCCCAGTGTGCGCGGCTTGGCGCAGCAACTGTCGATCAACCCCAATACCGTGTCCAAGGCCTATGCCGAACTGACCACCGAAGGTTGGCTTGAGTCGCGCCAAGGCCTTGGTTTGTATGTCGCCAAGCCGCGGCAGCGGTTGTCGCAAAGCGAGCGCGCACGTCGGTTTGACGAATCCATGGATCGATTCATGCATGACGTGATCCCGCTCGACTATTCCCTCGAAGACATCCAGGACGGGATCGCCCGCGCCTTCGAATTCCACATGCCGAGGAAACGCGCATGACTCATGACCTCAACACCGATCTTGTGATCGAAACGCGCGACCTGAGCCGGCTTTACGGCCGCAAGCGCGCACTTGATCACTTGGACCTTGCCATTCCGCGCGGCAAGATCCATGCCATCGTCGGCGCCAACGGCGCGGGCAAATCCACACTGTTTCGCATTTTGCTTGGTTTCCAGACGCCGAGCAGCGGCAGCGCCTACATCTTGGGCAAAGACAGTCAAACGCTCACCTTCGCCGATCGGGGCCGCATTGGCTTCGTCAATGAAGAACACACCTTGCCGGCGTGGTTGCGCGTCGCGCAAATCGTCGCGCTCCAGCGCAGCCAATACGCCGGCTGGGATCAAGCGGTGTTCGACAAAGTGCTGGGGCATTACCACGTCTTGCCCGAACAAAAAGTCTCGCAACTTTCGCGGGGTGAACGTGCCGGTTTGAACTTGGCCTTGGCGTTGGCACAAGGGCCCGAATTGCTGGTGCTCGATGAGCCGACGCTCGGTCTCGACGTCGTTGCCAAGCGCGCATTTCTCGAAGCCTTGATGTACAGCAATGCCACCGAAGCCTGCACGATCATCTACTGCTCACACCAGATGGAAGAGATCGAACGGGTTGCCGACAACCTGATCATTCTCGAGAACGGGCGCCTCAAACATATGTCTGCGCCGGAGGATTTTGCCGCGCGTGTCAGCCATTGGATTGCTGACATTCCGTTCAAAGGCCCGGATCCGAACAGCATTGACGGCTTGCTTGAAATGCAGCGCATCGATGGCCTGCATCACTTTCTGATGTTCGACCGCGACGAAGACTTCGGCACCTGGTTGCGTTCGCAAGGCGCGCGCAGCGTCCAAACCATGCCGGTGAGCTTGGATCGGGCAGTTAACGCCTTTCTTGCTGCCGGACACAAAACACCTGAACGGAAATCATCGCCATGATCCAACTATTCAACAGCGAGCTGCTGCGTTTTCGTTGTTGGGCCGCCGCCTTGTTCGTGGTGCACGTCGCCGTGCTGGGGCTCGTCAGTCGTTTCGTTGATCTCGCGCAGCAACCGATCTTCGTCTATCAAGTCTTCGCGATGGTCTACCTCGTGGCCGGCGCGCTGCTCGGGCTGTATCAGATGGTGACGTATCGCCGCGCCAACCATTGGTTGAATCTGATGCATCGACCCGTACATCGTTTGGGGATTGCCGGTGCGTTGACCGGTGCCGGCGCCTTTTGGCTGATCGTTGCCACGATGCTGCCGATTTTCATCTTGGCGCTGTATCAGGAGTTGGCTACGCCGCGTGTGGTGGATGTCCGCCACTGGTTGCTAGGTGTGAGCGCGGGTTTGATCGCACTGATCGGTTATGCGGCAGGGTGCTTCGCCGCTATCGGCAACCGGCGTTATTCCTTTGCCATCTTCCTGTTGCCAACGCTGCTGATGTTTGCGCACGCCAACGGCCCCGGCATGCTGGCCGTGCAAGTCACGATTCTTGTGGTCATCGCGGTGCTGATTGCGATCGTGTTCAAGCCGGATCCGACGGCGATCCCGACGCAATCCGCGGCCGCCCTGGCGGTGGCACTGCCGGTGCAACTGGCCGCCTACTTTTTGATCTGGATCTTAGGCTACGGCTACGAGCTGGCCATGAATGTCGCGGGCACCCATCCGCTGACGACGGCACCCGCCGGCGGCGCCATCGAAGCGGATCGACTGCAAGGCAGCCCGACTGAAGGCGGACGCAAGTTGTTGTTGATGGGGCTTCGTGATGTCACATCAAACGATGCGCAGTTCTGGCGTGAGCAAATTGCGTTGTCCGATGTCTATCTCGGCGGTCCGATGCGGACGCAAACGTTTCGACATTCACTGACCAATCCGTCGCCGATGGAATTCGACGACGTCGAGCACGGCATCCGTTGGGTGTTCAGCCACGATCGCATGCGCTTCATCGGCTACGGCACCGGCGACCGTCGCGCACGTGGGGCGTTGGGTGTGGGCGACACACAGGCGGCCTTCCCCGCACCGACGCGCGAGGGCGGCTATGGCTTCTTGTTCAATAGCCGTGCCGCCTATCAATACGACGCGACGACACAACGGGTCTATGAACGTGTGCGTCTGCCCGAAGGCGAAGTCATGGCGCAGTCTCCGGAACCGTTGGGCGACAACTTCATGGTGTTGAGTCATCGCGCCATGTACATCTACGCCGGACGTGAGATGGCCAACACCTTGCAAGTGCTGAAACCGATCGCGCGCATTCCGTTGAGTTCTGAGGTCGGTCGCTTGAGCATGGTGGCGACCATGGAATTGTTGGATGGCTACCTCATCTCGACCACCTATACCTGGGGCGTGTGGTCATCCGAATTGCAGCATCCCTATCAACAAGTGCTGCAAGTGGATGCGCAAGGACGTTCGCATGAAGTTGCGCGGCGTGCGCTGAACCTAGATTTGCCGGCGCTCTATCCGAGCCGCATCACCTGGTTGTCGCCCGTATTGCGCGCCTTGTGTCTGCAAGCCCAAGATCTGTTTGCCCCGGAAGATGCACTGCGCGCGTCACCGGAAGCACTGCCCCGCTACATCCAAGGCCTGGCGTTGGTCTGTTGTTTGCTCGCCTTTGTGCTGACATGGGGGCTGACTCGCAACAAAGCTTTTTCCGCCCGTGAACGCTGGACCTGGATCGCCGTGTGTACCGTGATCGGCCTGCCCGCTGTGTTGGCTTTCTGGTGGATGTTTCGGGACCGCTTCGCAAAAGCGCTGGGGCAGCAATGACTACGCGCGTCGCCCTGTGCTTGACCTTGCTGTGTTTTGCGTTCCCTAGCCTCCAAGCGGCCACACCGTTAGCACGGGCAATGCCGACGAGCCGCTGGCTTGCGACGCAACGCGCACTGCCCGTGGCACCGCAGCTACCGCGCGAAGCGTTTTATGAATCACGTGCTTTGAGCTCGGTGCGGCTTTCACCGAATGGCCGACAGGTCGCTTACTTGCGGAAGCAAGGCGAGCAGCGCAGCGCCTGGGTGCAGACTCTGGATACAGGCACCAAGCGCAATGTGCTGGCACGCACCTCAGCCGACCAGATCCTTTGGTCGACCGACAGCGCGCGTGTGTTCTTGCGTGCCGCGAATGCCGTGGACAGCATCGGCATCAATGGCAAAGCCGGTGCGCATGTGCGATTGGGCGGCACGACACGGCGTCAATTCATGGCAGTCGATCGATCGCAGCCCGCAGCGATCCTGATCCGGGAGCGCGTGCTGAACGCGGGTCCGACAGCTTGGCGTGTGCTGCGCGTCACCGCGGATGGACGCGAGACGGTGGTTCTCAACGCGCCGTATTGGATTCAGCAAGTGGTCTTCGATACGCAAGGCCTGCTGACGGCGTTTACGTTTTTCGATAAGGGGCGCGACGGATTGATGCGTTTCGGCGCCGATCGCAAGCAGCGCGTGGTCATGCGCATGCAACCGCTGGAACGGGTCGGCATCTTGGGCGCAAGCGCAGACGGCAGTTTGTGGCTGGAAACCAATGTGAACGCGGATCTGCGCCGCGTTGAACGCATGGACGCACAAGACAAGCGCACGGTGTTGCATCAGGATCCATCCAACACAGCGGATCTCGACGAAACCGTGGTGAATCCGTTGACCGGTGAACCGGTGGCGGCCAGCTATCGCAGCGCGACGGCGGCGACTTACGGCATCGGCGCACAGCAATCCGTGGTGAGCGCAATTACAACGCACTTCAACGGCAACGATGTTGACCTGCAAACGGGGGGCGGTCGCTGGTTGGTGTCCGAACGTGGCGCGACTTTGCGTGATGCCCGTTGGTACGTCTACGATCAGCAAACCTTCAATCGCATCTTGGAACAAACGGAGGCATCCGACGTCGCGATTCCCGAGCGCGCGCTGGCCGCGAAAGTGCCGTGGACGTTTACCGCATCCGACGGTTTGCGTGTGCATGGCTTTTTGTTGGTGCCCCCGGGTGTCGATGTCGCGCGTGCACCCCTGGTCGTGCAAGTGCATGGCGGACCGATCAATCATTTCCGTCCGGGCTTCGACGGCGTGGCACAGTTTTTGGTCAACCGCGGCTATGTGGTTTACCAATCCAACTTTCGTGGCTCTACCGGATTCGGTCGCGACTACACCTTTGCCTCGAACGGCGATTACGGCAACGGCCGCGTGCAACAAGACATTGTTGAAGGGACCCGCGCATTGCTCGCCCAAGGCATCGGTGACGCGGCGCGTGTCGGCATCGTCGGACACAGCTTCGGCGGCTACTCGACCTTGGTCGGTCTCACCTTTCAGCCCGACTTGTTCAAAGTCGGTTTCGCCGGTGCGCCACCGGCCGATCTGGGCTGGACCATGCGTTGGGAATTGGGGCATGGCTACCAAGCCGACCTGCCTGATCGTTCACTGAAAGAGACGCTGCGCGCGCTGCGGTTGGATGGCGAAGCCCCTGCCGTCTTCGATCGTTTGCATGCGCAGTCGCCGCTCAACAACGCGCAGCGTCTGCGTCGGCCCTTGTTGATCTTTGCCGGCGGTGCCGATCCGACCGTGCCCTTGCGTTCGATCACCCACTACGTCGCCAGCTTGCGGATGAAAAATCGCCCGGTGACATTGGTGGTCGATCCGGACAGCCGTCACTCGCCGGAAGCCGGCTTGGCCATGGAAGGTTATCTCTGGACGATGGAGACGCAGTTGCATGCGGTCTTGGGCGGACGCGACATCGAACCCGCCGGCGCGCGGCTCAAGACTTGGTTGAAGACGCGCATACGCAATCCGGCCTTGAAGTTCGATCTTCGCTAATCTGTTGAAGGATAGATTCCTGCGGGACGTGACTTCAGATGGCAACATCCCATGCAAGTGAACTGACACAGGTTCACAATTTCATCGCCGGCGAATACGTCGCCAGCGAACGTCGCTTCAAGAAATATTCGCCGGTTACCGGCGAATGGATCGCCGACATCCATGAGGCCAGTCGGGAACAGGTGGATGCGGCGGTGCGTGCGGCACGTGATGCGCTGAACGGCCCATGGGGGCAAATGCCATTGCAGGCGCGTATCGCCATCTTGGAAAAGGTGGTGGACGGAATTACGCGCCGGTTCGATGCGTTTCTCGCCGCGGAGTGTGCGGACACCGGCAAGCCGACGGCCTTGGCACGCAGTCTGGATATCCCGCGCGGCGCCGCAAATTTCAAAGTGTTTGCCGACATGGTCAAAGACGTGCCTGGTGAATGCTTTGAAACCGCCACGCCCGATGGACGCGGCGCAATCAACTACAGCGTGCGGGCACCGGTCGGTGTGGTCGGGGTGATCTGCCCGTGGAACCTGCCGCTTTTGTTGCTGACGTGGAAGGTCGGCCCGGCATTGGCCTGTGGCAACACGGTGGTGGTGAAGCCTTCCGAGGTGACGCCGCAGACCGCAGCCATGCTGGGCGAAGTCATGAACGAAGCCGGTGTGCCGCCCGGCGTATTCAACGTCGTGCATGGCTTTGGTCCGGATTCGGCCGGCGAATTTCTCACCACGCATCCGTGGGTGGACGCCATCACCTTTACCGGAGAAACGCGTACCGGCGCCGCCATCATGCAGGCCGCTGCGATCGGCGCGCGCCCGGTCAGTTTGGAAATGGGCGGCAAGAATGCCGCATTGATTTTTGCCGACTGCGATTTTGATGCGGCGGTGGAAGGCACCCTGCGCAGTGCCTTCGCCAACAGCGGGCAAGTCTGCCTCGGTACCGAACGTGTCTATGTCGAGCGACCGATCTTCGAGCGATTTGTCGCGGCGATGAAAACGGCGACGGAAGCCATGAGGATCGGCGCCCCTGATGAGGCCTCGACGCAGATGGGGCCGCTGGTCAGCAAGGAACACCAAGCTAAAGTGCTGTCTTATTACCAGCTTGCACGCGAGGAAGGCGCCACCGTGGTGACCGGCGGCGGCATCCCCGACATGCCGGCGGCACTCAAAGACGGCAGTTGGGTCGAGCCGACAATTTGGACCGGATTGCCCGAAGATGCGCGCGTGATCAAAGAAGAGATCTTCGGCCCTTGTTGTCACATTGCACCGTTCGATCGCGAAGAAGACGCCATTGCCCTCGCCAACGCCACCGACTATGGATTGTCTGCCGCGATTTGGACGACCAATCTGGCGCGCGCACACCGCGTCGCGCGTCAGGTGAATGCCGGCATCGCGTGGGTGAACAGCTGGTATTTGCGCGATCTGCGAACACCCTTTGGCGGTGCCAAGCAATCGGGCATCGGTCGCGAAGGTGGCGTCCACTCGCTCGAGTTCTACACTGAGCTGAAGAACATTTGCATCAAGTTGTGAGATGCCCACGCATGGACCTTTTGAAATGACCGTCCTTTCCACCGAAAACTTGCAGCAAATGGGTGACGAGCTGTTCGATGCCTTGAAGACATGCCGCAGCATCGAACCGCTGATCGCGCGCTACCCCGACATGGACATTGATGCCGCCTATGCCGTGCAACAGCATTTGATGCAACGCCGTCTTGAATCAGGCGAGCGCGTGGTCGGCAAAAAAATCGGCGTCACCAGCCGCGCGGTGATGGATTTGCTCGGCGTGATGCAACCGGATTTCGGTTGGCTTACTGATCGCATGGTCTACAACGAAGGCGAATCGATTCGCGCGGACAACTTGATCCAACCCAAGGCCGAAGGCGAAATCGCCTTCTTGTTGAAGAAGACTTTGATGGGCCCCGGCATCACGCGCGAAGACGTGATCGACGCCACTGACGGCGTCATGGCCTGTTTTGAAATCGTCGACTCGCGGATTCGTGATTGGAAAATCAGCATTGTCGATACCGTCGCCGACAACGCCTCCTGCGGTGTCTTTGTGTTGGGCGAACGTTTGGTGGATCCGCGTGAGGTCGATCTGTTGACCTGCGGCATGGTGCTGGAAAAGAACGGTGAAATTGTCGCCACCGGGGCCGGTGCGGCCGCCATGGGTCATCCGGCAGAAGCGGTTGCCTGGCTGGCCAATACCTTGGGCGCGCGCGGCGTCGCCCTTGAAGCGGGGGAAGTGGTTCTGTCCGGTTCGCTGGGCACGATGGTGCCGGTGGCCGCCGGGGATGCGTTGCGCGTCACTATCGGCGGGATCGGCGGTTGCAGCGTGCGGTTCGCTTAAGGAAATCCGATGCGTGACAAAGTGAAATGCGCCGTGATCGGCCCCGGCAATATCGGCACCGATCTGCTGGCGAAACTTCAACGCAGCGATGTGTTGGCACCGGTGTGGATGGTTGGCGTCGATCCTGCATCCGAAGGACTCCGACGCGCCGAGGCGCTTGGTTTGAAAACCACCGATCAAGGCGTCGATGGCATGGTGCCGACATTGCGCGCCGACGGCGTGCAAATTGTCTTTGATGCCACCAGCGCGTCCGCACACGCAGACAACTCGCGCAAAGTGAATGCCGAGGGTGCGCTGATGATCGATCTGACGCCTGCGGCGATCGGCCCTTATTGCATTCCACCGGTGAATTTGCAGACGCATATCGGCAGCGGGGAGATGAACGTCAACATGGTGACCTGCGGCGGACAGGCTACCATTCCGATGGTCGCGGCCATCAGTCGTGTGCAAGCCGTGCGCTATGGCGAGATTGTCGCCACGGTGTCGAGCCGTTCGGTCGGTCCCGGCACACGCAAGAACATCGACGAATTCACCCGTACTACCGCAGGTGCCGTGGAGAAGATCGGTGGCGCGAAGCAAGGCAAAGCCATCATCGTCATCAATCCGGCCGAGCCGCCTTTGATCATGCGTGACACCGTGCATTGCCTGACCGAAGCGCTGCCGGATGAGGCGCGAATCAGGGAAAGCGTGCACGCCATGCTGGCAGAAGTGCAGCGGTATGTGCCGGGGTTCCGCTTGGTGAACGGACCGGTTTTCGACGGCCATCGCGTCTCGTTGTTTTTGGAAGTCGAAGGCCTCGGCGACTATCTTCCGAAATACGCAGGCAACTTGGACATCATGACGGCCGCTGCCGTCCGCACCGCCGAACGGTTTGCCGAAGAGATTCTGGCCGGCCGCTTCAACCCTGCTGCGGGAGTGGCCGCATGAGTAAGTCTTCCTTGGACGGTCGTCGCGTCACGCTGCATGACATGACCCTGCGTGATGGCATGCATCCGAAACGTCATCAAATGACGCTCGAACAAATGACCACCATTGCGCAAGGCTTAGATGCGGCCGGTATGCCCCTGATCGAAGTCACGCACGGCGATGGCTTGGGCGGCAGCTCGGTCAACTACGGTTTTCCCGCCCACAGTGACGAAGCGTATTTGTCGGCCGTCATTCCGTTGATGAAGCAGGCCAAGGTGTCGGCCTTGCTCTTGCCCGGCATCGGCACCGTGGACGATCTGCGCATGGCGCACGGATTGGGCGTGCACACCTTGCGAGTCGCCACCCACTGCACCGAAGCCGACGTCAGTGAACAACACATCGCGCTTTCGCGAAAGCTAGGTATGGACACCGTCGGCTTTCTGATGATGAGTCACATGAACAGCGCGGAGGGTTTGGTGACACAAGCGCGGCTGATGGAAAGTTATGGCGCGAATTGCATCTACATCACCGACTCAGCGGGCTATATGTTGCCCGAAGAAGTGAAAGCCAAAATGGGCGCGGTGCGCAAAGCGCTGAACCCCGAGACCGAGTTGGGCTTTCATGGACATCACAACCTGGCCATGGGTGTGGCGAACTCCATTGCGGCGATCGAGATCGGCGCGTCGCGAATCGACGCGGCCGCGGCCGGTTTGGGCGCAGGCGCCGGTAACACGCCGATGGAAGTGCTGGTGGCCGTCTGTGATCGCATGGGCATTCATACCGGTGTCGACGTGTTCGGCATTCAAGACGTCGCCGAAGATCTGGTCGTGCCGATCATGGATTTTCCCATCCGCATTGATCGTGACGCGCTGACCCTGGGCTATGCCGGCGTGTATGGCTCGTTCCTGTTGTTCGCCAAACGCGCGGGTGAAAAATACGGCATCTCCGCGCGCGAGATTCTCGTCGAGTTGGGTCGCCGCGGCTGCGTCGGCGGGCAAGAAGACATGATTGAAGACACTGCGTTGACGCTACTGAAGCAGCGTTCCGCTAAAGATTGAAGAGGTTTCAGAGATGGCGTTGAGCCAAGCACAGATCGAACAACTCGCCGCGCATTTGCACGCCTGCCAGATCGCGAATCGCGATACGCACAAGGTGACGGATGATCATCCCGAGATGTCTTGGGAGGACGCTTATGCGGTGCAGGAGCACATTCAAGCCATCCAGCTGGCCGGCGGCGCACGCGTGATCGGCTACAAAGCCGGCCTGACCTCGCACGCCAAAATGAAACAAATGGGCGTGACCGATCCCGTGTTCGGATTCTTGTCGGATGCTTACCGGGTGGACGATGCCGCAGCCATCCGGATCGCCGATCTCATCCATCCGAAGGTCGAACCGGAAATCGCTTTCGTCACTCGCGAAACGCTGTCAGGACCCGGTTGCCATATCGGCAGCGTGCTCGCCGCCAGTGACGTGGTCATGCCGGGGCTCGAGGTGATCGACAGTCGTTATCGGGATTTCAAATTTGATTTGAAGAGCGTGGTGGCCGACAACACCTCGGCCGCGCGATTCGTGCTCGGCAAGCAAGCGGTCGATGCGCGCAAGCTGGATCTGCGTACCGTCGGCGTGGTGTTTGAAAAGAATGACGCGCCCATCGCATTTGCAGCCGGCGCAGCGGTGTTGGGTCATCCCGCAGCCGCAGTGGCGCTGCTCGTCAACCATTTGGGTCGCCGGGGTCAAAGTCTGCCTGCGGGCAGCATCGTGTTGTCGGGGGGAATTACCGAGGCCGTCCCGGTGGCGGCCGGCGACACGATCCGATTGCGGGTGCAGGGCATGGGTGAGGTGTCGGCGCGGTTCGTCTGAGGCAGCGCGCCGCTTCAACTCAGTTTTCGCTCCAGCTACCGCTGCGTTTCATGACGCCCCATTGGTGTTGGCGACCACTCGCCCATTGCCACAAACCACGGCAACGCCAGAACAGGGTCAGCTGCCGGTAGCCGAAGTTTTCGACCACAGCCATGGCGAACAAGGCGAGCAAATCGCGATTACGCTGATACACCCGGAATGACAAAGTCTCGAGCAGCAAGGCGTTCACCGACAACAAGATTCCCAAACCGAGCGAGACCAGCAGGAACAGGACGAAGGCGAACGGATTGATCTCGCCAAGCAGGAAGCCAATCGCCATGCCGAGATAGCCGATCAGTTCAATCAAAGGCCCCAACCATTCAAACAAAGCCATGAAAGGCCAGGCTAGCCATGCCGCCGCACCGCCGCGCAAACCGAATCGCCACGGTGCGTGCATGGTCAGGCTTTCACTCAAACCGCGTTGCCATCGACTGCGTTGACGACCCAAAGTGCGTAGATCCTCCGGACATTCCGTCCAGCAAATCGGATCCGGCACGTAGGTGATGCGATACGGCAATCGCCGCCGTCGATGCCATTGATGCAAGCGCACCACCAGCTCCATGTCTTCGCCAACGGTATCGGTGCGATAGCCGCCGACGGCTTCGACTTTGCGCCGGTCGAAGACACCGAACGCACCCGAAATGATCAACACGCCGTTCAATGGCGACCAACCCAAACGCCCGAACAGAAAGGCGCGGAGATATTCGACGATCTGCAACCGCGCCAACAAACTTTTGGGCAATCCGGCGCGCATGAGAAAACCGCCGCGCACTTGCGATCCGTTGGCGATGCGCACAGTACCACCGGCGGCCACCGTTCGCGGATCATCCACGAAGGGTTGCACCACGCGCAGCAGACTGTCGCGCTGCAAGATGGAATCGGCATCCACCGCGCAGAACAATTCATGTCGCGCGAGATTGATCCCGACATTCAAGGCATCGGCTTTGCCGCCGTTTTCTTTGTCGACGACGCGCAAGTTGGCGTAGGTACGCGAGCGGTAAACGGCGCGAATCGGTTTGTGGTCCACCACCCTGCGCACGATCACGGCTTCGGGCTCCAGATCGAACTCGGCCATCAGTGCCGACAGGGTGCCGTCTTTTGAACCGTCGTTGATGACCAACACTTCGAACTCCGGATATTGCAGCTGCAACATCGAGCGCACCGATGCCCGGATCGTTGCTTCTTCGTTGTAGCCGGGCACCAGCAACGAAATCGCCGGCTCCACGTTCAAGTACGGGGTATCTTCCCCATAGTCAGCGCGCTTGCGCATGTGGTTGCGGATGGTTAGCAACGCAGACACATTGAGCAGCATGTAACCCAAATTCAGGGCCAGGAAGTACACCAGCACGAAGGTCTGGAATAGGTCGAACGCCGTGCTCATGCCGACACGCCTGCGTCGGGTAAGTGGCGCGCGGTCAGTGCGCGCATGAGTTGGTCACGCCCGTACGGATCTTCGATGCGGGCAAGCAGCGCGTCACCCGCGGCCGTCGTCATGCCGGGCAGCGCGGCAATGACATCGGCGGCGTCATGGCGGATGGCAAAGACGCGATCGAGCAATGCCACCAGAAAATGCGCCGTGTCTTCGCGTCGCACCTGACGACGCAGCCCGCGCAGCGCCGCCAAGCGCAAATTCTCATCGTCATGATGCAAATAGTTGACGAGGTTCGAATGGTCGCGCGGATCCGCCAGCTCCCCCAGCACCTGTAACGCACCGAGCTGGAGCGGACGCGGGCGGTCTTGCTGCAGTACACCGTGCGCCCAAGTCTGCAAGGCGCGTGGTTCGGCGAACGGCAGCAAGACGGCCAACGTGGACGCTTGTTGCGGCGTTGCCGACGCCAGCGTCGACAACAACACCGGCGTGCAGGCCTCGACACCGGCGGATTGACACAAGTCGGCCAGATGGCGCGGACTCCAGTCGTCGCGTGACAAACCGATCTCGAGTGCAAAGGCCAAACCGCGACGGGGCGCCATCGACATCAGCGCGTGTGCGGCCGCCAATCCGACGTAGCGGTTGCGATGCCGGCACAAAGGTGCCACGCGCGACCACGCCGCCGCGTCACCCAGATGGCGCAATGTCTCCAAAGCCACCAGCCGCTGGCGAACGCTGAGTCCGCGCAGCAATCGCATGGCGTGTTTGTCCATGCCGGTGCGTTGCAACAAAGCGTTCAAGTGCTCACGGCTCTGTCCGCGTAAGGGTCGTTGCATCCGGTTCCACAACATCAACCACCACAGGCGTTCCCGTGCACGCAGCGGTGCGCGGACATCCGGCACTTCGCCGCCGATGCTGGCCTGCGCCATCGGCGTCCGCCATGCAGTGTTGAACTTCAGCCGCCGGCGTCGCGTGCGACGGGCGCGTGCCGAGAACATCAACACGTACACCATGGTCAGCAATGTGAGCGTGGTGACGATCACAACCACCCAAGCGGTGGCGTTCAACAACGGGTGCTCCGGCCCCCAGCCGGCTCGCGCCATCCCGCGCAGGATCCAATCCACGAGGGCGCTCAGTACCGGTATTGCAGCCCCACCCCCGCGCCGCGGCGCGTGTAGAAATCCCCCTGACGGGTGGTACCCACGTTCCACCAGAGTGTCCACGTGGGATTGAAGGCGTGATGGCCGAAAAGACCAACGCCTTTGACGTCGGCATTGACGATGCCTTGCGCAAGTACGGTGGGTTCGCGACCGGCGTTGAATTGGATGCCCACCTCGCTGGTATCCGCATAGCTGCGCGCGACGCGCAAATCATGCGCGACGCCGCTGCGACCATGCACTTGACTGGCAATCGCTTGGTACCCGATTCGCCAAGCACCCACGTAGCGTTCGATGCCGGCTTTCACACGATTGACATTCGCATCCCGATAGCGACTATGGCCGATGCCACCGGAGGCGACCCAGCCTTGGCCCAACTCTTTGTAAAGGTCCATATCGACGGCAGTCCTTGCCAGAAAATCCGCATCCGGCGCCAAGCTCACCGTCGGCACCCACACCCAAGCTTTGCCGAATGGCACCGAGGCCGACAATTCGATGCCGCGATCGGTCGTGCCGAAGCGTTGTTCTTCGAACACAGCAATATGACCGCCGATGCGACCACGGGTTTCATTGCCAAGCTCCAGCCGCATGCCGCGCCAATCGTCATAGCCCTTATCGAGCGCGTCGCCATGCGCGGACACCGTGAAATGCGTTGTCCGTTCCGGGGTCGAGGTTTCGACGCGTTCGTCCGATTGCGCGTACGCCACACTGAACGCACCGCACAACAACCAAGCTGAGTACCGCAATTTCATCGTGATCTCCTGAGCAGGCGCCGGATCCGTGCCAACAATTCATCGGTCAGGAAGGGCTTGGTGACGTAATCGTCGGCGCCCAATTCCAAGGCGCGTACGATATCGCCCTCACGTGCTTTCGCCGTCAACATCAAGACCGGTACGTCGGCCCAAGCCGCACGACTGCGCAGCACTTCAAGCATTTCCAATCCGTCGTGGAATGGCAGCATCACGTCCATCAAGACCACGTCCGGCACCGGATCATCGCCGCGCAGACGGGCCATTGCCGCGCGCCCTTCGGTGGCGTGCTCAACCTCAAAACCATTGCGTTCAAGCAGGAACCGAATGATGAAGGCGACGTCCTCCTCGTCTTCTATCAGTAGGACGCGCTGGCTGCTCATGCGTCGACCTCCGCCAGTGGCAACAGGATATGAAAGGTGGTGCCGGTCCCTTCAATAGTGTCAAAACCGATCGTGCCGCCCATTTGTTCGATCATGGATTTGGCAATCGCGAGACCGAGCCCGGTTCCGCCCTTGCGGCGCGCGTCGTTACTTTCTGCTTGGGTGAAACGTTCGAACACGTGGGGTCTGAATGCCTTGGGGATGCCCCGACCATGATCGCGCACACTGATCTCCACCGCACCTTCCAGCTGTTCAGATTGAATTTCGACGATGTCGCCCGCCGGAGAATGCTTGATCGCATTCGACAGCAGGTTCGCCATGACTTGGGCGAACCGATCGGCATCCACCCGCAGCTGGACGTCCGGACCTTCGTGCAGCACGAGTTCCACATTCATCGGTTGCGCATAGCCTTCATGCGCCGCAACGCTGTGTGCCAGCAAGCCGCGCAAACCGTGCACCGCCGGCACCATGGTCAGTTGCCCTGCCTCGATCTTTTGCAAGTCCAATATGTCGTTGATCAACCGCAACAGACGCTCGGTGTTTTTGCGGGCGATGTCGAGCAGCGGCAAGGCATCGCCGGGCAGTGTCTGCGCGAAGCCGCCCAAAAGGTCCAACGCACCGCGCACGGAGGTCAGTGGCGTACGCAACTCATGACTCACTGTGGACACGAACTCGTCTTTGACGCGTTGGGCGCGCATCCGCTCGGAGACGTCGACCGCAACGGTCAACACGCTACCCATACCTTCGCCCGGCAACGCCCGCTTCACAATCTGGAACCAGCGCGGCTGCCATGCCGCATCAATCATCTGCACGGCGTCCTGTCGCCAGGGTGCATCGGGCGTGACGTCGGCATCATGTGTGATCAACGGTTGCAGCATGGCCAGGCAATCCGCACTGGGGCCTGCATCGCCCTCGAGTTCTTCGACACTGCATCCGACCAATTCACCCAACGCCTTGTTGACCAGCACGAACCGCCCCGCCAAGTCGCGAACGAAAATCGGATTCTCATCTGTGTCGATGATCGTGCGCAAGAATGCATGCTGACGACGCTGCTGTGATTCGCCGTTGCGCGCCCGCGCCAGCGCTTGCCGGCGCTTTTCCGCTTGGAAATTGATCGCGAGTACGGCAGACATCAACAAAACGCCCGCGGCGATCACCATGGCAAGGCGAAGCAAACGCGTACGCGCGGTTTGATCATTGATCCCGGCATTGCGCTGCGCCAAGCGCCGCTCTTCGTGGGCCTGTAATTGCAGCAGATGTTTGCGAACTTCTTCCATCGCGACACTGCCGGCATTGGTCTTGACGAGGCGGGTGCCGAGCTCGGGCGCACCCTGCCGCACGGCCTCGACCACGGCCATGGAGGCCCGAACACGCGCGTCGATGTGAGGGTCGATGCGCTGCCACCAAGTTCTGTACCAGGATTCCGCGGGCATCGCCGCTTTCAGCTGTGCACGTGCGTCCCTCAGGCGCAGACGTCCGGATTCAAACGTTTCGGCAAACTGCGGTTGACCGGTGATGAGGAAACCGCGCGCACCGGATTCGACATCTTGAAGTGCCGACAACATGCGTTGCGAGTTCGACATCACCGACATCGTCTGCATCGCCGCGGTATTGGCGGCGCGCAGAGCGTGTTCGTTTCGTCGTCCTTCCGTGTACAGCACGCCCAACAAAAGCAGTGAAGCGAGGAAGGCGAAGTTATAGCGATTGAGGAATCGTTTCAGATCTGATGCTCCGGTGCGCATCCTCAAGATAACGCGCCGGACGTCTGCAGGTGTTGATTGTCTGAACGCCGCCTGTTCCGGGGGCTTATTCGACGCGCTCGACCTTGGGCTTGGCCACGTCGCCCTCTGCATCGCGTCCACACAGGGCGTGATGGACAATATCGATCCAATCCTTCTCATTTCGGTCACCCCATGTCTTCCTTGTTTGAACCCTTTGACCTCTCCGGCCTGACCCTGTCGAACCGGATTGTGATGGCACCTCTGACGCGCAACCGTTCTCCCGGCGCAGTACCACAAGCGATGACGGCGACCTACTACGCGCAGCGCGCCACGGCGGGTTTGTTGATCACCGAAGCGACGGCGATCTCGCAGCAGGGTCAGGGCTATGCCGACGTGCCCGGGCTGTATTCGCCTGAGGCATTGGCGGGCTGGCGTGCCGTGACCGACGCCGTCCATGCCAAGGGCGGCAAGATCGTGGTGCAACTGTGGCATGTGGGCCGGATCTCGCACGATTCGTTGCAACCCGGCGGACAGCCGCCGGTTGCGCCTTCGGCCATTCAAGCGAAATCGCAAACCTTTTTGATTGATGCTGAGGGCAAAGGTGCGTTCGCGCCGACTTCCTTGCCGCGCGCCCTGACGATAGAAGAACTGCCGGGCATCGTCGAGGACTACCGCCGCGCCGCACGAGCGGCGATGGACGCCGGATTCGACGGCGTGGAAATCCATGCGGCAAATGGCTATTTGATTGATCAGTTCCTGCGCAGCGGCAGCAACCATCGCACCGATGCCTATGGCGGATCGGTGGAAAACCGCGCGCGTTTCCTGTTCGAAGTCGTCGATGCCATCGCGGCGGAGATCGGCGGCGCACGCACGGGCATTCGCCTCTCTCCGGTGACGCCTTCAAACGATGCCTTTGATCCGGCGCCGCAAGCTTTGTTCGAACACGTGGTGCGCGGACTCGCAGACAAAGGACTGTCATACATCCACGTGGTGGAAGGCACGACGGGTGGCCCCCGTGACACGCAGCAGGGTGATGCGCCGTTTGATTATGCGGCTCTGAAGCAGGCCTATCGCGCGGCCGGTGGCAAAGGCGCGTGGATGTTGAACAACGGCTACGACAAAGCGATGGCTGAAGAGGCGCTGGCCAGCGGGCGGGCGGATTTGATCGCTTTCGGCCGGCCGTTCATCAGCAATCCGGATTTGGTGGCGCGCCTTCGAAATGACGCTGAACTGGCACCGGGCGACAACAGCACCTTTTATGGGGGTGGGGAAACTGGTTACATTGACTACCCGACCGCCGGGTGATCACGAAGCTGCGTGCGCTACGGAAACGGGACGGTTTACCTCGCCGTACGCGCAAATCGGTCCAGCGCATCTTGGCGCCCGGTCTGTAGATCAACAATAGGTTTCGCCGGATAACCGCGGACGGAGACGCCCGACATCCACGGTGCATGAATGCTGCGATTGTCGAGTGCGGCAAGCTCAGGGAGCCAACGGCGAAGATATTCGCCGGAAGGGTCGAACTTTTGTGATTGGCTGACCGGATTGAAAATCCTGAAATACGGCGCAGCGTCAACACCCGTGCCGGCCACCCATTGCCAGCCCAAAGTGTTGTTGGCGAGATCTGCATCTACAAGTGTGTGCATGAACCACTTCGCACCTTCTTGCCAGTGAATGCCCATGTGTTTGGTCAGCCATGACGCTACAACCATCCGCACTCGGTTGTGCATTCGCCCCTCGTGCCAGAGTTGGCGCATGCCCGCGTCGACCAAAGGCACACCGGTGCGACCTTGCGCCCACGCGCTGAGCCCTTCAGGATCTTCTCGCCATTGCAGCGAATCGAAGCGCGGGTTGAAATTGCAGCTGGTGCTTTGCGGCCAGTGATACAGCACGTAATAGGCAAACTCGCGCCAGCCGATTTCAGCCAAAAACTTGTCTGCACCGGCGCTGCCGATCGCGCGGGTTTGCGCAAGCACGCGGCCCGGACTGATTTCGCCGAAGTGCAAATGTGCAGACAAACGTGAAGTTGCATCTTGCCCCGGGTAATCACGCGCTTCGACGTAGCCGTCTACTTCGCCCAGGAACGCCTCGAGACGCAGGTGGGCCGCGCGCTCACCCGGCGTGCTGTGCTGCCAAAAGCCGAGATCCCAAGCGGGTCTTGGCGACCGTACCTCTGTCGTCGGCCAGTCTTCTCCCTCGGGAAGCTGCACTGCGCTTAGATGAGTCGGGGCTTCAACCGCGACATGCCGCCACGTGCCGAGCGCAGCCTTGTAGAACGGGGTGAAAACGCGATAGACAGTTTCCGACTTGCTACGCAAGCGGTCGGCGTCGGTCAGCACGCGACCGCCGTTGCGCAGTAAACGCACGCCTTCGTGCAACAGTGTTTTTGCCAAGCGTGCGTCGCGCGCGTCGGCATCGGGCTCGTGCAACGTACTGACATGGACGGCTTCTGCGCCGAGCGCGGCAGCCAAGCGCGGTAGCAACGCTTCTGCCCTGCCCGTCAGCACATTCAGAACACCCCCACGTGCGGCAATGTCCGCCGCAAGCGCTTGCAACGACCGGCTCAGCCATGCGCGGCTGGCGTCATAGGGCGCTTGAGTCTGCTCGTCTAGGTAGACGAAAAACACCGCCTCGTGCATAGCCAGCGCTCTCGCTAGCCCCGGATTGTCCGCCAACCGTAGATCACGTCTGAACCAGTAAATACCCGTGCTCATGTCGATGCGGCCACTCTTGAACGTGACATCAGCGCTGACGCGTGGACTGCGGCACCATCCGCAAGTTGGTGATGTCATAGCCCAAAGCGCCGATCCGATCGATTGCAGCTCTGAGTGCTTCTTTAGACATCTGCGGACTGCGCGCCATGAGCCAAACGTAATCACGTTTGCTACGGCCGACGATTGCATGCGAATAATCAGGCGCCAAATCGACAATCACGTATTCCGCCTGTATCGGCCAAATGAACTGCATGCCCCATACCGCGTTTTGCGTACCCGGAACCACGCGCCCCACCGGGGTCATCGTCTTGAGCGGCGCGTCGAAACCGCCATCCCGGTAGGTAAACGTCGTCCGGATGCGTCCATCGGTGTCGAGCCGGTAGGATTCCACGGCATCGAATGCGTGACGTTCCTTGCGCGAGGGAATGTGCGCTATGACGTACCAATCGCCCATGAATCTTTGAAGATCCACGCTTGCAACAGGTGGAATGGTCGGCGGTGTGGCGGCGCAGCCGAACAAACCCACGGCGGCGATCGCGGAAGCGAGCAACTTTTTCATAGGTCCTCCTTTGCAAAGCGATAGTGCGCGACCATCCACTCGGTCCCATCGGCGTAGCCGAACAATTCAGCGCAAGCCATCCAGAACATTCGCCATCGCTGGAACCATAGCGTGGCTTGTTCACCATAGGCCTCTCGCAGAACCGGCATGACGCGGTCGCGATGCGCGTCTTGGTTTTCCAGCCAATGGTTAGCGGTGCGCGCATAGTGCGTGCCGTTCACCAACCAACGCGCATCCATCCGCAGGTGCTGCTGAAACCACAACAGCGTGTCGGCCGCCGGCATCAATCCGCCGGTGAAAAAGTGCTGGCCCATCCAGTTGTCGCCGCCCTCGGTCTCGAACGGATACAGCAGGGTGCGATGGCAGAAGATATGCACAAACAGCCGGCCATCCGGCCGAAGCCATGCGCTGATGCGTTGCATCAAGGTGGCATAATTGCGCATGTGCTCGAACATTTCGACAGAGACACAGCGGTCGAATCGATTGGGCTCAAGTGCCAACGTATTCACATCGCAGGTCACAACGCGGACGTTGTGCAAGCCACGCTCGGCGCACTCAGCTTCGATGTGACGGCGCTGGGCACTTGAATTGGACACCGCGGTGATGCGCGCGCCAGGGTAGCGCTCAGCCATCCACAACGTGAGCGAGCCCCAACCACAGCCCAGTTCAAGGATGTCTTGTCCATCCGCCAATTGCGCACGCTCGGCGTACAACTCAAGCATGGCCTCTTCGGCGTCGGCCAAATGCGACTCGGGCGTCGGGTAGTAGCAGCCGGAGTACTTGAGCCTGGGGCCAAGACAGGCTTTGAAAAATTCGGGCGGCAGCTCGTAGTGCTGACGATTGGCGTCGTCGGTGTGGATCGCTACCGGACTTTGTCGCAATTGCGTCAACAGCGCCGACGCGCGTTGTGCGGCGCGTTCGGGATCATCGGCGTGCTCTTCCCGCAAACGTTGCGCGCACAGCCTGCGTATGCCCAGTCGCAGGAGCGGATCGGGTATCCAGCCGCGCTCTGCCAAGCCGAGCATGCCGGTTGTGCGTGCATCATCCGCGAGCTGCGGAACATCGACCGAACGTGTCATCAATTGTCCTTGGGAAACCATGGAAACAGCATGGGTGTGGTGCGCTGGTAGTTCGCGTAGTCCGCGCCGCGGGTCCGTAGTGATTGCGCCTCGGTCCACGGAATGCCACTCAGCCAGCGCAGGAATATGTACATGACGATGGGACCGGCACACGCGAGCCACCACAAGGGTGCGCCCCAGGCGAGCAACACATACGTAAACCAGTGCAACCACTCGAAGAAGTAATTCGGATGCCGCGAGTAACGCCACAGGCCCGTACGACAGGTTTTCCCGGCGTTCTGAGGATTCGCGCGGAACGTCCGCAACTGGTGATCGGCAAGTGCCTCACCCGCCACGCTGATCAACCACACACCGACCGCGGCAAAACATGCGATGCCGAATCGGTTCTGCGGATTGGCCGCCACCGCCAGAAAAGGCATGGCAAAAAGCGCGATCAACAGTGCCTGGAATTGGAAGAACATAAACCACTTCCAAGGCGTGTTCCCAATCGTTTGACGCAACTGCGCGTAACGGCCGTCTTCCGGCTCGACGCTAGTTCGCTGCCAAAGGTGCGTACCCAGACGCAGCCCCCAAACCGCACCCAACACGCCTACCAATACGCGCGGGACGATGCCACCCGACCCACTCGCCGCGATAAATGCCGCCGCAGCGGCGACGCCCAATGACCACACCACGTCGACCACGCCGGCGTTGCGCGAACGTTGCTGGCCGGCCCACGCAAGACCCTGCACTGCCGCGGCGAAGCACCACACACAAACGAGTTGGACCCATACGGACATCAGTCGCGACCCGCCGGCGCAATGAGCGGCGCTTGAAATAGAAGGTGAGAAACGCCGATTGAGCGCTCCCTGAAACCGCCTTCGCAATAGGCCAAATAGAACTCCCACAGACGAATGAAACGCGTATCGAAACCTTGCGCGTGCACTTGCGCGATGTTGGCCAAGAACCGCATGCGCCATGCTTTCAATGTCCGCGCGTAAGACAGACCGAAATCTTGCAACTCGATCAGGGCCAAGTGGCTACTGCGCGTTTTGGCCGCCAACATTGCCGCGATGGACGGGATAAATGAACCCGGAAAAACGTGGCGCTTGATGAAATCGACCGAACGCACCGCCTGTGCATAACGATGATCTTCAATCGTAATGGCTTGCACCAACGCCAGACCCCCGGGTTTAAGCAAGCGGTCCAACGTTGCAAAGTAGACGTCGAGAAACTGCGGGCCGATGGCTTCGATCATTTCAATCGAGACCAATTTGTCGTAGCGGCCTTCAAGATCCCGGTAGTCCTGCGCCAGCACTGTGACCCGGTCGGAAAGTCCGGCCGCATCGACACGCTGTTTCGCCAATGCATATTGCTCGGCGGAAATGGTGGTGGTGGTGACGCGGCAGCCCCGGGTGCGCGCGGCGTGAATCGCAAACCCGCCCCAACCGCTGCCGATTTCTACCACGTGGTCTTCAGGACCTAAGCGCAGCTTCTCGCACAGCACATCCAGCTTTCTCAGTGATGCGACTTCAAGCGGCTCGTCCTCGCAAGTGAACATCGCGGAGGAATACATCAAGTCTTCAGAGAGGAACAAGGCGAAGAAGGCATTGCCCAAGTCGTAATGCGCAGCAATATTCTTGCGCGCGCCGGCGCGGGTATTTCTTCGTGCGGCATTGAGTGCACGCATGAGCCAGCTGGAGACTTTTGCGCTGCCCGTTTCCATGCCATCGAGCAAGTTACGGTTGCGGACCAAAAGCCGCACCAGTGCCACCAAATCGCTGCACACCCATGCATCGGCCATGTACGCCTCGGCCGCGCCTACGCTCCCGCTGGCCGCCAATGCGCGATAGAAAGACGGGTCGAGAATTTCCAAGCGCACGCGCGGGTACGCCTCAGACGGCACACCCAATACCACTGTTCCGGTTGCGTCCACCAGCTCCAAGGTGCCATGGCGCAAACCTTCCAAACGCTTCAAGAGCCGCTTGCGTAGAAAACGGTCGACACTGCCGACCTCGCCCAGATCTGAAAACGGACGTGCGCTCATGATTCACCTTCCAAGTGACGCGGGTGGTCGTAGACCGGATTGCCTTTCAACCACAACCGCAGCGCTTGCCAATGGATACCCGTGACGACTTGGGCCGTCATCAACGGATAGCGCAACAAGACGCGTGCCAACGTGGCGCCATTCAAGGGCCGGCGTCGCAGGGCAAGATGTGCATCGAATTCGTGTTTGACACCCGCATCCACACCCATGTGTACATGTAGATCCGTGCCGGGCGCAGTGAATGTCCAACGGTAGCGGCGATCCATCGGCAAGAACGGCGAGACGTGAAACGATTTGTCGAAGGACCAATGCATTGCGCGGCCGCGCATTTCAGCGGTTGACACCGGCAGCACATAAGCGTGGCGTTCTTTCCACGGGGTGTTGGTGATCTCGGCGACGATGGTGTGCAATTCACCCGTGTGGGAATGGCAAAAATAGAACGCCACCGGATTGAAGTTGAATCCGCCGTAACGGAGGTGGGCCAACAGGCGAATCGGGCCGTCAGGCCGAACGCCGGTCTCGGCCTTGACCCGCGCACGTACCGCGTCAGCGAGGGGTAGTCTGGCGTCTCCGAGGAAATCCGCCCGTTTGAATGCCGCCAGGTTGCTGCGCTCGTTCGACCAGAGCCAACGCTTATCGAAGACGCGGTCCAGTTCGTCCAAATCGAGATACAGCTGCGCCATCCGGTAACTGAAGGCGTGCGGATGCGGGCTGTGCCGCCGATGACGCACATGGCCCTCGTAGACGGCACTGGCCAAGGTGTTCATGCGCAATCCGCCACAGTGTGCGCCGAGGCTGGCGAATGTACCTCTTCCATGCGGGCAACGGTGCCGTTCCAATCCACGCCCAAAGCCGCCGCCACCTCGACCCCGCTACGGATGCCGTCTTCGTGGAAACCCCAACCCCAATAGGCGCCTGCAAACCACGTGCGACGCACGCCTTGCAGTTCTTTCTTTCGATGCTGCGCTTCAAGTGTTTGCTGTGTGTAAACAGGATGATGATACGTGCGCCGCAGCAGCACACACGCCGGATCCACCTCCGCACCGCGGTTCAACGAAACGATCAGCGGCGTTGTCACATCCAAACCTTGCAACAAATTCATGCAGTAACTCACCGTGCATGCCGCCGAAGGCACTGCGGGTAAGAACACATTCCATGCCGCCCACGCTTTCTTATGTGCAGGCATGATTTTTTCATCAGTGTGTAGCAGCATTTCGTTGGATTGATACGCGATAGCACCCAACACTTCGCGCTCTGCGCTTGTCGGCTCATCGAGCAATTCCAGTGCCTGATCGCTATGACATGCCAGTACCAAATGGTCAAACTCCTCCACGCCCGTTGCCGTGCGGAGATAGACGCCGCGCGCGTCGCGCGAAACGCCCACCACGGGGGTCGCTAGACGCGTGCGCACGCGCCAATTCGCCGTCATCGCATCGACGTAGGTGCGCGAGCCGCCCTGCACCACCGACCAGCTCGGGCGTGTGCCCAAATTCAGCATCTGGTGATTGGCCATGAACTGCACCAGGTATTTGGCCGGAAAGGCGAGAATCTCCGCCGGGGGTGACGACCACAGCGCACTGGCCATTGGAATCAGGTGCAAGTCTCGGAAGGCGTCGCTGTAGTGGTGTGCTTTCAGATATTCGCCCAGCGGAGGCCCCGCCTCATCCAACTGCAACAACCGCGGCGCTTCGCGATAAAAACGCGAAAGATCTCGCAACATCCGCCAGAATCGTGGCGACCACAGGTTACGACGTTGACAAAACAAAGTGTCCAGACGGGTAGCGTTGTACTCCAGACCCGAGCGCGCATCTTGCACGGAAAAACTCATAGTCGTGGCTTGCGTCTGCACGCCCAGTGTTTTAAACAAACGGGTCAGCAACGGATAGTGGTGAGGGTTGTGTACGATGAAGCCGGTATCGATGCGAAGCGATTGACCCTCGACGAAGACCTCGTGTGTGTCGGTGTGCCCTCCCAGGTAATCGTTGGCTTCGTACAACACCACATCGTGACGACGCGACAACAACCACGCTGCCGTCAGGCCACTGATGCCACTGCCCACCACCGCGATACGCATCTCAGCGGCGCCCCTTAGCCAGAACCCAATCAGGGACGCCTTTCAACGAATGCACCAAGCCCAATCCTTGCATTAGCCGCAGTCCGTACCAAGTGAAATCGATCTCCCACCAACGAAATCCCTGGCGAGCGCTGCCTGGATAGAAATGGTGATTGTTGTGCCAGCCTTCGCCAAGTGTGAGTAATGCGAGCCATGCATTGTTACGGCTGTCGTCCTTCGTCGCGTAGCGACGGCTGCCGAAGCGATGCGCCAACGAGTTGATAGTCACGGTGGCATGAAACAGCACGACCGTGGAAATAAAGAATCCCCAGACCAGCAGTTGTGCACCGGAGGTGTGCAGCGCCGGCGCGTGGGTTTCGAGCATGGCGCCAATGGCGTACAACGCGATGGCCAATGCCACCGGAACGGCGGTATCGAAGCGATCCAGCCAACGAAGCTCCGGATATTTCAGCCAATCGCCAATACGAGCGGGGTTGGTTGCAAACGCGCCCTGTGTCAGAAACCAACTGACATGGCTGCGCCAGAAACCTTTGCGCGGGGAATGCAGATCACGCGCCGTATCAGCGTGCGCGTGGTGGTGACGATGGTGCGCCGCCCACCAAAGGGGTCCACGCTGCACCGAAGACGCGGCCAAAACAGCAAAGACAAACTGTACTGCGCGCGAGGTCTTGAATGCCTTGTGCGAAAAGTAGCGGTGATAGAACGCGGTGATGGCAAACATGCGCATGGCATAAAGCAGCACGGCGACGCAAACCGCGAACGGCGACACCCCCACCCAAAGCACCGCCAGACACGCCACATGCATTGCAATGAACGGGAGCGCCCGCAGCCAATCGATCTCATCTCTACCAGCGGGGTCGATGTCGTTTCCGCCCGCGTCTATCCAACGGCGCATCACCGTGAGCTTCGCGATGACACCTCCCGTGGGCGATTCAATGACCTTCTTTGGCATCCGGGGCTCCTGTCTACCTTCAGGCTTACGCGGCCAGACATCACTTGGATGCACTCAAACACCAAAAACCGGCTGAAGCTTTCGGGCGAACCAGCCCGGAAAACGCAACGGCTTCTCGAGCGCACTGACGCAAATGCAGGCTGGGCCGGGCGCGGTGACCGGCTGATGCTCTATCTCCGAGTCCAGATCAGCGGCATCACCCGCCTGGAAGTATCCCAACGCATCGTGGTAGGCGCCCTGCAATATTTGGGTGAGCTCTCCGGCTTGATGGCCATGCACAGGCATACGCTTGCCCGGCGCAATTCGCAGCAGTAGCAATACGACGCCACTGGGACCTACTACGCGTACGTAGTGCGCGCCCGAGCCCATCCAACGCCACTTAAGCGCGCTGAAGGTCTTGCCGAAGTAGGGCTGAAGCACCTCGGGCATCGCATCTTCATCCGATCGGTCAGCTCGATGCACCGCCGGCGCGGCTACTGTGTGGGCCTCATCCAAGGCTCGCAGCATCGTCTCGCGCAATATCGATGCTTTGCCTTCGGACCACGTCGGTAATTGCCTTTCAACCAAGGCACCGCCGATTCGTTCAGCATCGAGCAGCTTTGCGCGGCAATGCCCGCATGCGCTGAAATGCAAAGACGCAATCGCTGCCGTTTCCGGCGGTAACGCACCTGCCGCATAACTGACCAAGGTGGTCGCGTCGAGATGGTGACGCGGCGTCATGATTTCCCTCCGATGCTGTTCTGCAGACTCAAGAACGCCCGACGCACATGCGATTTCACCGTCCCCAACGGCATGCCCATCTCATCGGCGATTTCCTGATGGCTCTTGGCCTCGAAATAGGACATTCGGATCAAACGTGCTTGTATCGGCGACAAGGCATCAATGCGTTGATGCAAAGCGAGATTGTCGGTATAGGCTTCGGCGCGATCGGGCGCGGGATCGCACTCAGTGTCTATTGCGGCTGCGCTAACGTAGGAGAGTCCCTGTTCTTTACGGCACTTGTCGAAAAAGAGGTTTCTCGCAACGCGAAACAGCCAGGTGCTAAGCGCGCCACGTGCCGCATCGTATTGCGCCGCCTGCTGCCACAACTTCAGCAACGCATCTTGTGCTATCTCCTCCGCCGTCGCGTTGGGTGCACCCAAGCCTCGCAAATAGAGACACAGACGGGGCATGAAAAACGCGTAAATCCGCATGAACGCATCTCGATCGCGGATCGTCGCCACTTGTTTCATGTCAGACGACCAATCGGGCACGCTTTTCTCGGTGATGGCGAATGGATTCATCGCGAGGACCCTGCGGGACGTCCTCCCTGAGTTCGGACTGATCATTGGCATCCTACAGTGCGCCGGGGAATACAGTGTTTATACGAACAAAGGCGGCGATTGGATTCAGAGGGGCGTCGGAAGTCTGATCAGGTTGGCGCGCCCGGAGGGATTCGAACCCCCGACCAATGGCTTCGGAAGCCACTACTCTATCCGGCTGAGCTACGGGCGCGTGCCGAGTCCGCCGTAGCGGAGCCGCTATTGTAGCGGCTCTCCCCGCCAGCTGCGGCATTACTGCCCGGTCATTCGGGGCAAACGCTCAGTCCTTGCGGCAATCCGGATCACGGCGAAATTTGTCCAACCAGCCGTCGCGCTGTGCGCAGCGGGCTTTACGCGCCTCCTCGGCGTTGTGCGCCGCCCGTGCATTGGCGGCCTGTTGGGCTTTGTCTTGCCGCGCTTTCTGCATCGCAGCCAGTTTGGCGCGAATCTGCGGCAATGCCGCTTGTGCTGCACGTTCGCCTTCAAGAATGGCTTTGTTCCTGAGTTCGAAATCCGCCGCGCCGATGTCATTGACCCTCGGCCGGATCACAATATCGGCACGTGCCAACTCTTGCGCGCCGAGTTTCTGACCCATGATTTTGAGGCTTTGTTGGACGTTGCCCATCATGCTGCTGGCCGACGCGATGCCATCGGCCTTGCTGCTGATATCCACCGCGATGACGAAATCGGCGCCCAGTTCGCGTGCGGCATCGACCGGCACCGGGCTGACCACGCCGCCATCCACGTAATGTGCTTTGCCGATGGCCACGGCTTCAAAGACACCCGGGATGGAACTCGACGCGCGCACCGCCTGGCCGGTATTGCCACGAACGAAGACCGTCCGGCGACCATCGGCAAGATTGGTTGCCACCGCGGCGAACGGCTTGCGCAGCTTTTCAATACTGCGACCGCCTACCAAACGATTCACGTAGTCCTGCAACTTCTGCCCTTTCACAAGACCGCCGGAGAACAAGCTGACGTCGCGAATGCTGGATTCATCCAACGCAAACGCTTTTTCCTGCATCGCATACGCGTCCATGCCACTGGCGTAAAGCGCGCCGACCACACTGCCCGCGCTGGTGCCGGCAACAGCCACCGGAGTGATGCCGTTGGCTTCCAAAATCTTGATCACGCCGATGTGCGCAAAGCCTTTGGCTGCGCCGCCGCCCAGCGCGATACCGACTTTCACCGGTGCCACCTTCACCGTTGCTGCGCGTACGGTCACATCGGCTGGCGGTGCGCCGGCGCAAGCAGCGAGGACAGTGGAAAAGAAGGCGGCAGTCAAGAACTTGCGCATCAGACGTCGTTGGTTAAATTGAAGTGCATAGCTTAAGTCGAACCGGATGAATCGAGGCACCCGCATAGGCTAGGATGCAGTCAACCTGACAATGGAAAAGAGCGAAATGCGTATTTCGTGTGCACTTGCCTTGACGATGGCCTTCCTTACGGCAAACGCATGGGCCGGTACGCCGTTGCCCGATGGTCCACATGTCGTCACTAGTGGGCGCGCGACATCTTCCGCACGCGCGGACATCGCCGATTTGAGCGTCACTGCCGCGTTCACCGACGAGACCGGGATTCGCGCCAAAGAACGTACTGATGCCGCAGTCGCTTTGCTTCTCGCATCATTAAAGCGAATGAATGTCTCGGATTCTGATATTTCCGCGTCAACGCTGGCAGTACGCGAGGACTTTACTTATGAGAACGGCAAGATGACCAAGCGCGGCATCGTGGCCAGTCGTTCGGTGAAGTTCAAATTGCGCGACGTTTCCAAGATAGATGCGGTCATGAACGCGGTGCTGGATGCGGGCGTTTCGCGAATTGAAGACCCGAAATTCACATCGAGCAGCGCTGATGCAATTCGTAGCGCTTTGCGCGCCGAGGCGTCACAGAAAGCCCATGCGAGTGCTACGGTATTGGCAGCCGGTTTCAATGCCGCGCTTGGAAAGGTTTACAGCATCAATAGCGTCCAAAGCACGTCCTACGCACAGTACGCGCCCTCTCCCAACGCCGGTTACATGAACGCCATCACGGTCAATGCATCGAAACCGTTGTCGGGTCCTTCTGTGTACTTGGTGCCTGAGCTGGTGTTTGAAGAATCCATCAATGTCGTCTACTCCATCCAACCCTGATCAGGAAGATTGAAGCAATACCAAATGCTCTCGCCAAAGAGAGGTGGCCGTCGCAGATGAGACCTATCCGACATGCCCTAGCATCCGTCTTGATACTCGGCGCACTAAGCGCTTGCTCGACATTGCAAGCCCCCAACCCTCTGACCACTTGGCGCCCTTCGCCCAACTTCGACCATCGCAATCCGCAACTAATCGTGCTGCATCTGACCGCCCAGCACGGCGTCGACGAGAGCCTGAAAACGTTGACCGATGCGCAGGCCGCGTCGCCGGTCAGCGCACATTATTTGATTGGTCGCGACGGACGCCGCTTCCAACTGGTCGCCGATCTGGACCGCGCTTGGCACGCCGGCGGCGGGCGGTGGGGTCAGATCAGAGACTTGAACGACGCCTCTTTGGGCATCGAACTCGATAACGACGGCACGGCCGCGTTCACCGAAGCACAAATCCAATCGTTGCTGATCCTGCTGCAGGACCTGACAAGCCGCCACCGGATTCCGAAAACCCAAGTCATAGCTCACGCGGATCTCGCGCCCTCACGACGCACCGATCCGGGTCCGCAGTTTCCTTGGCAACAGTTGTTCGAAGCCGGGTTCGGTCAGTGGCCGCTCGCCACACCACCGGCACCGGAAGGATTCGATGGTTGGTTGGCCATGCAAGCGGTGGGCTACGACATTCGCCGACCGGCCGCGGCCTTGCGCGCATTCCGCATCCATTTCCGCGGGCGTGATGACGGCGAAACCTTGACGCCCGAATTCGATGCGCGAGACTTGGCCATCTTGCATGCCTTGGTCATGCAAGCGCGTTGATCGATCCGCTCGGCCGACCTGCGTAAACTTTGCCGATGAACTCACCTTTGCCCCCCAATTGGCTGGAAGAAAATCGACCCGCCTTGGAGCGCCTCAAGATCAAGGCGGGCGCGTATATCCGTCTGATGCGTGCTGATAAGCCGATCGGCTGGTTGCTGTTGTTGTGGCCGACATGGTGGGGTTTGTGGCTCGCCGCCAAGGGGGTTCCGGCGTGGAAACCGCTGATCGTGTTCACCTTGGGGGTTTGGCTCACCCGTGCGGCGGGTTGCGTGATCAACGACTACGCCGACCGTTGGCTCGATCCTCATGTGGCGCGCACCAAAGACCGACCACTGGCCACGGGTGAGGTATCGGGCCGCGAGGCCTTGCTGTTGTTCGCCGGTTTGATGCTTGTTGCTTTCGGCCTGGTGCTCACCCAAAACCGCCTCACCATCTGGATGAGCGTGGTCGGCGTGGTTCTGGCTGCCAGCTATCCCTATTTGAAGCGCTACACCTACTTTCCGCAGGTATATCTCGGCATGGCATTCGGCTGGGGCATCCCGATGGCCTTTGCCGCGGTTCAAGGCAGCGTCCCCCCGGTGGCCTGGCTGCTCTACATCGCCAATATTCTCTGGTCGACCGCCTACGACACTTGGTACGCCATGGTCGACCGCGAAGACGATCTGCGCATGGGTTCGAAATCCACGGCCATCTTGTTCGGCGACGCCGACCTCGTCGCCCAATCGGTGATTTATGCGGTGATGTTTGCCAGCCTCGTGTTGGTCGGGCTGCGCGAATCGCTGGGCCACGGGTATTTCGTCGGCCTTGGCATCGCGGCCTTACTGGTGGCGTGGGAATTCCATCATGCGAAGTCACGCGCGCGTGACGCTTGTTTCAAGGCATTCCGGCATAACAACTGGGTCGGGCTGGCGATCTTCGCGGGTATCGCGGCGGATTTCGCTTTGCGGACATCGGCCTGAGTCCTCAGGGCACCCGAGCGCAGACCCACGCATCCACACGCGCGACGCCGGCGTCTTTGAGGGTCCAGGCCGCTTCTTGCAAGGTCGCACCGGTGGTCATGACGTCATCCACCAAGGCGACATGACGCGGCAGTGACGCGCCCGCTCGCACTTCGAATGCATCCGCCATGTTGGCCGTGCGTGCCTCCAAGCCGAGCTCGGATTGGGCGAGGGTTTGCTTGCGCCGACGCAGCAGGCGTGACTGGAGAGGTAAGCCCATCTGCACCGCCAATGGCCGCGCCAGCTCGACGGCTTGGTTGTAACCCCGCGCACGCAGCCGGGGTGTATGCAGCGGAACCGGTATCAGGCAACTCGGGCGCGGCGCCGACGCCAAGCCCTCCGCCATCAAACTGGCCATCAAATCGCCAAGGGCCAGATCGCCATGGAACTTGAGTCGGGGCAACCAAGCGTCCAGCGGCGCCATATATAGGAAAGCGGCAAACACGCCGTCCAACCACGAAGGCAGCAGTTCGCAGGCGCAGACCGCCTGCCCCGGCGCATGCGGCAATGCGCACCTCGGGCAGGCGTCCGGCATCCAAGGCAGGTCTCCAGCGCAGGTCGCACACAGATCCAAACCCATTGCGCCGGGCGCTTCGCAGAGGTGGCAGCGCCGCGGCCAAACCGCATCTGCCACGAAACTGAGGCAATTTCGCAGGTGGTTCCGGGCCGAATTCAGCGGCGCAAGGTTGACAGTCCGTGACATGCTTTTCAGACTGGCAGATTGCCAGCACTTCCCCCATCGGATTTCGAACATGTCTGTTGTCAGTCTTCGCCCCGCCATTCGCCACGATTGGTCCCGTCAGGAAGTGGAGGCCTTGTTCGATTTGCCTTTCCCAGTGCTGATGGCACGCGCGGCCGCGGTGCATGCCCAATATTTCAATCCGACGGAAGTACAGGTCAGCACGCTGCTGTCGGTGAAGACCGGGGGTTGCCCCGAAGACTGCGGTTACTGCCCGCAGGCGGCGCGCTACCACACTGGCGTCGAAGCGACCAAATTGATGCCGACCGATGCTGTGCTGGAGAAGGCACGACAAGCGAAAGCCGCCGGGGCCAGCCGCTTTTGCATGGGCGCCGCCTGGCGCTCACCGAAGGATCGCGACATCCCGAAGGTCGCCGAAATGATTCGTGAGGTGAAAGCCCTCGGTCTCGAAACCTGTGCAACGCTCGGCATGTTGTCCGAAACGCAGGCCGTGGCATTGCGCGCGGCGGGCCTTGACTACTACAACCACAACTTGGATTCGGCGCCGGATTTCTACGGCGACATCATCACCACACGCGAGTACCAGGATCGCTTGGACACGCTGAGCCACGTTCGCGACGCCGGCATGAAAACCTGCAGCGGCGGCATCGTCGGCATGGGCGAATCGCGCGCGCAACGCGCGGGTTTGCTGCACGCGTTGGCCACGCTGCCCGCGCATCCGGATTCGGTGCCGATCAATCGCTTGGTGCAAGTGGCCGGTACGCCCTTGGCCGACGCCAAGACCACCGAACTCGACCCGTTTGAATTCGTACGCACGGTGGCGGTCGCGCGCATCATGATGCCGGCCTCGATGGTTCGTCTTTCGGCAGGCCGCGAAACCATGAACGACGAGCTGCAAGCTTTGTGCTTTCTTGCCGGCGCCAATTCGATTTTCCATGGCGAAAAACTGCTGACCACCGGCAACCCCGACGTCGGTGCCGATGAACGATTGTTTGCGCGCTTAGGCCTGCGCCCGATGCCCTTTGACGCCGCGGCGGAAGGTAGCTGTAGCACAACGGTCCACGCAGACATCATGGGGGCCGACGAGGCACGCGCATGAATCGTCCGCGATTGCTCGATCGCATCGCCGCGGCGCAGAGCGCCCGCGAAGAAAAACACCGTGTTCGCCGCCGCCGTGCCGTCAGCAAACGCGACGGTATGCGTTATGAAGTCGACGGTCAGTCCTTGCTGTGCTTTTGCAGCAATGACTATCTCGGCTTGGCACAGCATTTCGTGGTCAGCACCGCCTTCCAGGATGCCGCATCCAAATTGGGCACTGGTGCCGGTGCATCGCATTTGGTCTGCGGACATTTTGAAGAACACGATGCGCTTGAACGGGAAATGGCCGAATGGCTCGGTTATCCGTCAGCCCTGTTGTTTTCCAGCGGCTATCAAGCCAACTTGGCGGTCGCCCAAGCCTTCCTCGGTGAAGGGGATCTCTCGGTCCAAGATCGCCTGAATCACGCCAGCCTGATGGATGCGGCACGCTTGTCCGGCGCGTCATTGCGTCGCTACCCGCACAACGATGCCGAGGGTGCCTTGCGCCAGCTGCGCAGCAATGCGTCCGGGGCTGCGATGGTGGTCACCGACGGCGTTTTCAGCATGGATGGCGATGTCGCGCCGGTTCGTGCCTTGGCGTTGATCGCACGTGTGCAACACGCCACGTTGGTGGTGGACGATGCGCACGGCGTCGGCCTGCTGGGGACCGACGGCCGCGGCACGGTGGCGGCGGCGGGCTTGGGGCCCAACGAAGTGCCCTTGCAAGTGGTGACCCTGGGCAAAGCCTTGGGTGGCGAAGGCGCATTGGTGTTGGCCGATCGGGCCTACATCGAACATCTCAAACAACACGCACGCCCTTATATCTACACTACCGCCAGTTCGCCGGCCGCTGCGGCCGCCACGCGCGCCGCACTGCGACTGGCGCAACGCGAAGCTTGGCGTCGCGAACGCGTGTTTGCCAACCTGGCGCGTTTCAGGGAAGGCATGCAGCGTGTGGGCTTCGAACTGCCGGAGTCGGCATCCGCGATTCAATCCGTGCCTTGCGGTGCGGATGAGATCGCGATCGCCATGTCGGCGGCTTTGGAAGCGCAGGGTTTCTGGGTGAGCGCGATTCGACCGCCGACGGTGCCGGAGAACGGCGCACGTTTGCGCGTCACGCTGAGTGCGTTGCATTCCGAAGCGGACATCGATGGCCTGGTGGCCGCCATGGCTTGGGCGCGCGACGCCGTCAACACGGGTTTTCGCGCGGAATGAATCTGTCTGCCACCGCGCTCCGGCGCAATGCGCTGGTCGCGGTCGCGCTGGCCTTGGCGTCGGCGTTTTTTTTCACCTTCACCTATGTCTTCAATCGTGTCGCCGCACAGGAAGCCGGACACTGGGCGTGGATCGCGAGCCTACGCTACCTGTTGACCCTGCCGATGTTGCTGCCGCTGATGCGAGGTGGCAATGCGGTGGCGCCGGTACTTACTGCGGTGCGCCACCGACCTTGGGCATGGCTGAAGTGCAGCGCGATTTGTTTTGTGGCGTTCTACCTGTTCTTGGCCTACGCCTCCGATAGCGGACCGGCCTGGTTGATTGCGGGCAGTTTTCAATTCACGGTTGTCGCCGGCATGTTGTGCGCACCGTTTATTTACAACGACGCGCGTGCGCGCATACCGCGCGCCGCGATGGCAGTCGCCTGCCTGATATTGGTCGGCGTCTTCCTGATGCAATGGAGTCATGCGAACGGCACCATGACCGCCGCCGCTTGGTTCGCGATGCTTTGCGTGTTGATTTCGGCCGTGCTGTATCCGCTCGGCAACCGTCTGCTGCTGTTGCACCTTGAACGCACCGGCGAATCACTCAATGCCGTGCAACGCGTTTTTGGTATGAGCTTGGTCGGCTTTCCGATTTGGCTGTGTGTGGCTGGCTATGCCTATTGGCAATCAGGTTGGCCAGGTTGGCATCAGGTCGCGCTCGGTGCCGGCGTTGCCTTGTTTTCCGGCGTGATCGCCACAATTTTGTTTTTCTCGGCCACCGGTCGCGTCCGCCGGCAACCGGTGGCACTCGCCGCCGCCGAGGCCATGCAAGCCGCCGAACTCGTGTTCGCTGCCGCCATGGGCGCGCTTTTTCTGCGGGATGCGTTGCCCGCGCCGTTGGCCATGGTCGGTGGCGTGTTTGTCGTGATCGGCATTGTGTGGATGGCGGTGCTGGCTTCACGCGACACCACCGGAGTGAATTGAAAGATGACTTCATTGCAGGTTGAGTTTTTTGACAGTCCGTCAGCGAGCAGCGATTTGGTGTTGTTGCACGGCTGGGCGATGCATGGCGGCATTTTCGCCACCTTGATTGAGCGTTTGAAGCCGCACTACCGCGTGCATTGCGTCGATCTACCCGGTCACGGATTGAACCGCGAGAGCGCCCTCCCGCTCGAGCTGTCGGCTTGTGTAGACGCCATCGCGGATGTGGTACCGCGCGATGCGACGTGGTGCGGCTGGTCGCTTGGCGGTCTGGTCGCATTGCACGCTGCGCAGTCGGGCGTTGCCATGCAACGTTTGGTGATGTTGTGTGCGAGTCCCTGCTTTGTGAAACAAGCGGATTGGCGCTACGGCGTGTCGCCGGAAATTTTTCATGACTTCGCCCACGGCTTGCGTACCGATTGGCATGCCACGCTGGATCGCTTCATTGCGCTCGAAGCCTTCGGTTCGGACAATGCGCGCGAAGAGTTGCGCACCTTGCGCGACCAAGTCCTTGCACGTGGCGCGCCCAACCCCGCCGTGCTCGCGGACGGCCTCGATGTGTTGAAGCAGACCGATTTGCGCGCGACCTTGCCCGCACTGCAGGTGCCGACCACTTGGATTGCGGGTCGTCGTGATCGCTTGGTGGACCCGCGTGCCATGCAGGAAGCGGCCGCCCTGTGTGCCCAGGCAGACGTCACCGTGATCGAGCACGCCGGTCACGCACCGTTCCTCACCCACGGCGACGCCGTCGTTACCGCGATGACCGCCCGCACTGCATGAACGACAACCGGGACATCTTCGACCGCGCCCGCGTCCGCCGCAATTTCGGCGCGGCCGCAGAACGCTACGCCGGACATTCGGCACTGCAACGCGAAATCGAATTCCGTTTGATGGAATCCCTCGCGCACTATTCGCTCAAGCACGGCGAAGATGCGCGCCCGCAGCGCATTCTGGATGTCGGCAGCGGCCCGGCCACCGCTGCACATGCATTGCGCAGTTGGGCACCCAAAGCCGATATCTTCGCAGTCGATGCCGCGCTGCCGATGCTGAAAGCCGCCGAAGCCAACACCCGCGGGCAATGGTTGCGCCGACGCAGGGTCGAGCGGGTTTGTGCCGACTTGCGCGCCTTGCCGTTCGCCGACGCCAGTGTGGATTTGTTATTCAGCAATCTCGCCCTGCAATGGGTGGAAGACTTGCCCGCCGCCTTCGCCGAGTTCCGACGCGTCCTCGCCCCGAAGGGTTTGTTATTGATTTCGACCTTCGGCGAACAAACCTTGGCTGAACTGCGGGAAGCGTTTGCCATGGCGGATGACGCGCCGCATGTGAGCCCGTTCACCGCCATCGCACCATTCGGTGATGCCTTGATGGCTGCCGGTTTCGCCGAGCCGGTGCTTGATCGCGATTTGCTGTTCGAATATCAGCCTGATTTGCGCGGCGTAATGCTGTCTTTGAAAGCGATCGGAGCAACCAATGCTCTGCATGCGCGCCGGCACAGTCTCAGTGGCAAAGCTCGCTTCAGGCGTGCCGACGCGGCGCACGTGCGCACGGAAGACGGGCAGCTGCCGGTGCGCTGGGAAGCCATTTATGCCCAAGCTTGGGCGCCCGAGCCCGGCACACCCATGCGCGACGGTTTCGGCGAAATCGCCGCGATGCCGATCGATCGAATTCCGATTCGCCGCAAGCGCTGAATACTGGGCAACGCCCTGATTCATGAACAGCTGACCGCCATTCGGCCTCCGGTGCTGGCAATGCGGTGGTGGGGACCCCATCCTTGAGGTGTTCCAACAGGGGTATAGACATGAAATCGAATCTTGCATGGGTGGGCGCGGCCGTCTTGGTCTTGTCCGGCTGCGTGGCGTATGACGACGGCTACCGAACCACCGGCCGCGTCGGTGACGGATACGGCACCTACAACGGTCAACGGGTCTATGACCAATCCCGCACACGGATTGTCGAAGACCGCGCCGGCAATATTTATCGTGTGTATCCCGACGGCACCTCGGTGCTGATCAGCCGCGGCGGCTATAACAACTATCCGTATGGCTACGGCGGCTACTCCTCCGGCTACCCGTATGGTTACGGCGGCTATAACAACACGCCGGCCTACGGCGGCTACGGTGCTTACGGCAGCTATGGCAGCTACCCCGGCGGCGTTTACGTCGGTCCGCCGCGTGTGTATCCGGTCCCGCGACCGGGCCATGGCTATCCGACCCGACCCAACCCCGGACAACCGCTTCCGAATGCCGGAACGCCGCCCTCTCCGCCTGTGGTCGGCAGCTTGCCGCCACCGCCGGTGTTCACGCCGCGCACCGAGGCAGCCGGCGCGGGTGTGGAGCGTGCCGAGGCGCGACGGGAATCCCATAAGGGTCGCGAACTGCGGGGAACGGAACCCTGAATCCGCTTGAAGGTGAATGCTTGCGCGGGACCGTAAAAGGGTCCATCCTTCTTCCGTGACCTCCAGCGTCGATTTCTGACCAGTAGGGTCAATCTCTATGCTGGTTTCCGGTTTTGGCATCCGGATCCCCCCTGTTCCGTCCAGGCCGGAGCCAGCACCCTATAAAAAATGAGGGCCAAGTGTCCCCCGACACTTGGCCCTCTGCTTCCCCTTCACGCACGTCACCGACCCCTGTTCCAAGTTCGGTATGCGCCGTGAAGCGCTGTCGTTTAGGGTGCATGGGATAATCAGCATGAAGCGTGCCAACAGTAAAACAACTGCGGGGCATGTGTTTCAGAATTTTTCTAGGCGCGGTTGGCATGAGCACTCGTCCTTCTTTTTACAACTTCGAAGTCATCGTCATCGGCGGTGGTCATAGCGGCACTGAAGCCGCGTTGGCTGCGGCGCGTGCGGGTGCGCGCACCTTGTTGTTGACGCACAACATCGAAACCGTGGGCGCAATGAGTTGCAATCCGGCCATCGGCGGCATCGGCAAAGGGCACCTGGTCAAAGAGATCGATGCACTGGGCGGCATCATGGCGCGCGCCGCCGACGCAGCGGGTATTCAATGGCGCACTTTGAATGCGTCCAAGGGTCCTGCGGTGCGCGCAACGCGTTGCCAAGCCGATCGCGCACGCTATCGCCAATTCATTCGCAGCGCGGTGGAAGCCGCCCCCAACCTCACCGTGTTTCAAGCGGCGGTGGATGATATTGAAATCATCGGCGGTCGTGTCCGCGCCGCGATCACGCAAACCGGTTTGCGTTTCGAAGCACCGTCCATCGTGTTGACGGCCGGCACGTTCTTGGCCGGAAAGATCCACATCGGCGAAACGCAATATGCCGCGGGACGCATGGGTGATCCGCCGTCGAGTGCATTGGCCGCGCGTTTGCGCGAAGGTGCGTTCATGGTCGACCGTTTGAAGACGGGCACCCCTCCGCGCATCGACGGCCGCAGCCTCGACTATTCGGTGATGCAGGAACAACCCGGCGACTCACCGCGCCCGGTGTTTTCGTTCATGGGCAGTCTCGACGACCATCCGCCGCAGGTCTCGTGTTGGATCACGCAAACCACCGAGCGTACCCACGAGATTATCCGCAACGCTTTGCATCGTTCTCCGATGTATTCGGGTCAAATCGAGGGCATCGGTCCGCGTTACTGTCCGAGCATCGAGGACAAGGTTGTGCGTTTTGCGGAAAAGGCGTCGCACCAGATTTTTGTCGAGCCGGAAGGGCTGGACGTCGCGGAAATCTATCCGAACGGCATCAGCACCTCACTGCCCTTCGATGTGCAACTTGAACTGGTGCGCAGCATCATCGGTTTCGAGAACGCGCATATCACGCGGCCCGGTTATGCCATCGAATACGACTATTTCGATCCGCGCGGTCTGAAGACTTCGCTGGAAACCAAGGCAGTGGAAGGTTTGTATTTCGCCGGCCAGATCAACGGCACCACCGGTTACGAAGAAGCTGCCGCACAAGGCTTGCTGGCCGGCTTGAACGCCGCCCGCGCCGTGCAAGGCCAACCGGCCTGGAGTCCGCGCCGCGACGAAGCCTACCTCGGTGTGATGGTGGATGATTTGATCACCCAAGGCACGCTCGAGCCCTACCGCATGTTCACCAGCCGGGCGGAATACCGTCTGCAGCTGCGCGAAGACAATGCCGATGCGCGTCTGACCCCGGTCGGTCGCGACATGGGCTTGGTGGATGACGCGCGTTGGGCGGCTTTCTGCGAAAAACGCGAGGCCGTCGATCAAGAAACGCGCCGACTGCAGTCGCTCTGGGCAGCGCCTAACAACTCGCTTGGTATGGCGTTGAAGCGCGATCTCGATCTCGAAATCAGCCGGGAAACCAACGGCTGCGATCTGCTGCGCCGACCGGAGATGCGCTACACGGCATTGATGGGCGTGCCCGAGTTCGGACCCGGCCTGCAGGATCCCGTCGCCGCGGAACAGGTGGAAATCGAAACCAAATATGCCGGCTACCTTGATCGCCAACGCGAAGAGATCGCACGCGCAGAGCGCAACAACAACACGCTGATTCCTAACGGCTTCGACTATCGCGAAGTGCGGGGATTGTCTTCGGAAGTCCTGCAGAAACTCGAGAAAGTACGCCCGGAATCGGTCGGGCAAGCACAGCGGATTCCCGGCATGACCCCGGCTGCAATCTCACTGCTGCTGGTGCACCTCACGCGCGCACGGCGCGCGCAAGCTGCCTGACACCTCAACGCTGCGCCAAGGCGATTTGTGCGTTGACGCGTTGGGTCATCCACTCACCCAGATAGCGATCGGCACGGATCCCCGCCCGTGCTTTCTCGGCCATGGCTGCCGCTCCCGCTCGATCGCCGGCCAAGGCCAAGGCTTCGGTCGCATTGCCGTACAGCTCCGCCGCATCGTGCAAGAAGGGATAGGGCTTGACCAGCGCGAGGGCCTTCGCGACTTCCGCGCGCGCCGTGACGGCGTCAGTGGCCGCCAAACTGCGAGCGAGTGTCAGGCGAAGACCGGCTTCGAGTGAGGCTATGTCGTAGGTTTCGACTGGCAGGTCATAGTCGAGTCCGCGCTGTGCATACGCGCGGGCTTTTTCCGCGTCGCCGCCCAGCCAAGCATGCTTGGCCATCCGCACGCACCAGTGCCGCCAAGTGAGCGCCTGTTCTTCATAAAGCTTGGGGATTGCCGTCTCCACCAGCTTCATCTGCGCATCGAAGTCGGCGTTTCGTCCTTGCGTTTGATAAAGATCGGCCAACGCGAAACGCATGCTCACGCGATTGGTACCCAAGGGATCGAAGCGCGGCACACTGGCGATCTGCAGCGAGCGTTTGAACGCAGCTTCCGCTTCCGCTTGTCGTGCTTTGTCGTACTTCAACAACCCGCCCAATTGGTTTTGAACGGTCATTTCAAGTGCGGTGTTCTGCATCTTGTGTTTTTGGATGTAGGCGTTGGAGAATGCGCGAATCCGCATCGCCTCGTCGTTCTTGTTCACCCGCATCAGACTGTAGGTGTAGGTGCGTGCGACTTCCAGCGTGCGTGTGTTGTCCAAGCCGTAGCGGTCACGGGTGCGCTCGAACAACTCGCGCGCACGTGCCTCCCCCTGTTGCAATAGACCGAACTTGTTCAGCACCACGATTTCGTAGTTGGCGATTTGCCGATAGTCTTCGAACAAACCTTCTTCCAAAGGTTGTTCCAAGGTTTGGATGCGTTGCCGGATGCGCGCGAAATACTTCAAGGCGCGCGGATCCGACTTGTCAGACAGAATGCGCGCGCGGATGCCGTCGCGTTTGACGCCTAGCCGCGGTTGCATGGCGTTCAAACGATCGATCACCGGATCGACTTGGTTGACAATGCGCTCCGCCTCTTCGGCGTGGCTCGTGGCAATGAAAGATTCGGCAATGTCCAACAACAGGATCAGTTTGGAATCCAAAGGATCCTTGCTGTCGGGTCGCAGGCGCGCCAGGCTCTGGTCGATCATCTGGCGCACCGTGATGCCGTGCCCGCCATCGTTCATCAACGCATGCGTAAGCATTTGTTGGAAAGCCTCTTCCACCGCCGCCGTGATTTGTTCGTTGCTGCGCGCGGCGTCACGCGCGACTTCGGCGATGGCCTGGGCGCGACGCGCTTGCTTGGCCTGCCACAGGGTCGCCGCCACACCGCCGGCGATCGCCACCACCAACAACGCCGCGGCACCGACACCCCAGCGATTCCGCTTGATGAAGCGTGACGCACGATAGGTCAAGGTGGGCTCGCGCACCTTGACCGGACGGCCATCCAACCAAGCGCGCAAATCATCCGCAAACGCATCCGCCGACGGATAGCGATCACGCGGATTGCGGGCAATGGCATGGGTCACGATGGCATTGAGATCGCCGCTCACTTGCGCGATGAGTTGGCCGATGGCGGTGCCACGTGCGCGCGCCACCGAATCGCCGCCCATCTCGACCGCGCGCGGCAAGCGCTGCGGATTTTGTTCCAACGCCGTGAGTTGGGTCAGCAAACTGGTGCCCGAGGTCACGCCGTAGGCATTGCGTCCGGCGAGCAAGTCATACAACAGCATGCCGAGCTGATAAATGTCCGACGCCGTGCCGACCGGCTCATTGTTCAACTGTTCGGGGGAAGCGAATTCCGGCGTGAAGACACGATCGTGTGTTTTGGTGTGTTCGGCTTCGTCCTCGATCAACTTCGCCACACCGAAGTCGAGCAACTTCACATGCCCCTTGTCATCAACCAACACGTTGCCGGGCTTCAAGTCACGGTGGATGATCAAGGATCGATGGGCTTCCGCGACCGCTCCAAGCACTTGCAAGAACAACACCACGCGCTTGCGGATATCGACCTTGCGCGCATCGCACCAATGATCGATGCGCTGGCCGTCGACCAATTCCATGGCGAACCACGGCGTGTCTCCTTCCAAGCCGCCATCCACAAGGCTGGCAATATTTTCATGGCGCAATCGGGCCAGAATTTGCCGCTCACGCATGAAGCGTTGGCGCGCGGCCTGGGTATCCAAGCCGACTCGAATGCGTTTCAGCGCGGCGATCTGAACATAGTCACCGGCGTTGCGCTCAACGCGATAGACCGCACCCATGCCGCCGTGCCCGACCACGTCGACGACTTTCCAAGGACCGAATTGATCCGGCGTGTTGGGACTGCTGCGTGACAAGCCCAGCATTTCACGCAACTCGGCGCGGATTTCCGGTTCGTCAGCGCATTCCCGCGCCAACGCGCTTTCACGGAGGCTTTCCGGCAAATCGCTCAGGACTTCAAACAAGGTCGACACACGTCGCCGACGTGTGAACGTGCCGCGATCGTCGTTGGACGGCGGACTTCCTCCCGGGCCGGATTGCAAACCAGTTTCTCCCTCAAACCGAAGAAAGAGTGTGCACCGCGCGCCCGCGTTGCGGCAAGCCTCATTTTTCCTTGCGCCAGTTCACCGACCCGCGGCTTTCGCGGTTGCTGGTTTCGATCTCGATATCAAAGCCGCGCGCGATCAAATAGCGCAGCATCAGCACCTGCCCGGTACCCAGCAATGACACGCCGTAGCTGACATAAACCTTGGGCGACAAATATTTGCCAAAGCCCAACACGCTGCCACCCAATGCGCGCGAATGCATGACACCGGCATCATCCAAGCCAATCCGGCTGCCCAACTGCGATGCCAACAAACTGCCCCCGGCGGTCAATGCCGCTGATGCAGCGCTCACTTGACGTTCCTCCTCGGTATCCAAGCCCGAGAGCGGGCGCCCCAGGGTCAGATAGGCCAGCGCGTCCGATTGACTGGTGGCCGGGTTGCTCCACACTTCCGCCTGCGGTTTGTTGGCACGTCCGGTGACCTTGATCCCCGCGGTGACATCACCGACATCGCGTTCCGCACTGACATCCAACAACGGGTTCGCCACCGGATCATTCGACCAGACCAAGCGACCGCGGGTGATTTTCAAGTTTTGCCCATAGGCGCGATAGCGTCCGGCCACATTGAGCGTACCGGCGGCCAGGGTCTCTACGCCCGGATTCATCCGCACGCGCAGTTGCCCGCCCAAGGTGCCGGTCAACCCGAAGCCTTTCAAATTCACGTTGTCACCCAACACCAGCAGCAAGTTCATGTCCAAGGCAGTCTTCGCCGCGGCCTTCGGATCGACCGGATCCAACACCACCACATCACTCGATCGGGTCTTGCCGTTCGACAATCGCTCAAGCTCGATGCGCGCGTCGGGAATGCCGACGCTACCGGTCACCTGCAGCGGTTGTCCCGCGCTGAATTTCACCAAGACGTCCGGATCCACCACCGCGTATAGATCGCGCGTGTCCGAGATCAAAATATTCCTGCCGCGCACGTTGAGTTGCAGCGGCGTGTCTTGTCCACGCCAGCCCAGCGTGCCGTCAATCTTCAGCACGCCGTCGCCGCTCTTGATGCTGCCGGTGATGCGCGCATTGCCATCGGCTTGCGCGCCAAGTTGAAGGTTGCCCTCGCGCAACACAATGCCTAGCGCGGGCAGTTCGGCGCGGAAATCGGCCAAGCGCGCATTGCCGCCGATGGCCGGCGCGCCCAAGCGACCGCCGAACTGAATGCGTCCGCTCAAGTGGCCGGTGGGATCGACGATATCAGGCGACAACAATTCCATCAGCGTCAGGTCGCGCGTATCGATATCCACAAAGCCCGACAACGGTGCGTTCATGTCATAGCCGGCGGCGAGGTTGGCGGCCAATTTGCCGTCGCCGTTGAAACCCGCACTCATCCGAGCTTGCCAACTGTTGCCGTCGAAGCTGCCGTCAACATCGAGATTGCTGAAATTGAACGCGGTCTTGCGGTTTTTCAGATCGAGGTTGATGCCGGCCTGCGGTGAGGTAATGCGCGCGGTACCGCGGAAACCGTTACCCACCGGTCGCACGTCCGCCACCAAGGCGAACTCGCCATGGATGTCCCAGGCGCTGCCGTCTTTTCGCCGCGGAATATACGGCATCAGCAAAGCGCTGGTGATGCCCTGCCCTTCCGCATGCACGCCGCGATTGGGCCAGTCGGCATTCACGCACAAGCGACCACCTTGCGTCGATGCAAAACAACTGGGCGTGATCTGCCAACGACTGCCGGACTGCGTGAATCTTGCCGCAGACTGCAAACGCCAAGCAGCACCCTTGCTGGGTGCGAGCTCGAGTCGGCTCAACAGCCCCTGCCAATTCGTGCCGCGCTTTTGTGCGCTGCCGGCAAATTGCATCGTGCCTTGTGGTCCGCGTGCGTCGCCTTCCAACACCAAATCTTCCATCGCACCGGTGGCGTGGACGTTCAGGCTATCGAAGGCGAGGCCGGCGCGAATGCCTTTGCCGGTCACGCGCAAATCACCGCGTTGTCGACCCGACCACGGCAATCGCCCCACGGCGGTGAACGCATCGGCGCGATAACTGCCAAACGCCACACCGCGTCCGGTCAAATCCGCATCGATATCGGGGGCGCTGCGCGCGCCACCCAAATGGAGGCGCCCGCGAATATCACCTTTGGCGCCGGGCATCACATCATCGAGTGTGAGCGGCGACAAGGTGGCGTCCACATCCAAGTCTTGCGCCATGTGTCCGCGCGCCACGACAGCACTGCCGCCGAGCCGCAGGTCCACATCCCCTTTGGCAGTCAGGCTGTCTTTGGCCGTCGCCGGCATAGACAATTGGACGTTGCCGCGTCCGGACAGGGCACGACCGCGCAATTGACCGCCGAGATTCTTGGCGTCGACCGCCACATCCAATCCGCCGCGCGCATTACGCGAGCCGGTGCTGTGCACGTCCCCGCGAATCGCACCGCGCCAATCCGGCAGGAAGTAGCCCGGATCCAGGCCGGCCAACGTCGCTGTCGCATCCCACTTCAAGGCGGGGTTGAAATCCACTCGCCCGGTCGCGTCCATGCGCCCCTGCGGCATCACCACATTCAATGCTTGAATGCGCATGCCCTTGCGGTCACCGATGCCGTCGAGCTTGACGTCTGCGCGTTGTTTGCCGCGAAACAGCACCCCGCTGCCGATCGCCGACCAGGTATCCAAGGTCCCGGCGATGCCAAGGTCGGCACTTGCACCAATGCGGTTCTCGCCTTCGCCATACCGCAGTCCGCGCGCGTTGACGGCAAACGATACGCGACCCTTGTTATCGCCCTTGAAGTCACCGCTGCCGGTGGCGGTGATCCGACCGCCGAGCACGTCCACCACCAACGGTGCGAACGACAGGCGCTGCGCTTCCAGCGTCACTTTGGACGGCTGCACCACCAGACTGAAGTCGCCGCGTTGCAGGGTCGCATCAATGTCGGCCTTTCCGCCGGTGCCACGTGCGGACACATTGAAGGTCATTTGTTCGGACGTGCGGTTGAGCCCCTGCAACAAGGCCGGATCCAGACCCTGCGAGTTTGCCGACAGTCGCCACGTCGGATTCGCGCTATCGCCGCTCACGGTCAGCAACGCGCGTGTGGGCGCCGGCGCATTGCCCGACACCGCCACATTCAACTGATTGAGATTGCCCAGGGCACGCATGCCGATCGCCGGCCGCGTTGCGCCCAATGGCGCGGGCATCAACGCGCTGGCGGTGAAATCGGTGCGGTAGTTGTCGCGCGGTGCGTATTCGCCGTGGGCCGTGAAGCGCCCGCGATCACTGTCCACCGTCACATCGGTGAGCTTCAAATAATCTTCCTGGGCGTCCAAGCCGCCACGCACCCGCGAGATATCAATCAGGGGCGCGCCGGCTTGACTGACTTTCAAACCATCGATGACGACCTGATCTGCGCGAATGGACAGCGGCGGCTTGATCGACGGCAAGGATTCCGGCCAACGCGGCAATTCAAACGGTTTGGTTGAACGCGGAATATCCAAGGTCGCATCCGCCACACGCATCGCGTCCAAGCGCAGTCGACGGCCGAGCAAGGGCTGGATGGCGGGATCAATGACAATCGTTCCGGCACTGAACGTCGTCGCCTGTGGTTGCGTGCATTTCGGATATTTGACCGGCTTGCCTTCCACATCCGGACAGCCGAGATAGGTCACGCGCACGCCATGCAATGTCATCGGTCCTGAAGCGGGGCCTTCCGCGGATTGCCAAGTGAACTCGGTGCCTGAAGGCAAGACCCATTTGATGCGATTCAACAAGAAGTCACGGCCGGCCAAGGTGGTCAACAGCCACCAGATCAGCGCGCCTAACAAAAGGATCAGGGCGAGTGTGCCGAACCCGCTGCGACGGGCGATTTTGACATTGCGCGCGCGCCGCAGGGCACGGAGCTCGGCGATCCGCGCTTCGCGCTGTTCGGGTGTCGCGTCTTCAGGCAGCGGGGGCAGCGCAGGTTTTCTTGCCATCACAGATCAGCGCCGATATTGAAGTGCAGGGTGAAAGCGGAATCGGGCGTGTTCAACCCGCGCGCGATATCGATGCGCACCGGCCCCACCGGCGAACGCCAGCGCACACCGACGCCCACACCGGTATGCCAATCCGGCGTCTTGCCGTTGAAGGCACTGCCGGAGTCCACAAAAGCCGCCACACCCCACTGCGGACGGAAATAGTGCTCGTATTCAACGCTTGTCGTGAACAAGTTGTCGGCACCCAAGGCATAGCGCTTCTTGCCGGTGGCGTCGATCAAACGCGGCCCGACCTCACGCCAGTTGTAACCGCGAATGCTGCGATCTCCGCCGGCATAGAAGCGCAAGGACGGCGGAATCACTGCGGTGTCGGCATGGAAACTCCGACCCAATTCACCCCGCACAATCAAACGGTCGCTGTCACCGATGCCTTTGAACCACTGGCCGCGCATTTGCAATTGCCCGAACGCGCCTTGTCCGCGAACCGCGCCGCCGCGTGCCGTGAGCCCGACGCCCCAACCACGACGCGGATACAAGCGGTCATCGACATTCACGTAATCCACGCGAATCTGCGGGTAGTACAAACTGGCGTATTCGTAGACCTTACCGGGAGCGGCATCGTCCAAAAGGGAGTAACTCCAACGCTCGCGCAGGAAGTGAAGCGAAGCGGTGGCGGTCAGGTTGCGATTGATTTCACCGCTTCGGCTGAAGACGGCTTCGACGCGGCGCGAATCGATGTAATCGGTTTGCTCGTCGGAGTACTGCGCGCCGATGGTGTACCAGCCATCCAACCACTTGAAGGCCGGAATGCGGTATTGCAGTGTCGCCGTCTTGCGGCGCTTGCCGTAATCGATGTAAGCGGCTGCCTTGTGTCCGCGCTTGTTCAAATACCGGCGTTCGACCCCGGCGTTGAAACCCGGTCCGTCGAGGGTGCCGTAGCTCACACCCAGGGTGTAAATGCTGCGCTTGGCGGGCTTCAACTTCACAGTCACCGGCACTTCGCGGTCGCCGACGGCTTGATCCGGGTGGGGTTCGATGTCGATCGTGCTGAAGTAATCGAGCATGGTGAGTGAGCGGCGCAGGCGATCGATACGCCCTTGGTGGTAGTACTCGCCCTGGTTCCAATAGATCAGTTTTTCCAAGATGCGCGGATAGATGATTTCTTCCGGCGTCTGCTCGAAGGTGACCGGTCCCATGTTGTAGCGATCGCCACTGTTCCAACGTAGATCGATGTCGGCGGCATTTTGTGCGCGGGTCACTTCCACCCGATGGGCTTCAAATGCGGCGTCGAAATAGCCGCGCTCGGCCAATCGCCGGGTGATGAAGGCCTTGCTGCCCTCATACACTTCGTGGTCCATCACTTCACCTTTGCGCGGCTCGAAGTTCTCCAACTCTTCGCGCAAATAACGATCGTCACTGCCATCGCCGCTGATGGCCAGATTGACCCCGCGGATGCGGACCGGCTCGCCTTTGTCCACTTCGATGATCACGGCCAAGGCGTTGCGATCACCGGAGGTGGTGACCTTGATGACCGGGTTGTAGTAACCGAACGGCTCCAATGCCTCGCGCGTTTCCGCTTCGGCAACTTCGACCAGATAGTCCAAGCGACGATCGGAAATGTCTTTGTCACGCGCGTCTTCCAGCGACAGAACTTCGCGCACATTGGCGGTCATCTCGTCGTCGAGGCCGTGGATCTCAATCCGGTTGATCTCCGCGGCCGACAACGCGGTCGAGCCGAGGATCAGGCAAAGCGCTACAAGGTGTGGGAAGCGAACACGCATGGTCGACAGAATAACCACTCGCGCTTGAACGCTTCCTCGCTTTTTCTTGACGCGCTCAGCTTCGCATGCCGGTGCCGCGCTTCATCAACCACAACGCAATGCTGGCAAGCACGACAACGAAGGCCAACATCAATGCGAATGACGTCCACAAGGGCACATCGCTGACGCCCAACAGGCCGTAGCGGAACGCATTCACCATGTAGAAAATCGGATTCAAATGGGTCAGGGTTTGCGCCCATTCCGGCAACAGCTTGACCGAATAGAACACGCCGCCGAGGTAAGTCAGCGGGGTCAGGATGAAGGTCGGGACGATGGCGACGTCATCAAACTTCTTCGCGAATACCGCGTTGATGAATCCGGCCAAAGAGAAGATGACCGCGCCGAGGAAGACCGAGGCCAAGGTGATGAAGGGATGCGGCACGTGCAAGCGCGTGAACAACAGCGCGATGCACATGACAATCGCGCCCACCATCAGACCGCGCAACAAAGCGCCGGCGATATACCCGCCCAGGATCACCCAATTGGGCATCGGACTGACTTGCAACTCTTCGATGTAACGGCCGAACTTCGCGCCGAAGAAACTCGAACTGATGTTGCCGTAACTGTTTTGGATGACGCTCATCATCACCAGACCCGGCACGATGAAGGCCATGTAGTTCACGCCGTCCATCTGACCGATCTGACGGCCGATCAAGCCGCCGAAGATCAGGAAGTACAAGGTCATGGTGATCGCCGGCGGAACCAATGTCTGGCTCCAGATCCGCAGGATGCGGCTGACTTCGCGACGGGCGATGGTGCCCAATGCGACTAGATTCGGATGGCTCATGCCTTGTCCTCCACCGGGGCCGTCAGTCGCACGAACAACTCCTCCAATCGATTCGACTTCGTGCGCATCGAGCGCACCCGGATGCCGGCTGACTCGAGCGCCATGAACACACTGTTCAAATCTTTGTTGCGCGGCATGTCCACTTCCAAGGTGTGGTGGTCGGTGGCGACCATCTCGACCTCATCCACGTGCGGCAGCTGCGCCGGCAAACTGCCTTCGATGTCGAGCACGAAGCCCTCCACGTCCAGTTGCGCCAACATCGAGCGCATCGGACCTTCCGCCACGATGCGGCCGTGATTGATGATGGCCAGATTGCGGCAGAGGCTTTCCGCTTCTTCCAAATAATGGGTGGTGAGGATGATGGTGGTGCCGGCCGCGTTGATCTCACGCAGGGTTTGCCACATGCCACGTCGGATTTCGATATCGACGCCCGCCGACGGTTCATCGAGGATCAGCAACTTCGGCTCAGTCATCATCGCGCGCGCAATCATCAGACGGCGCTTCATGCCGCCAGATAGCGTGCGACTCATCATGTCGGCCTTGTTCGACAACTGCGCGGCCGCCAATTGTTTCTCGGCGCGCACAGCGGCTTCCGCCCTGGGGATGCCGTAGAAGCCGGCGTAGTTCATCAGGATGTCGCGCGGCTTTTCGAACATGTTGAAGTTCAGCTCTTGCGGCACCAGGCCCAGCAAGCGCATGGCTTGGCTACGGTCGGTTTCCAGATCGACGCCGAAGATGTTGACGCTGCCCGAGGTCTTGTTCACCAGCGAGCTGATGATGCCGAGCGTGGTCGACTTGCCGGCACCGTTCGGGCCCAGCAGGGCGTAGAAATCCCCCGGCTGTACCACCAAATCAATGCCCTTGAGCGCCTCGACACCGTTGTCGTAAGTCTTGCGCAGACCGTGGATCTCTAGCGCGGGCGTGCCCTGCGCCGATGTTGCTGAAGTCATTTGAACCCAAGCCGATGACACGAACCATTTAGTATATGGGGTGTTCCCGTTTCCCGAGGCTTCGCGCCCGCTTATTCCGTGGTGGATTTCTTTCCTATTCGTTTGGTTGCGCGTGAGATGGCCGCGCCGTCCGTCCTGCATCTGCGGTTTGTCCGCGACGACGGCAAGGCCTTGGACTACACGCCCGGCCAATTCATCCAAATCCATTTTCCGTTGGCGGACGGCAGCACCGCGCGCCGTAGCTACTCCTGCGCCACGCGCCACGACCACGTTATTGCCTGTGGCGAAGCGGTGGAGTTCGTTGCCAGTTGCATTCCCGGTGGTGCGGCAACCGCTTTGTTCCAAGGCATGGCCATTGGTGACACCTTGAACGCCAGCGGACCGCTGGGTTTGTTCAGCCTGAAGCCCGGCGACGCCAATGCACGCTATTTGTTGATCGCCACCGGCACCGGTGTCGCCAGCTACCGCTCAATGCTGCCCGATCTTGAGCGTTTGATGCGCGAGCGCAAGGTCAAAGTCGTGGTAGTGCACGGCGTGCGCACGCCCGACGACCTGCTGTTCGCCGACGAGTTCAACGACACGGCGCGGCGCTTCCCGGAATTGTTTGAATATCGCATCGCGTTCTCACGCGCATCGTTCGAAGCCGGCGATTCGCGCGCCACGCCGGCGATCGCGCAATCGGGTTACGTGCAAAGCGTGCTGCCGGCACTCAAGCCGGTGCCGGGCGAAGACATTGCCTATATCTGCGGCAACCCGGTCATGGTGGATGCAGTGGTCGAATTGCTGAAAGCGGATGCCCTTCCGATGAAGGACATCCGCCGCGAAAAATACATCAGTCTCAAATAATCGCTTACTTGGCTTCCGCCACCGGCAACGGCCCTTCGGCGACCATCATCGACGCGTTGTTGCTTTCATCGAGGAAGGTCACCACCCAAATGGCCTTGTCGGCGCGGCGAATCAGATAGGTGTCGGTACCTTCGCTGTAATACCGGTAGGCGTCATCAATCTTGTCGAATTCTTTCAGGAAGGACTTGAGTTCTTCCTCATGCGCGTTGGCAAAGGACTCGTCGAAGATCTTGTTGCTGACGCGCTTACCGCCCAAGGCTTCGACAGATTGCGCGATGCCCTTGCCCAGCTCGAATTTCGAATAGGTTTTGCCATCGTTGGTGTAGAACTTCGTTTCGAAGGTTTTGCCCTCGACCCATACCAGCGCATCACCGGTCCACACCGGCACGCGCGCCAAGTCTTTGGTGTCTTCTCCGAGCTTGTCGGTATCGAAGCGATAGCCTGCCGGCAATTGCACGTAGGGCCATTCGCCCAGCGGCTTTTCGGAGACCGGGTAGCTGTTGATATCAAACGTTGCAGCGCTTGCCGTCGGCGTCGGCGCAGCCGGAGCCGCGTTCGCATCAGCGCTCGCCGCCGGGGCGGTTTGTGTTGCGGCTTCCGAAGCGGGCGGCGCGGCGTCTGCGGCGGCGTCCTTCTTCTTGCAGCCAACCATCACGAGTGCCGCCACGGAAACGGCCAACAAAGAACGCTTCAACATCATCCGGTGTCTTCCTGATTGGGGGAAAGCCCGAATTTTAGCCACGAAATGTGAAATTCGTCACCGAATGGTGCGTAACGAACGCTCAAACCGGCGCAGGAACGTAGACCTCACCTTTCATCAACACGCGTGCCGAACGCGACATCACCGCCTTCGTCACCACCCATTCGCCCTCGTGCTCGCTCACATCCGCACCCACGCGCAGCGTGCCCGACGGATGCCCGAAACGGACCGCGTCGCGTTTGCCGCCGCCCGCTGCCAGATTCACCACGGTGCCCGGCACCGACGCGGCAGTGGCAATCGCCACCGAGGCGGTGCCCATCATCGCGTGATGCAACTTGCCCATCGACAGAGCGCGTGCCAGCAAATCGATGTCGGTGGCCGCAATGTGTTTGCCGCCGGACGACACATAGTCGGCAGGCGGTGCCACGAAGGCGACCTTCGGCGAATGTTGGCGCGTCGCGATCTCGTCGGCGGTCTTGATGATGCCCATCTTCAAGGCACCGGCTGTGCGGATGGCTTCGAATTTTGCCAGCGCTGCCACATCGTTGTTGATTGCGTCTTGCAGCTCGGCACCGGTGTAACCGAGATCGGCGGCATTGAGGAAGATGGTCGGAATGCCGGCGGTGATCATGCTGGCCTTGAAGCTGCCGACACCTGGCACGTCCAAATCGTCGATCACGTGTCCGGTCGGAAACATCGAACCGCCCCCCGCTTCGCCATCGTCAGCGGGATCGATGAACTCGAGCACGACCTCGGCCGCAGGAAACGTGACGCCATCCAATTCGAAATCCCCCAACTCCTGCACTTGGCCCGCCTGCATCGGCACGTGCACCAAGATGGTTTTGCCGATGTTGGCCTGCCAAACGCGCACTGTACAGATGCCATCGCGCGGCACGCGCGACGGATCCATCAAGCCGCTGCTGATCGCAAACGGACCGACGGCCGTGCTCAAGTTGCCGCAGTTACCGGTCCAATCGACAAAGGCCTTGTCGATCGCGACCTGACCATACAGGTAATCGACGTCATGGTCGGGCTGCGTGCTTTTTGAAATGATCACCGTTTTGCTGGTGCTGGAGGTCGCGCCGCCCATGCCATCGGTGTGCTTGCCATAAGGGTCCGGCGAGCCGATCACCCGCATCAACAACGCATCGCGATACTCGCCCGGCACTTGTGCCGCTTCGGGCAAATCCTGAAGACGAAAGAACACGCCTTTGCTGGTGCCACCACGCATGTAGGTGGCCGGGATTTTGATTTGCCCGCTCATGCGCGCCCCAGGAAGTCATTGGCGAAACGTTGCAACACGCCCCCGGCGGTGTATACCGACACTTCTTCGTCGGAATCCAACCGGCACAACACCGGTATCGAGACGGTTTCGCCGTTCTTGCGATGTACCAGCACGGTCATCTCCGAACGCGGCGCAATCGCACCGCGCACATCAAAGGTTTCAGTGCCATCCAACGCATAGGTGTGGCGGCTCTCGCCGGCCAGGAATTCCAAGGGCAACACTCCCATGCCGATCAGATTGGTGCGGTGGATGCGTTCGAAACCTTCGGCAACAATCACTTCGACACCGGCAAGACGAACACCTTTCGCCGCCCAATCACGCGAAGAGCCTTGGCCGTAATCGGCACCGGCAATGATGATCAATGGCTGACCGCGATCCATGTAGGTTTCGATGGCCTCCCACATGCGCACCACCTGGCCTTCCGGCTCGATGCGCGCCAAGGAGCCTTGCTTCACGCTGCCATCTTCGTTCTTCACCATTTCATTGAAGAGTTTCGGATTGGCGAAGGTCGCGCGTTGTGCGGTGAGATGGTCACCGCGGTGCGTGGCGTAGGAATTGAAGTCTTCTTCCGGCAAACCCATCTTGGCCAAATATTCGCCAGCGGCACTCGAGGCGAGAATCGCGTTCGACGGCGACAGGTGATCGGTAGTGATGTTGTCACCCAAGACCGCCAAGGGACGCAGTCCGGTCATCGTGCGCGGTTTTGCCAGCGCACCTTCCCAGTAGGGCGGGCGTCGGATGTAGGTTGATTGCGCGCGCCAGTCGTACAGCGGCGACACTTTCAACCGGGTGCTGCCGCTGCGATCGAACATCGGGTCGTACACAGCGGTGAAGTGTTCCGGTTTCACGGCTTGCTTCACCAAGGCATCGATATCGGCATCACTCGGCCAGATGTCTTTCAAGAACACCGGGTTACCGTCTGCATCGACACCCAGCGGATCTTTTTCGATATCAAAGCGCACGGTGCCGGCAATGGCGTACGCCACCACCAACGGCGGCGAGGCCAGGAACGCCTGCTTCGCATACGGATGGATGCGGCCGTCGAAGTTGCGATTGCCCGACAAAACGGCGGTCGTATACAGATCGCGCGCAATGATTTCCGCTTGGATATCCGGATCCAAGGCACCGCTCATGCCGTTACAGGTGGTGCAGGCAAACGCGACGATGCCGAAGCCCAGTTGTTCGAGTTCGTGCTTGAGTCCGGCCTCTTGCAAGTACAAGGCCACCGCTTTGGAACCCGGTGCCAACGAGGATTTCACCCACGGCTTGCGCACCAGGCCTTTGGCATTGGCATTACGCGCGATCAGGCCCGCGGCGATGACATTGCGCGGATTCGAGGTATTGGTGCAGCTGGTAATCGCGGCGATGATCACCGCGCCGTCCGGCATCAGGCCTTCGGCTTCTTGTGCTTCGGCACCGGCCAAATCGCGCGCGATGCCGCGTTCGGCAAGTGCCGACACCGGCAACTGCGCGTGCGGATTCGACGGGCCGGCCATGGTGCGCGTCACGCTCGACAGATCGAAGGTCAGCACGCGTTCGTATTGCGCCTCGCGCAGCGAATCCGCCCAGAGGCCGGCTGTCTTGGCGTAGCTTTCGACCAAAGTGACTTGTTTGTCGCCACGTCCGGTCAAACGCAGATAGTCCAGCGTGTTGTCGTCGATGTAGAACATTGCCGCAGTCGCGCCGTACTCGGGCGCCATATTGCTGATGGTCGCGCGATCGCCCACCGTGAGTGCCGCGGCACCTTCGCCGAAGAATTCCAAAAACGCGCCGACCACTTTTTCCTTGCGCAAAAAAGCTGTCAAGGTGAGAACGATATCGGTCGCGGTGATGCCGGCTTGCGGGCGCCCGGTGAGTTCCACCCCGACGATGTCGGGCAGTCGCATCCACGAGGCGCGTCCCAACATGACGTTCTCTGCTTCCAGTCCGCCGACACCCACGGCGATGACGCCGAGCGCATCCACATGCGGGGTGTGGCTGTCGGTACCGACACAGGTATCGGGATAGGCCACGCCGTCGGTCACGCCGACGACCGGTGACATTCGTTCGAGATTGATCTGGTGCATGATGCCGTTGCCGGGCGGCACGACATCCATGTTTTCAAAGGCATGACGCGTCCACTCGATGAAGTGGAAACGATCATCATTGCGGCGATCTTCAATCGCGCGATTCTTGCGGAAGGCATCGGGATCGGTGCCGTCGGCTTCCACCGCCAAAGAGTGGTCGACGATCAACTGCACCGGCACCACCGGATTCACCGCCGCCGGATCGCCGCCCTGCTCGGCAATCGCATCGCGCAATCCCGCCAAGTCCACCAAGGCGGTTTGACCGAGAATGTCATGGCACACCACGCGCGCCGGGAACCAGGGGAAATCGAGATCGCGCTTGCGGCCGATCAGCTGACCGAGATAGTCATTGATGCGTGCGGGTTCGGCACGGCGCACGATGTTTTCAGCGAAAACCCGGCTGGTATACGGCAGTCCCGCCCAAGCGCCAGGCTGCAGGGCTTCGACGGCCGCTTGCGCATTGACGTAATAAAGATCGGTGCCGGGAAGCGGCTGCTTGTGTTCGATGTTCATGTGCACTCCGTTGGTCAACCCATTTTACGCGCGACACGCCTGTCAAGGACACTTGACACAATACGTTTTCTGCCTTTAGTCTCTTGTAAAGCGTCCTTTACATATCAGCTTGGATTTGTAACGGACCCCGAGGGAGAGACGGATGAAATTCTTGTGGGACTACGAAAAACGCATGCACATCGCGTTGGCTTTGGGCCTGGTCTGCGGTGGGGTGTCACTCGCGGCGCATCTTCGGCCGGGACTGATGGATGATGAACTGGCCGGCTTTCTAGCCGGCATGTCTGGTGGCCTGATCGTTTGTTGGGTGTGCTTCATGCTGTTGCCGCGCTGGTGGCGCGACAGCATCGCCGTCCAACGCGAAACCAAAGCCGGTCGCCAGTACATGCGCCGGATGGTGCCGTCCATGTTCGCCTACGTTATCTTGCTGCCAGTCTCGATGCTCTTGATTCGCCGGGGCATAGAGGCCGTTTGGGTTCGCGCATTTATCGCCTTGCTGCCGGTTCTGCCGATCGCGTCGGTACTGATCGCCTTTATCGGCTATATCCGCAACGCCGATGAGTTCCAACGCAAGGTCGAGCTGGAATCGATCGGTGTCGCCGCCCTGCTCGTCTCGCTCGGCTATATGTCGGCCGGCTTCTTGCAGTTGGCGCGTGTCATCCATTTCGACGCCGGTGCCGCGATGATCTGGGTATTCCCGGTGCTTTGCATGGGTTACGGCCTTGGCAAATTCCTCGCGATGCGCCGCTATCAATGAACAATCGTCTGCGCGAACTCCGTGAGCAAATGGGCTGGTCGCAAGCTGCGCTGGCCGAATTGCTCGAAGTCTCGCGACAAACCATCAACGCTTTGGAAACCGGCAAGTACGACCCGAGTTTGCCGCTCGCTTTCAAAATCGCCCGCGCCTTCGATGAGCCGATCGAACGCATTTTCATTTACGACGTTCCCCCTTCAAAAGGATCCTGATCCATGCCACGCAAATACAGACTGGTGCTGGCAGTCGTCGCGCTGATCGCGCTCTTCGGCTACCGCTACTGGCAAAGCCATTCGGCGAAAAAGCCCGCCACTGCAACCACCGCCACCCCGGCGAAAGAGGCCGAGCCGGTGAAGCAGCGCCATTACGGCACGCTCGCCTTCAAACCCTGCACGCTGTCGACGCCGATGGCGCGTGAGGGTGTCACTGCGCAATGCACCACCTTCACCGTGCCGGAAAACCGTGAGCAGCCCGACGGTCGCAAGATCGCCCTCAACATTGCTTGGGTGCCGGCCAACGAAGGCGCGGAATTGGCGCCGGATCCGGTGTTCTTCATTGCCGGCGGCCCGGGCCAATCCGCGGTCAAGAGCTATCCCCAGTTGGCCGGCGCCTTTGATCGCATCCTCGACAAGCGCGACGTGATTCTGGTCGACCAGCGCGGCACCGGCGAGTCGAATCCGCTCAAGTGCGGCGGCAAGGATGAAAACGGCGACCCGACCGAAGCCGAGACATTGGCCGATGTGGAAAAGGCCACGCGTGACTGCGTTGCCGAGCTGTCCAAAGTCGCCGATCTCACCCGCTACGACACCACCACTGCGGTGGCGGATCTGGACGCCGTGCGCAAAGCCATGGGCATCGAAAAGATCAACCTGATGGGTGTGTCCTACGGGACCCGCGTGGCACAGCAATACGCCATGCGCTATCCGAACAGCACGCGCACCATCGTGTTGGACTCGGTCGTGCCGAACACCACCATTCTGGGCAACATCTGGGCACGTAACTTGGAAGACGCGCTCGATCAGCAATTCGCGCTGTGCACCCGCAATGCCGATTGCGTGAAAGCCGTTGGCAACCCGCGTGATTCGCTGAACACCGTGATGGCCACGTTGCGAAAGGGCCCGGTGCCGGTCACCTATCGTGATCCGACCACCGGCATCGTCAAGACCGACACGCTGAAGGCAGAGGAAGTGGCGAACCTGGTGCGCATGTTTGCCTACATGCCGGCGATGGCCGCCTTGATTCCGCAGCAACTGCATGAAGCCGCGCAAGGCCGTTACGACAGCCTCAAGGCGATGACCGACATGCTGAAGTCGGGTCTCGAAGACCAAATGATGATGGGCATGCAAATGTCTGTGATCTGCACCGAAGACGGCGACAGCGTGGTCTCGAATGAAGACGACAAGGACACCGTGCTCGGCACCACCCTCACCGACGCCATGTCTGCGATGTGCAAGATCTGGCCGAAGGGCAAGATGCCGGCCGACTTCCACAACGCGCTGGCCACCGATGTGCCGGCACTGATTTTGGAAGGTGAGCTCGACCCGGTCACGCCGCCCAAGTACGGCGAGGAAACCCTCAAGACTTTGAAGAACGGCCGACTGTTCGTCTTGCGCGGACAAGGTCACAACGTCATCGGCGTCGGTTGCATGCCGAAATTGTTCGCCAAGTTCATCGATACCGCGGACGCCAAACAACTCGATGGCAAGTGCTTGGACAACCTTTCCTACACCCCTCCTTTCACCTCCTACAACGGATGGACCCCATGATCACGGCGGAAACCCTGCACAAGACCTTTGCCGGCAAAGGCAAGAAAGACGCGCCGGTGGTTGCGGTAAACAGTGTCGGCTTCACCGCGCGCGACGGCGAGATCACCGGTTTGCTCGGCCCGAACGGCGCCGGCAAGACCACCACCATGCGCATGCTCTACACCCTGATGCAGCCCGACCAGGGACGCGTCTTGGTGGATGGCGTCAATGTCGCTGACGATCCGGTCTCGGTTCGCCGCAGCATCGGTGTTCTGCCTGACGCACGCGGCATCTACAAGCGATTGACCGCTCGCGAGAACATCCGCTACTTCGGCGAGTTGAACGGCATGTCGGCCGCACAGATCGACGCACGCATTGCCGAGTTGGCGAAGTCCTTGCAGATGGAAGATTTTCTCGACCGCCAAACCGAAGGCTTCAGCCAAGGTCAGCGCACCAAAACCGCCATTGCCCGCGCGTTGGTTCATTCGCCCAAGAATGTGATTTTGGACGAACCCACCAACGGACTCGACGTGATGACCACGCGTGGCTTGCGCGAATTTTTGCGCCAACTCAAGCAAGAAGGCCATTGCGTGATTTTTTCCAGTCACATCATGCAAGAGGTGTCGGCACTCTGCGATCGCATCGTGATCATCGCGCAAGGCCGCGTCATGGCCGAAGGCACACCGGACGAACTCCGCGAAAAGGCGGGTGAACAAAATCTCGAAGACGCCTTTGTGCGTCTGATCGGCACTGAAGAAGGACTGCACGCATGAGCCGCATGACCACCGTTCTCGCGAAAGAGTTGAAAGAACTCTCCCGCGATCGAAAGACCCTCGGCCTGACCTTGTTCATGAGCCCGGTCCTGATCGTGATGCTGATCTTCGGCATGGGCACCTTCATGAAGAAGAAGCACACCACGCAGATGGACAAGGAGTTGGAGATCGCCATGGTCGGTGCCGAGTACGCGCCGAATTTGGTCGCCTACTTGAAAGCCCAGGGCATTCATTTGAAGAAGGTCGCCGACCCCGACGCGGCGATTCGCAATCAGGATGAAGATGTCTACCTGCGCATCGGCAAAGACTTCGATGAGAAGTGGCGCAAAGGCGAGCCGGCGATGGTGGAAGTCGTGAGCGATTCAACGCGCCAGGACGCATCGATTCCGACCCGTCGCGTGCATTCGCAATTGCAGGCTTACAACCAAACCGTCGGCGCACTGCGTCTGGTTGCGCGCGGCATTTCGCCGGCAGTGATCTCGCCGATGGTGGTGACCGACAAAGACCTCTCCACCCCCGAGGCGCGCAAAGGTTTGGCGCTGTCGTTCATGCCGTACTTGTTGATTCTGGGCGGCTTCATCGGCGGCGCGGCATTCGTCATCGACATGACCGCGGGCGAACGCGAACGTCAATCCTTGGAACCGCTGCTGACCACACCTGCTTCGCGCAGTGAAATCGTCACCGGAAAAATCACCGCCTCGGTGTGCATCAGCATGTTGAGTGTGTTGTTCACCTGTCTCGCTTTCAAGTTGGCGGCGATGATCACGCCGGGCTTGGGCAGCATGATGGATGTGCGCATGATGGCGGTGGTCAAGATGATGCTGATTTTGGTCCCGATTGTCGCCGTTGGCTCGGCTTTGTTGACCGTGATTTCTTCCAACGCGAAGTCGGTGAAAGAAGCGCAGAGCTACATGTCGATGTTGATGTTGTTGCCGATGTTGCCGACCATCATCCTGATGATCAATCCGATCAAGAATCAGTTGTGGATGTTTGCAGTGCCGTTCCTGTCGCAGAACCAGTTGTTGTTGAAAGTCCTGCGCAGCGAGAACATCCCCGCGCTGGAATGGCTGGTCTACTTCGGCGCCAATCTCGGCATTGCGTGGTTGCTGTGGTTCGCCGCGGTGAAGCGTTATCAGAACGAGAAGTTGGCAGTAGCTTCCTGATGAAACAAAAAAAGCCCGGGTTTCCCCGGGCTTTTTTTTGACTTCGCCAACCTGACTTACGGTTGGAAGTTGATGGTGCGACGCGTGGTTTGAGGCGAGGACACCGGCTTGAACTTCCAACGCTTCACCGCATTCAAAGCTTCGCGATCGAAGACGCGCGGCGGATCGGCGCTCACAACACGGGCATTGCTGACCGAACCATCGCCATCCACGGTGAACTCGACCTGGACCGTACCGCCTTGGCGTGCACGTTTGGCTTCAGGCGGATAACGCGGGCTCGGCGTGGAAACGGCGACCAAGTCGCTCGAACCTGCCGACGGACGCGGCGCGGCCGGTTGCGATTGCGCGGCACGTTGCGCGGCCGCACGATCGGCGGCTGCCTTGTCGGCGGCGGCCTTGTCTGCTGCTGCCTTGTCGGCGGCGGCTTTGTCGGCGGCAGCACGCGCAGCCACGGCAGAGGCGGCGGATTGCTGTTCGGCACGCGCCTTGTCGGCGGCTTGTTTGGCGGCGAGTTCTTTCGCGGCTTGCTCTTGAAGTTTCTTCTGTTCTTCCAAGCGCTTCTTGTCGAGCTCAGCTTGCTTGGCTTTTTCCGCTTCGGTCAGTGCCGGCGCGTTGGCGGCGGCGGTTGCTGCGGCTTTTTCACCTTCCGAAATCGAATTCATCAAGCGCGGCAATGCTGGTGCGGCGTTGTCGGTTTTTTCCAGCAAGGCATACAGGCGCTTGGCTTCCGGGAAGTCCTTGCGCGCAATCGCTTGCTCGGTCGCCATCACGGCATAGGGTTGCAAGTCGGTCAGTGCCGACGCGACACCCGGATCGTTGGCGGATTTGTCACGCAATGCCAGGTAGTACTCCATCGCGTTGTCGCCTGCCGGCGCATACATGCGCGTGTCGGCCAAAGCTTTTTGCGCAGCCGTGCGAAGTTCATCCGCACTCATCGCTGCAACGGCACTGGAGACAGCAGCCGGCGGCGGCGCGGCGGCCGGTTCGCCCGCAGCGGTTTGACCGGCGGCGGTGGTGGCATCGTCTTTTTTGCAAGCGACCAAACCGCCTGCCAACACAGTGCCCAAAGCGGCCACTGCCAAATAACGCATCGCGCCCGGACGGGCGAGTTTTGCGCGCTGATTCATGTTTTCCCCCATGGGATAGCGTATTGACCCAATTGCCATACAACGATGACGTGAGCCGCTTGTCAACAGGATGTGAGGGCTTTTCGCCAAGTGCGTCGCAATCGACGCCTATTTACCGATGCAGAAAGTCGAAAAAACCGCACCCAGCAAGTCATCCGCTGTTACCCGGCCGGTAATTTCGCCGAGGGTGTCATGACAACGACGCAGGTCATCGGCGCATAAATCAATTTGCCCCGCACCGCATTCAGCTATTGCATTGCGCAAAAGTTGCGTGGCTCGTGTCAGGGCATCGACGTGACGGGCGCGGGCGGTAAACGCCCCCTCACCCATGGTGCGTTGTGCGTGCTCGACGATGGCGTCGCGCAAGTCCGCCAACCCTTCGCCGGTTCGCGCGGAGACCACCAACGCGTCGGTCACATCACTGCGCGCCAGGTCGCCCTTGTTCACCACCCAAATGACCGAGCGGGCCGGCGGCAATTCGTCTTGCAGCCGCGCGCGGCCCAAGACCGGGTCTTGCGCATCCACCACCGCGATCACCAAATCAGCGACGCCCAAGGCAGCGCGCGCACGACGCATGCCTTCGGCTTCGATCGCGTCGTCGGTCGCACGCAAACCGGCCGTGTCGACCAAGGTCAACTCGATGCCGCCGACGCGGACGGTTTCTTTCAAGACATCGCGCGTGGTGCCTGCCACTTCGGTCACGATCGCGCGATCCACGCCTGCCAAGGCATTTAACAAAGAGCTCTTGCCGACGTTCGGCGCGCCGACCAAGGTCGCGTGCAAGCCGTCGCGCAATTTCTGTCCTTGTCGGGCTTCGACCAAGGTCGACTCGAGTGATGTTGCCAATGCGGACAATCGTTGTTCGATGCGGGCGATGTCGTCGGTATCGATCGGCTCGTCGACGAAATCGATGGACGCTTCCATTTGTACACGGATACGCAAGATCTCGTCGGCGACGTCGTCAATGCGTTTTGAAAACACCCCATCGAGCGAGCGTCGTGCCGCTCTGGCCGTTTGCGCATCACGCGCTTCAATCAAGTCGGCAATTGCCTCGGCCTGGGTCAGATCCAACTTGCCGTGCAAAAACGCGCGTTCACTGAACTCGCCCGGCAAGGCGCGGCGCGCACCGAGCGTGCAAGCCGCATCGACCACCGAGTCCAGCACGACCGGACTGCCATGCAGTTGCAGTTCCACCACATCTTCGCCGGTGAAACTGGCCGGTGCGGCGAATGCCAGCGCGATGCCGTCATCCAAGACCTGCGACTGCGCGTCGCGGACGCGCACGCGGGTGGCGTTGCGAAGCGTGAGTGCGCGGCCGCACATGGTTTCGGCAATGGATCGCGCATCAGGTCCCGACAAGCGCACGATGCCGACGCCCGCGGGCACCGGCGCCGTGGCCACGGCGACGATCGTGTCTAACGCGTGGCCGCCGGTATGCATTGAATCAGTCGGCAACAACCGTCTTCGGTTCCGGCTTGTCGCCGTACTTGCGCAGCATGTACCACTGCTGCAGCAAACCCAACGCGCCGTTGGCCACTTGGTACAAGACCAAGCCTGCCGGCAGGAAGGCGAGCACGCCGCCGAAGATGACCGGCATGAACTTCATCATCTTCTGCTGCATCGGATCCATGCCCGGCGGCACCGGCGTCATGTGTTGGGTCGCGAACATGATGGCGGCGTTCAACACCGGCAGCACGAAGTACGGGTCACGCGCGGTCAAATCCTGGATCCAGCCCATCCACGGGGCATGACGCAGTTCGACCGCTTCAGACAGCACCCAATACAAGGTCATGAAGATGATCATCTGCGGAATGATGGGCAGACAGCCGCCCATCGGATTGATCTTCTCGGTCTTGTACAGCTCCATCATCGCTTGCTGGAACTTGACCTTGTCGTCGCCATAGCGCTCTTTCAGCTGCGCCATGCGCGGTTGAACGCGACGCATTTTTGCCGAGGATTTGTACTGCGCGTTCGAGAGCGGGAACAGCACCATCTTCAGCAAGACCACCAAGCCGATGATGGCCCAGCCCCAGTTGCCGATCAGCGCATGCAACTTCGACAACAGCCAGAACAGACCTTGGCCGAGCAACGCGAAAATTTCGAAACGGCTGTAATCCACCGCGCGATTCATGCCGGGCACGTTCAGCGCATTGAGTTGCTTCACGTCTTTCGGACCGACCCACAAACGCGCGCTGCTCGCCGCTTGTTGTCCCGGTTGCAAGGTGAAGCCCGGACCCCGCGCGGCGATGCCGTTGACGCCGCTGTTTTGCATCAGGCTGAAGCGCGCGGATTGATCCGCTTGCGGCACCCAGGCTGTGAGGAAGTGGTGCTGCGGCATCGCCAACCAACCGCCGGTGACATCGGCGTTGACCGCACCGTCATCCATGAAGTCCTTGAACGGACGGCGCTGGTAGCCCTCTTTGGCATCAAACCAAGTGGCGCCGATGAAGCTGAAAGATTCGGGATGGGTGTAACCGGTTTTGATCACCGGCGGCACACGCACCAATTGGCGGTAGATATACCCCGCCCATGCGCCGGCGCCGCGGTTCACGGCCGTGTCTTTGACGTCCACCGCGTAGCTGCCACGGGTGAAGGTGTAGACGCGGTTAAAGGTCACCCCTTGCGGATTGGTCCAGGTGAAAGGCACTTCGATTTTTTGTGCGTCGGCGGCGAGCACTTGCTCGGGTGCGGCCGTCGTCGCATAAGCGGCGTCGTGGGCAGGTGCGGCATTGCCCTGCTCGCCCACCCAGCCGGTTTGCGCTTGGTAGAAGGTCGCGGCATCCGCGGAGAGCAAGCGCACCGGTTGCGCGTTGGCGTCACGCGTTTGCGGGTAGCGCAGCAGGTCCACTTGTTGCAAACCGCCACCGGTCAGCACAACGTCCATCACATCGGTGCGCACATGGACGCGCGCAGCCGGTGCCACTGCCGAAGCCTGGGTGGCCGGCATGGGCGCGGCCTGCGGCGCGACCGCCTGCGGAATACCGGTCGTGGTTGCGTCGGGCACCATGCGCGGCACCGCCGCGGCGGTAGCGTGCGTCGGCACAGCCGCCGGCTTGGGCGCGTGGTCCTTGCCCCACTCCATCCACAACAACATGGCCACCATGAGCCAAGCAAAGATCAAAAACAGTCGAGTTTGGTTCATGCCGAATCGTCGTTGGTGGGCGGGCGCTGCATTGTGCCCTGCGTGGAAGTGGACGGCAACGCGCCGGCGCGTTGCATCAATCGTAGAAAGTCGTGTCTTAAGGCGGCATTTTCAACAGCGCGCGCCGAAGGCTTGGCCACAAACACATAGCTACCGGGGCCGAGCTGTGCGTGCGCGGCGCGAAAGGCTTCTTTCAGGACCCGTCGGATCCGGTTGCGTTGCACGGCGCGCTTGTCGACCTTGCGCGACACCGCCAATCCCAGCCGTGCGGCACCGGGGGCCGGGGTCGGGTCGGTTTTGAACACCAACTGGAAATGCGCGCCATGCACGCGTCGCGCCGCATCGAACGCACACGCGTAATCGGCACGCGTTCGCACGCGCGCCGATTTGGGAAATCGCAGATCAGGAGACGAGGTCATTCGTCACCTGTGACTTCAAACCCGTGCACGGAAGTGCACGGGAACAGTCATCAGGCGCAGAGACGCTTGCGGCCTTTGGCGCGACGACGTGCAAGAATCTTGCGGCCGTCTGCCGTTGCCATACGGGCCCGGAAGCCGTGATCGCGCTTGCGCTTGAGGTTGCTGGGTTGGTAAGTACGCTTGGTGGCCATGATGCTGGGCGCCGAGTTGAACACTAGGGAACCCGAAAGTCTAGCGACCTACCCTAGCCCGCGTCAAGCGCGAATTGGATCGCAGTGCAGCGGGCCCGTCGCAATGATAGATTGCGGGGTTCCACCCAGACCTTTTGTCGGCGCCCTGTGTGCCGTCCTACGCGCGCACGCTTTCCGCATGATTCCAGATTCTTCCGCCCCGGTTCTTGAAGCCTGGTCCCGCTGTCTAGCCCGACTCGAATCCGAGTTTCCGGTCGAAGAAGTGCGGACATGGCTGAACATGGTCCACCCGCATGCCGACGGCGGCAGCCTGGTGCTGTATTCGCCGAACGTGTATGTCACCGACCATGTCGAAGGGCGTTTTCTGCCGCGAATTCGCGAGTTGATGACCCAATTTGCCGGCGCGAGCTCGGTCCGCATCGCCAGCGGTACCCCGCCCCGCGATCCGAACGACAAGTCGGCCACGCCGCGCGCCGCGCAACCGGCTGCCCGTGAAGAGGTCTTCCACGGCAACCTCAATAACCAGTACTTTTTCGACAACTTCGTCGAAGGCCGCAGCAACCAATTGGCGCGTGCCGCGGCTTGGCAGGCGGCCATGTCACCCGGTGACCGCGCCCATAATCCGCTGCTGTTGTACGGCAGCACCGGACTCGGCAAGACCCATTTGATGGTGGCGGCCGGCAATGAAATGGTGAAACGCAATCCGAAGGCCCGTGTGCTGTACCTGCGCGCGCGCGACTTCCTGGAAGGCTTCACCAAAGCCCTTTACGATCAAGCCAGTACCGGCGGTACCGAAGCCTTTCGTCGCCAATTCCAAGGCTTGGATGCCCTGCTTATCGATGACATCCAATTCTTCGCCGGCAAAGACCGTACCCAGGAAGAGTTCTTCCACACCTTCAACACCCTGTTCGATGGTCGCCAGCAAATCATCCTGACTTGCGATCGTTACCCGCGCGAAGTCGAAGGCTTGGAACCTCGCCTCACCTCGCGTCTGGGCTGGGGTTTGCCGGTGGCCATTGATTCGCCGGACTTCGAAACCCGCGCCCAAATCGCCCATGCCAAGGCCCGCGAAAAAGGCTTGAACTTGCCGAGCGATGTCGCCGAATTGCTGGCAAAGAAACTACGTTCGAGCATTCGCGATCTCGAAGGCGCCATCAATACGTTGGCCGCGCAATCGCATTTCTTCGGCAAGCCGATCACCTTGGAGTTCGCGCAAGACACCCTGCGCGGCCTGTTGCGCGATCAGGCCATCAGCATCCAGCAGATTCAAAAAGCGGTTGGCGACTACTACGGGCTGCAGATCAAGGATTTACTCGGCCCCAAGCGCACCCGCTCGCTGGCCCGCCCGCGGCAGGTCGCGATGCGTTTGGCGAAGGAGCTGACCGACAGCAGCTTGCCGGAAATCGGTGAACAATTCGGCGGTCGCGACCACACCACGGTGATGCATGCTTGCAAGCAAATCGACAAGCTGATGGACACCGATGGCAAGTTGCATGAGGATTGGGAAAAATTAGTGCGTAAACTCAGTGAATGATCGGGGGAATAGATTGTGGATAAGCGGTGGATGACTTTGCAGGGGCAAGTTATCCACACAGTTTCAGCCCGGTTGAATGCGCTTTATCCACAGGGGTTTTAACCGAAATTTCTGAATAAAATCAAAGCGTTACGCGGTAATCCACAGAAATTCGGCGCCCCTACTACCACCAAGCTTTATATATTTATCCACTTTAAAAGCAAGAAGACAGGCAAGGAAACTACATGCGCTTTTCTCTCCAACGCGAAGCCCTTCTGAAACCTCTCGCGCAAGTCGTGAACGTGGTTGAGCGTCGTCAAACCTTGCCGGTACTGGGCAACTTGCTGGTTCAAGTGAAGGATGGCTACCTGGCGTTGACCGGTACCGATCTCGAAGTTGAGATGATGGCGCGGACTGCGCTGGATGCCGGCAGCGAAGACGGTGAAACCACCATTCCTGCGCGCAAACTGTTTGACATCGTGCGTGCCCTGCCCGACGGCGCCAAGATCACGCTGACGCTTGCCGGTGACAAGGCCACCATCCAGGGCGGTCGCAGCCGCTTCACCTTGGCCACCCTGCCCGCCAATGATTTCCCGTCTGCCGAAAACGAAGACACCACCGAGCGTGCGGTTGTGCCGGAATCGGCGTTGAAGGAACTGATCGACCGCACCTCTTTCGCGATGGCCCAGCAAGACGTCCGCTACTACCTCAACGGCCTGCTGTTTGACCTGCGCGGCGACACCTTGCGCTGCGTGGCGACCGACGGCCATCGTCTGGCGCTGTGTGAAGCCGCGCTGGAAGGTGGTCAGAACAAGCGTCAAATCATCGTGCCGCGCAAGGGCGTGAACGAGCTGCAACGCATGTTGGAAGGCGGCGATCGCGCCATTGAGTTGGAAATCGGCCGCTCGCACATCCGCGTGGTGCGCGACGATGCCACTTTCACCAGCAAATTGATCGACGGCAAATTCCCCGACTACGAAGCCGTGATTCCGATCGGCGCCGACAAGTTGGTGACCATGGATCGCGAAGCCTTGCGCGCCGCGTTGCAGCGTGTGGCGATTCTTTCCAACGAGAAATACCGCGGTGTGCGCCTCGAAACCACGCCGAACTTGCTGCAAATCAGCTCGCACAACCCGGAGCAGGAAGAAGCCCAAGAAGATGTGGAAGTTGAAACCAAGATCGAAGACATCACCATTGGTTTCAATGTCACCTACCTGTTGGACGCCCTCTCCGCGTTGCGGGATGAAAAGGTCGTGTTGGCGCTCCGGGACGCCAATTCATCGGCGCTGTTGCGCGAAGCCAGCAATGAACGCAGCCGCCATGTGGTGATGCCGCTTCGCCTCTAACACATCATGTTTCACGTGAAACACATCGCACGCCCGGTCCATCCGGGCGTTTGATTGTCTGAAGCCATGCGCCTAACCCACCTCACCCTGTCCAATGTTCGATCGGTCGTTCAAGCCACGCTGACGCCCGGTCCACGCTTCAACGTCATCAGTGGCGATAACGGTGCGGGCAAGACCTCCATCTTGGAGTCCCTATACCTGTTATCGAACGGGAAAAGTTTTCGCGGTCGCGTCGGCGATGGCCTGGTACGCGTCAATGCGCCGGCCTTGGAGATCTTTGCGCGATGGGACACTGCCAGCGGCGCCCAGCGACAGTTGGGACTGCGCCATTCAGGGAGTGACTGGGAAGGTCGATTGGATGGCCAGAACTGCCAGTTATTGAGTGATTTGTGCACCGCCCTCGCCTCTGTGACTTATGAGCCGGGCAGTCACGCATTGATTGATGGCAGAAGTGACCAGCGCCGCCGAATGATGGACTGGGGTTTGTTCCACGTGGAACCTGCGTTTATTTCGCCCTGGCGGCGGCTTGCCCGCGCGCACAAGCAGCGAAATGCGCTCTTGAAGCAACGTGGCCTGTCCATGGCACAGCTCGAGGCATGGGAGGCTGAGCTGGCTCAGAGTGGCGAGGTGGTGACGCGCCTGCGTGCCGACCATATCGACGCGCTCGCGCCGTTGGTGGCCCTCTGGGGGCAACGCTTGTTGCCGGAACTTGGTGAGGCCATCCTGCGGTTCTTGCCGGGTTGGAAGCGTCAGGAGCTGTCGTTGGCCGATGCCTTGCTGGTCAATCGCCCACGTGATCTCGCTACGGGGTTTACCACGGCTGGACCGCATCGCGCGGACTGGGAGCTTGCATTTGCTCATCGTGCCCAAGGTGAGCGTCTGTCGCGTGGTCAAACCAAATTGGCGGCATTGGCGGTGATTCTGGCGCAAGCAGAACACTATGCGATCCAACGTGGTGAATGGCCGGTTGTGCTACTGGACGATTTGGCCTCGGAGTTGGATCCGCAACACCGGGAATCGGTGTTGCGCGCGCTGGCAACGGCGGAGGCGCAGGTCTTCATTTCTGGCACCGTTGCGCAGGATTTGAGTTTTCCCGACGGCCTCGATGTAAAAAAGTTCCACGTGGAAAATGGCGCCGTTCGGGAAATATAACCACCAAGGCGGGTGGGGGATGTTCCACGTGAAACCCTGCATGTGGTGAACCGAAATTCGCTGAATTGCCGGCATCGCAACGCATCGATTAAAGGCTAAAAGTGCCTGAAAGTGGTACAATTTCCCCTTCAAATCAATGCGTTTTGCGCACTTTTGCGCGGAACTGCCAGGGAGCTCAAACCCGAATGACGGAAGCGACAGAGGCCGGCAGCAGCCAGCCCGGGAATAACACTAACTACGACTCCAGCAACATCACCGTCCTGCGTGGCCTCGAAGCGGTTCGAAAGCGCCCCGGGATGTACATCGGCAACGTTCAAGATGGTTCCGGCCTGCACCATATGGTGTTCGAGGTCGTGGATAACTCTGTCGACGAAGCGCTGGCGGGTCATGCCAACGATATTTTCGTCACCATTCATGAGGATGGATCGGTCTCGGTGCTGGACAACGGCCGCGGTATGCCGGTGGACATCCACAAAGAAGAGGGCGTCTCGGCAGCGGAAGTCATCATGACGGTCCTGCACGCCGGTGGTAAGTTCAACAACGATGCCGATAACGGCAACGCCTACAAAGTGTCGGGCGGTCTGCACGGCGTCGGTGTGTCGGTGGTCAATGCGCTGTCTGACAAGTTGGTCTTGCAGGTGTGGCGCGACGGCGGCCATTTCATCCAGGAATACGCGATCGGCGCGCCCGTGGCGCCGTTGGAGCGGGTAGGGGACCAAGGCGACAAGCGTGGTACGGAGCTGCGTTTCTGGCCCTCCGCCGACGTCTTCGGCGATACCACCTTCCACTACGACATCCTGGTGCAGCGCCTGCGCGAATTATCCTTCCTCAATTCCGGCGTGCGCATAACCTTGAGTGACGAACGCGGTGAGGGCGAACAACAGGTGTTCGAATACGAAGGCGGCATTCGCAGCTTCGTTGAGCATTTGGCCCATTTGAAGAACCCCTTGCACCCCAACGTCATTTCCGTGCGCGGCGAGCAAGACGGTATCGGTGTGGAAGTGGCGCTGCAATGGACGGATTCCTATCAGGAAACCATGTTCTGCTTCACCAACAACATCCCGCAGAAGGATGGCGGTACCCACTTGATCGGTTTCCGCGCCGCGCTGACCCGCACGCTGCAGAACTACATCGAGCAGAGCGGGGTGGCCAAGCAAGCCAAGGTTTCGCTCTCGGGCGACGACATGCGCGAAGGCATGATTGCCGTGCTGTCGGTCAAAGTGCCTGACCCGGCCTTCTCCAGCCAAACCAAGGAAAAACTCGTCTCTGGTCCTGTGAGACAGGCAGTTGAAAGCACGTTCGGTGCACGTTTGGAGGAGTTCCTGCAAGAACACCCCAACGAAGCTAAGGCCATCGCCGGCAAAATCGTGGACGCCGCGCGCGCCCGTGAGGCTGCCCGCAAGGCCCGCGACCTCACCCGTCGCAAGGGCGCGCTGGATATCGCCGGCCTGCCGGGCAAGTTGGCCGACTGTCAGGAAAAAGATCCGGCACTCAGCGAACTGTTCATCGTCGAAGGTGACTCGGCAGGCGGTTCGGCCAAGCAAGGCCGCAACCGTAAAACCCAAGCGATCCTGCCGCTGAAGGGCAAGATTTTGAACGTCGAACGGGCGCGATTCGATCGCATGCTCGCCAGTGCCGAAGTCGGGACGCTGATCACCGCACTCGGCACCGGCATCGGCAAAGACGAATACAACCCGGACAAGCTGCGTTATCACCGCATCATCCTGATGACCGACGCCGACGTCGACGGCTCACACATCCGCACACTGTTGCTGACGTTCTTCTACCGGCAAATGCCGGAGTTGATCGAGCGTGGTCACGTCTACATCGGCTTGCCGCCGCTCTACAAGATCAAGCAAGGCAAGAACGAGTTGTATTTGAAAGACGATGCCGCGTTGAACGCGTATCTCGCCAACAACGCCGTGGAAGGTGCACAACTCATTCCGGCCGACGGCGAGCCGCCGATTCAAGGCGAGGCGCTGGAAAAACTGCTCTTGGCGTTCTCCCAAGCGCGCGAAGCGATCGCCCGCAACGCGCATCGTTTCGATGCGATCGTGTTGGAATCGCTGATCGATTTCACCCCGTTGGACAGCGCGTCGTTGGTGGATGCCACCGACGAAACCCATGAGCTCGATGCGCTGGCGGCACGTCTTAACAACACCGGCCTCGGCAATCCGCGTTACAGCCTCGAACTGCAATCGGGTAACGAGAACAAGCCGGCGTCGTTGTTGGTCACGCGCACCCACATGGGCGAATCGCAAGTACAAGTCTTGCCGGTGACGATTTTCGAAACCGGTGAACTCAAAGCACTGCGTGAAGCGGCTGCGGTGCTGCACGGCTTGATCCGCGAAGGCGGTCAAATCATCCGCGGCAACCGTGCGCAACCGGTGTCCCGTTTCGCCGAGGCCTACGCCTGGTTGCTGGACGAGGCCAAGCGCGGTCGCCAAATCCAACGCTTTAAAGGCTTGGGTGAAATGAATCCGGAACAGTTGTGGGACACCACGGTGAACCCGGATACCCGTCGCCTCCTTCAAGTGAAAGTCGAAGACGCGGTCGCCGCCGATCAGATCTTCACTTGCTTGATGGGGGACGTGGTCGAGCCGCGCCGCGAGTTCATCGAAGACAACGCGCTGAAAGCCACCAACATCGACGTCTGAGCCGGCGACACGCCGGCCCGGGCTGCATGGACGGTTTCTGAATGAAGGGCCGCGTATTGACGCGGCTTTCAAATCCATTGCTTTAGAACTGGATCGCATTCACGAACTACAGGGCTCCCCCATGCGCCACGCTCATCTGAAGCAAGTTTTACTCGCAGCCGCCATCACCTTGTCGGTGGCGTCGTGTGCCACGACCACCTCGCCGACAGGACGCCAGCAGGCCACCGGCGCGGTCTCGCAACAGCAGCTCGATCAGATGGGCATTCAAGCCTTCAATCAATTGAAGGCGGAAAAACCGCAAACCACGAGCGCGCGCGAACGCAACTATGCGACCTGCATCGTCAACGCCATCACGCGTCAGCTGCCCGGTGAGTGGGCGACACGCTACAACTGGGAAACGGGGATTTTTGTCGATAACCAAGCCAACGCGTTTGCGTTGCCTGGCGGCAAAATGGGCCTATATACCGGAATTTTCCGCGTGGCTCGCGATCAAGACGAGCTCGCCGCTGTGGTCGCACACGAAATCGGCCACGTCTATGCACAGCATCACGCCGAGCGATTCGCACGCGCACAACGGGCGCAAATGGGCGTTGCCGCCGCGCAGGTTTTGGCGGCCGTCACCGGCGTGGTCGACCCGAATACCGTGGGCCAATTGGGCGGCATGGTGGCCCAAGGCGGGTTCCTGTTGCCGGGTTCACGCACCCAAGAATCCGAAGCGGACGTGATCGGTCAGCAGCTGATGGCCAAGGCCGGTTTCGACCCGCGCAAGGCCGTCAATCTGTGGCAAAACATGATCGCCGAAGGTGGCAACAACCGCCCGCCGCAATGGCTGTCCACTCACCCGGATCCACAGTCGCGATTGAACGAACTGGCCCAGCGCGCCAATGGCTTGATGCCGGAATATGACGCGGCACGCAAGGCCGGCCGACGTCCCAATTGCGGTCCTTGATCGACGATTCACCCCCCGCAAAAGTTAAACCGCAAGTGCAATGGCAGTTCCAGAATGTGGCGTATGTGCCGCTGAATGCTCCATGCTTGAGGCAACGCACCACTTTCAACGAGGTCCATTTATGCAAACGCGTACCACTTTGACCGCGGCGATTGCCGCCGCATTGGCACTCAGCTTCGCGCTGCCGGTTGCCGCACAAAGCCTTGGCTCGGGCGGCAGCTCGATGCGTGAGCAACGCGAGAAACGCATGAAGGAACTGCGCGGCGAATCCACCCAGGATGAAGACGCACAAAAAGGCAAGGGCAAGAAAGAAACCGCTGCAACCCCCGCGGAAGCGCCGCGCTATCCGAATGCCAAGCGCAAAGAGCCCAAGGTGTCGACCACCCGTGACGGCGCCGCCAAACTGCAACTCATGGTCGATGCCTTCAACAAGAAGGATTTCGCCGGTGTGGTGACGCAAGCCGATGCAGTGGTGGCCGGTGGTAGCGCCTCGCCCTATGAAAAAGCCTTTGCACAACGCTTGGCCGGCCTGGCATCTGCACAAACCAAGAACAGCGCCAAAGCCATCAGCTATTTGAAAGCGGCGGTCGATGCCAACGCACTCGACAACAATCCGCACTTCGACAGCATGAGCGACTTGGCCGCGCAATACCAAGCCGCCGGCAACAATGCCGAAGCGCTCGCCACCTTGGAGAAATTCCTCGCCGAAAGCGGCAGCACCGATCCGCAATACGGCCCGATGCGCGCATCGTTGATGGCCTCGGGCGGCCGCAGCGAAGAGGCGATCAAGCTCTACACCGACGCCTACACCAAGAACCCGAACGACATTCAAGCCGTTCGCAATCTGGCCGGCACGTATGAAGCCGCGGGCAACACCAAAAAAGCCTACGAGCTGTTGAATGACGCGCGCAAACGCGGCATCGCCGCCGCCGAAGACTACAAGGTGCTGTACTCCGGCTACCTGGTCAAAGACAAGAATTGGAAGTCGGCCACCGAAGTCCTGGACGAAGGTGTTGCAAAGAATTTGATTCCGAAAAACGATGACACCGCACGCGCCTATATGGTGGCGGCGCAGGGCGCATTTGCCGACGACCAATGGAACGTCGCCTTGGCGAATTACACCAAGGCTGCGTCGATGTCGAGCAATGGCGAAGCCGACCTCAATCGTGCCAAAATCCTCAGCACCCAAGGCAAGAAGGCCGAATCCAAGGCTGCCGCGCAAGCCGCCCTCGCAAAGGGTGTGAAGAACACGGCAGACGCGCAAAGACTGCTCAAGTAATCACGTTTTTGCCCCTTTCCCGTTGGCGCAAGCCAATCGGATTGGTATAAGCTACGGGGTTCCCGCACCCGACCGGGTATGGGAACCACTCCGAGGCACTTGTGCCGACCCCTACATGAGCCAACGCATGACGGAAACACTGGCCCCTTACGAATACCGCCGCAACGATCGAGACATCGAAGGCGCCGGACTGAACTGGCAACGCATTGCCGGTATGTCCGCCGCTTTGGGCGTTCACGTTGCTGTGCTGCTGTTGATGATGGCACCGGTATCTCCGCCGCAAGCAGACAACCTCGAAGCCGAACGCGACGTCGTGCAGATTGTGAAACCGCCGCCGCCGCCGCCGCCGCCGCCGCCGATTCTCAAACCACCGCCGCCGCAGCCGCCGAAGCCGATGCCGCCGCAGCCGCCGAAGCCGGCAACGCCGCCGCCGCCGCAGCAGCAAACGCCGCCGGTGGTTACCGACCGCGTCAGCTCGAACGACGTGCAAGCGACCCCCGGTCCGCCGCAAACGGTGCCGGTGCCGCGTCCGACGCCGACCCCGCCGTCACCGTCCGCGCCGACCAACAACAACGCCGACTTGCGTGGCAACATCTGCTCGCAACCGCCGACCACGCCGATCCAAGTCGCCTTGGGTAAAGCGCGGACCAAAGGCAACGTCGGATCGTCGATGTCGATCACCCTGACCTACACCGCCGACGGCACCGTCACCGGTGCGGACGTGGCGCAAAGCTCGGGCGACCAATCGGTCGACCGCGCCGCCGCTGCCTGGTCGCGCAAAGTTCGACTTTGCCAAAGTTCGAGCGGTGGTCGCGGTACCTTGCCGTTCAACTTCAATTGATCCAAGAAATACAGCTGTAAACGCAACACCCTATAGAAACAACAATTCCACTTAATCAGAAAGAAGGTAAGCGCGATGCTCCAACAAACTCCGAACGCAGCTGCTGCTGGAGGCAATAACGCCCAAGCGTTCCAGCAAATGAGCTTCTCCCACCTGCTGCAAAATTTCGATGCAGTCGGCTGGATCGTGTTCCTCACACTCCTCGTCTTCTCGGTGCTCTCGATCTACTGGATCGTGGTCAACCTGGCGAAGAACGCACGTCTGCGCGGTAGCGCCGACCGCGTCGTCACCACGTTCTGGGAAACCCCGAACGCACAAGACGCCATCCGTTACATGGAAGAACAAAAAGCCAGCGAACCCTTCTCGAAGATCGCTTTGGACGCCTCGCAAGCCGCGGCCCACCACCAGCGCAACGAAGGTTCGCGTTTGGCTGAGTCGCTGAACCGCTCGGAATTCGTCGACCGCTCGCTGCGTCAAGCCGTGACCCGCGAATCGATGCGTCTCGAATCCGGTCTGACTGTGTTGGCCACCGTCGGTGCAACCGCACCGTTCGTCGGTCTGCTCGGTACGGTGTGGGGTATCTACAACGCCTTGATTCGCATCGGTGCATCGGGCGACGCCTCGATCTCCGCAGTGGCAGGCCCGGTGGGTGAAGCCTTGATCATGACCGCCGCCGGTCTGTTCGTGGCAATCCCGGCCGTGTTGGCTTACAACTTCTTCAACCGTCTGAACCGCGTGACCAACGCCAAGTTCGACACGTTTGCGCACGACTTGCATGACTTCTTTGCAACCGGCGCACGCGTGGGCTGATTCGTGAGCGGTGGCGGGGCCGGGCGGCCTTGCCACCTTTCATCAGGTCAATCGATTAAGGACGTTTAGCAATGGCATTTTCAACGGGTAACAGCAGCAGTGGCCCAATGGCAGACATCAACGTGACGCCGCTCGTCGACGTCATGTTGGTGCTCCTGATCATCTTCATGATCACCACGCCGCTGATGAACCACAAAACCAAGGTGGAACTGCCGCGCGCATTTCTGGTGACCGATCTTTCGAAGCCGAAAGAAGCCGTGACCACCGCGCCGATCACGATTTCGGTGAAGGCAAATGGCCAGTTGTTCATGGACGATTCGCTGATTACCCAGGGTGACCTGGAAAGCCGCCTCGCTGTGGCTGCCCAGAAAACACCGCAGCCGCCGCTGAATATCCGTGGCGACCGCACCACCCCGATGAAGATCGTTGCGGACATCACCAAGATGGCGCAAACCGCAGGCATGTTGGACATCGGTTATGTGACCGTCCGTCCGAAGCCGGGCGAGCAGGAATAAGGAGCGACTGATATGGCATTTTCCTCAGGCAATAGCAGTGGCCCTATGGCGGACATCAACGTCACGCCGCTCGTCGACGTCATGTTGGTTTTGCTCATCATCTTCATGGTGACCATGCCGATCCAAACCTACCCGATCAAGATCGACTTGCCGCAAGCAAGCACGAACCCGCCGCCGCCGAACCCCAAGGCACCGATCAAGCTCCGTATCGACGGTGCTGGCCAGGTGTTCTGGAACGACGCGCTGATGGACGTGAAAACGCTTGAAGCAACGATGAAAGACACGGTACGTCAGGATCCGGAAAACCAACCGTCCATCCAAATCGAAACCTCGAATCAGGCGCAATACGACATCTTTGCCAAGGTCTTGGCCGCCGCAAAGAATGCCGACATGCGTAAAATCGCTTTCGTGGAAAACGGCAACTGATTTAACCGCTTACCTTTCAAAGCCGCCTTAACAGGCGGCTTTTTTTATGGCGGAAAGATAGTTTTTCACCGTTGTTTCGAGGCCGTCGTACAGTGCCTCGGAGATCAGGGCGTGACCGATCGAGACTTCGAGCACATCGGGCACCGATTTTAAGAAGGCGGGCAAGTTGGCCTGATCCAAATCGTGACCGGCATTGATCCCAAGACCCGCGCTTTGGGCCAAGATGGCGGTTTCAGCCGCCGCAGTCAACGCCACCTGCCGCTCGGCGCCGCCTTTGGAAAACGCTTCGGCATAAGGGCCGGTATACAGTTCAATACGGTCCGCACCCAAGTCCTTCGCGCGTGCCACTCGAGGATTGCCGACATTGGCAAAGACACTCACGCGAGCACCCAGCGCTTTGAACGCGGCAATGTGTGCGGCCAAGGCGTCTAGATCGGATTCAAACGAAAAACCGTGATCCGAGGTCAGCTGCCCGTCGCTGTCCGGCACCAAGGTGACTTGCGCGGGCCGGACTTCGGCGCACAACGCCAGCAATCCCGGATAGCCGCTGCGCGGTGGGGCAAACGGATTGCCTTCGATATTGAATTCCACGCCGAACTCGGCGCAGAGCGGCGCCAAGGCGTAGACGTCGTCGGCCCGAATATGCCGTGCGTCCGGTCGCGGATGCACGGTGATGCCGTTCGCGCCGGCCTGCAAACAGCAACGCGCGGCCGCCACCACATCGGGCAAGGCGCCGCCGCGCGAGTTGCGGAGGACGGCGATTTTATTGACGTTGACGCTGAGCTGTGTGGTCATGCGTCGTGATGCGCGTCGCCCGATGTGGGGTGGATCCACGCTTCCTTCTTCGGCGCTTGAACGGCGCCCGCATACGGATTCCACACTTCACCGACTTCGCGTTCCGGGCCTTGGGGTTTGGCGGGGGTCGCTATCGGTGCTTCCTTTTGGGTCGACGTGTCCGCTACGGGCTCCGACACAGGTGAAGCCTCGGACAGATCAGGCGCAGCGACCGCGACGCGGTTTTGCGCATCCTCCGAAGCCATCTTCTCCCGCGCTGCCTCCAACACACGACGTTCTTCCGCAGCGCGCAGCGCCAATGCCGCGCGCTCGCTTTCTTCGCGTAAACGCGCCAACTCGGCGTCGCGATCGGCCACACGCTGCGCGGCCAAGCGGATGGCTTCGGGATCGGCGGGTCGCTCCAAAGTTTCCGGTGCGGCGGCGGTTTTCGTTTGCGCATGCGCACGCACATGGGCGCGCAAGGAATCCAAATCGACATCACTCAGTCCGGCCGCACCGGCCGTCGCCGCGGTGCCACCTGGAAACAGCAAGGTGTATCGCACCCGCAACCAAGCCACGCAGCTGACCACCGCGACCAGGAAAAAAACGGCCATCGCGACAGGCGATTTGGCGACCATGCCGCCGTAAACCGACGCGCAACAGACGATCAACAAAATCCAATGCATACCGACCTCCGATTTGATCCGAGTGTATCGCGCGGCGCTTAGAGCAACGGCGACATCAGACGGGCGACGGCCTCCGGCAGCTGGGCGGTCAACCAGGGACGTTTGCCCGGGTCACGCACACGCGGCGCGCTCGGGAATTCGGCAAGAATTTGCTTCTCCAAGGCAGAGGCCACTTCCTCATCGTTGAACAACATGGTCACTTCGAAATTGAGCCGGAAGCTGCGCGGGTCGAAATTGGCGGTACCAATCAGCGCAATGTCGTCATCCACCAACATGGCCTTGGTGTGCAACATCCGCGGCCCGTACTGATAAATCTTGACGCCGGCCGCCAGCAAGCGGTCGAAGTACGAACGCGCCGCCAACGTCACCAGCAGGCTGTCGCTTCTATGCGGCACCATCAATCGCACATCCAAACCCGCCAACGCCGCAGAGGTCAGCGCCATCAGTGCTGCTTCGCCGGGCACAAAATAGGGCGTCAGCAACCACACCCGTTTCCGCGCTGCGTGAATGGCCCCGACATGGACGCGATGAATGGCTTCCCAGTCGGAATCCGGTCCTGAAGGAATGGCTTGAACGCAAAAACGGCCTTCTTCCAACGCCGGCAGAGTGCGTGCCACTTGAGAGATGAATTCCCGATGGCCGGTCGAGTACGCCCAATCTTCGACAAAAATCTGTTGAAGCTGCAGCACCACCTTGCCGGTCATGCGCATATGCAAGTCGCGGTAGGCATCGTCGCGCCGCGACTCGTCTTCCTCAATCGTCACATTGATGCCGCCGGTGTAGCCGATCAGCGAATCGATCACGACGATCTTGCGGTGCGAGCGCATGTTGACCCAGGGCCGGCGCCAGAACTTCCAAATGCGGCTGAAGTGGGTTGGGTGGAACCAGGCGATCTCACCGCCGGCATCCAGCAGTGGCTTGAAATATTTTTCCGTGGCGCGCGACGAACCGAGTGCATCCAGCAGCAGCCGCACCGTCACGCCGGCACGTGCGCGCTCCACCAAAGCATCACGAATGGCCGTTCCGACCTCATCGGCGGCATAAATGTAGTACTCCAAATGGATGTGATGCTGCGCTTCGGCGATGTCTTTCAACAAATGCGTGTACTTGGCATGGCCGTCGATCAGCAAGTGCACATCGGTGGCGCTGGTGGGCACGAATTCGGTGGTGGCGGTCGCCAAGCGGCTCAATTCCACCTGTTCGCTGCGCTCCAACTTTTCCGCCTCGGCCAAGGCCGCGACCCGCGCGCGCGAACGCCGCAACCGGAAACGTTTGATCCGTTGCGGACCGATCAGCACATAGACCAACAGTCCGATATAGGGCAGGGCAGCCAAGCCCATCAACCAACTCAAGGTGGCCACAGGTTCGCGCTTTTGCAGCACGATCCAGATCCCGAGACCGATCAAATAGGCCAGCCATGCCACGGTCAGGTAGACACGGATATGTTCGATATCCCAGAACGTGGCCCAGAAGCCTTGAAAACGATCGAACATCCTGAATCTCCGAACAGTGGTCGCAGCCGGCGCGACATCTAGGGCTTAGGCTAACTGCATGACGCTACGGCGGAAAGTCCACTTTGACGCACAAGCCGCCATCAAAGGGCGCGGCGCCGCCTCGCAAACCCGCTCGCGGTTTGCGAAACGCGACGCCGTGGCGATCGATGATGGCTGGGGCACTTTGGCCGAGGAAATCGCCGAAGATCTCGCGCATCGGCCGGCCACGCGCATCCATCCGAAACAGGCGCGCAGCATCATGAGCTTCAACAGCTCGCCGGATGTCGGTTTCGACCGCTCGGTGAATCCCTATCAGGGCTGCGAACACGCCTGTGTCTATTGCTTTGCGCGACCCACCCACAGCTATCTCGATCACTCACCCGGCTTGGATTTTGAAACCGAGATCTATGCCAAGCTCAATGCCGCCGAGAAGCTGCGCGAAACTTTGAGAAAGCCCGGCTATCAAGTGGCGCCGCTCGCGCTCGGCGTCAACACCGACGGTTGGCAACCAGTCGAACGCGAACTCGGCTTGTCACGCGCCGTGCTCGAAGTCTGTTTGGAGACCGGGCACCCAGTGCACATCATCACCAAGTCTTCGACCATTGCACGCGATGTGGATGTGCTCGCGGCATTGGCGCGACGCAACTTGGTCAGCGTCAATATTTCCGTCACCACGCTCGACAACCATCTGTCCGCCAAACTTGAGCCGCGCGCCGCCGCGCCGCATACGCGGCTGAAAAACATCCGCAGCCTGCGCGATGCCGGTGTGCCGGTGGGTGTGCTGGTTGCCCCGGTCATTCCGCTGATCAACGATCACGAACTCGAACAGATTCTTGAAGCTTGCCACGCCGCCGGTGCGCAGTCCGCATCACATATCTTGTTGCGCTTGCCGCATGAGCTGACCGAGATCTGGCGCGAGTGGTTGCAGTTGCACTATCCCGAACGCGCCGCGCATGCCATGAGTCTGTTGCAACAATCACGCGGTGGCAAAGACTACGACAGCGACTATGCGCAACGCATGCGTGGCAGTGGGCCCTTTGCCGATTTGATTGCGCAGCGGGTGCGCAAGACGAAACGCAAGCTCGGATTTCCGGGCATTGCGGCGCTGGATCTATCGCAGTTTCAACCGCCGGCGGCCGCCGGCGATCAGGGCAGGCTGTTCTGATCGATGCGCCGCACAGGCTTTGCTATGCGAAGTGCGGAATCAAAGGCCCGCCCAACCACAACCAGCGCGCCATCCATGCGCACACCGCAGCAACCAAAGCAGTGAGTGGCAATCCGATGCGTAGGAAGTCGCCGAATTTGTACTGGCCCGGACCCAAGATCAGCAAATTGCCGTGATGACCGATCGGCGTCAGAAACGCCACGACGGCGCCAAGCGCAGTACAGACCACGAAAGGTGTCGCCGGCATGCCGAGTTCTTGCGCCAGTGAAATGGCGATCGGTCCGAGCAGGGCGGTGGTCGCCGAATCCGACATGATCTGCGTCAGAAGGGCTGCCAAGCTAAACATCACCAAAAGAATGGTGAGCGACGGCAATCCCGCCACAAAATGGTGCAAGCCGGTGGCCAACAGTTTTGCCGTGCCGGTTTGCTCCATCGCGATGCCCAAGGGAATCACCCCGGCGATCATCACGAAAATCCGCACGTCGATCTCGCGATAAGCGCGGGTGATGTCGACACACTTCAGCACGACCATGGCCACCGCGCCGGCGAGAAACGCCAGTGGCGCCGGTATCCATTCGGTCACCGCCAGCACAATCGTTGCAATCAAAATCAACATCGCCAACGGCGCACGCAAGCGACGCATGCCTTCACCGCGGAAGGGCATCAACATCAAGAAACCATGATGGGCGGCGAGCTCCGAAAAACGCGACGGAACACCCCAAAGCACAAGCAAATCGCCCTCACGCAAACGCGTATCAGACAAGCGCGGCGCGACCGTGCCTTCACGACGCCACAGCCCCGCTACTACCACACCGAACTGATGGGCGAAATCCAACTCGCGAATCGAACGGCCGATGAATTCGGAACCGGGCGCGACCACCGCTTGCAACAACTGCGGCGAGCCTTCGTGCTCGTCGGTGGTCTTGGCGCCGAATCGGGTGATCGCATTCAAATCCAAACCCGGATGTTCATGCAAGGACTTCAACTCATCGGCATCGGTTTCGATCAAAAGCAAATCGCCGCCCAACAACGGACTACTGTCGGTCAGATCTTTGCGCTCGGTGCCGTCGCGCAGCCAACCCAACACTTTGACGTTGGGCCCGATCGCCTTGCGCAATTCCAATAAGGTGCGCGTGGCCCAGGCGCCGCCTTGCACCACCAACAATTCCGTTCTGTAGCGCTCGACGCGCATGTAGTCGTCGTCGGATTGCTCACCGCTGCGGCGCGGCAGCAGCCAGCGCGTCAATTGCATGTAGATCATGCCGACCGCAACCAGCGCCAAACCAATGGGCGTGATGCTGAAAATGCCGAGGCCTTCATGGGTGGCGCGTTCCAGCATGTTGTCGGCAATCAGGAACGCGGGCGCTGAAATCAACGTCAATGTTGTGCCCAGCGACGCCGCCAAGGACATCGGCATCAGCAAGCGTGATGCCGGCAGATTCTTCTCTTTGGCGTGGCGGATGAGAATCGGCAACATCATCGCGGTGACCATCACGTGGTGGGTGAAGGCCGACAACGCGGCAACCGTCGGCATCACCACGGCAATCGTTCGCCACTCGCGCCCGCCCGACGCCCGGCCGACCCATTGACCGATCCGTTCGGTGATGCCTGTGGCGCTGAGTGCGCCGGAAATCACGAAGACCGCGGCGATGATGATCGCCGGCTCACTGGAAAAACCGGCCAACGCATCCTTGCTGTCGAGCGTGCCGGTCACAACCAATGCCAACAGCACCAGCATCGCGGAAACATCGATGCGCAACTTCTCACTTACGAACAAATACAGGCCACCCACAAGGATGGCCATGAACACGATTTGTTGTGCGGTCAGAGTAACCATGATCGGGTTTCCGCTCCCTGAATTCACATGACTTGAACATCCCCTGTCAATCGCGCCGATAGAATGCGGAGACACGCACGCAGCATGGATGATCGACAGGTGGCATTAGACCACACCGACGCAAAACGCCGCGTCGAGGAAACAGCAACACTGGATGGCTTGGCCCATGCGCTGTCGCATGATGTGCGTGCCGCTTTCAGAAGTACGCATGGCTTCGCCCAAATCGTGGCAACGCGCGCTGCCGACACGCTCGTCCCGGACGATCTCGCTTTACTTCAGCGTGTTGTCGATGCCAGCCGACGCGGCACCGAGATGCTCGATCAATTGGTCATGTGGTTGCGAACCGCGCAACACGACACCAAATTCAGGGACGTCGACCTCGCGTTCTTATTGGATTGGTCCGCTTCTGAATTGGCGGCCGGCGAATTGGATCTGACGGTTGAAGGTAGTGCCGAAGTCCAGGGTGACGAACATCTGTTGAAGCGCCTGTTCGACGTGTTGCTCAGCAATGCGCGCAAGTTCTCCGCCGATGCTGCTCGACCTGCCCGCGTGCACGTGCAATTCCGGCAGGACGAACAACACGCGCATATCCGCATGCACGATGCCGGCATCGGCATTGACGCACAACATGCCGAGCGCGCATTCGAACCGTTTGTGCGCATCCACCCCGCTGAGAACCATGGCGGCCAAGGGCTCGGCTTGGCGATGGCAAAATTGATTGTCGAAAAACATGCGGGCAGCATTTCACTGTCGCCGGCGCCGGAAGGCGGTAGCGTGGTGGTGATCTCATTGCCCAACGACGGGGGCCGGTCATGAGCATTCCGACCGTGTTGTTTGTTGAAGACAACGACGACGATTTGGAGCTGGCCAAGCTCGCGTTGCACAGTCTCGACGCGCCGGTGAACATTCATTTCGTGCGCAACGGATTGGAGGCTTTGGACTTTTTGTTTGCGCAAGGCGACTATGCCGATCGTGCCGGCGAGGCCTTGCCGAAACTGGTGATGCTCGATTTGAACTTGCCGCTGTTGGATGGCCGCGAAGTGCTGAAAATGATTCGCGAAAATCCACGCACGCAAGCGGTACCGGTGGTGGTGATGACAACCAGCGCGGAGCCGCCTGACTTGAACTCGGTCGTGCGTTTGCACGTCAACAGCTACGTTCAAAAGCCGATGGACTTCGAGCGCTTTCAAGCGCGATTGGTGCAAATCGTCCGCTATTGGCTGGAAGTGAATCAGGTCGCACAGACGTAATATCGTTTCGTTTCTGAAACGCGCTCTGTGCGCGCACCAAGGCGTTCGCCCTTCGCCTTCCTAGCCCATGGATACGAGCTATTCAGCCTTTCCGAAGCCCATGCGTCAGATTTTTCCGAACCGCATCTGTTTCCTGGAAGAAACAAAAACCTTGACGCGATCATCACGTTGGCGCCCTGAATTTCAAAATTAGTCTGTAAATTCAACTGCTTATAAAGTTGGCACGGTCTTCGCTCTTATCCCTTGCACGTCGGATCCGCCGATGTTCGAAGGACAGAGACCATGTACAGCGCCCATGCCACATTCAACACCCGCAGCCGCAGCGCACGTTGTGCGATGGCGATTGCCGTGGTGGTCGTGTGGTGCGCCGGCTTGGCGCTTGCCAGCGGCGCCCAAGCGCAAAGTGCACCTGCGGCAAAAGATCCGTCCATCACCATCGGTCGCACGGTCAATCCGCGCATCGCCTATCGCGGCATTCCCAAAGAGGACATGCCGATTGCGGCCGAGGCGACGACCTTTCCACAAAAAAAATTCCAAGAACAGATCGGTCAGGTCACCACGGTCGGCGATGACGCGCTCGGCATGACCCAAGCCGGTGGCGACGGCGTGCGCTCGGTGTTGAATGCCACGCTGGTGTCACCGACGTCGTCGTTGTCGCAATCAGTTGGTGCTCAAGGCGCCGGTGGCGGCGCGGTGCCGCGCGGCTTGAATGCCACAGTGGGTGGCGCTGTGGGCTCGGCAACCTCCGGCATTGGCGACAAAGTCACCGGCGCATTGAATACCGCATTGGGTTCGGTCGGAGGCACGCGATGAAGCGTTGCCTGACCCCGGTGTGCTTGCTGTTCGGCATTACGCTGGCGCAGCCCGTGGCCGCGCAAAGTCTCGACCAAAGTCGCATCGGTGAATCCGCTGCGCAAGGCGCCAGCGGGCGTTTGTCCGTTAATCAAGCCGCGGGCGTCGGCAATGGCCAAGTGAACTTGATGGCCGTTGCACAAGGCAAGGCGTCATCCGCCAGCGCGCAGTCGAATCAAACCGCCCAGAATCCGGACACCGCACGCGCCGCCAGCAGCGACATCCAAGCGGGCGCTTTCGGCGGATTCCACGGCGCCTTGGCGTTGAATCAAACCGCAGGGGTCAACAACCTGCAATCCAATCTTTTGGTCATCCAGGCGAGCGACGGCGTCGCCACCACGGATGACGCGACCTTGGCGCAAACCGTCGCCATCGTCGCAGCACCGACTGAGGGGGCTGGGAGTGCACCGGAGGTGGCGCGCGAAGCACGCATTGATGCGAATGCTTTTCGTGGCGCCTCCGGTGTGCTCCAGGTCAATCAGAGCGCGGGGGTCGGCAATTCCGCCACCAACGCCGTTGTTGTAAAGCTGCCGGCATCCGCCGGTGGAATGTGAAACGACTAAACACCTACCAGGAGCATCATCATGAAACTGCAACTTACCGTTCTTGCGCTGGCCCTCGTTGCCGCACCGGCTTTCGCTGCCGACGATGCACGTACCAACACGCGCACTGACATCACCAATGACATCTCCGTTCGCGGTCATGTTGCCGTCACCGGCAAGATCGACGTCAACGCAGAGTCTGCCGCCACCATCGATCAAGACCAAGCCACCACCGCCAACACTTCCTATGGCGATGGCGATGCCACCGCCGGCGCGCACAACAACGCCGGTCGTGACGCACAAGGCAATGTCGGTTTGAACATCGCCGCCGGCGTCGGCAATGCCCAATCCAACGATGTCGCTTTGTCGGCCGTGGATGGCAGCCGTGTCTTCGCAACCGCGATGTCCTTCAATACCCAAGGCACCTTCGGCAACCTCGCTGCCGGTGACGGCGCACGTGATGTGAACCTCACCGCCGCTGTGGACGGCAACGTCTTGCGTGACGCCAAAGGCAACATCGGCGTGAACGTGGCCGCAGGGGTGGGTAACGCCCAAAGCAACAGCCTCGCTGCTTCGGTCAACACCGGCGGCGGCAGTTCCTCGAGCGTTGCCCGTGGTGGTGGTCATGACGACGACGATCACGACCGCGCCAAGCCGGAAGGTGCCATCGCCAAGGCCACGGCCGACAGCGAACAGCTGACGTTGATGAACGTCATCGACCCGGGCTGTGGTGATCTCGACACCAATGCCTCGATGTCGGGCAATGCCTTGCGCGGCGCCCAAGGCAACATCGGCGTGAACATCGCAGCCGGTGTCGGCAACGCGCAACACAACGGCCTCTCGATCGCAGTCGCGAACTAAGCCAACGGGTTACTGCCTTTGCAGGCAGGTTTGTCCCCCCGGCGCAGCCCGGTCCGGTGTACGCACCGGCCGGGCGGCGCTCTTGCGAACGAAGGTCGACATGTTGCTGCGCTTGCTCCCTTGCCTATGGATTACCGCGATGGCGGCACCTTGTGTGCACGCCCAAGAGGTGCCCCGCGTGACGATGCATCTCAATGCATTGCCGGGCGATGCAATGGTGAACAAGCCGATCAAAACCCTGCGTGATCTGAAGTATCGCGACGTCGTACGCCAAGGCTATGACTACAGCTGCGGCAGTGCCGCGCTCGCCACCGTCTTGCGCTACGGCTACGGCAAAAACGTCGACGAAACCGCCATGATCAAAGACATGGTGTCGCATGCGGCCAACCCGGCGGATGTCGCACGCAGCGGATTTTCCATGCTGGACATGAAGCGCTACAGCGAACGCAACGGCATGCGCGCACATGGTTTCAAAGTCGATATCGAAGCGCTCTACCGGTTGCAGATCCCGGTGATCACCTTGCTCGACACCCGCGGCTACAAGCATTTCGTTGTCGTCAAAGGCGCCAATGCCGGTCGCATCATGATCGCGGATCCGGCCTTGGGTCATCGCGTCATCTATCAAGACGAATTTTTGAAGAACTGGAACGGCGTGGTCCTGGCGGTCATGACCGACAGCGATTTCAATCGTGCCAGTTTTCTCATGCAAGACAAACATTCCAATGCACTGCTTCGCAGAAACGACGCCCTGTCGTGGTCTGCCGCACCCGTGCCTTTGGTCGAGCTCGGCCTGATCCGTGGCGACTTGATGTAAGCGCACGAGGAGAACGACATGAAACACCACAAATCATCCGGCACCCATCTGACCATCGGTCTGGCGATGCTGATCTTCATGCTGGCCAGTTGGAAGGCGAGTGCCGCCGAGACCACCGTACTGCGCGTCGAACGCGTGAGTGATGCGGATCTGGCGTTGATTCAAGGCAAGTACTACGGCGCGAATCTCTTGGTTGGCGTCCGCGTAGACATGGTCTCCAACTGGCGCGCGCCCGACGGCGGATGGATGCAAGGGGTGGCCGCGGTACAGATGCAGCGTGATGCCAATGGCGCCATGCAGGTCTCTATCCACACCACGGCCGGCGCCACCGGCAGCACCGACGGGAGCACACCCCTGGTCGCCATCACCCGCAGCGCCACCGGTGCGGAAAGCGTTTCCGGCAACGGTTTGACCCAAGTCACCCAGCTCGCAGGCGACCGCAACAGTGTGGCCAATCTTGCCCAAATCTCGTTCGTGCCGACATTGGGGGATAGCAGCCAGTTCAACGGCAACAGCTATGCCTCGGCGGCGCAGGGCGGGTACAGCACTGAAGTGCGCTTTGCCGCCAACGGTATGTCCATGGCCTTGCAAGGCCCCAATGGCACCGCGATGCAAAGCGTCGGTGACGGCAATGGCGTGATGCAGGCCGCTCGCGTGGCGGGCGACAACCAGTCCGCCAACAACGCCCTCAATCTTCAAGTTCAAACATCCGGCGTCACTGAAGACCTGCAGCGTCAATGGGGTGTGCAGAACGCATTGTCCGGCCTTCGCGGTCTTCCACGTTGATCTTCCCGGGGGGGAATACTTATGAAAACTTTACGTAAGGCGCCACTCGCGCTCGGCATTGCCGTATCTCTATTGCCTTTTTGCGCGTTTGCCCAATCGCAACCACAAGATGTCGCCGCGCAAATCCGTGCATTGAATGCGCGACTCGAAGCGCAAGAACACACCATCGGCGAACTTAAATCGCAGGTGGAAACCCTGCAACTGGAACAAATTCGCGGCCGCGGCATTTCATCGGCTTACGCGGTGCAAAGTGCGCCCCAACCGATGCCGGCGGATGGCAGCGGTGCGACTAGACCGCCACAAGCGCAGAGCGCGCCGGCCGGACAAACCATCGGAGAAGAACAACAGCGTGCGGCGCAGGATGAGCGTGCGAAAGATCGCGCACTCACCGTGCGCGAACACGCGCCGCTGTTCGAGCGCAAGTTTTCGCTCGACATCGGCGGCAGCTATAGCTACTACGATCGCCGGCAATTGGCGCTCAGCGGTTTTCTCGCGCTGGATGCGATCTTCCTCGGTTCGATCAACCTCGACCAGGTCAAAGCCAATACCTTCACCATTGACGCCACCGGCCGCTTCGGTCTCACGCCGCGCTTGAGCTTGGAAGCGAATGTGCCCTACGTGATCCGCAGCACGCGCTTTATTTCCGGCGGCGCAGGCGGGGCATCGAGCAAGCTCAGCGAAGAAACCGTCACCTCCAAGGGCATCGGCGACGCCAGCGTCGCCGCCTACTATCAATTCGTCAAAGAGTCGCAGCGTTGGCCCGACATCGTCGGCAGCGTGCGGGTACGCATCCCGACCGGCGACAGCCCGTTCGGGATCAAACTGGTGCAGCCCGATTCGAACAACAACAACCTCAACATTCCTGACGCTTTGCCCACGGGCACCGGCATGTACAGCGTGACTGCGGGTGTCTCGGCCTTGCGAACCTACGATCCGGTCATCCTGTTTGCGAACCTGGCTTACACCTACAACATCGGTCGCAAGTTCGACGACATCTCGCCCGTGCTCGGACAAACCGTGCCGGCGACGGTCTACATGGGCAACCCGATCCAGCTAAGCGCCGGCATGGCACTGGCGTTGAATGATCGCGCCGCTCTCAGCTTCAGTGTGGCGATGGCGCAATCCGGCGCCACCCATATCAAGGACGCCAACGGCAACAAGAGTCGTGTCGTCGGCAGTTCGTCGAATGCCGCCACGTTCAATGTCGGCGGGACCTATGTGTTGCCTTCTGGCTGGACGATCAACGGACAAGCTGTCGTCGGTTTGTCGCCGGATGCACCGAACTACGTGCTGGGGGTTCGGGCAACGCGCGCCTTCTAAGCGCTCAGCCCACTTCCGCGGTACGTTCCATGGCTTCGGTGCGCAGTCCGTGCTGCTTCATCAACCGGTACAAGGTGATGCGCGAAATGCCCAACTCTTTCGCGCAATGCCCGACCCGATACAAATTGCGTCGCAGTGCCGCATTGATGGCAAGCACTTCGGCGGCATCGCGCGCCGCGGCCAAGGTTTGCACCGGGCCGGCTTCGCTGGCATCAATCCCCAGATCTTTCGACGTGATGTAACGGCCTTCCGCCATCACCACCGCTTGGTGGACGCGGTTCAACAGTTCACGCACATTGCCCGGCCACGGATAGGTTTGCATCGCCTTCAACGCGCAGTTGGAAAACCCCTTCATCTGCGTTTGGCCGGTGCCGTTATAAAGCTTGAGTGCGTGTTCGGCCAATTGTTCGATGTCATCGCCGCGGCTTCGCAACGGCGGTTGCTTCAATCGAATGACGCATAGGCGGTGGTAAAGGTCGGCGCGGAAACGTCCGGCGGCGACCGCCGCTTCAAGATCATGGTGCGTCGCCGAGACCACGCGAACATCCACGCGAATGGCATCGGTGCCACCCAAGCGCTCGATGATGCCCTCCTGCAAGAAACGCAGCAATGACGCCTGGGAATCCAAAGGCAGGTCACCGATTTCATCGAGGAACAGCGTGCCTTTGTTGGCGAGCTCAAAGCGGCCGAGCTTGCGTTGTTGTGCGCCGGTGAACGCGCCGCGTTCATAGCCGAACAATTCGGATTGCATCAAGTGTTGTGGAATCGCACCGCAGTTGATGGCGACAAACGGAAATGCGCTGCGGTGCGAAAGATGGTGGATGGCGGCGGCGGCCAATTCCTTGCCGGTGCCGGTTTCGCCGGCGATGTAGACCGGCGCCAAACTCGGCGCGGCGCGGCGAATCAATTTATACAGCGCGCGCATCTCGGGGCTGTCGCCGATCATGCCGCCGAAAGCCTCTTCTTCCTGGACGACGTGGCGCGTGCTTTCACTATGCAAGGACGCCACACCCAACGCGTGGCCGAGCACCGACTCGATGGTGGTCTCGGGGCAGGGCACCGTGATGAAGTCGAAACAGACGTCGCGAATCAGATGGCGAACGTCTTTGATTTCAAGTTGGCCCGGATCTATGGCGGCGACCCAGCCCATGCGCTCGCGCGGCAGGTCTTGCACATAGCGGGCATAGTCCACTGTTCCCTGTGAATCCGTGAGGTCGACGAGCCCGGCCAGCGCCTTGCGGTTTGACTGCGACAAGATGCGCGCCACGGCTGCCGGCGTTTCAACGAAGTGGATGCGCCAACCGTGGGACGCCATCGCAGCAAAGGCTGCGCACGAGGCGTCATAGCGCTTCGTGACAACAATCAGTTCCCTCGCCCGTGTTGCAATCACCCAGACACCCCGCCGATCTGTCCCGATTCCCCCAAGGGGAGTCGGGAAGTTTAGCAGAATGTGACGAAGCGCACATTATATGCGCCTGCAGGCGCCAATCAGGCTTGGTCGGCCTTGCGGTGGTAGTCGGTCACCGCCTCGACTTCCTTCTTGGAACCCAAGAACACCGGCACGCGTTGGTGCAGCTCGGTCGGGGGAATATCCATAATGCGGGAACGCCCGTTGGTGGAAGCGCCGCCCGCCTGTTCGACCAGGAAGCTCATCGGATTGGCCTCGTACATGAGACGCAATTTGCCCGGCTTGTTCGGATCTTTCTTGTCCCAGGGGTAGATGAAGACACCGCCCCGCGTCAGGATGCGATGGACGTCGGCGACCATCGAAGCAATCCAGCGCATATTGAAGTTCTTGCCGCGCGGCCCTTCTTTGCCGATCAAGAGATCATCGATATAGGCCTGCATCGGCGCTTCCCAATGGCGTTTGTTCGACATGTTGATGGCGAACTCCTGGGTCTCTTCCGGGATGCGCATGTCGCGCTGGGTCAAGACGAAGCTGCCTTGCTCGCGATCAAGCGTGAACTGATGGGTGCCGTGCCCGACGGTCAGAATCAGGGTGGTGGCCGGGCCGTACACGCAGTAGCCCGCGGCCACTTGTGAACTTCCCGGTTGCAAGAAGGCTTGTGTGTCCACGCACTGCACGTCGCCCGGGCACTTGAGCACCGAGAAAATCGTGCCGATCGACACGTTGACGTCGATGTTGGAGGAGCCGTCGAGGGGATCGAACAGGAGCAAGAAATTGCCGCGCGGAAACGCATCGGGAATCGGGTACGGATCGTCCATCTCCTCCGATGCACAGGCCGCCAAATGGCCGCCCCAGGCATTGGCTTCCAGCAGCACTTCGTTGGCGATCACATCCAACTTCTTCTGTGCTTCCCCTTGGATGTTGCCCGTGCCGGCATCGCCGAGAATGCCGCCCAATGCGCCCTTGCCGACCGCGACAGAAATCGTCTTGCAGGCGCGGGCCACCACTTCGATCAACAAACGCAAATCGGCGTTGATGTGATCGGCGCGCTCTTCTTCAATCAGGAAACGGGTGAGGGAAACGTGCTGGGACATGCAGTCGGGCTCCGTGTGGACGCCACATTCTAGCGTTTTGCGCCGCGGCGCCGGTCAATTCAAATGATCCGAAGCGCGATCGCTTTGAGCACCGCGCGTGTGCGGTCACGGGTATCGAGTTTTTCCAAAATCGCCGACACGTAGTTCTTCACCGTGCCTTCGGCAAGAAACAGACTGCGTGCGATCTCCTTGTTGCTGTAGCCGCCGGCCAACAAGCGAAGAATCGCCACTTCCTTGGCACTGAAACGCTCTGTCGGCGCGGCTTCCTCGTGAAAGCGGAAGCGATGACGCAGGGGATCGGTACTGACCGGAAGCAAAAAAGTTTCGCCCTGCGCAACCCGGCTGATCACATCCAGCAAATCGGCCGGCGCCGCATCTTTCAACAAGAAGCCTTGGGCGCCGGCTTCTGTAGCGCGAAGCAACAGGTCGCTGTCGTCAAAGGTGGTGAGGAAAATGCAGGGCGTTTGGTTGCCCGCCGCGCGCAGCGTCTGCAAGGCATCAATGCCGTCCACGCCGGGCATGCGGATGTCCGACACGATCAAATCCACGGTGTGCGTTGCCATGCCGGCCATCAACGCATCCCCGTCCTCCGCTTCGAAAACAATCGTGATGCCGAGCTCCTGCAAGAGCGCACGCAATCCCGCGCGCACCAAGGCTTGGTCATCTGCCAACGCAATTCGGATGGCGCCACTCATGCGGGAAAACTCGCCGCAATGTGCATGCCACCGTCAGCCGATGCGCGAATCGACACCTCGCCACCGGCTTCTTCCACACGCTCTTGCATGCCTTGCAGACCGTGGCCGGGCGCCCAGTGCTGCAGGACGCGGCCGTTATCGGTGATAGACAATTGCAAGCGGCCGGCATCGCATCGCAACGTCACGGTCAACGAATCCGCGTCGCCATGCTTGGCGGCATTGGTCAGGGCTTCTTGCACGCAGCGCACGATCGCCTCTGCCTGGCGCGCGTCGGTGATATGCACGTGATCGCCCATCTCCACCCGCACACGCGGCCGATCATAGGGCGCGGCCAGTGCCGCCAATGCGGGTGCGACATCCAAACCCTCTTGCGCACGCAAGGTATGCACCACACCGCGAATGTCGGACAACAAATCAGCGGAGAGCTGCTCGGCGACCGCGAGTTCGGGTTGGTCCGGTCGTGCCAGAGCCAGCGCACGCAAGTTCAAACGCAGTGCCGTGAGTTTGTGACCGGCTACATCGTGCAGGTCGCGTGCGACGCGAAAACGTTCATTGCTACGCGTGGTCTCTGCCAATAATGCGCGGGTGGCCAACAGATCGGCATTCACTTGCATCAGATGATCGCGGGCCTCTTCAAGGCGGCGCGAATAGGTGGAAAGAAACGCCGCGAATGCCTGGAAGCAAGCATAAAGCAGGGTGACCAACAACGGCTGTCGGACACCGCGCGCGCTCAAGATGAAATACACCGCAACGTTCAATGCCACTGCAGCGATCAACAATGTGCGCTGTGGCCAGTAGTACGAGGCGCGCGCCACCCACAGAACCAACAAGATTTGTGCCGTGCCGGCACCGGCGCCAAACCAGCAGGCCAAGATCCCCAAGACGCCCAATGCGAGGCTGAGCAGAAATCCGGTCGTCGACCTGTGTGCATCCAACGGGCTGAGGTCCATGCCCACCGACAACAGGCCGAAGGCGATCACCAACAGCAGGGCATACCACCGGTCGGGCATCTCCAAGCGCAGCATCGTATAACCCACCACCGCCAGCGTGGCGAGTGCCACCAAATTGAGCGGCTCGAAAAGTCGGGGGCGTGAGGTTGTCATGCGTGCATGGTGCGTGTCGATTTGCACGGATACAAGCGGCGGCTCGAAGAAAGTGACTTCCGGCAGGTCGAAGCAATGACGCGCGGCACTGCGTGCGGCACGCGGCAAAACCCACCATGACCCTACATCCCGCCATCCACTACGGACACCGATATGCCCGGCTATTCCTACATCGTTGCCATACACGGCTTGCTCGGCCTGATCGCGCTGGTCACCTTCTGGTCTGCCGCCTTTTTGAAGAAAGGCAGTCCGAAACATCGTGGTATCGGCAAGCTATTCCTGCTGGCCATGGCCGGCATCGTGGTCAGCGGCATTCCCTTGGTGATCGAGTTTGCGTTCTTCCGACAAAAATTAGCCATTGCGCTGTTTCTGACCTTCTTGCTGCCGCTCACCGCACAGGCCTGTTGGACCGCTTGGCGCGCGGTCACCGATAAACGTGACTGGAAAAATTTGGTGGCACGTCCGGGCTGGAAGCTTGCGCAATACTTGCCGGCATTACTGGCGGTGCCGGTGATTTGGGTCGGCGTGCGCACGGGCCAGTTGGTCTTCGTGGGGTTTGCGTTGATCCCGCTGCTTACCGCTTGGCGTATGCACCGCTTCGCGAAGGACGGCCCGCAGCAAGGCAACTGGCATGTGGTGATGCACTACCAAGCGATGCTGGGTGCGGGGATTGCCACCCACGTGGCCTTTCTTTCCATCGGCATGCGACCGGTCTGGGCCTGGCTCGCCACGCACACACAGATTCCCGGTGTGCTGATTGAGGTCTTCCCTTGGTTCGCGCCGGTGATTGTCGCGACTGCCGCCGGTGTTTGGCTCGGCAAAAAGTACAACCGCAAGCCGCCGTCACGCAGGCTGCGCGCAAGCATGCCGCAACCGGAATAAAGCCCGTCAGGCGTCGGCGTCGGTGGCCCAACCTTCGCCGCTGCCGCGATGGATCACATGGTCGGACGCCAGCACGTCGCCGGCAGGAATCGCCGATTGCTCGGACAAGCGCTGATAGATCGGCGTGAAATCGGGGGCGGTCGCATCCATCAATTGCTGGAAGGAATCGATCACGAAATAGGTCTTCTGATACGTATCGATCCGATAGCGCGTTTGCATGATGCGTTCCAAATCAAAACCGATCCGGTTCGGCGCTTCGGATTCCAACGAGTACAAAGATTCGCCTGCGGAGGAAACGATGCCGCTGCCGTAAATGCGCAGCCCGTCGGCCTGTTCGATGAGCCCGAACTCCACCGTGTACCAATACAAACGCGTCAAGTTGACCAAAGCTTCCGGACCGATGCCGTGTGCTTTCACACCGCCGCGGCCATAGGCGGCCATGTAGTCAGCAAAGGTCGGCAACATCAACAACGGCACGTGGCCGAAAAGATCGTGGAACAAGTCCGGCTCTTCGATGTAATCGATTTGATCGGGGCGTCGGATCCACCAGGTCACCGGAAAGCGACGATTGGCCAAGTGGTCGAAGAAGTCCAGCTCCGGCAGCAAACCCTCCACACCGATCAAGGTCCATCCGGTGGCAGGTTCCAACACCGCATTGATGTCGGAGAATTTCGGGATGTGGTCGGGGCTCATGCCCATCGCGTCTTGCGCTTGCAGAAACTCGTCCGAAGCGCGGCCTTTCAACAACGCGCGTTGACGTTCGTACAACACCTTCCACACGCCATGGTCTTCAGCGCTATAGCTGTCCCAAGGTTGATCGACGATACCGGTGGCATAGACCGGCACCTTGCCTTTATCGGTGTGGAGATTTTCAACGCGTCGCGGTGGCATGTTCATATGACCATTCTACCCGCGCGGGAAACGTATTTTCAGGGCAAGACGCGAATGAAAAACGATTCGCTGCCTTCCAACGTGCAGGCATCGTTGACGCGCTTGCAGTACACCGCCACGCGTGTGCCCACCTGCGGATCGCCTTCCACGCGTCCCCAAATCGGTGCAGGGCCCATGCGGCGTCCACTCATGGTGGTCACCACCGTGTCGTTGACGGTGATCGTGCAAACGCCGTCCACAAAACAGCCGTTGTCGCGCGCCTTGACGACACCGCTGAATGAGAAAGTGCCGCCATCATTGGCCGGTGTTGCGGTCGGTGTCGTTGTGCAACCCATCACCGCCATGGCAGTCGCTATGACGAATGTGCTGATCGTTGCGCGCATGGCATGTCTCCTGTTTCCAGCCAAAAGAATGGCCGCATTACGCGGCCATTCCATGTTTCCACAACAGATGTGATGACTTAGAAGCGATATTCGCCGCTCACGGTCAGGCTGTTGCTGTTGTAGCGGTTCTTCGCACCGGTGTAGGCATCGTTGTTGCGACCGCGGAAGTAGTCGTAGTTCACGCCCACACCCACGTTCGGGGTGAAGTCATAGCCCACGCCCACGCCGACGTACGGGGTGACGGTGCCTTTGTCGGTGGTGACCACGTTGGTGGACGAGGCGAGCAGGTTGGTTTCAACCTTGCTGTCGGCCTTCATCACGCCACCGCGGGCTTGACCGTACCAACCGGTGTTTGCGGTTTGGTCTTGCGCCAAACGCATCTTGCCGACCACGCCGACACCGTAACCGGTGACGCGCTGGTTCACCGAACCGGCACCGGCCGGCAAGGTGGTGTCCTTGTCGTAGTAACGACCGTAGAAGCCTTCAACCGCGACATGCGGGGTGAAGTAATAGCCACCGCGCACGTTCACCGAGGTGTCCTTCGAGTCCGGTACACCGGCGGTTCCGTTGTTGATTTCGGTCTTACCGACTTCACCGCGGATGAACGCGCCCTTGTTACCTGCGTCCTGGGCGAAAGCGCCGGTGGACATGACGGCCAAAGCAGCAGCGGCCAAAGAGGTGAATGCGAGTGTCTTCTTGTTCTTCATGGTTCTTCTCTCTATCGCCCCGGGGGAGGGAGGTGGGGCGTAGAGACAAGATAGGGAGGGGGTCGGCGATTGAAAACCCCGCTTAACATCTTCGTAAATCAATCGCTTAGGTAGAAAACCGCAAGCTGAATGTCAATTGTTAAAACACGCCTTGCATCAGTCTCAGTTCATGCCGAGTGTGCCTTCGCCCATTCAGCATTCTATGGGGTATGGCGTGGCAATCAGAAGCCGTCGCCGTCGAGAATGCGGCCCACCGAGCCCAGAATCGACCCTTCGCCGACGTTCTTGCCGCCGCCTTGCGGGGCTGCCGCGAACATCCGGCCGGCCATGCGCGAGAACGGCAAGGATTGCAGCCAGACATGACCGGGCCCGGTGAGGGTGGCGAGGAACATGCCTTCGCCGCCGAACATCATGCTCTTGATACCGCCAGCGGCACGGATGTCCATATTGACGCTCGGCTGCAGCGCGACCACGCAACCGGTATCCACATCCAAACGTTCGCCAGGAGCGAGTTGTTTTTCCACCAAGGTGCCGCCGGCGTGCACGAAAACCATGCCGTCGCCTTCGAGCCTTTGCATGATGAATCCTTCGCCGCCGAACAGGCCGGTGAGAATCTTGCGTTGCAAATGAATGCCGAGCGAGACACCGCGTGCGCCGGCGAGAAAACTGTCCTTCTGGCAAATCAGCGTGCCGCCGAAATCCGACAGCTTCAACGGAACGACCGTGCCCGGGTAGGGGGCGGCAAACGCCACATGCGCCTTGCCTTGTCCCGTGTGGGTAAACACCGTGGTGAACAAGCTCTCACCGGTGACGAGGCGCTTGCCGGCAGAGAACAGCTTGCCCATCACGCCGCCGCCGCTGCTATCGCTGCCGTCGCCGAACACGGTGTCCATTTGAACCGACGCGTCCTTGTACATCAAAGAGCCCGCTTCCGCGATGGCGCTCTCACCCGGGTCAAGTTCCACTTCGACGAAGGGCATGTCGTTGCCGACAATCTTGTAATCGATCACATCGTTGGCGCGGCTCATCGGACTTCCTCTAACAATTGGTTGGTGGTGAAATTCAGGGTTCTGAGGAATCGCCCTGCTCGGCGTCCTCTTCAAGTTCCCAACTGTAAACGCGTCTTGGCGGCAACGGATCGGCCGTTCGTAATGCCAAGGCGCACAGCACACCCGCGACGGCGCCGCCCAGATGCGACTGCCAGGAGACACCGGCCTCCTGCGGAAAAATCGTCATCATCATGCCGCCATAGACGAGAAACGCGATCATCGCCGCGGCGACTGCCGCGCGGTCACGGCGTAGCAACCCGAGCACAAAGACCAAGAACATCAGCCCGTGCGTGATGCCGCTGGCACCCAGATGGTGTTCACCCGGCGCGCCCAGCAACCAGGCACCGACGCCCGAACCAAGCCACAGCCATGGCAAGGCGCGTACCGTTGCACGCGGGTACACACTGCCGGCCAGCGTACCCAGCAGCAACACCGCGATACTGTTGCTCAACACGTGGTTCCAACTGCCATGCAGCAGGGGCGCAAACACGATGCCGAGTAGCCCCTCCAGGCGCCAAGGCTGGACGGTGAACGGATGAATATCGACGTTTGCCAGCAGGGCCTGCAGCGACAGCAGCAGCAAGGTGGCCAACGCACTCAAACGGAAGGCCCGCCGGATCCGAAAGCGGTCTTGCTGTTTCTGTAAGGCGGCGTCGGTCGGGGCGTGCGCGGGAATATGCATGGATCAGAGATGGCGGTGGCCATCGCATAAAGCAAGCCGGCCGGCGCCACCGCTTACAATGCACGCATGAACGAATTGATCCAGCGTGTCCGCCTGAAAAATGCTTGGAACTCCACCCATCCGTGGATTTTCCAACGCTTGGTTGAAAAACCCGCCCAACGCCCGAAACCGGGCAGCATCGTCGACGTCGAGGGTGTTGACGGCAAGTACATCGGCCAAGGCTTTTACAACGGACATTCGCGCATTGCCCTGCGCATCCTGAGCAACAATCCGGACGAGGTGATCGACCAAGCATGGTTCGAAGCCAAGATCGCCGAGGCGGTCGCGATGCGCCGCGAGATCTTGAAACTCGACGACATCAGCAATGCATGGCGGGTGTTCCATAGCGAAGGCGACGGCATCAGTGGTTTGGTGATCGACCGCTACGACGATCTGATCGTGGTCGGATTCTTCAGTGCCGGTGCCTGGCGCCACCGCGAGTGGATCTTCAATGCCTTGCGCAACCTCTTCCCGGGCTGCCGCTTCCACAGCTTCGCCGACGAGCACGTGCAAAAGCAGGAAAGCTTCGACTATCGCGACACCCAAGGCACCGAGCCGGCACTGATCACCGAGTACGGCATCAAGTTCCAGGCGGATCCTGCCGGCGCGCACAAGACCGGCTTCTTTGCCGACCAACGCGAAAACCGCGAATGGCTGTCGCATCTGTGCGCCGGCAAACGCGTGCTCGATCTGTGCTGCAACACCGGCGGCTTCGGTGTGTATGCGGCGGTGCGCGGCGCCAGTGAAGTGGTGGGCATCGACATCGACCCAGCTGTGTTGGATATTGCCCGCAACAACGCGCGCTTGAACGGGGTGAAGCCGCGCTATATCCAAGCCGATATTTTTCCCTGGTTGCGTGATGCGGCCGCCAATGGCGAGCAGTTCGACGTGGTTGTGCTCGACCCGGCAAAGATGACCCGCGATCGCGAGCAAGTCATCAGCGCACTGAAGAAATATCTCGACATGAACAAGCTTGCCTTGGGTGTGGTGAAGCCCGGCGGCTTGTTCGCCACGTTCTCGTGCACCGGCTTGGTCAGCGAAGACCAGTTCCTCGATATGCTGCGTCGTGCGGCGTTTTATGCCGGGCGCACCGTCCAGGTGTTGAAGGTGTCGGGGGCGGGTTCCGACCATCCCTTCCTCGCCCAAGTGCAAGAATCGCGCTATTTGAAAGCGGTATTCTGCCGCGTTCTCGACTGAGAAACCGGATCATGGCCAAGCTTGCGAAGTCCCATCACGAAGCGCATCGCATTGACCGGATCGGCTGGCTGCGCGCCGCCGTTCTCGGCGCGAACGACGGTTTGATTTCGACGAGTTCTTTGCTTATGGGTGTGGCCTCGGCCGACGCACAACCCGCCACCGTGATGTTGACGGGGCTTGCAGCCTTGGTGGCTGGGGCGCTGTCGATGGCGGCTGGCGAGTATGTCTCGGTCAGTTCGCAAGCAGATACGGAAGCGGCTGACATTGCCAAAGAAAAGCAAGAATTGGTTGAAATGCCCGAAGCGGAATTGAAAGAGTTGATCTTCATTTACCAGCGTCGTGGCTTGAGCAAAGAATTGGCTACCCAAGTGGCCGAAGCCATGACGGCACATGATGCGCTTGGCGCGCATTTGCGTGACGAGCTAGGGATCAGTGAAGTGCATGCGGCAAAGCCTGTACAAGCCGCTTTGTCTTCTGCTGCCGCGTTTGCCGTGGGTGCGCTACCACCGCTGTTCTTGGTGTGGGTGGTGAAGGGCGCACAACTACCCGTCTATTTGGCGGGCGTCACGTTGGTGTTGTTGGCGGCCCTCGGTGCAATTGCCGGCAACCTCGGCGGTGCTTCGGCGGTGAAGGGCGCTACGCGCGTGATGGTGTGGGGTTCGCTCGCGATGGCGGCCACATGGGCCATCGGCCGTCTGTTCGGAGTTTCTGCGGTCTGAGAATTCGGGTTTAAACCGATTGGCGCAGCAAGGCGTGGACGCGGATTCCGGGTTCGAGATTGCGCAAGCGCAGGACGCCGCCCATGGCGACCATCCGGTCTTCGAGACCTCTCAGACCATGGTTGTGTGTCATCTGTTCGACGCGGCCGATGCCGTCGTCGTCGACGGTCACCAGCAAGCACAATTCTGTATGCCGCGCTTCCAGCCGCAAACGCACACGGCAGCTGCTGGCCCGCGCGTGACGAATGGTATTGGTGACCGCACCCTGCACCACGCGATAGGCGGCCACGCGGGTGGCGTCTTCCAGTTGCAGCCAGAGACGCCCGTCGCCCGCCAGTTCGACGTGGTAATCCAGACCGGCGCGCTCTGCCAAGTCGCGCAGCGCGCCGTTTTCAATCGCTCCATACAGGCCCAATTCGTCAAGCGCGGCAGGCCGCAAACTTTCCAAAGTGGAGGTCAAATGCTTGCGCAGCGCTTTGGCGGTGTCCGCCAAAGCAATGACGTAGGCTTGGCCGCCGGTTGCTTGCAAGAGCGGTGAAACCTGCTGCAACTGTGTTGCCAAAGCCACCAGGGTCTGACCGAACTCGTCATGCAACTCTGAAGCCAAACGTCTGCGTTCGCGTTCTTCAGACTGGACAGTTCGGGTGGCGCTGCTTTGCAGGCGGCGTGCCAAATCGATCAAGTCGTCGCGCATGCGCAGCAGATCTGTATTCTTTTTCCGCAGCTCTTCCAATGCCGAGCCGAACATCAAGGCCACCGCGCCGACGATGGCAATGAACAACTGCACCCAGATCGGGTTGCGTGAGAAACCGCCCAAATGCTCTTCGATCGCGACCGCGCAGCTGGTTGCAAAGGCGGAGATCGCCGCACCCCGCCAGCCATGCTTCACGGCAAACACGATCACCGCCACCATCAACAGCAAACGCAGCAGTTCGGCCAACGACAAACCCTTTGCTGCCAAAGACAAGCCGACGTACAGTGTCATTATCGGCAGCAGCGAAAAAGCCGCATGGCGAAGAATCATGCCGTTGCCTTGCAGTGTTTTGCGTTGAAGCCACCAAAGCACCAAGGGCACCGAGACCATCAGGCCGACAAAGCCGCCCATTAAATGCGAGATGTAAAACTCGCCCAAGCGCGCCCAATCATCTGCATTGCCCAAAGCGGAATAGAAACCGCGGATGTAACCGCGCACGTCCCCGATACGACCTTCATACAGGACGTAAATCACATCTTTGAACGCTGGAACCGCGAAATTCGCCATGGCGGCAACGTGCAGCCAGGCCAAGGTGCGCGCACTGACCGCATCGCGCGCCCGGATCCCGGCGCGCAACATCAGCCAAGGCCCGATAAGATTGGTAAACGGGTGGACGAAACTCCCCAAAAACAGCTGCACGGGGCCGGGGGAGAAACCGAGAAAGGCGTTGTCACCATCACCCGTGGCGTGGCTTATCAACATGCCGTACATCAGGGATGTGGCGATTTGAGTCAGAACCAAGGCCCACCAGTGACGTTTGGGCAACATCCAGATGGCCATGAACGGCACCCAAGCCCCGATCCCCCAATGCGTAAAGCCGACCAGCTGAAACAGGAGAATGCCCGCGGCAACGGCGAGACACAATGTGGGCAATCGCGCTGCCTTCGGCAAAGCGCGAAACATTGAGGGAAAAGGGTCGTCGGCGGGTGCCGTACGCGGGCGGGTCGGCACGTTGATCCATTCCAAATCAGCCACTCCAAGACAGAATAATCAAAGCCGACCCAGGCCGTTCGGAATTTCGCGAATCCCGTGAATCGCTGGGGCGCGGTCAAGGCGATGATTCGTTGGGTGTTGGCAGCGTCGAGTTCCTTGAGTGCAAATACGGTCGGCCCCATGGTGCGGTCATCCGCGCCCGGTAAAGGTGTGCTTGCCGATCGGGCACTCCGGTCAGGCGAATAGATAGGCGAAGAGCTGGCTGAGTGCGCCCACGGCGAGTTCGACCCACACCAATACCACTATCACGAGAATACCCAAACCGGCGAGCCAACGTTGTGCAGGCGTCTTCAGGCGTCGGCTGATGAGTTCGTAAGCGAGACCGGCCGCAAACAACAAGGCGCCCATGATGACGAAATCCATCGGGCTCCAATGCCAACCTTCACCGGGCGCTTTGGCGCGATCGACGAGCGTCATCACCATCGGAATCATCAAGAGCAATCCCGTGCCGAGCGCGGGGCGGGTCAACAGTTGCTTGGTCATGCGTCGTCTCCGTGTCTTCAGTGGCGCCAGCATCCGCTCCGAATGTGTGGCGAATATGAAGTGACGACGATCAGTGAATCTCGTCCGAGGTCACGGCGCAGCCCCAATTCACCCCGCTGATTGCGGGATAGTCACAGAGCGCATCAATCCGTTGGCGATACATCGCTTCGATACACGCGGCCGTCTTGCAGGTATCACGCTTCTTCAGCCAAAGGCGCTGGCTGGATTTGATTTCGCGCCGCGCCTCCTCGCCGATGTTCGTCGCCAGGGCGCCGTCGTAATTTTTCTTCAATGCGTCATCGAGTCTGCCAAGCGTCGGGTTGGCACAAATTTCCTTCTCGACCAACGTGGCGGCTTTCTTGCAATTGAAAGAAGCCGCTGTGGCGGCGCCGCTACCGAGCAACAGGGCGAGCACGATCAAATGTTTCATGAGACTTCCTTACTTGCAACGATTGACGGGTGACCACTGCACTTCGGAGGGCAGGTTCCAGTAGACATCGACCACCGTTCCGGCGGCATCGGTCATGACGCCGAGATACTTGGCCAGCGGATCCCATTCAACAACCCAGGTGGTGATGCGGGCGGTGCCAAGAACGCCGTCGCGGCTCGGGGTGCCGAGTCGGGCTTCGAGTTCCGCGATATTGGTTTTGCAGAGCTTCACGTCGCGGGCAACGTCCGCGCCATGAGCGATGACATGTTCGCCATTGTCTTCGGGAAGCGTTGCGCACCCGGTCAATGCCAACAGTGCGGGGAGACAAAAAGGGATTCGCACGGGTCTCTCCTTGATCAACCGAGAACGTTCGGATTCAACTGCCATACCGCGTAGTTGAGCGCGGAAGCAAACAACACCCAACACAAATAGGGGACGAGCAAGATGCCGGCGAGCGGACGCACCTTCCAGAATGACCGCATTGTCGCGACGATCAACAGCGCAAGCAAAATGATGTCGGCCATTGCCAGCGCGCCGCGATGCCAAGCGAAAAAGAGCCAGCTCCACAACGCATTCACGGCAAGCTGTACGAGAAACAGCGTCAGCGCGGAGCGGTGCTTGGCCACACCGCCTTCTCGCCAAACCAACCAAGCGGACACGCCCATGAGTGCATACAAAACCGTCCACACCGGTCCGAACACCGCTGAGGGCGGCGCCCAATCCGGCTGCACCAGTTGTCCGTAGAACGACGCCGCCCGAACCGAGGCGATCGCGCCGATGGCCGAGGCGGAAAAAGTGATGGCCAGCCACACCAGCAAAGCCATCGCTTGCTTTCCTTTCGATGCCGCTTGCATATAAACGGTCCTTAGCATAATGAGATACCCCGGCATTGTGTCATCGCGCTTGCCAAACCCGTGTGCAAGTTTTCACGCGCCCGGCTGTGGCGGGGGTCGCATCCAGTGAGACGGAAGCCGTCTTAAACTGTGGGCATGTCTAATGAAATGCTCTTGTGGATCGTGTTGCTGGCCGTCGCGGTGGCCATCGTGTGTTTGATCCTGTTGTTGTTGCGCAAACCCGATGCGGCGATGGCGCGCTTGCGCGATCAGCTGGAAGCGGCGCTTCGCGATGAACAACGGGGCGGCCGCGGAGAGTTGCGTGATTCGCTCGAGGCGCTAGGGCGCGGGCAATCGCAACACCACGCCGGACTCGATCAAAAGGTCAACGCGCTCACCGAGCGTACCGATCGTCGCTTGGATGAATTCCGTCTGTCGCTGGCGGAGGAAGCCCACAAGACGCGCGCTGCGGCGCTGGAACAACAGAAAGTGTTTGCCGACAGCCTCGGTCAGCGCTTGTCGGAGTTGACCCAGGGCAACGAACAGCGCATGGGCGAGTTGCGGCATTCATTGGAAACGCAACTCAAGGCCCTCCAGGCCGACAACGCGCAGAAGCTCGAGAAGATGCGCGAGACCGTGGATGAAAAACTGCAATCCACCTTGGAGACACGTTTCAACGCCTCATTCGGCATGATTTCCGAGCGCTTGGAATCGGTGCAACGCGGCCTGGGCGAAATGCAACAACTGGCCTCCGATGTCGGAAGTTTGCAGCGCGTCCTCACCAACGTGAAGCAGCGCGGTACCTTTGGTGAAACCCAATTGGGCGCCCTGCTCGAAGATGTGTTGACGATGGATCAGTACGCGGCCAACGTGGCCACCCTGCCCGGTTCGGCAGAGCGCGTGGAGTTTGCGATCCGTATGCCCGGCCCCAAAGACAGCGGTCAAATCTGGCTGCCGATCGATGCCAAATTCCCGCGCGAAGATTACGAACGCCTGGTGGAAGCGCAAGAAAAAGCCGATGTCGACGGCGCGCACGCCGCGGGTGCCGCGTTGGAACGCCGATTGCGCGACGAAGCGAAGAAAATCCGTGAAAAGTACGTCGGGCCGCCACACACCACGGATTTTGCGTTGCTCTTCCTGCCCACCGAGGGGCTGTATGCGGAAGCCATCCGGCGTCCCGGTTTGTTCGAAGACATCCAACGCACGCATCGCATCACCTTGGTCGGACCGACCACCTTGCTGGCGGTCTTGAACGCGTTGCAAATGGGCTTCAGAACCTTGGCCATCGAAAAGCGCTCGAGCGAAGTCTGGCAAACGTTGGGTCAGGTCAAAACCGAGTTCGGGAAATTCGGTGCCACCCTCGATGCCGTCAAAAAGAAGCTGACCGAGGCCAGCAACAAGATCGACGAAACCGGCGTGCGTTCACGCGTGCTCGAACGCAAGTTGCGCGACGTCGAGGCATTGCCGTATCCAGAGGACGCGGCCGAACTGCAGTTGCCGGCAGCCGACGACGACGCGTGAAATATTCTCAGTAAGCCGGCGGACGCGAGACGCCGCGGCGCGGTTTTATCTTTTTGTTCTTCTTCGGCGTCGGTGCGGGCTTCGCCATTTCCGCCATCGGCACCGGTGCGGTCAGCAGATACGCGGGGACGCCTTTGTCATCGTCGTCATCGTCGCCGAAGATCTGAAAACTGCGACGCTGCATCCAGGAATCGCGATAGAGCAGATAGTCGTCGGCGGCACCTTCGCGCATGCTGTCGACCGACAACAGCTGGGTGCGGATATCCACGACCTGGAGCACACCGATACCGGTTTGCGATTCGGGATCGAAATGACGCGTCGGATTCAACGGGCGATCCACCACCATGCCAACGACATCACGCAGGGTGCGCGGGCCGAACATCGGCAATTCCACATAGCGCGATTGTTTCCAACCCCAGGTGCCCAAGGTTTGACCGAAGTCTTCCTGTTCACTCGGAATATTGATCTTGCTTGCCGGATCGAGCAGACCGCCCAAACCGAAGGTCGAGTTCAGCGCGAAACGCATCGTGGCATTGGCCGCGATGTCGGGCTTGCCTTGCAACAACGCATTGATGACAGTGATGGGTTGGCTCAAATTTCGGAAGAAGTTGCTGATGCCGGTGCGGATCGGGCGCGGCACGACACGGATGTAGGCCTTGGCCACCGGCCGCAAAATGGCGCGATCAATCACGTTGTTGAATTCGTGGACTTTGCGATTGTATTTTTCCCACGGATCGCGAATTTGCGACACCACGCCGCCGTCGACGCTGTCGTCGTCTTCGGCGTTGCCATAGAGCACATTGAAATCGGCTTCCGCTTCGCCGGCTGCATCTGTGGGGGCGGAAGGTTTGGCAGTAGCTGTAACTGTTGCTTCGGTTTTCGCGTCGGTGACCGGCGTCGAATCGCCCGCCTCAACCCGTGCCGTGTTTGCCGTGGCAGAAGCTTCTACGCCGTCAGTGACTTCAGATGAAACTGCCACTTGTTCAGGCGTGCCCGACACATGGCCCACAGGCCGTGTTGCACATGCGGAAAGCGCAAAAGCAAGTGCAGCGATAGCGGCAACGTGGCGCAAGGTCATGACGTGATTTTCTTAGGCGGTGAATCGCAAATGCGGGTCCAAGCGATAGGCTTGGCGAAGTGCGTCCAAGTGCGCAGGGAGCCCGTGGACTTCGGCGGACGCTTGATTATCCTGCAGCTTTGAGAGCATCGCCAGTGCCGCGCTGTCGGCCGAGGTCAATCCGGTCAAGTCGAGCACGTTGTATCGAAGACGACACACCTCCGCCCAAAGTGCAGCCACGTTCGAGACAGAAAGCGCCCCGGAGATTCCGAGGCGCCCGTCGGTCAACGTCGCGCGGGCGTCGTCATTGCGCATGCTTAGTTGGCTTTCGCCTTGATCGAGCCCGAACGCAGGTCCGCGGTCACGGCCTTGATGCCCTTTTGGCGCAACGGGGCGTCGAACTGGCTACGGAAGGTTTGCACGAACGACACGCCTTCCACCATCACGTCGAACACTTTCCAGGTGCCGCCGACTTGGTGCATCAAGTAGGTCACCGGAATCGGGTCACCGCCGGCGCGCGTCAGCTCGCTCACCACGCGCACACCCTTGTTTTGCGGGAGGGCGATTTCGGATTTCACGCGCGGGGTCAGCTTGGTGTTGAAATCGAGCAGCGAGCTGCCGTAACGCTGCATCAGGCTGTCAGCCAAGGCGTCGCTGAACGCGCGAACGTCGGCATCGGATGCGCCACGACCGTTGACGCCCAGCACCAAACGGCCGGCGTAATCACGATCGAACATCTGATTGAATTCGGAATACACGAAGCTGTTCAAGGCTGCGCGGTTTTTCTTGAATTCGGCACGACGCTTCTCAAGCGTGGTCAGGACGCGCGTGGTATTGCTCAACACCAGTTGCGACGGTGCGCCGAGTTTGGCGCTCGCCGTTGCCGGTGCAGCGGCCAACGCCATGGTCGGCGCCACGGTCATGGCGGCCGCGCTCAGGGCAACAGACAAAATCAACTTCTTCATTTTTCGGTTCCATCGGGGGTTGCGGGTGCGCTGCCGTCGGCCTCTTCGGTCGCTGCGGCATCGGACTTCGGTGCGTTATTGCTAAACATGTATTTGCTGGCAAGTTGCAGCAAATCAACGGCGGATTGGGTCATCACGATTTCGTCGCCCGCCTTCAAGACGTCCGGATCGCCACCCGGTTGCAAGCCAATGTAGGCTTCGCCGAGCAAACCGCTGGTGAATATGCCTGCGGTGGTGTCTGCAGGCAGATCCTTGAATTCAGGTTGCATCTTCAAGCTCACCACGGCGTCGAAACGCTGCGGGTCGAGTTTGATGCTGTCGACACGGCCAACGGTGACGCCGCCGATGCGCACCGGTGCGTTGTCACGCAGCTGGCCGATCGCCGTAAACCGCGCCTTCAACGTATAACCGGCGCTCTGACCGAAGCCGAACTTGCCGTTGGTGGAGGCCATGGCCAACACCAGCACGACGGCCAAGGCGAGCAGCAGGAAGATTCCGACTGCGAATTCTGTACGGGGGGCACGCAAACTCATTTTTCCTCCTCAGCGGAACATCAATGCCGAGAGCACAAAGTTGAACATCAGCACCATCAGCGAGGCATTGACCACGGCGCGCGTGGTGGCAACCGAGGTGCCCTCGATGGTGGGCTCGGAATGGAAGCCGACGAAAGCCGCGATCAGCGCCGCAATGGCACCAAAAATCGAGGCCTTGATGAAGGCCGGAATGAAATCGTGGCTGGCATCGACGGCATCTTTCATCACCTGCCAAAACGTGCCGTCGTCGAGCCCGATGATGTGCACCGACTCGAACCAACCCGCGACAATCGCCGCTGCAACGAAGAACGCCACCAACAATGGAACGCACAACACGGCCGCCCAAAAACGCGGCGCCACCACTTTGGCAATGGGATCGATGGCCATCAAATTCAATGCGGTGATTTGATCGGTGGCGCGCATCAAGCCCAGCTCGGCCGCAATGGAGGAACCGGCGCGGCCGATGAACAGCAACGCGGTCAACACCGGCGCCAATTCCCGATACAGCCCGAGGCCCAGCATCGCGCTGACCTGGTTGCTCGCGCCGTAGGTATCCAGTGCGCGATAGCCCAACAAGGTGACCGACAAGCCGACAAAGGCACCGCCGACCAGAATGATCGGCAATGAACGCGCACCGATCTTGTAGATCTCGCGCACGAATTCGCGCAACAAAGCCGGAGTCGGCACCGAGGCGCGCAACACGGCGAAGAAGAACAAACCCATGCGACCGATGTCACGGACGCCGTTGAACAACGTACTCATGCGTACGACCTCGGCTGCGCATCGAAAGCAATCGGGCCATCGGCGGCGCCATCCAGGAACTGACGCACCCACGGATCATCGCTGGCATTCAATTGCGCGGGCGATCCTTGGAACACCACCCGGCCATTCGCGATGACCACGGCGTGGTCGCAGATCGGCAGGGTTTCATGCACGTGGTGAGTGACGATCACGCTGGTCAGTCCGAGGGTTTTGTTCAAGCGCCCCATCAATTCGGTGATCACACCGGCGGCAATCGGATCGAGACCCGTGAGGGGTTCGTCGTAAATCATCAGCGGCGGATCCAAGGCCAAGGCGCGCGCCAACGCCACACGGCGCGCTTGTCCACCCGAGAGCTCGCGCGGGAACGCGTCTTTGAGGCCGCGCAAACCGACGGCATGCAATTTCAGTTCGACCAAGCGATCGATCACGTCCGTCGGCAGTCGGGTATGGGTTTCGATCGGCAAAGCCACGTTCTGCGCGACAGTCAGATCCGACAACAAGCCGTTACCCTGCAGCAGCACGCCCATCTGTTTGCGCAAGGCGAGCAGCGCGCGCGTCTTGCCGGCCGGCACCTGCGCATCAAACACAGTCACGCTGCCCTTGGCTGGTGCCAGCTCGCCCATCAGCGCAGCGAGCAAGGTCGACTTGCCGCTACCGGAGGGGCCTAGCACCGCCGTGACGCTGCCCTTCGGCACCCGGATGTCCACACCATCGAGCACGACCTGCCCGTCGCGCACCAAACGGAGCGCGCTGACATCCACAGCGATGGCGGGGAGGGCGGAGGCGGACACGGCGTCACGGACACAGGAAATCACCGTGAAGGATGACCCCTAAAAGCTGAATGCAGCTTATGTCTCTAAACGAAACTTTAACGAGGCGTTTCATGCCGGCGCGACAAGCGCCACCGCCGGGTAAATGACGGGCGCCGACATCGGCCGTTTTCACGACCACACGCATGCGCATGTCCGACAGTGATCACATGAATTCGAAAGCAGCAAAGACAGCGCACGGACACGACGCCATGTTCAAGAACCGCTATGCATGTGTCGCCCATTTTTCCGACCGCTATCTGGGGTCGCCGTACTATTCCGCCGGACGCGCATGGACGGACTATGCGCCCGCCTACGCCTTCGGCTACGACACCTATCAGCGCTTTCGCCACCGACAATTCGAAGAAGTGGAAGGCGAATTGCGCAGGGCCTGGGCAAAAGCACATGGCCGCTCGCGTCTGATCTGGCCGGAGGCACGCCGCGCGGTGCGCGAAACCTGGCAATTGCTCGACACCGAGTCGCCCGGTCAAATCGATCGACCCCAACGCGGTCACTGCGCCTAATCTAAACTGTCGGCATGAGTGATCAAGACGATATCCGCAATGATGTGTCGCGTGCCGAGGCTGAAGCCGCCGTCCGCACCCTGTTGAAATGGTCGGGCGACGATCCCGAACGCGAAGGTTTGTTGGACACGCCCAAGCGCGTGGTCAAAGCCTATGCCGATTGGTTCAGTGGTTACGCCATCGATCCGGATGAATATCTCTCGCGCACCTTCGAAGAGGTCTGCGGTTACGACGAAATGATCATCCTGCGCGACATCGAATATGAGAGCCATTGCGAACATCACATGGCACCGATCATCGGGCGCGTGCACGTGGGCTATTTGCCGAAGGGCCGTGTGGTGGGCATCAGCAAGCTCGCGCGCGTGGTTGACGCTTATGCGCGACGCTTCCAAGTACAGGAAAAAATGACGGCGCAAATCGCCAACTGCATCCAACGCGCACTGCAACCGCAAGGCGTGGCGGTGGTGGTGGAGGGTGCGCACGAATGCATGACCACACGGGGCGTGCACAAGCGCGGGGTCAGCATGCTGACCTCGAGCATGCTCGGCACATTCCGCGAAGATGCGCGCACCCGCAATGAATTCCTCCGCTTCATCGAAACCGGCCGGCGCTGAGCCGCTGCACGATGTGCTGATTATCGGCGCGGGTCCTGCGGGACTCACTGCCGCGACCTATCTCGCGCGCTATCGCCGTGACATCGTGGTGGTGGATGCCGGCAAAAGCCGCGCGCGCTGGATTCCCACCAGTCACAACTGCCCCGGGTTTCCCTTGGGCGTGGAGGGCGATCAACTCCTGAAGTGCTATCGCGATCAAGCGGCGAACTATGGTGTGGCGGTCACTGACGGCTGCATCGCGCGTTTGGAGAAGCTGGCGGATGAGGCTTTTTGCGCCACCGCGGAAGATGGCCGGCGCTGGCAAGCGCGTTTTGTGATCCTCGCCTCGGGTGTGGTCGACGAAATGCCCGCCATGCAAGGTCTGACCGAAGCGATTGACTGCCAAGCCATTCGCCTGTGTGCGGTCTGTGATGCCTATGAGGCCAGTGATGCGCATATCGCCGTGCTCGCACCGGTGGATGAGGGCATTCGTCATGCGCTGTTTTTGCGCAGTTATTCCGAGCGCGTTTGCGTGCTGCCCACCGACGCTGAGGCACCCGACCCCGATTTGAAAGCGGAAGCCGACGCCGCCAATGTGGCGATTCGCGCGCCGGCAACCGCGATGGCGTTGAAAGAAGGCAAGACGGAAGTTAGCTTCGGCGACGGCGCCAGCGCATTGTTTGACACGGTCTATCCCGTCTTGGGCAGCGTGGCGCAAAGCGGTTTGGCCTTGGCCCTGGGCGCGAAACACGACGACAACGACGAGCTCGTAGTGGGGGCTGATCTGGAGACCAGCGTGCCCGGGCTATATGCCATCGGCGATGTGGTCAGTGCCTTGAATCAAATCAGCGTGGCCGTGGGCCATGCCGCGGTTGCCGCGACGGCCATCCACCGGCGCTTGGCGCGCAATTTCCGGGAAAACCAAGACGCTTGACAATTTTATCCGGATATAAATAATGGCCGCATCCCCCCGATCACACTGCCGCCATGTCCTACTATCCCGCCACGACCCGATGCACCGCCTTCCTTGACCATGAGCGTTTGGCTTGGGGCGAACTGCGCCATGTGGCCATCAAGGTGAAACAGCGTTTCCCGCACATGGATCATGTGCCGGCACTGCTGGTTTTCAACGATCAAGACGGCACCGCCATGGAGCTGGATCTGCGCGGCAGCGTCACCGATGTCACTCATCGTTATGCCATGAGCGCAGGCAGCGCCCACTTGGCCGCCCCCGCATCGACGCCTGAAACCCCCCTCAAGCGCGGTCGTGGACGACCGAAACTCGGCGTGGTGCCGCGCGAAGTCACCTTGTTGCCGCGGCACTGGCAATGGTTGAACGCCCAACCCGGCGGTGCCTCGGTGGCGCTGCGGAAGCTGGTCGAAGACGCCCGAAAGCTGCACGAGGGGGCCGACCGGGTTCGACAATCTCAGGAACGCTGCTATCGTTTCATGTCGGCGATTGCCGGCAACCTCCCGGGCTTTGAAGAAGCGACGCGTGCACTGTTCGCACGCGATTTCGCCGGTTTCGAATCCCACATCGCCATTTGGCCCGACGACATCCGCGACCACGTGTTGATGTTGGCCGGCAACGCACTTCACGCCTGAGATCACCCATGCAAACCACGTTGAAAGCACCGCAACGCAAAGCGGCGCTCGTTTTCATTTTCATTACGGTGTTGATCGACATCCTCGCGTTCGGGCTCATCATCCCGGTGCTGCCGCATCTGGTTGAACAATTTGTGGGCGGTGACACCAAGAGCGCCGCGTATTGGGTCGGCATTTTCGGCACGGTGTTCGCGGCCATCCAGTTCTTTTCCGCGCCGATCCAAGGGGCTTTGTCCGACCGGTTCGGACGACGCCCGGTGATCTTGCTGTCCTGCCTCGGCCTTGGCTTGGACTTCATCTTCATGGCTTTGGCACCGTCATTGATGTGGTTGTTCGTGGGGCGTGTGATTTCGGCGGTGACCTCGGCAAGCTTCACCACCGCGAATGCCTACATTGCTGATGTCACGCCCAAAGACAAACGCGCTGGCGCCTTCGGCATGGTCGGCATGGCCTTCGGCGTCGGCTTCATCATCGGCCCGATGCTCGGCGGTTGGCTCGGCCACTATGACTTGCGCTATCCGTTCTGGGGTGCCGCTGTGCTCGCGCTCGCCAACTTCCTCTACGGCCTGTTCGTTTTGCCGGAGTCATTAGCGCCGGAAAATCGCAGCCGCGCCATCGCATGGCGACACGCGAATCCAGTCGGTTCGGTGAAGTTGATCCTGCAATACCCGCAGCTGTTTGCCCTCGCCCTGATCCTGTTGTTAAGCAATCTCGCGCACTACGTCTATCCCAGCGTCTTCGTCTTGTATGCCGATTACCGTTATGACTGGGGTCCGTTGGCGGTGGGCAAAGTGTTGGCCGTGGTCGGCGTGTGCTCGGCCTTGGTGCAGGGCTTCTTGGTGCGCAAGTGGGTACCCGTGCTCGGTGAACACAAAGCGTTGGTGTTGGGGTTGCTCGCAGGGGTCGTCGGTTTCGCCGCCTATGGCGCCGCGCCGACCGGCACCTTGTTCCTGTGTGCGGTACCGATCATGGCGCTATGGGGTTTGGCCGGGCCTGCCGCGCAAGCCTTGGTCACCCGCGAGGTGGGGCCGGAAGTGCAGGGGCGCATTCAAGGCGCGATGGCGAGTTTGGTGTCGCTGGCCGGCATTATCGGTCCCGCCTTGTACACCTTCACCTTCGCCAAATTCATCGGTCGCGGCGCCCCGATCGAACTGCCCGGCATTCCGTGGTTCATTGCCGCGAGTTTGCTAGGCATGGCGCTCGTGTTGGCATTCAAGCACTGGCGGACCCACCCGGATACGCAAGCCGGGCACTGAGCGCGCGGCCAAGAAGCGACCGCGCGCACGTCGCCTATGTCTTTCGGCACATACGGTGCCGACCCCGTTCGATAGGATGAAGTGTTCAATCGAATTCGGGGTAGCCACATCGTGTTGAAGAAATTGCCAGTTCGTTCCGCGCTTGCATTGGCCTGCGCATTCGCCATTCAAGGCGTCGCCGCACAGACCATTCCGGTCAAGGACGAGGCCTATCCGGCCGGTCCGATCAATGTCGCGGTGGATGCGACCAATCTGCAACAACGGATCATGCGCATTTCGCAAGACATCCCTGTGCAGCCCGGCAAGTTGACCCTGTTGTATCCGGAGTGGTTGCCCGGCAATCACTCACCGCGTGGCCCGATCGACAAAATCGCCGGCATCAAATTCACCGCCAACGGCAAGCCGCTGGTGTGGACGCGGGATCCGCTGGATGTGTTCGCTTTCAATCTGGATGTCCCCGCGGGTGTCAGCAATATCAAGGCCGAATTCCAATACCTGACGCCGACCGACTCCGGCCAAGGCCGCGTGGTGATGACCCCGAGCATGCTCAACCTGCAATGGAACGCCGTGCTTCTGTACCCGGCGGGCTATGCGCAGTCGAAGATTCTGTTCAACCCGTCGGTGAAGTATCCGAGCGGTTGGGGCGCGGGCACCGCGCTGGATGTCGCGTCCAAGCAAGGCGACACCGTCACCTACAAACAAGTGCCTTTGGAAGTGTTGGCGGATTCGCCGGTTTACGCCGGACGCCACTACAAGCAAGTCCTGTTGTCGGAACCGGGTCAAAAACCGGTGCGTTTGAATGTGGTGGCGGACGAGGCCAAGTACCTCGAAACCAAGCCGGAACACATCGAACAACACAAGGAACTGCTGCGCCAAGCGAAAAAGCTGTACGCCTCGGAGCACTACGATCACTACGACTTCCTGTTGTCACTGTCCACGCAAATGGCGGGCAACGGGCTTGAGCACCAACGTTCCAGCGAAAACGGCCAGGAATTGGGCTATTTCAAAGATTGGGACAAGAAGACCGGCAGCGACGATTTGCTGCCGCACGAAATGACCCACTCCTGGAACGGCAAGTACCGTCGCCCGGATGGCCAGATGGTCGGCAACTTCAACACGCCGCTCGACGACGGCCTGCTCTGGGTCTATGAAGGTCAAACCCAATACTGGGGCAACGTGCTTGCCGCGCGCTCCGGCCTGCGTCCGATGGATCGCTCGCGTGACACCTTGGCATCGGTCGTCGCTTATTACACCGACGGCGCCACCGGTCTGGATTGGCGCACGGTGCAAGACACGACCTACGATCCGGTGATCGCGCAACGCCGCCCGAAACCGTATCGCAATTATCAGTTGAGTGAAGACTATTACAGCGCCGGCCAGCTCATCTGGTTGGGTGCTGACGCACTCATCCGTTCGAAGACCGGCGGCAAGAAATCGTTGGACAACTTCGCCGCGGCTTTCTTTGGTAAGAACGACGGCCAATGGCAAACGCCGCTCGGTTACAACTTCGACGAAGTCGTGTCGACCTTGAATGACGTGCTGCCGATGGATTGGGGCACCTGGTTGCGCGATCGCTTGGAAGGACGCGTGTCGTTCGCCAAAACCATCGAAGACGCGGGTTGGAAGCTGGTTTACAAAGACACCCCGACCGACGCTGCGAAAGCGGCCGCCAAGGAATCCGGTCGCGGCGATTTCGTCTACTCCCTGGGAATCACGACCGACAAGGCCGGCAAGGTCGGCGACACCCGTTGGGATAGCCCGGCCTTCAATGCCGGCATCGGCACCGGCATGACCCTGGTGGCGGTGAACGATGTCGAATACAGCGCGGAAGTGTTGAACGACGCCATCACCGAAGCCAAGACCAGCAAGCGACCCATTCGTTTGACGGTCAAGGATTTCAACCGCTTCCGGACGATTGAACTGCCGTATTACGAGGGCAAGCGCTACCCGCACCTCGAGCAGATCAAAGGCAAGACCGACTACCTGACGCCGATCTTCTCCAAGAAGTGAGGGAAATTCACCCCACCCCGTTCACGCCGCTTCGGGTAATCTGCGTTGACTGAATACGGGGTGGTGGTGAGACATGCGTGCGGTTTTGGCAATGGCGATCGCGCTGGCCTTGGTCGGGTCGGCGCACGCGCAATCAGCGGCAAAGAAAACGATCACAGCGAAGACAACGTCGGCAGCCAAGCAAAAGCTGCTGACCTTGAACCCTGACGTGACCAAGCCCAACACCTTCTCATGGGCGCCGGATCTGTCGCCCACGGGTCCGGTGGTCATTGTCGTGAGCTTGAACGAGCAGCGGATGCACGTGTATCGCAACGGGGTGCGGATTGCCGTTTCCACGGTCAGCTCCGGCATCGCCGGTCGCGATACACCGTCGGGCAGCTATGAGATTCTGCAAAAGAAGACCATGCACCACTCCAACCTGTACAGCAACGCGCCCATGCCTTTTATGCAGCGACTGACCTGGGACGGCATTGCCTTGCATGCTGGCTACAACCCGGGTCACGCGGCCTCGCATGGCTGCGTGCGGATGCCGAAGGCCTTCTCCGAAAAGCTCTATGGCATTACCAAGATCGGTACGCGCGTCATCATCACGGATGACCTGACCGCCTCGGTGGAGAACCTGATTCATCCGGGCGACCAGGCACCGATCGATGCGATTACCGGCGTGCCGGTGCCCGAAGCGGATGCCGGCACTTGGCCGGTGGCCGCCAAGAAGAAGCCGGTCGATGAGGTCGCGAGCAAAACCAAGGACCCGGCGGCACCTGTGGCGACCGCCAGCGACAATGTGAATGCGCCGGCTCGCGCAAACCCGGCCGAAACGCCTTCACAAGCCGAAACTCCGGCTGAATTGAAACCCGCCATTCCAAAGGCTGAAGATCCGGCCCTGACGCCACAACCGGCGCCGCCGTCGCCTGCCGCGGAAAGCCCTGAAAACCCGCAAAAACCGGCCAGCGCGCCGCCGGCATCCACCGCTGAAACGACGGTGCAGCCGAGCTAAGCGCCGGAATTTGTTGATAAAAATGAATGCGCGTGACCGAAGATTTCGGTCTCCCATTCATGCAAATCAAGAAGTTGTGCGTGTATCTTCACACGCATGAAAAGACTTCACGCCCTCTTCATTTGTCTGACCGCTTCAACCCTGTTCGGTTGTACCACGGCGCCGAAGACCGCCCAAGCACCGCAGCCGCGCGTCATCCAATCGCCCATCCGTCCGGCGATGACTGTTCTGACGCCGCAGCAGCAGGAACTGGCGCAATTGCAAAAGCTGGCGCCGACCGCCGACCCGGGCGTGTTGGCTTTGGCGCTGGAAGCGCGCAGCTGCGCCGTCTTGAACGGCGACGTCCCGAACTCCAGCCGCTTGGCCGTCATCGACTATTCGCGTCCGTCGACGGAAAAGCGTTTGTGGGTCTTCGACCTCGCCAACAACACCTTGCTGTTCAACGAATACGTCGCGCACGGACAGGGCAGTGGCATGAATTACGCCACCTCGTTCGGCAACACCGAAAACAGCCACAAAACCAGCATCGGTTTGTTCCTGACCGCTGAAACCTACGAGGGTGGCAACGGCTACTCGATGCGCATGGACGGCCTCGACCGCGGCTTCAATGACAACGCGCGCCAACGCGCCATCGTCATGCACGGTGCCGACTACGTGAATCCGAACATGATCGCCAGCCAAGGTCGCATCGGCCGCAGCTATGGTTGCCCGGCATTGCGTCGCGCCGTTGCCGCCAAAGTGATCAACATCATGAAAGACAAGCAGTTGGTGTTCTCGTATGCGAACGACAACAACTGGCTGCATTCCTCGCGCTTCTTCGGCTGCAACGGCCAAACCGTGGCGCAGATCATGGCCAGCGCCCGCGACAACAAGCACAACGCCGGCGGCGGTGCTGTGGCGGTTGCCGCGCCCTGATTTGAGGCAGGACCGATCGACACTGCAGAGCCCCGCGAAAGCGGGGCTTTTTCGTGGCGTTGGCGGGCGTGTGATAGGTTCCGTTACGCGACACCGCGCAATGATGATGGATTGATGGAGTCCCGATCATGAAAACCCTATTGACCCTGATTGCTTGGTGCGTTTTGTTCGTATTGTGTTGGCCGTTGGCGCTCTTGGCGCTGGTGCTTTGGCCGGTCGTTTGGCTGTTGTCGCTGCCGTTCCGCTTGGTGGGCATCACCCTCGGCGCCGTGTTTGCGTTCTTGCGCGCGCTCCTGTTCCTGCCGGCCCGTTTGCTCGGCGGCCGATCGCAGGGCGCCGCGGTCGCGCGCGTCGCTTGAGAGAATCCTCTCCCGGATTTGAATGCACACTCCGCATAGCAGACTGCCGTCAATCCTGATCGGCCTCCATGCAGTACTGGTTGCGCTGTTGTGTGCTTGCGCGGTGTATTTGTATGTCGTGCCCTGCGAAGGGTTCGAATGCTTGGGTGTGGCTATCGCGTGGATGGCCTGGGTCGTGGTTTACGCATTGACGATGGGCCTCGGATTCGTCGCTCTGCACTACGCCAAAAAAGTGACGTCCGGCAGACCGCTACCCAAAGCCTTGCTATGGCTGCAAGCCGTGGTCGGTCTGGTTCTTTTTTGCATCTGGTTGCACTTCCGTTTTGCCTGAGGGTCACGAACAAAGACGAGGGATGGCATGAAAACAACGAATTTGTATTCCCGGATCGCACAAAGCGCTTCGCGCTTTTGCGGCCGACCCGCAGTGTTCGCCTTTGCCGTGTTGCTCATCATCGTTTGGTTGGTCTTGGGGCCGATCTTCAAATACAGCGACACTTGGCAACTGGTCATCAACACCGCGACGACCATCATTACGTTTCTGATGGTGTTCCTGATTCAAAACACGCAGAACCGCGACACCGAAGCCATTCAAATCAAACTCGACGAATTGATTCGCGCCACGCAAGGCGCGCACAACGCGTTGTTGGATCTGGAAGATTTGGAAGATCATCGGCTGGACGAATTCCGCGCCAAATACCGGATGCTGGCCGCAACCGCGCGCGCGGCATTGGAGAACGGCAACCAAGACACTGACACACCGGATACCTGACGCGGCAAAGGGTTCGCCGTAATACCGACGGCTGATCAACCAAAAAAGAACCCCGCTTGCGCGGGGTCTTTATTGCATCAGGCCACCTGCACAATTCGCAGGGGATTGCCCCATTGGGACAGCAACTCTTTCTCACGCTGTTTGGCCTTTTCCACATGCGCGTGTTTGACGTGACCGAAGCCGCGGATGTGTTCGGGGATCGAGGCGATCTCCGCCGCCAACGCCACATTTCCGGCATCCAACGTCGGCAACAGTTGGCCGATGGTTTCCGCATAGTCGCTGATCAACCGGCGTTCCATCTTGCGTTCTTCGGTGTAGCCGAACACATCGAGCGTACCGCCGCGCAGATGCTTGAACTTCGCCAGTAGCGCGAACGCCTTCATCATCCACGGACCGTACTGCTTCTTCATCAACTGACCCTTGGCATTCTTCTTCGCAAACAACGGCGGAGCCAAGTGGAAGTTGATCTTGACGTCGCCTTCGAACTGCTGCGCGACTCGACGTTGGAATTCGCCGTTGGTGTACAGACGTGCCACTTCGTACTCGTCCTTGTAAGCCATGAGTTTGAAGTAGTAACGCGACACCGCTTCGGTCAAATCCGTGCTGCCCGAGACGCGACGCTCTTCCGCGGCGCGCACCTGGTTGACCAGTCCGAGATAACGGTCCGCATAGGCCTTGTCTTGGTAGTCGGTCAGGAAGGCGACACGGCGTTTGATGAGCTCGTCCAACGAGCGCGACAAGCGCGAGTCATCCAAGGGCAGGAAATCGACACCCGCGTTGCCGTGCGCAGGCACGTGACGCAACTCGTCTTCCTCGAAGGTTTGACCCACGCCGGTCAGGCCCGACTCCATGCCTTCGTTGTGCGTCGCCGGCAGCATGGCCAACGCATGCGGCTGACGTTCTGCCGGGGTTTGTGCATTGCGCACCACGCCGGAGGCCTCCACCACGGCAGCCATGTCAATCGCCGCCAAACGGCCCCAAGCGAACGCCGTCTTGTTCATCGGCACGGCCGCGCCGTTCAATTCCACCGCGCGCATCAGCGCTTCGAATGAGATCGGCACCAAACCTTGTTGCCAGGCGTAGCCGAGGATGAACAGGTTGGCGGCGATCGCGTCACCCATCAACGCCGTCGCGAGCTGCGTGGCGTCAATGGTCATCGGCGCTTTGCCACCCAAGGCTTGTGCCACCGCGGAGATGATGTCCGGGGCCGGGAATTGCATGTCGGGGCGCGTGGTAAACGTGCCGGGCATCGCTTCGTAGGTATTCAAGACCACCCGGGTGCGATCGGCACGAATCTTCGACAACGCCCAATAGTCGTTCACCACCACCATGTCGCAACCCAGCACCAGATCGGCCTCACCGGCAGCGATGCGCACGGCGTGGATATCGGCGGGCGATTTGGCAATGCGAATATGCGTGGTGACCGCGCCGCCCTTCTGCGCCAGACCGGTTTGGTCGAGCACGGACGAGCCCTTCGCTTCCAAATGACCGGCCATGCCGATCAAGGCTCCGATGGTGACAACGCCGGTACCGCCCACGCCGGTGATCAGGATGTTCCAAGGCTTGTCGAGTGACGTGGCAAAGGTCGGCATCGGCAGATTCTCCAAACGCTCGGCGGCGGACACCTTGCGGCCTTTCTTCAACGTGCCGCCTTCCACCGTCACGAAGCTCGGGCAGAAACCTTCGACGCAGGAGAAATCCTTGTTGCAGTTCGATTGGTCGATGTCGCGCTTGCGACCGAACTCGGTGTCTTTCGGCAACACTGATACACAGAAAGATTTTTCACCGCAATCACCGCAGCCTTCGCACACCAACGAGTTGATGATGACGCGCTTGTTCGGGTCGACCATCTTGCCGCGCTTGCGGCGACGACGCTTCTCGGTGGCACAGGTTTGGTCGTAAATCAGCACCGAGACGCCCGGCACTTCGCGCAGACGGCGCTGCACTTCATCGAGGTCTTTGCGGTCGTGGAATTCGACTTCCTTCGGGAACAGATAGCGCTGGCGCGTCCATTTGCCGATGTCATCCGACAACAACATGATGGTGTGCACGCCTTCCGACAACACTTGTTGCGCGATCTGCGGCACGGTCAGCGTGCCGTCCACCGGTTGGCCGCCGGTCATGGCGACCGCGTCGTTGTACAAAATCTTGTAGGTGATGTTGACGCCGGCCGCGATCGATTGGCGAATGGCCAGTGAACCGCTGTGGAAGTAGGTGCCGTCACCTAGGTTTTGGAACACGTGCGGGGTATTCGTGAATGCCGCTTGCCCGGCCCAGGTCACGCCTTCGCCGCCCATGTGGGTGAAGGTATCGGTGTCGCGATTCATCCACGTCACCATGTAATGGCAACCGATGCCCGCGAGTGCGCGTGAACCTTCCGGCACTTTGGTGCTGGTATTGTGCGGGCAGCCCGAACAGTAATGCGGTACGCGCGGGAAGTTGGCGCGCGGCAGTGCCAGTTCGCCTTCCTTGCCTTCCATCCATTGCATGACGTTGCGGATCTGCTCGCTGTCGTGGAAGCGTTGGATGCGTTTGGCGATGACGCCGGCGATCCGCGCCGGGGTGAGCTCGCCGGTCGAGGGCAGGATCCACTCGCCGCTTTCGTCATACTTGCCGACGATGCTCGGACGGTCGCCGTCGAAATTGAAGAACAACTCCTTCATCTGACTTTCGATGAAGCTGTGTTTTTCCTCGACGACCAGAATGTCCTTCAATCCTTGTGCAAACGCGCGGATACCGATCGGTTCCAGCGGCCAGGTCATACCGACCTTGTAGACGCGAATGCCGATGTCGCGGCAGGCCGCATCGTCCAGGCCCAAATATTCCAGCGCCTGCAACACGTCGAGATAGCTCTTGCCGGTGGTGACGATGCCAAGGCGCGCCTCGGGGCTCTCCACCATGACCCGGTCGATCTTGTTGGCTCGGGCAAATGCCTGTGCCGCTTTCACCGCATAACGGTGCAAACGCATTTCCTGATCCATCGGCGGATCCGGCCAACGAATGTTGAGACCGCCTTGCGGCATCTCGAAGTCATCGTCACCCGGCAACACGATGGTTTGCGCAAAGGGATTCACATCGACAGACGCCGAGGATTCGACCGTCTCTGCAATGGTCTTGAAGCCGACCCAACGACCGGTAAAGCGACTCATCGCAAAACCGAGCAGACCCATTTCCAAAATGTCTTGCACACCCGCCGGGTTCAACACCGGCATCATCGCGCTGACAAACTCGTGCTCGGAGCCGTGCGGCAATGTCGAGGAGCGGCAGGCATGGTCGTCTGCGGCCAATGCCAGAACACCACCGTGGCGCGCGGTACCGGCGGCATTGGCGTGTTTGAACACGTCACCGCAACGATCGACGCCGGGACCCTTGCCGTACCACATGCCGAACACGCCATCGTGCTTCGCGCCTTCAAACAGGCCCGTTTGCTGGGTGCCCCAAACCATGGTGGCACCCAGGTCCTCATTGAGGCCGGGCGTGAACTTCACGCCGTTGCGTTCCAAGTGTTTCTTGGCGCGCCACAATTCAAGGTCGAAACCGCCGAGCGGTGAGCCGCGATAGCCACTGATGAAACCGGCGGTGTCGAGACCGGCGGCTTGGTCGCGCAGGCGCTGCATCATCGGCAGACGCACCAGCGCTTGGACGCCGGACAGATAAATGCGGCCCTCGGTGCGCTGGTATTTGTCTTCCAGTGTGTAGTCGACGTCGCTGACGCCGTGGGTGAGGCCCGTGTTGGCGGACGCCGGGGAGGAGAGTTCGGCCGTGGAGGTCATTGCGTCCCTGTAATAGATGCTGGCAACGCGTATTTTACTGGGGATTTCCCTGATTCCCCGCCGCACGCCCGGGTATCGCCGCGATTTTCCGCGGGCAAATGATAGGCTTGGAACCCAATGCACTTTTTCGAGGGCGCACGGTGAAGTCGATTCTTGTGGCAAGTTCGAAGGGCGGTGTCGGGAAAACCACCGTGGTGACCAATCTCGCGGCGCAGGCCGCCGTGGCCGGTTTGAACACGGTGATCGTGGATGCCGACCCGCAGCAATCTTCCACCCACTGGGCACAACGCCGTGCCGGATTGGATAGCGCGGTGTTGCCGATTGACGGCACCCGCAAGCAATGGGCCAAGCATGTGCCCGACGACGCGCAACGCATCATCATCGATACCCCGGCCGGCGCCACCCGATCGTCTCTCGATGGCTTTCTGGACGAGGCGCAGGTGGTGATTGTGCCGGTCGGTCCCTCGGCGTTGGATATCGAACCCACCGTGCATTTCTTGAATGAAATCCACAAACACCCGCGCGTGAAGAAGGGGCAGTTGCCGATTGGCCTGGTCGTCAATCGCGTCAAGCCCTGGACCCAAGCCACACAACAGGCGGTCGAACTGTTGAAGTCCTGGAACGTGCCGGTGATTGCACAGATGCGCGACAGCCAGGCCTACGTCATGCTGGCCGGCCTCGGACGCGGGCTGCATGACTATCATTCGGCCCAGATCCGTGAACACCAAGCGGATTGGGCGCCGTTGATCAACTGGACCCAACGCGCGCGAGGCTAATGGATGTTTGAACTGGTATTGATTCGTCACGCCCACGCGAAATCCGCGGAAGGCGATGAGACCGACATGGAGCGGGCGCTCTCCAATCCGGGTCAAGTCGAAGCATGGACGACCGGCGCTTGGCTGCACGCCAGGCGCTCGCCCCCGGAGCGCGTGCTGTGCTCACCGGCACGGCGCACCCGCGAAACCATGGAAGCCATCATGCGTTCCATGGGGCCGTTGCCTATGCGTTTGGAGCCGTCGATTTATGAAGCCAGTACCGGTGAGTTGATCACCTTGGTGGATGGCAACCGCGATGCCGACGCTGTCTGGTTGGTCGGGCATAACCCGGGCTTGGAGCAGCTGGTGGCGTTGCTGTCGGAAGGACGCACCGGTGATTACCGCGGCATGTCGCCCGGGTCGGTCGCCGTGCTGCACTTCCCCAAAGATGCCGCCATCGAACCGGGTGTCGCGACGCTCGTCGATTTCTGGTCGCCTTGATCCATGCGCCAATGCTTGGCCCTCGCCTTGGTATGGCTGTGCCTGGCCTGTACTGCTTGCTCGGGGCTGCGACCCAAAGACAGTGCCGAAGCGACGCGCGTTCTTGACGAAGGCAAGTCCGACGTCCTGTCTTGCGCGCGCGCCGACCACTGCGCGATTGACAATCGCCTGAGCCAAGCGGCGGACGCGGCGATCGCGGCGTCCACCGAAACCGCGCCCAAGCATGCGGTGTGGATCATCGAATCCGGACAGGAGGCATTGCACACACGCGTCTCGATGATTCGTGCCGCCAAGACACAGATCGATGTGCAGACCTACATTTTCGATGAGGACGACAGCGCGCGCATGATCTTGCGCGAGTTGGTCGCGGCGGCAAAACGCGGCGTGAAGGTGCGCGTATTGATCGACCAACTGTCGGCATTCAACAGTGCGGAAACGCAAGTGGCGGTGGCCGGCGCGCACCGCAATCTCGATTTGAAGATCTACAACCCCTTGTTCGGACGGGGTTCGTTGTCGAATCCTTTCCAATATGCTTTGGCCAGCATCGCGCAGTTCCGCACGCTCAATCAGCGCATGCACACCAAGTTGTTGATCATTGACGGCAAGTTGGGTCTGACCGGCGGGCGCAACTACCAAGACGATTATTTTGACTGGAGTCCGCAGTTCAATTTTCTCGACCGCGACATCCTCGTGGCGGGCCCGGTCGTCCAACGCATGGCGGACACCTTCAATGTGTTCTGGGCCTCACCGCGTTCGAAATCGATGCCCGAACTGAAAGACGCCGTCGCGATTTTGCAGCGCGAAGGTGTGCCGAAAATGTCCGATGCGGCCTATGAATTTCCCGACCGCGTGCGTGATTTTTTGAACGACGCGGCCGATGTGCGCGCGCGTGACCAAGCGTATGCGAACGCCGAGATCCAAACAGGCGCCGTGCAATTCATCGCCGACTTGCCGGCCAAACACCGCAAAGGGCCGACAGCGGTTCGCAAGCAAGATGCATTTTCCTCCGAGCTCGGGCAGTTGGTCGCCTCCACGCAGTCCGAAATCATCATGCAAACGCCGTATCTGGTGCTGACCAATGCCGCGCAACGTTCGGTCGCCGCATTGCAAGACAGACCCGAACCGCCGCGTATCATCGTTTCGACCAACAGTCTGGCGTCGACCGACAACATGCTGACGTATGCGATGGCATACAAATACCGTCGTCGCTACATGCGCCGTTTGGGCTTCGAGATGTTTGAACTCAAGCCCGACCCGACCGACGTCGTATTCGACAGCGCGGCCGCGCGCAGCGAGCGTGACGCCAGCGTGGCGATTCACGCGAAGTCCATCGTGATCGACCGGACCACCGCGGTGGTCGGCACGCACAATTTCGATCCGCGCAGCCAGCACTACAACACCGAGGCCGCGGTGATCGTGCATGACCCGCGCGTTGCCGACGTGGTTGCGCGCAATATTTTGCGGATGACGCAACCGGCCAACGCTTGGACGATCGCGCCCAAACCAAAAGCCTTCCGTCAGTTGGACGAAGTGGTGCTCTCCGGCACCGAAGCTTTGCCGATCCTGGATTTATGGCCGTCGCGCTACGGCAGCAGCTATGAATTCGTGCCCAGCCCGGAATGCCCGGCGCCGATCAGCTACCGGACGCCGGGATTCCGCAAGTGCTATCGCATGGTCGGCGACTTTCCCGAGGTCGATGTCATCTCAATTCGCTGGTGGCTGACGCGCGTGATCACCGCGATGGGCGCGGTGAGCATGCCGTTTCTTTGAGGAAACCGGACAAAATCAATATGTGATGCTCATCACATATTAAGCAAGTTTGGCGCAAGATTCGAAGTGTCCAAACTCATCATCAGAGGCACGTCATGGACACCAAAGTCCCAAAAGTAGACCGCCGCCAATTCGTTCGAATGGATAACCGCACCCTGGCGGGCGACAACAACAGCCTGCATGCCGTCTCAGGCGAGAGCGAATCCTTTCTCCCCGAATCGCATGAAGGGGATGGCAACTCGCAGTTCGGCGTCGGTTACGGCCACAGCAGCGGTTATGTCCACAACAAACCGTATACTCATGCGTGGGGTCCCTTGCGGTTTTCCATCCGCTGATTCGCACCGCAATAACGATCGGCAGACTAAGGTCATCGGAGACCTCTCCCATACCCATTCGCGAAGGAAATCCGATGACCGTCCACGCATACGGCGCACACGCCGGCGACCAGCCCCTCCAACCGATGGCGATCACGCGACGCGCAGTGGGCCCTGAAGACGTTCAAATCAATATCGCCTTTTGCGGCGTCTGCCATTCCGATTTGCACCAGGTCAGGGCCGAATGGTCCGGGACTGTCTTTCCCTGTGTCCCGGGGCATGAAATTGTCGGTCGCGTGTCGGCGGTGGGCGAGAAAGTCTCCGCCTTCAAAGTCGGCGACTTGGCGGGTGTCGGTTGCATCGTCGATAGCTGCAGAACCTGCGAGGAGTGCGGTTCGGGCTTGGAGAACTACTGCGACAACATGATCGGCACCTACAACTCGCCGACCCCGGATGCGCCCGGCCACACTTTGGGCGGGTATTCCGAGCAAATCGTGGTCAATCAGCGCTATGTGCTGCGCGTGGGTCATCGCGAAGACCAGCTCGCGGCGGTGGCGCCGCTGTTGTGTGCGGGTATCACCACCTGGTCGCCGCTCAAGCATTGGCAGGCAGGACCGGGCAAGAAAGTCGGCGTAGTCGGAATTGGCGGTCTGGGTCACATGGGGCTCAAGCTCGCCCATGCCTTGGGCGCCCACGTCGTCGCCTTCACCACCTCCGAATCGAAACGCCAAGACGCCTTGGCCTTGGGTGCCGATGAGGTGGTCGTGTCGAAAAATGCCGAGGCGATGGCCGCGCACCGCAAGAGCTTCGACTTCATCCTCAATACCGTGGCTGCGCCGCACAACCTCGATGCCTTCCTCGCTTTGCTCAAACGCGACGGCGCGATGACCTTGGTCGGTGCGCCCTCCACACCGCATCCTTCGCCCAACGTCTTCAGTCTGATCATGAAGCGACGCAACTTGGCGGGTTCGCTCATCGGCGGCATTCCCGAAACCCAGGAGATGCTCGATTTCTGCGCGAAGCACGACATCGTCGCCGACATCGAGTTGATTCGTGCTGACGAAATCAACCACGCCTACGAACGCATGTTGCAAGGTGATGTCAAATATCGTTTCGTGATTGACAACGCGAGCTTGAAATCCCAATGACACCCACCCCGATCCTGTTTGTCGACCGCGATGGCACGCTCGTCGCCGAGCCAGACGATTTCCAAATCGATTCGTTTCAAAAACTGCGATTTGTCGAGGGCTGTATTCCCGCACTGTTGCGCCTGCGGGATGCGGGCTATGAATTCGTGATGGTCACCAACCAGAACGGCTTGGGCACGCCTTCATTTCCCTGGGAAACCTTCAACCCGCCGCACAATTTGATGATGCAGGTCTTCGAAAGCCAAGGCCTCTCATTTCGAGAAGTGCTGATCGATTGCAGTTTCGCCCATGATCCCGCACCCACCCGTAAACCGGAAATCGGATTGGTGACCCATTACGTGGGCGACCCGCGCATCGATTGGACCCGTTCAGCGATGGTGGGTGACCGCGATACCGACGTGCAGTTCGCGGGCAAATTGGGCATTCGCGGGCTGAAGCTCAAGAGTCAGCAGTTCGGCGACGGGCTGTCGTGGGCCGAGGTTGCCGACGCATTGGTCTAGCGCGCGGCCCAAGGGTCGCCAGCTTGCCTTTCTTCTAATACAACACACGCGCGCGCAAGGTGCCGGGTATGGCTGCGAGCTCTGCACGCAAGGCATCGGCCTGGGCGGCGCCGGTGCCAACATCAATGACTACGTAGCCGACGTTGGCATCGGTACGCAAATACTGGCCATCGATATTGACGTGGCGTGCGCTGAACACCGCGTTGACCTGCGACAACATGCCGGGCACGTTTTTGTGGATGTGCAACAGGCGATGGCTGCCCGCGTGTTCGGGCAAAGTCACTTCGGGAAAATTCACGGCCGAAAGCGTGCTGCCATTGTCACTGTAGCGAACCAGCTTGGTGGCCACTTCCACGCCGATGCTGTCTTGTGCTTCCAAGGTGCTGCCGCCCACGTGCGGGGTCAAAATCACGTTGTCCAGACCGCGCAGCGGTGATTCGAAAATATCCGCATTGCCCTCCGGCTCCTCTGGGAAAACATCCACAGCCGCACCGGCCACGTGGCCATTCGCAATTGCATCCGCCAAGGCCTGCACATCGACCACCGTGCCGCGGGAGGCATTGAGGAATTGCACGCCACGGCGCATGCGCGCGAATGCCGCGGCGCCGATCATGCCGCGTGTGGCCGCCGTATCCGGAACGTGCAGCGTGACGACATCGGACTGCGCGAGGAGCGTGTCGAGATCGGGTGCCGGCTGCGCATTGCCCAAGGCCAATTTGCTCTCGATGTCATGGAACAGCACGCGCATGCCCAACCCTTCGGCCAGCAAGCCAACCTGGGTGCCGATGTGTCCATAGCCGATGATGCCGAGGGTCTTGCCGCGCGCCTCGTGGCTGCCGAGGGCGGATTTCGACCAACCGCCGCGGTGGCATTGCATCGATTTGGCCGGAATCCCACGCAACAGCAGCACGGTTTCGGCAATGACCAATTCGGCCACGCTGCGGGTATTGGAATAGGGTGCGTTGAAAACCGGAATGCCGAGCGCTTCCGCGGCATCAAGGTCAACCTGATTGGTGCCGATGCAAAAGGTACCCACCGCAAGCAGGCGCTTCGCATCGCCGAGCATATCGGCGCTCAATCGCGTGCGCGAACGAATGCCAACGATGTGCGCTTGGGCCAGTGCCGCGCGCAAGGCATCACCGTCCAACGCGGTCGCGTGTGTTTCGATCCGGCTGTAACCTGCGGCGCGGAACACCGCTTCGGCGCGCGTGCTGATGCCTTCAAGCAGCACCACGCGCATTTCTGATTTCGGAAAGGAGGTTGCGTTCATGGCGTGCGCTGGCGGGGCGAATCCATACGATACTGCATCGATGCACACACTCGACAAGCTTCGCCACACCATCCCCGCGCTGCGTATTTCCACCGAACAGAGTGACTTGGCCCACTATGGCCGCGATTGGACGCGACGTTGGACCCCGGCGCCGTTGGCGATTGTTTTCCCAGCAGACACCGCAGAAGTGCAAGCGCTAGTGCAGTGGGCGCGCGCCACGGGTACGCCGCTGGTGCCTTCGGGTGGGCGAACCGGTCTGTCTGGCGGCGCTGTCGCTGCAAACGGCGAGGTGGTGGTGAGCTTGGAACGGATGAATCGCATTCTCGCGTTCGATCCCGTCGATCGCACCTTGACGGTCCAGGCCGGCGCTACGCTGCAGTCAGTACAAGACGCGGCTGGCAAACAGGGCCTGTCCTATCCCGTCGATTTCGCATCGCGTGGTTCTTGCACTATCGGCGGCACTATCGCCACCAATGCCGGCGGCATCCGGGTGATTCGCCATGGCAATACGCGGGAGTGGATCGCTGGGCTGACTTTGGTTGCCGGCACCGGCGAAGTCATGCGTTTGAACCGTGGCCTCATCAAGAATTCGTCCGGCTATGACTTGCGCCATTTGGTCATCGGTTCCGAAGGCACGCTGGGCATTGTCACCGAGGCCATCGTTCGATTGGGAGCACCGTTGCCCGCGTCCAAAGTGGTGCTGCTCGCACTGCCGTCTTTCGACGCCGTGATGGCTGCATTTGTCGAAGTGCGCGGCGCATTGGGCCTGCAGGCGTTCGAGTTTTTCTCAGGCGACGCGCTACGCCATGTCGTCGCACACGGTGCACAGGATCCGTTTGCGGAGATGCACCCAGCCTATGCATTGGTTGAAGTCGATTCGATAGATGACGCCGAGGAGACGGAAATGCTGGCCGTGCTCGAGCGTTGTCTTGAACGCGGGGTCGCATCAGACATCGTCGTCGCCGGTAGTGATGCCCAAGTGGCGGCCTTGTGGCGATTGCGCGAAAGCATCACTGAGTCGATTGCCGCGCGCACGCCCTACAAGAACGACATCGCGGTGCGTGTTTCCGCGCTACCGGCTTTCCTTGCGGAAGCCGAGGCCTTGCTCGCGGCGGGGTACCCAACATTTGAAGTGATCTGGTTCGGGCACATTGGCGATGGGAACTTGCATATCAGCATCTTGAGACCCGAAGACCTCGCGCCCGACGCGTTCGTGGCGCATTGCGAACACGCCACCGACATGCTCGCCGACGTGTTGGCGCGCCACGACGGCAGCATCTCCGCCGAGCACGGCATTGGGCTGGTCAAGAAGCCGTGGCTTGCGCGCATGCGGGGTGAAGCGGAGATGGTACGCTTGCGCGGGATCCGCGAAACTTTCGACCCAGACGGGATTCTCAACCCCGGCAAGGTCTTTGACTGATCCGAATTGGGGCAGCGAGGCGCCGTGCCCTTTGGGCAAAACAGGAAAGTAGGACCCCACTTTTCGCGAATGGGAGATCGTAAATCGCTATGCCGCCTGCGCGGCTGCGGCCGCAAGCGTCTGGATCATGGAAACGGCCGTGCCCATTTGAGCGGCGTTCGATGCAATAGGGGTCGAACCGGTCCGCTTGGTGCACTGGCGAATGGGAAAAGTTTTGAGCCAGCGATGGGCAGTGACGCGGCTTGTTGGCACCGCCGGAGCCAACAGGCGTGGGGACGCTGCCGTTAAGGGAATTTTTGAGCGATCTGCACCGCAATTACTGAAGCGTATGCCGTCTGGTGCGATTCCTATAGCGGACGCTTTGTTTTCCGCTGTGAATGCCTTCGAACGCAAGCGCCAGTTAGCGGAAAAAGCCACGCGCTTGGGTCAACATTCAAGGCGACTCGATGACCAACGTGATTCAGATTTCGACCCATCACAACTTTCGTGATGCAGCTGCGCTGGCAAAGAAAAGCACCCACCCACCAAACCTACGCTTCAGCGGCCTAACTAGTGCAGTAAGGGATTGGTCATTGCATTCTCGACGTGGAGCCCGTGGAAGGGCTCCAACTACTGAAATGGAACGCAGCATCGGGACTACTGGCCTCAACTTCGGCGATTCGCCTACTTTGGTTGGGTGACTTCCGGCACATTCGCAATTGTCTTGGTGTGTTACTTTACCAGTACACCACAACAACGAGACAGACATGAACGCCCAACTCAACGCCACCGCCGACCGCCGTGAATTCGTCCGCTTCGATAACCGCAGCCTGGCCGCCAATAGCGAATCCTACTTGCCGGAAACCAAAATCAATGAAGAACCCGCCCGCTTCGGCGTGGGCTATGGCAGCAGCAGCGGCTATGTCAGCCGCCGCCGTTACAGCCAGGATTGGGGTCCGGCCCGCTTTTCCGTTCGCTGAAACTTCGGGGTAACCTTCAGTTCTACCCCAACTGCAGGCCCCCGATGTTTCAGCGTCCCGTCACCCTTGAACAACTGAACGATCTGTCCCGCAACACCTTGATGGGACCGCTCGGCATTCTTTTCACCGAGATCGGTCCCGATTATTTGCGCGGCACCATGCCGGTGGATGCGCGGACGCATCAACCCTACGGCCTCTTGCATGGCGGCGCATCGGCCGCACTGGCCGAGACCTTGGGCAGTACCGCCGCAGGGTTGTGTGTCGAAGAAGGCCAAGGCGTGGTCGGCATTGAAATCAACGCCAATCACCTCGCCGGGGTCCGCGAAGGCGTAGTCACGGGCACCGCCCGACCGCTGCATGTTGGTCGCACGACCCAGGTCTGGGAAATCCGCATCGAAGACGAGGCAGGCAAGCTGGTTTGTATTTCCCGCCTGACCTTGGCGGTCATCCGCCGCCGGAGCTGACTGGTTGCGCCTGCGCCTAGCCTTTATACTGTGTGGCTAGCGCCGCAAGGGAGCGGCTTGGGAACAGGCAACGTGCGCAATTACGATCTTGAATTTTTGAAGAAGTTTTCCATGGTTATCGCTTTCCTCTTGGGATTGACGATCGCCCTGATTATTGCTGCCCATTACATCGGCAAGCAGCTGCCCTACGAAGCTTCCAAGAGCGCGGAAAAGAAGACCATCGAACGGATTGCGCCGGTCGGTGCCGTCTACGCCGGTCGCACGGGTCTCGCCCAGCAAGCCGCGGCCGACGAAGCGGCCAAGGACAAGGCCAAATCGGCTGTCGCCTACGGCGGCACCACGGACGGCAAGGTGATTTACGACAACCTCTGCACCGGTTGCCACACCTCCGGTTCGGGCGGCGCCCCGACGCTCGACCCGTCGCATTGGACCGCCCGTATCGCCCAAGGCAAGGAAACCTTGTACAAGCACGCCATTGAAGGCTTCACCGGCAAGTCCGGTGCGATGCCGGCGCGCGGCGGCAACCCGGCCTTGACCGACGAACAAATGAAGGCCACGGTGGACTGGATGGTCGCGCAAGCGAAATAAGCCCCCAGCTTGAAAAGTCTCGCGCCGCCTTCGGGCGGCGTTCTTTTTTCCGTCGTTTACGTGCCGACAGGCACACTGTTTCGATGAACAACACACAGACCCCTTTTCCCGCCATTGATTCGCTGCTGATGCTCGAGGGGCCTGAGGGGCCGCTGGAGGTCCACGTCGAGTGGCCTGATGCCGATCAAACCGCTATCGCGGCAACCGCGATCGTTTGTCATCCGCTGCCCACCGGCGGCGGCACTAAAGACAACAAGGTGGTGACGACCGCGGCAAAGGCTTTTCGCGCACTCGGCATGCCCAGCGTCCGCTTCAACTTTCGCGGTACCGGAAAATCCGCCGGTGCATTCGATAACGGTATTGGTGAAGTGGCTGATCTGATGGCGGTCGTGGAGTGGGTTCGCGCGACGCGGCCGAACACCACACTGTGGCTGGCCGGTTTCAGTTTCGGCAGCTATGTGTCCTTGTCGTCGATCGGTCTCTCGCGCCCCGACTATCTGGTGTCCATCGCGCCGCCGGCGGGTCGTTGGGATTTTGATGCCTTGGTGCGGCCGGGCATGCCTTGGTTGGTGGTGCAGGGCGAGGCGGATGAGTTGGTCGATGCCAACGTCACCAAACAATGGTTCGACCAACTGCAAGCGCCGCAGGCGCGCTACGTCTCCATGCCGGAGACCTCGCATTTCTTCCACGGCAAATTGATCGATCTGCGCGAAGCCATCTTGGCTTGGGCAGCCGATGTGCGTCGCGCATGAGCGCAGCGCTTTCTCCGACGCAGGCCTATCTCGCCGGCGTGCAACGTGGCGACTGGCAATCGGATCCCGCCCAGCTTGAAGTGCTGCGCGTCCTTGATCGCATCCAATCGGAATTGCGCAAAACACCCGCGTCGGGCGGTCTGTTGTCCAAATGGTTCAATCGTGACGCCGACGCGCCGGTGCGCGGTTTGTATGTCTGGGGTGGCGTTGGCCGCGGAAAGACCTTCATGGTCGATCTGTTCTACGACACCGTCGACACGCCGAAAAAGAAACGCACCCATTTCCATCGCTTCATGCGTGAGGTTCACGAGCGCTTACGCGCGCATGCCGGCGAGAGTGATCCCTTGGCAAAGATTGCCGAAGCGTGGCGCGACAGTTTGCGCTTGCTGGTGCTCGATGAATTCATCGTCACCGACATCGGCGACGCGATGTTATTGGGTCGCTTGATGGATCAGCTCTTCGCGCAAGGCATCACCTTGGTGACCACCTCGAATACCCCGCCGGTGAACCTCTACAAAGATGGTTTGCAGCGCGCCAGCTTCCTGCCGGCGATTGCATTGATCGAACAGCATTGCGAAGTCGTCGAGATCAAAAGCAGCACCGATTATCGACTGCGTGCGTTGACGCAAAGCCCGGTTTATCGCGCCCCGCTCGACGCGCAGTCGGAATCCTGGCTGGAAACACGTTGGCACACATTGGGTGGCGACGACCGGCACCGCGATGCCGGATTGAAAATTGACGGACGCCGCATTCCGGTACGCGCGCGCGGGCAGGGCATGGTGTGGCTGGACTTTGCGGCCATGTGCGACGGGCCGCGCGGTACCACCGATTACATTGAGATCGCCCGCGAATTCCACACCGTGTTTTGTGGTGGCATTCCGGTGTTCGACGGTAGTAACGACGATCCGGCGCGACGCTTCATCAACGCGATCGACGAGTTTTATGATCGCGGTGTCAATTTCATTTGCACGGCAGATGCCGCGCCGGAAACCCTTTACCAAGGCACGCGCATGGCGGCGGTCTTCGAGCGCACCTCGTCGCGTTTGATTGAAATGCAAAGTGCCGAATATCTCGCCGGTGAGCATGCCGGCGATGGCGAGCCCTCAAGAGACATTGCATCATGAATGCACATACCCCGGAAAACAGCAGCTTGGGACGTGGCACGGAATATCCGGCAGCCTACGACGAAGGTTTGTTGTTTCCCATTCCACGCGCACAGGCACGCAATGAGATCGGCATCCACGGGGCGCTGCCGTTCATCGGCCACGACATTTGGAATGCCTACGAACTGAGCTGGCTGGATACACGCGGCAAGCCCGTGGTTGAGACGGCGCAATTCATCGTGCCGGCCGAGTCACCGAATTTGATTGAGTCGAAATCCTTCAAGCTGTACTTGAATAGCTTGAACAACGAACGCTTTGCCAGCCATGACGAGGTGCAGGCAAAGGTCGTTGCCGCGCTATCGACCGCGGCGGGTGGCGAAGTGACCATGCGCTTCGGCGTCCCGCATACACAAGCGCAGCAAAGCGGCATTTGCATCGACGATTTGCCGGTGACGATTGCCAGCTACGGTCCGCCCGATGCCGGTCTCCTCCGGCACGACGACACGCGTGTGACGGAGGTGTTGCTGACGCGTTTGTTGAAGTCGAATTGCCCGGTCACCTCGCAACCGGATTGGGCGACGCTCACGATCGATTACAGCGGCCCGCGCTTGGATCGCGCCGCCTTGCTCGAATACATCGTCAGTTTTCGCAATCACTGCGAATTTCATGAGCAATGCGTTGAACGGATTTTCAACGATTTGATGACGCGGACTTCACCTGATCGTTTGTCCGTGATTGCGCGCTACACACGGCGGGGCGGGCTGGATATCAACCCTTGGCGCGCCACCGTGAACGAAGACCGAATCGATTTCGAGCGTGATGTCCGGCAATGAGGAAATGATTCGTTCTTAACATTCGCCATGGCATCGTGAATCCACTCGATCCCCCGGAGGCAAATGGCAATGAACAACGAACGTCCTGATTTCTCTGACGTGCAATCCTCGGTCACCTCGACCGAAGAAATTGTTGAAAACGGCGGCGGTGCCGGAGCACAAACCTACACCGTGAAGTCCGGCGACACCCTGTCGCACATTTCGAAGGAGTTCTACGGCAACGCCAACAAGTGGAACACCATTTTCGAGGCCAACCGCGACCAGCTTGACGACCCCGACAAGATCAAACCGGGCCAAGTGCTCAACATCCCGGCGGCCTGATCCGCTTCACTCAATCACTTTTCCAAGGAATGAAAATGACCAAGAATCGTCTCTCGCTTTTTGTTGCCGCCGCCTTGATTTCGACCGTTGCGGTGGTTGGCTGTAAGAAGAAAGAAGAAGCCGTTGTGACCCCGACGCCGGCACCGGTTGAAACCGCACCTGCACCGGCTCCGGTCGCTGCCACCGCTTCGGTGACCTCGTTGGATCTCGGCAATGCCGTCGGCGCCGACATGAAGGTCACCATGCCGATGACTACCTTCAAGCCCACCGACGCGATCATCGCCGCTGTGGGTACCGCCACCAGCGACGCTGCCGCCACCGTCCCGGGCAAGTTGAGCGCCAAGTGGACCTTCCAAGACGGTCAGACCGTCAACGAAGAGTCCAAAGACATCAACTTCAACGGCAATGGTGTCACCAACTTCAAGATCAACAGCCCGAAGGGCTTCCCGGTCGGCAAGTACAAGGTAGACATCAGCTTGGACGGCGCGCCGGTCAAGTCGGCTGAATTCACCGTCGCCAAGTAAGGCCACCACACGCTTGCGTGTAGTCGGGCGCGCCGGAAACGGCGCGCCTTTTCTTTGCATGTGACCCGCGGCAGCGGCGACAATGGTCGCTTATGTCGAATCCAAGGATGTTGAAATGTCGAATGACGCCAAGCTCATTTATACGTTGACCGATGAAGCCCCGTTTCTGGCAACGCAATCGCTGCTGCCCATCGTGCGCACGTTCGCGGCCCAGGCCGGTATTGCCGTCGAGACGCGTGACATTTCGCTGGCGGGACGCATCCTCGCCCAGTTTCCGGAAAGCTTGGGCGCCAACAAGGTGCCAGACGATCTGACCGAGCTCGGCCAGTTGGCCACGACGCCGGATGCCAACATCATCAAGCTGCCGAACATCTCGGCCTCCGTTCCGCAATTGAAGGCGGCCATCAAAGAATTGCAGGCACAAGGCTTTGCCATTCCCGATTACGCTGATGAACCGGCGACCGACGCGGAAAAAGACGCGCGTGCCCGTTACGCCAAGGTCATGGGCTCGGCAGTGAATCCGGTCCTGCGCGAAGGCAACAGTGATCGTCGCGCGCCGCTGTCGGTGAAGAACTACGCCAAGAAGCATCCGCATCGCATGGGCAAGTGGGATGCCGGCTCCAAGACCGCCATCGCGCACATGGATGCCGGTGATTTTTACGGCACCGAACAATCCGTCACGCTGGCGGCAGACGACACGGTGAACATCGTGTTTGAAGGCGCCAACGGTGCAAAGACCATGAAAGAAGGATTGAAACTCAAGGCCGGCGAAATCATCAGCGCGGCCAGCATGGATACCGGCCGCTTGGCCGATTTCGTCGATGCCAGCATCGCCCGCGCGCAAGCCGAGAATTTGCTGTTGTCGCTGCACTTGAAGGCCACCATGATGAAGGTCAGCGATCCGATCATGTTCGGTGTCGCGGTGAAGCGTTATTACGCGCCGGTGCTGGAAAAGCATGCGAAAGCCTTGGACGACGCCGGCTTCGACGCCAACAACGGCATCGGCGATTTGTATGCGCGCCTGCCGTCCATGCCGGAAGAAACGCGCAAGGCCATCGAAGCGGACATCGCCGCGCTGTACAGCCAACGTCCTGCGCTGGCGATGGTGAATTCGGATAAGGGGATTACCAATCTGCATGTGCCGAGCGACGTGATCGTCGATGCATCGATGCCCGCAATGCTGCGCGACAGCGGCAAAATGTGGAACGCACAAGGCGCGTTGCAAGACACGTTGGCGATGATTCCCGACCGCAATTACGCCGGGATCTACGCCGCCGTCGTTGCCGACATGAAGGCCAACGGTGCGCTCGATCCGGCGACCATGGGCAGTGTGCCCAACGTCGGCTTGATGGCGCAGAAAGCTGAAGAATACGGCAGCCATGACAAGACCTTCCAGTTAAGCGAAGACGGCACGGTCAAAGTCGTGGATGCCGCCGGCAAGGTATTGATGTCGCATGCGGTCAAGGCCGGCGACATTTGGCGTATGAGTCAAACCAAGGACGCGCCGATCCAGGATTGGGTGAAACTCGCCGTCAATCGCGCACGCCTGTCGAAGACGCCGGCCGTGTTTTGGCTCGACGCCCAGCGTGCCCACGACCGCCAAATGATTGCCAAGGTCGAAGCGGCGTTGAAGGGCCTCGACACCCAAGGGCTTGAGATCAGCATCAAAACGCCGGTGGAGGCGATGACCTTCACCCTCGCACGTGCACGCAAAGGCGAAGACACCATCTCGGTGACGGGCAACGTCCTGCGTGATTATTTGACCGACCTGTTCCCGATCATGGAGCTGGGCACCTCGGCCAAGATGTTGTCCATCGTGCCGCTGATGGCCGGCGGCGGTTTGTTCGAAACGGGCGCCGGCGGTTCCGCACCCAAGCATGTCCAGCAATTCGTCGAAGAAAACTATCTGCGTTGGGATTCCTTGGGTGAATTCCTGGCCTTGGCCGCATCGTTCGAACATTTCGCCGAACACACCGGTAACCAAAAAGCCCGCGTGTTGGCCGACGCCTTGGATGTCGCCAACGGCAAGATTCTCGACGAAAACCGCTCACCGGCGCGCAAGGTGGGTCAACTCGACAATCGCGGCTCGCACTTCTATCTGGCGATGTACTGGGCGCAAGCCTTGGCCGCCCAAAATGCCGACGCCGACTTGAAAGCCACGTTCACGCCCTTGGCCGAAGCATTGACCCGCGACGAAGCCAAAATCCTCGCAGAGTTGAACGGCGCGCAAGGCCAACCGGTGGATATCGGCGGCTACTACAAACCCGACCTCACCAAACTGGCCGCCGCAATGCGCCCCAGCCCCACCTTCAACACCGACCTAGCCCTAATCTAAAACGAAGAGAATCCCTTCTCCACTCCGTGGAGAAGGTGCCCCGCAGGGGCGGATGAGGCGCTCTTAAATCTTTCTCTCATTTTTCCACTCCCCCCAACCCCCGGAGTCCCCACCATGCAAAAGTCCAAGCTCCTAGCCTGTTCCCTTAGCCTGGTGCTCTCCGCCTGCGCCAGCTCGGCATCCCACGATGTCGCGACCGGCACCGACGGCGCGCCCGTCCACTCAGCGGCCGCCATCGCCGCAGTTGAAGCGGCAGACGCTGCGGCCAAAGCCGCTGCCGATGCCGCCGACGAGGCCGAATTACAAATGGCCATCGATCGCGAAGATCGCTCAGCCGCCAATCGCGCCCGCGACGTCTATCGCCATCCGTTCGACACGCTGCGCTTCTTCCAAGTCACGCCGCGAAGTCATGTGGTGGAAATCACGCCCGGTGGCGGTTGGTACACGGAAATCCTGCAGCCGTACCTGATCACTGACGGTTCCTACACCGCCGCATTGGTGGATCCCGCGACCGTGCCCATGGGTGCATCGCGCGCATTCCAAGAAAAACAACGCGATACCTTTGCGCGCTTTCTCGCGGGCAAAGTGCAAGGCTTTAACACGCTCAAACAGATCGGCTTCAATCCAAGTGCCCCCGTTTTCGGGGCTCCCGGTAGCGTGGACACGATTCTGACATTCCGTAACGTGCACAACTGGGTGGCCGCCGGCAATGCCCAGTTGTATTTCGACGCGTTCTTCAAAGCTTTGAAGCCGGGCGGCGTTTTGGGTGTGGCAGATCATCGCGCCAAACCCGGTACCGATCTCGACACCATGAAAAAGACCGGTTATCTCACCGAAGCACTGGTGATCGACTACGCGACCCGCGCGGGATTTGTGCTCGAAGAAACCTCGCAAATCAACGCCAACCCCGCGGACACGACCGACCATCCCAACGGTGTCTGGACCTTGCCGCCAACCAACCGGCACGACGCGAAAGATGATGCAAAGTACAAAGCCATCGGCGAAAGCGATCGTATGACTTTGCGATTCCGCAAACCCTGATCCGGATGTTGATCGCGTTCAACAAACCGTTCAACGTGCTCTGCCAATTCACGGATCAAAGCCGACCGCCGCGCGCGACCTTGGCCGACTTCCGTTTGCCGCCACGCGTTTACGCGGCCGGCCGCCTCGATTTCGACAGTGAAGGGCTGTTGCTGTTGACCGATGACGGCGCGCTCGCGCACCGGTTGACCGACCCCAAACACAAAGTTGCGAAAACCTATTGGGCCCAAGTGGAAGGCTCGCCAACCGAGGACCAGCTCGGACAGTTGGCGCGCGGGGTGCAGCTCAACGATGGCCCGACGCGTCCGGCGCGCGCGCGACTGCTCGACCCGCCGGCGATTTGGGCGCGCAATCCGCCGGTGCGATTCCGGAAAACCGTTCCCGACGCTTGGATCGAACTGGAAATCCACGAGGGACGCAATCGACAAGTTCGCCGGATGACCGCGGCAGTGGGTTTGCCGACACTGCGTTTGGTTCGCGTACGTATCGGTCATATCGGTTTGGAGACGCTGTCGCCGGGCGAATGGCGCGCGCTGGATGGATTAGCGCAACCATGAAGATAAACGGTTCATTAAACTTCGAGACGAGCGGAAATTAGCGGGCTATACTTCGCTTTCCTGAAGGGGTTCATAAAGCATGGCGTCGACGATTCCCCACTCCGGGCGCATCTTGGTCGTGGACGACCAAGACGCAAACCTGCGGGTGGTCTCCACATTGTTGACACGGAATGGCTACGAAGTGGCCACCGCCGAGAACGGCGAAGCCATGTTCGCCGCCTGCGAAGTCCAAATGCCGGACCTGATCCTGCTCGACATGTTGATGCCGATGATGGATGGCTTCGATGTCTTGACGCGCATGAAGCAAGATGAGGCGCTGATGCGAGTGCCTGTCATTTGCCTGACAGCGATGCAGGATCGCGATCTGTTGGTACGCGCCTTCGAGGCCGGCGCCGTGGATTACATCACCAAGCCGTTTCTGGCGGAAGAATTGTTGGCGCGCGTCAGTGCACACGTCGGCCTCAAGTTGACCAGAGACCGCTTGGAGCGCGTGGCTAGCGAACGGCAAAGTCTGGTGAATCTGGTGGCGCATGATCTGAAGAACCCACTGACCAGCATCATGTTTGCCAGTGAAGTGATCATCCACGAGGGCTGCAAGCCCGAGCGCGTGCCGCGCTATCTGGAAATGATTCACGAAAGCGCGAACGATGCCGTGGTCTACATCCGGCGCTATCTCGAATCGCAGGATCCGCACAACGTTGCCATGGACAATGCCGCACATACCGGTGCGGGTTTGAACGATACGCTCGATTGGCTGAGATCGCGCTATGAGCTGCAATGTGAAAGCAAAGGCTTGGCAATGCAGGTGGTCACAGTGCCCGAAGAACGCACGGCGGCCGTGGACGCCATGGTGCTGCGCCAGGTGTGCGAAAACCTCATTACCAATGCGTTGAAATACGCGACCGAAGGGGGCGAGCTCAAACTCACTGCACGTACCGGCGCACCGGGTTTTGGCGTAATCATGGCGGAAGATCGCGGCCCTGGCATTCCTAGCCACAAGCAACGTGAATTGTTCAAAGCGTTCACTCGCTTGTCAGATGACGATACCCATGCAGAGATGTCGAACGGCTTGGGACTGTCATTGGCGCGGCAAATCATTTCGCGCTTCGGCGGACAGTTGTTCTATGAAGATCGCGAAGGCGGCGGGTCGCGGTTTGTGGTGGAGTTGCCGTTGCGGGCATAGCTCGCTGTTAGGTAGTCATCATCATGGCTACACTGGCTACATCATGCATGGTGTGCCTACGTTTCCGATGACATTCGACAAAGAGGCTATTTACCAGCTACGTATCAACGGTCGTATGGGGTGGTTCCGTTGGTGATGCATTTTGGTAGGGGAGCGCCTCATCCGGCGCTTCGCGCCACCTTCTCCACTTTGTGGAGAAGGGCTGGGGAAATTGGGGATGAAAAAACGGCGCCTTGCGGCGCCGTCAAAACTTTCACCCAAACACCAAACCACTCTGAAAACTATTCGCTCTTTGCACGCGAAATCTTGCGTGCGGTGACGCGTTTACTCTTGCCTTCGATCACCTCGCCGGCTTCAAGCTTTTTCTGCTGTGCGCGGCGGGTGGCGTACATCAATGCGCCGGCGCCGGCGAGGGCGGCAACGGCCAGCACGGGATTGCGGCGCGCAAAGCGCAGGCCGATGCGCGAGCCGGTACGCAATGCGGTGAGCGCAGCGCCGGTTTCGACCCACTTCATGGCCTTGCCCGGCAAGCCGTTCTTCAAATTGCCGCCCAGCTTCTCTGCCATGTCGCCAGCGACGGATGCGAGATCTTCAAATTTGTTGCTCATGGCGCAAATCCAAGTCTGTCAAACGATGGGCTCAGTATCTGGCGCGGAATGTCATACCCGCGTGATAAATCCTTGGCACGCGCCGCGAGCCTGAATCGGCATTCAAGTTCCGCGCGGTTTGGCCCTGTGCGTCGCGGTTGCGGACCATGGGTCATCCGGCCAGGGGTGCTTGGGATAGCGGCCCTTCATCTCTTTTTTCACTTCCGGATAGGTGCGATCCCAGAAACCGCGCAAGTCGCGCGTCACCTGTAGCGGCCGACCGCCGGGCGAGAGCAAATGCAAGGTCAAGCTGACACGGCCGTCGGCAATCGTCGGGGTATCACCAAGGCCGAACAACTCTTGCAACTTCACCGCCAGCACCGGTGCTTCGGGTTCACCCTCGTGATCGAGCGCGTAATGGATATCGCGTGACAGTCCCGAGGGCACTTGCATTTGCTTCGGCGCATGCATGTCGAGCGCCTGTTGTTGCGACCAATCCAAGCGTGTTCGCAAGGCATTCGACAGCGCCTGCGTATCCAAGGCTGACAATCGCGTCTTTCCGGCGAACGCGGGCGCGAGCCAATCATCCAAGTCGGCGACGAGACTGTCGTCATCCATCGCGGGCAAGGCCAATGCCGGCAAATGCTTGCGCAGCAGTTGAACTCTCGCCTGCCACTGCCGGCTGGCATCAGACCATGGAAGCACCGCGAGACCCAGTCGGCGGACCGCATCCACCAAGGCAGCCTGCGCGCGCTCGGCATCTACTTGGCCGCCAGGCGCACGCGACAGCACGATGCGATCGAAGCGTTTGATCCGTGCGGCCACCAAGGCGGCACGCGCTTCGTCCCACTCCACTTCATCCCCTTCCTGGAATTGTGCGGAGAAGGCCTCGCGCAAATAGGCTTCATCCACCGGCGCCGCCGACAGGATGCGTGCATCGGGTCGGGCGTAATGCAGTTCATTGATGACGAGCCAAGGCTCGCCAAGCAACTGCGTGTACTCAGACAACTTGGCGGTTTGTCCGTTGGCCAATTGGTAGCGATACGGATCGTTCGCACTCGCACGCGCAATACGGTCGGGATAGGCCTGCGCGAGCAATGCCCCCAAGGCATGCGCAGGCAATACGTTGGGCGCCCCTGCATCGACGCGCAATCGTTTACGCCATTGCATCGCGGCACGATCCAACGCGCGCAAGGCGCCGGCGTGTGCGCCGTCCACAAATCCTCTTGCGCGAAATGCCGCCAGTGCTTGCCAGCGTTCTGCGAAAGCATCACCCGGACGCAGCAGGGGTGAGCGCGCATCGGCCAAGGCGATCAGATCGCAGGCGAGGGCGCGCTCGGTGGGGGTTTGTGCGGATAACACCATCGCACCCATGCGTGGATGCAGTCCGAGCTCGAGCAGGCGACGGCCGCGGGCAGTCAAGCTCTGATCTCGATCCAAGGCGCCAAGGTCGCGCAGCAAGGCCGAGGCGTTCTGCATCGCGGCCGTGGGCGGTGCGGTCACAAAACGCAAATCGTCACTGCCCCAGGCGGCAAGCTCAAGACGCAGCGGTGCAAGATCCGCCTGCAGGATTTCCGGTGTGCGTTGTGACTGCAGGCGCTGCGATGCCGGCCAAAGGCGCAGTGCCAGTCCTTCGGCAACGCGGCCCGCGCGGCCGGCGCGTTGGTCGGCCGAGGCTTGCGAAATTCGTCGCGTTTCCAGATGGGTGAAGCCGGTGTCGCTGTTGAATGCGGGTTCGCGTGCGAGGCCGGAATCGACGACGATACGCACGCCGGGCAAGGTGACGCTCGATTCCGCGACATTGGTGGCGAGTACGACGCGACGCGCGTGTGCGGACGGCGATAGCAACGCCGCTTGTTCTTCTACCGGGAGGTCGCCGTGCAGCGCACGAATATCGACCTCCGGCATGGCCTGCTCAAGCACCGCTTGGGTCAAGGCGATATCGCGCTTGCCCGGCAGAAACACCAAGGCGTCGCCTGCCATGTTCGCCGTGGCGTCGGCGAGCGCGCGTCGGATGTGCTGTGACAGCTTTTCCTCGCGCTGGGCGTCGACATGGCGGATCTCGACCGGATAGGCGCGCCCCGCGCTGCTGACGCGCGGTGCGTCCAACCACGTGGAAAGTGCTTCCCCGTCCAGCGTCGCCGACATCAACACAATGCGCAGATCCTCACGCAAGCCCGATTGCACATCCAAGGCCAAGGCCAATCCCAAATCGGCGCTGAGGTGGCGCTCGTGAAATTCGTCGAACACAATCGCACCCACACTTTCAAGCATGGGGTCTTCTTGGATCATGCGTGCCAGCAGGCCTTCGGTCACGACCAAAATGCGCGTGCTCGCAGAGACTTTACGCTCGAAGCGGATCTGGTAGCCGACGCGATCGCCCGGCGCCTCACCCAATTGCTTCGCCATGAAGCTTGCCGCCGCACGTGCGGCGACGCGTCTTGGCTCCAGCATCACAATTTGCCGGCCCTCAAGCCACGCCGCATCCAATAGGGCCAGCGGCACCTGTGTGGTTTTGCCTGCGCCGGGGGGCGCCTCCAGCACCAAGCGTGTATGGCTTCCCAAAGACGCCAAGATGTCCGGCATCACATCTGCGATCGGCAATGTCGGATCGATGTGCGGCATCCGCCCGCGAGCCCTGTGCGTTCTGGACTTGCGATAATACGCGCATGGAATTGATTGATATCGGTGCAAATCTCACCCACGACAGCTTTGATCGCGATCGCGATGCGGTGATTCAAGCGGCGCGCGCGGTCGGCGTGGCGCAAATGGTCGTGACCGGCGCCTCGCGCGAGCATTCGCCGATGGCGCTTGAACTGGCGTTGCAGTATCCCGGCATGTTGTTTGCCACAGCCGGTGTGCATCCGCATCACGCCGTCGAATACACCGAAGAATGCGACGCCGAAATGCGCGCACTGCAGGCGCACGCGGAAGTCGTGGCGGTTGGCGAGTGCGGTCTGGACTACTTCAGGGATTTCTCGCCGCGACCGGCGCAACGCAAAGCGTTCGAACGCCAATTGCAGATCGCCGTCGACACCGGCAAGCCGGTGTTCTTGCACCAACGCGATGCGCATGCGGATTTCATGGCCATCATGAAGCAGTTTGACGGCCAGTTGTCTCGCGCGGTCGTGCACTGTTTCACCGCTACCCGCGAAGCCTTGTATGACTATCTCGATCAGGATTGGTATGTCGGCATCACCGGTTGGTTGTGCGATGAGCGTCGTGGCCGGCATCTGCGCGAGATGGTGAAAGACATTCCGGCAGACCGCTTGATGGTGGAAACGGATGCGCCCTATTTGTTGCCACGTACCTTGCAACCGATGCCGAAGGATCGCCGCAATGAGCCGCGTTTCCTGCCGCATATTGTTGAGGAACTGGCACGCGATCGCGGCATAACGGCGGATCAAGCGGCGACCGATTCGACACGCGCCGCACGTACGTTTTTCGGCTTGCCCGCACTGCCGGGCTGAGCCCGCGAAGGCGTTTGCACGCGGCAACACAGGTGCGCAGTAAACTTGCGGGCTGATCCGGCTTAGGCTTGCATATGCGCGTTCATCCAATCTCCGCCCTTCTGGTTTTGGCAATCGCCGTGTCGTTGCCCGCGTGCAAAAAAGACGCGGAAAGCAAAGACGGCAAAGCGGCTGCGGAAGCCAGTGCCTCGACCCTCGCCGTGTCCACGACGCCTGTCGTCGAGCGCGACATGGCCAGCGGCATCACGGTCTCGGGACCGGTGGCCGCGGTGGAAGAAATGCAACTCGGCGTCGAGCTCTCGGGCCTGCGCGTAACTGGCTTGAACGTCGACGTCGGCCAAAGCGTGCGCCAAGGCCAAGTGCTGCTGACGCTCGACCATCGCACCTTGGATTCTGATCTCGCGCAAGCGCGCGCCGCATTGCGTGAAGCGCAAACCGGCGCGGACTTGGCACGCGCCAACCTTGCCCGCGGTCAGAACCTTGCGGCCGACAAATACATCTCGGCGATGCAACTGGATGAGCTGCGCGCGGCACGCACCCAAGGCGAAGCCCGCGTCGCCACCGCCCGCGCGGCGTTTGATGCCGCGTCGTTGCGTCGCAGCTTTGCGGATTTGCGTGCGCCGGCCAACGGCGTCATTTCAAAACGCTTGGTGCAATCCGGCCAAGTGGTCGCTGCCGGTATGGAGTTGATGCGTTTGATCCGCGATGGTCGATTGGAATGGCGTGCGGATCTGCCGGCCAGTCAGTTGGCGGCGGTGAAGCCGGGCGACACCATCCGGCTGACCTCGCGTGAGGGTGTCAACGTCGATGGCGTGGTGCGCGCGGTGAGTCCGGGTGTCGATGCGACGACACGCACCGGCACCGTCTATGCCAACCTGCCGGCGCCGCAAGGCCTGCAACCCGGCACCTTCTTGCAAGGCCATATCGCGACCGGCACCACCCGTGCGAAAGTCGTGCCGGCTTCTTCCATTGTCATGCGCGATGGATTCCCGACGGTCTTCGTGATCGAGAACGGCAACAAAGCGCGCGCGATCCGCGTTGAGCAAGGACAAAAAACCGGCGACTTGGTCGAAATCACCCGCGGTCTTGAGACCGGCAAAGCGGTGGTCACCGAAGGTGCCGGCTTCCTCGCCGACGGCGATACGGTCCGTGTTGTCGCGCCGACAACCAGCGCAGCAGCCAAGCCGCAAACGGCAGGGTCGCAACCGTGAGTGGGGGTGGCAATCTTTCGTCGTGGGCGATCAAACGTCCGCTGCCGGCAATCATGCTGTTCTTCGTGTTGTGCGTGGCGGGGCTCTACGGCTTCCATAAACTGTCGGTGGCGCGTTTTCCCGACATTGCCTTTCCGATGACCGTGGTCACGGTGATGCAGCCCGGCGCATCGCCTTCGCAGTTGGAAACCGAAGTCACCCGCAAGGTGGAAGACTCGGTCGCCACCATTCCGAACATCAAACGCATTACCTCCACCGTGGTGGAAGGCGTCAGCACGACGGCGATCGAATTCAATTTGAACGCCGATCTGATGACAGCATTGAATGACACCAAGGATGCGGTCACCCGCATCCGCATGGATCTGCCGCAAGACATTCAGGAACCGATCATTTCCAAAATCGACATCGGCGGATCATTGCTCACCTATGCCGTCGATGCGCCGAACATGACCGCGGATGAAATGTCCTGGTTTGTCGATCGCGATGTCTCGCGTGCCTTGTATGGCGTCGAAGGCGTTGCACAGGTCAAGCGAATCGGTGGTGTCGATCGGCAAATCCGCGTCGATCTGGATCCGCAGGCCCTTGAGGCGTTCGGTGTGACCGCAGGCGAAGTGTCGCAACAGTTGGCGCTCTCGCAAGTCGAGCGCCCCGGCGGCAAAGCGGAGCTCGCCGGCGAAGCACAGACCATTCGCACCATCGGTACCGTGCAAGACGCGCAACAACTGCGTGATTACAGCATCACCTTGGCCGATGGCCGCTCGGTGCGACTGTCATCGATTGCCACCGTCACGGACAGTGCCGCCGACCCCAGCCAAGCGGCGCTGTTGGATGGCCGCCCGGTCGTGGGCTTCTCCTTGGCGCGCACGCGCGGTTCTGACGAGCTCAAAGTTCGCGACGGGGTCAAAGACGCCTTGGCCACGTTGGCCAAAGAGCACCCGGGCGCAAACTTCAAAATCGTCAGCGACATGACGACGGAAACCGAGACCTCGTATCACTCGTCGATGGAGATGCTGTTCGAAGGCGCGATTCTCGCGTTGATCGTGGTGTATCTGTTCCTGCGCGATTGGCGCGCCACCTGGGTGTCCGCCATCGCGTTGCCGTTGTCGATCATCCCGACCTTCGCCGTCATCTACTTCCTCGGCTTCTCACTCAACATGATCACGCTGTTGGCGTTGTCGGTGGTGGTGGGCATTTTGGTGGACGATGCGATTGTCGAAATCGAAAACATCGTCCGACATCTCGGCATGGGCAAGAGCCCGATCGACGCGGCGCGTGACGCCGCCGACGAAATCGGCACGGCCGTGATCGCCACCTCGATGACCTTGGCGGCGGTGTTCGTGCCGGTGGCCTTCATGCCGGGTATTGCCGGCAAGTTCTTCCGTGAATTCGGTTGGACGGCCGCCACCGCGGTGTTGTTCTCGCTGTTGGTGGCACGCTTGTTGACGCCGATGATGGCGGCCTACCAGTTGAAGCCGCATGCCGATCATCAGGGTGAAGACGGCCGCGTCATGCAGCGTTACATGCGCATCGTCACTTGGGCCACGCACAACCGTTGGAAGACGCTGTTGATGGCCACCGTGTTTTTCTTCGCGTCGTTGGCAATGATTCCGTTCATTCCGACCACCTTCATTCCGGTGGCCGACCAAGGTCGCAGCAACCTCAGCATTGAACTGCCGCCGGGCACCACCATCGAAACCACCACCCAGGTGGCCGAACGGGCACGCAAGGAACTCTCCGGCATCAAAGAGTTGAAGCAGGTCTTCGCGATGATCGGCGCGGTGCCGGATGTCGGTGATCCGAGCAAATCCGGCGTGGCCGACGCACGACGCGCCACGTTGGTGCTGGAGTGGGCGGACAAAGGCGATCGCGACAAGACCCAGAAAGATCTGGAGCGTATCGCACGTGAAAAACTGTCGGATTTGCCGGGCGCCAAGATCAGCTACATCAGCAGTGAGCCCGGTGAACAGATGATGCTGGTGCTCTCCGGCGACGATCCGCAGAAACTTGAAGATGCGGCCGCCAAAGTTGAACGCGATTTGCGCAACATCCAGGGTCTGGGCAGCATCTCGTCTTCCGCATCGTTGTTGCGTCCTGAAATCCAAATCGTCCCGGATTCGGCACGCGCGGCTGATGTCGGCGTGGCCACTGCGGCCATCGCGGAGGCGGCGCGTGTGGCCACCGCCGGCGACTACACCCAACGGATGGCGAAGTTGAACTTGCCGGATCGTCAGATTCCGATCCGGGTCGGTTTCGCCCGTGAGGACTTGCGCGATCCGGCCACAATTTCGCAGCTGCGTGTTCGCGGCAAGGGCGGTCCGGTGCCGTTGGATGCCGTTGCCGATATCCGCCAGGGCAGTGGTCCTTCGGTGATTTCGCGCTATCAGCGTCAGCGCAACATCACGCTCACGGCTGAGCTCAACGGACGTCCCTTGGGCGAGGTAATGGGCGAAGTGCAGAAATTGCCTTCGGTGAAAAGTGTGCCGCCGGGCGTGAAGTTCATCAACACCGGTGATGCGGAAATCTTCATCGAACTGTTTGTCGGCTTCGCGTTGGCCATGGTGGCCGGCATTGTGTGCATTTACATGGTGCTGTTGTTGTTGTTCAACCACGCGTTGCAACCGATCACCATTCTGTGCGCGATTCCTTTGTGTGCGGCCGGTGCCTTCGGCGCGTTGTTGATTACCCAGAACGCCTTGTCATTGCCGGCATTGATCGGCTTGCTGATGTTGATCGGCATTGCCACCAAGAACTCGATTCTGTTGGTGGACTACGCGGTGATGGCGGAAGACGAACAGGGCATGAGCCAACATGAAGCAGTGTTGGATGCCTGCCATAAGCGTGCACGTCCGGTCATCATGACCACCATCGCAATGGGCGCGGGTATGTTGCCCTTGGCCCTGGGCTTTTCGGGCGACTCCAGTTTCCGTGCGCCGATGGCCTGGGCGGTGATTGGCGGATTGATCACTTCCACCGCGTTGAGCTTGGTGGTGATTCCCGCTGCGTACACCGTGTTGGATGATCTGGGTGATTGGGTGAACCGCAAGTTGGGTCGCCAAGCGCGCCATCCGCACGCGGCCTGACCCAACCGCGCGCGTCAATGCGAATAGGGCGAGTTTTCCGGCTTGCCCTTGCCGCGCCAACGGCCTTCGCGCTTTGCCTGCGGGCACACGCTCATGTACTGCTGCAGCGAATTGACGTCGTTGTCTGACCAGCGTTGATAGGTGTACGGATAGATAGGGCAGGTACCGGTGCTCGGCACCGGGCAATAACCGGGCGTAAGGCGCCATAGCGCGCGCACCGGTTGCTCGGGTGACCAAGCGCGGGGATTGTCTTTGATGCCTTGCGTGCAGAACACGAAGGGATCATTGTCGCGAAAGCGGATTTGCTCGTAATACGGTTTGTCGGCCGCAAAAGCGCTGCCGGCGAAGACACAAACGAAGCTCAACAGAAGAAAACGCACGGACTCATCCCTCCCCGGACAAGTCACGAAGTCTACGTCGCGCGCCCGGCGGCGCGCGAAAGAATCAGACTAAACCGACAAGTGCTCGATGGCCGCCACCGAGCCCAGCGCGCCGGCCAATGCATTCAACAAAGCCAGGCGATTGCCGCGCACCGCCACGTCATCGGCGTTGACCATCACGTCGTTGAAAAACGTATCCACGGGCGCGCGCAATTGCGCCAGACGCGACAGCACGGCGCTGTAATCCCGTGCAGCCAGCGCGGCGCGAGTGTCATACAAGGTGGATTGCAGTGCGGCATGCAGTGCATGTTCCGCCGGTTCAACCAGCAATGCGGTGTCGATCTTCGCCGCGATGTCGGCTTCCGACTTGCGCAAAATATTGCGAATGCGTTTGTTTGCTGCCGCCAAGGCTTCCGCATCGGCAGAGCGTGCGAACCCTTTGACGGCATCCAAGCGCGCTGCAAAATCCGGCAGCGAATCGTGGACAACATTCATCACCGACTCGAATTGCTGCGGCGTCGCGCCTTTCTCGGCGAAGTAGGCCCGCAAGCGGTCGTAGAGGAACTGGGTGACGTCAAACGGATGGACGTCGGCCACGTGTGACGGTTGCAAGGCCCACGCGCGTTCGAACCATTCGTTCGGCAACAGATCGTGACCGCCTTCCAGCAAGGTGCGGGCAAGACCCAGGGCATTGCGACGCAAGGCAAACGGATCCTTGTTGCCGGTGGGCTTCAAGCCCGCGGCAAAGCCGCCCGCCAAAGTATCGAAGCGCTCCGCAATTGCCAAGGTCTGACCGAGCTTGGACGGCGCGATGTCGTCCGCGGCGTTGCGCGGCATGTAGATCTCGTCCAAGGCGGCGGCGATGTCGCCCGTTTCACCTTGTGCGGCCGCATAGTGACGTCCGGCAATGCCTTGCAGCTCCGGAAACTCGTTCACCATGCGTGATTGCAAATCGTTCTTGGCGAGGCGTGCCGCTTTGGCGGCCGCGTCGGCGTCCACACCGAGCACCGGAGCCAGCGCCGAGGCCAAGCTCGCGACGCGTTCGACTTTGTCGGCGACGCTGCCGAGTTTGGCTTGGTAGGTGACGCTCTTGAGTCCGTCGCCCATGGCCACCAAGCCTTGCTTCAAGTCTTCGTCGAAGAAGAATTTGGCATCGCTGAAACGCGGACGAATGACCCGCTCGTAGCCTTTGCGGACTTCATCCGGGGCTTTCGATTCGATGTTGGCGATGCCGATGAAATGTTCGGTCAACTTGCCGTCGCGATCGAGCACCGGGAAATACTTCTGATTGGTTTCCATGGTTTCGATCAGGGCTTCTTGCGGAACAGCCAAAAAGGCCGGCTCGAATGCGCAGCGAATCGGCGACGGCCATTCCACCAGGCCGTTCACTTGTTCGAGGTTGTCGGCATCGATGCGCGCGCGGCCACCCACTTCCGTGGCGGCCTGATTGACCTGTTCGACGATGCGGGCACGACGCGTGTCGGGATCGACCAAGACGAACGCATGCTGCAAGGCTTCGACGTACTGCGTCGGCGAATCGAGCGTGATGTCGCCGGGCTGCATGAAGCGATGACCGCGACTGCGGTTGCCGGCGGTCACGCCGAACACGCTGGCCGGCGCGACGTCGTGACCGAGCATCAACACCAACCAGTGCACCGGACGGGCAAAGGCGTAAGGGTGCGCGCCCCAACGCATCGGCTTCGGAATCGGCATGGCGGCAATGGCTTCTTGCACGATCTCGCCGAGGATGTCGACAGTGGCCACACCCGGTTTGACGGCGCGATGGACGAAGCGCTCACCTTTGCCGTCGGTGGTGCGCTCGAGCTGTTGCCAGTCAATGCCGGCTTTGGCGGCAAACCCTTCCAGCGCTTTGGTCGGTTTGCCTTCCGCATCGAGCGCGATGTTCAAATACGGGCCCAGCACTTCGCTCTTTTGTTCGGGTTGTTGGCTGGCGACATCCGACAACAACACAGCGAGGCGACGCGGGGTGTAGAGCGGCTTGGCATTGCCGCGCACAAACGCGATGCCGCGTTTTTCCAAACCGGCCAACACGCCGTCAAAAAATGCCTGCGCCAACACCGGCAAGGCCTTGACCGGCAATTCTTCGGTGCCTAGTTCGATCAGCAGCGGTTGCGTTTTCATGCCGAGGCCTCCGTCGCTGGCTTTTTCAATGCCGGAAATCCCAGCTTTTCGCGTTGCGCGTAGTAGCTCTCGGCCACCGCTTGCGCCAATTTGCGCACGCGCAAGATGTAACGTTGACGTTCCGTCACCGAGATGGCACGGCGTGCATCCAACAAATTGAAACTGTGCGAGGCCTTCATCACTTGCTCGTACGCCGGTAGCGGCAAGTTGACTTCGACCAATTTCACCGCCTCACGCTCGCAGGCATCGAAGCGATGGAAGAGTTCTTCGACGTCCGCATATTCAAAGTTGTAAGTGGACTGTTCCACTTCGTTTTGGTGATAAACATCGCGATACAGGACCGGCGTGCCATCCGGGCCATACGTCCACACGATGTCGAACACGTTGTCGACGTTTTGCAGATACATGCACAAACGCTCGAGGCCGTAGGTGATTTCACCGAGCACGGGTTTGCATTCCAAGCCGCCGGCTTGCTGGAAGTAAGTGAACTGGGTGACTTCCATGCCGTTCAACCACACTTCCCAGCCGAGGCCCCAGGCGCCGAGCGTGGGAGATTCCCAGTTGTCTTCCACCAAGCGCAAATCGTGCACCTGCGGATCAATACCGAGGGATTTCAACGAATCGAAATACAGTTCAACGATGTTGTCGGGCGACGGTTTCATCGCCACTTGATATTGGTAGTAGCGTTGCAACCGGTTCGGGTTTTCACCGTAACGGCCATCGGTCGGGCGGCGACAGGGCTGCACATAGGCGGCATTCCACGGCTCCGGTCCGAGCGAGCGCAAAAACGTCGCGGCGTGAAAGGTCCCGGCGCCGACCTCCATGTCCAAAGGTTGGATCAGGACGCAACCTTGTTCGCCCCAATAGGCGTTCAAACGCTGGATCAGTTGCTGGAAAGTGATGGCGACAGACATGGGGTGCATCCGTACTTGCAAGCCCGTTAGTATAGTTTGGACACCACAGCTTCCCTACCGATGCACGCCCCTTTCCTGATTTTGCAAACAGGGGAACCGGTCCCCGAACTTCGCCGTCATCGTGGATTTCCCCACTGGATTCGCGTCTCGGGCGAGATTCCCCGTGATGGCACAGACGTCATCAACGTGGCCAATGGCGAGCCTTTACCCGAGCGCGTGCCCTATGCCGGCATTTTCGTCACCGGTTCGCCGGCCATGGTGACGGATCGCCAAGCCTGGAGCGAAAGCACGGCCGAATGGCTGCGCGGTCGCATCGCTGCCGGCATCCCCACATTAGGCATTTGCTACGGGCATCAGCTGATTGCACACGCGCTGGGCGGAACCGTCGACAACAACCCTGCGGGACGGGAAATCGGTACGGTCGAGATCACCCGGTCCATGACCGAGGAGGACCCGTTGATGCAAGGGATGCCCGCGCAGTTTCCGGCCCATGCAAGCCATATGCAAAGCGTCATCCACTTGCCGGACGATGCGGTGGTCTTGGCACGATCGGCGCTGGAACCGCATCAGGCGGTGCGCTATGCGCCCAATTGCTGGGGCCTGCAGTTCCATCCGGAGTTTTCGACGCAAATCACGCGGACATATGTCAAAGCGCGCGCGGCACGGATTCAGGAAGAAGGTGGCGACGTTGACAGCCTCTTGGGTACCATACGTTCGACACCGGAAGCGAGGGGGTTGCTTCGTCGTTTCGTCCGGATCGCACATCGAAGACTTTTGGGGAAGACGTGAATAATCAATCGAACAAAGTGCCGGCGTCGTCGGGTGCGCAGTGGATCCTCGATGGCTTTGCCGCCTTTCGAGCAGCGCCGGGACCCTACCTGTTGGTTGCAGGCACTTATGCCGCCGGCGTTTTGGTGGCCACCTTGCTGATGAAGGGCTCGCCGGTGTTCGGCATGTTGGTGTTGCTGGTACTGACGCTGATGCAGCCGATTTTCGTGGCGGCCTTGGTACTTGGCGCACATGAGGCAGATGCCGGACAACGTCCGGGCATGGATTTGCTGCCGCGTGTTCACGCGACCGGCAAAATGTCGCAACTTTTGTTGACGTTGTTGCCGCAAATCACGGCCGGTCTGATTTCGGGCTTCTTGCTGTATTTCATGGTCGGTAGCCAAAACCTCAGCCATACCATCGAAGTGTTGGAAGCCATCCAGAACAATCCGCAAGCACAGACCGAATTGATGAAAGAACTGCCGCTTGCCGAATTCGGCCGCTGGGCGCTGTTGTCCTTGGTGCTCGGATTGATCGCGGCGATGTTCACGTTCCTCGCCATTCCGCAAATCCTGTTCAACGGTCGCCGCTCCATGGATGCGATGCGTGACAGCTTCCGCGGCGTGACCGGCAATCTCACCGCCGTCATCCTCGGCTTCATCTTCTTCGTGATCACGGTGCTCGCCATCCTCGTGGCGTTCATGATCGTGTCGGGTCTGATCAGCGTGGTCGCCGGGCGCGGTGCCGCCGATTTGATCGGCAGCTTCCTGCAAATTCTGGTGTTGCTGCCGTTGCAGGGTTTGATCACCTACGCGGCATGGAAGTCGATCTTCGGCAACGCTTCGAACACGCCGGCCATCGACAGCGCGCGTTCGTCCAATCAGTTCGAGGCTTAAGCGTTCGCGCCTGAAATCAGGCGCTCGCCGAGTGACAGCAGGCGCAAGCCGACTTCACTCACCCGATCATCTTTCGTGGCCCGCACCGTCAGGGTGGCGGGCCCGATCCCCAAGTGATCACCGATCTGCGGCATGTCGTCGAAACGTTCGGCAAACAAGTTTGCTGCGGTGAATTTCCTGAAACGCGCCGGCACGTGCAGGTCATAGAACTCGGCCAAAGTGCCGAGTTCCACATCACCTGGCAAGACCAGCTCGCCGAATCGCGACCCCTGCGCATCGGTCGATTCGTTGCCGACAAACATCCAGTCCAAGCGTTGTGCACTCGCGCTCGGGGCGAGCAGGTACGCGTAGTCTTGAACTTGCACACCGCCGGATTCTTCCGCGGATTGAATCTTGCCGTCGCGCACCACCATCAACAAACGGACGTTGAGCGGCCAATGCACCGGGTTCAAGGCACGGCACCCCGGGGCGACGCGATAGCCGAGCAATTCATATTCAAGTTGACCGGGCAGATCGAGTTGTACGCGACGTGTATCGGGGTCTTTTCGCGGTACGGCAATACCAAAGAAATGCGCCGCGCGCGGCAGGGTCCAGCCTTGCACCACCAGCGAGGTCAGCACCACCACGAAGGCGACATTGAAATACATCCACGCGTTCGGCAGTTTGGCGAGCAGGGGAATGGAGGCCAGAAAGATGCCGACTGCACCGCGCAAGCCGACCCAGGCAATGAAACCAATCTCGCCCAGCCGGTATTTGAACGGCATCAAACAAGCGAATACAGCAACGGGGCGAGCGACCAGCATCAGGAAGGCGGAGATGCCCAGGGCGGGCCACAAGATTTTCAACAAGTCATGCGGTGTCGCCAGCAGACCGAGCAACAGGAACATCACCAACTGTGCGAACCACGTGGCGGCATCCTGCACCGACATGACATCACTGCGGGCGCGAACCGGTCGATTCGCGACCAAGACACCGGCGATATAGACGGCGAGATAGCCACTGCCGCCGACCAGATTGGTGAGTGCGAACAGCGTCAGTGCACTGGCAATTGCCAACCAAGGATGTAGTCCGGCGGGCAGGTCATAGCGGTTGAGTGCCCAGACGATGACGCGTCCGCCGAGATAGCCCAAGACCACACCGGCACCGATGGCGAGCACGATGCTCCACAACAGGCCCAGATACGTTTGCGCTTCGGTTCCGGCGATCCAAACGGTGATCGCGGTGGTGAGAAAAATCGCCATCGGGTCGTTGGCGCCCGATTCGAGTTCGAGGGTGCTGCCGGTGCGCTTCTCCAGATGCAAACCACCGGCACGAATCAGGAAGAACACCGCCGCCGCATCCGTCGAGGCCACGACGGTACCCAGCAGGAGCGACTGCAACAGATTCAGATCCAACAAGTAGTGGCTGGCGACCGCGGTGAGTGCGGCGGTGATCAAGACGCCCACTGTTGCCAGCACGATGCTCGGTGTGACGCTGCCGCGCACCGCATCGGCGCGGGTGCGCAAGCCGCCGTCGAACAAAATCACACACAGTGCCACCGAACCGATCAGGAAGGTGAGGCGCGTGTCGCTGAAACGAATACCGCCGATGCCATCGACGCCGAGCAACATGCCGATGACCAGGAACACCAACAACAACGGCGCACCGAAGCGGCGTGCCAGCAGTGAAGAAGCGACGCCCGCGAGCACGAGGAGGGCGTAGCCCAGGAGTCGGACATCAATGTGGTGCAAAGCATCCATTGGTCGAATCCAGGCCCTCGCAAAGATTCGAGTGTAAACAAGCTACGCTGAATGCGTCATCCGAATTTTCTTCACTCGCTTATTGCGGCAATTTCAAATCCGTGGCGGTGACGGCACCGGTGCCACGTGGTGTTGCCTCGATATGCAAGTCGCCATCGAGCGTGGATTTGTGCTCAAGCGTCGACCACATCCGATCCAAGCCGGCATACATGTAGGGCAACAGCGGCACAAAGCGCGCTGCATAAGAAGGGAAGGCGAGGAAAGCATCGAAGTGCTCGGCTTTGCCGACGGTCCAGTAGGCCACCGGGCGACCCGCTGCGCGCGCGGCAGCGACATACGGTGCACTGCTGAACACCGGTGGCACCAAGCCGTCTTCATCACCGTGGATCACCAGAACCGGCAGACCGCGTCGTGGCATTTTGGTTTGTGTCGCTGCGATGCCCGCACGTACGCGCTGTGCATCCGCATTGTCGCCCGTCCACAACGCGCGCAAGCATTGTTCGCCCGCCAAAGTGAAATCCGGGGGCGCCATGCGCGGGTCCTTCAGCAGAATGCCATTCCCCGGCGGAATGCCGGCGGATTCGCTCCACCAAGTGTTGCGTTCGACCGCCGTGCTCGGGCGTGGCTGCAGTTGCGCCGTCATCGCCGTGTAGCTGTAGCCGCACGGGTGTTCGCCTGCGCGATAGCGGCCATAAGCCGAAGCGTACGCAGCCGTCACCGCGCGCCACAAATCGAAACCGGTCGAAGCGGCACCCGCGGTCAGCGAAATGTCCTTCCAACCACTGGCGCGTAACACTGCACGCGCCGAGGCGGCTTGTTGCGCCACGGTCGTTCCGTCAATCAGTCCCTGCGCCTTCAAACTCGCGCAGCGTTGTTTCCACAGCGGCTCCACTTGCGCGCGCATCGGCGGCTGCGGCAAGGCATCGACCGGCAGATCGAGCAGTGCGCACGGCATGAAGATGGCCGCCTCAGTCGCGAAGTCATACAAGGGACGATTGCCCTCGACATAGACGTTGGGCTCACCGGCCACAACGCCATCGAGCCAGTCGCCATCGAGTTCGGCCGCGCGCAATACCGCGCCGCCGCCATTGGAAATGCCGGTGGCAATGACGCGCGTGTTTTCGAAGGTAAACGGCGCTTGATTCGGCAGGGCTTCGCTGAGTTGATGCAAAGCGAACTGCGCCGCTTGCTTCACGTGGCGTCCCCAATCCGCTTCCGGGTTGTCTTCCGAATGTGCGTGCTTGAACGCAACGCCGGTGGCACCTTCGGCGAGGCGGGGTTCAAATGCCGCGGCGTTGCCGGCAGCAACGCGCATGCCCGAGGCATCGACGCCTTCACCGGCATCGATATCGAACAAGTCGCTGCCTGCGGCCTTGTCGGTATGCACCACGGCGCAACCGCGCGGCAACGCCCAGGCAGAAGCGACGGAAATGGCCCCATACACGCCGCGCGAGCCCGAGGCCGCGGCCACAATCAGGCAGCGTTTGCCGGCATCGAAGTTGTCCGGCAACTGCAGGACGACGCGGTGGGGTTGCGTGGCGCCCGGCAAACGCAACAGGGTTGAAAATTCGCGACCCGGAATGTTGGCGACGCTGCCATACACCTCGCCATAGCCACCTTGCGGCGACAGGTCGGCGATGCCGCGCCAGTTCGACCAAATCGCACGTCGGCGCAGTTCGGCGGCGGTCGGATGTTCCGGATCGGCGAACTTCGGCGCCGTCATCTCACGCAAGCCGGCGAGGCCGAGGCCGGCCGTCAACAGATCATCGCCCTGCCGATGCTCGGAAACAGTCACAGGTGCGGACATGATCGGTTCCTCGGATTTCGTGCCGGTCATCGCGCAAGCGGACGCCAACATCGCAGCGGCTACAGGGATCAGGATTTTCATACGCTGACATTAGCGCGAGCTGCGTGTCGCTGCATCGTACTTTGGTGCAACGCCGCGATGGCGCGCGGGCTGATAGGCTCGACAGATGCCTTCGATGCTTATCGCCGACGACCATCCATTGTTTCGCGCCGCCTTAAAACAGGTGGCCGCCGACGCGGTGAGCGACATGAAAATGTACGAAGCCGATTCCTTGGATGCGGTCATGGCGCAGCTCGAGCAGTTGCCCGATATCGATTTGATCCTGCTCGACCTTCACATGCCGGGCAACCACGGCCTGACCGGGCTCGCCGCGATTCGCGCGCAGTACCCGGCGGTGGCGGTGATCGTCGTCTCCGCCAATGATGATCCGCGCGTGGTGCGCCGGGCATTGGATCATGGCGCGGCCGGCTTCTTACCCAAGGTATCCGGCCTTGATGATTTGCACGATGCGATTCGATCGGTGTTGGCCTGCGAACGCTGGTTGCCGCCGGGCATGCGTGCCGCGGTACAGCGTGCGGAATCCTCGCCGGATGATCGTGCGTTGGCTTCGCGTTTGGCGAGCCTCTCGCCGCAGCAGTTCCGTGTGTTGCAGTTGGTCGCGGAGGGCTTGTTGAACAAGCAGATCGCCGACCGTTTGGATATCCAAGAACGCACGGTGAAGGCGCATGTCACCGCGATTCTGGAGCGCCTTGGCGCGCGCAATCGCACCCACGCCGGCGTGATTCTTCGCGAACTCGAGTTGGGTGATCCAAGCCGACACCTGCCGGCTTGATCTGATTACTTCTTCAAGAACGCCAACAATGCATCGTTGAAGGCCTGCGCATGGCTGACGTTGCAACCGTGGGGTGCGCCGTTCAACAAGACGAGTTCGCTGCCGGGAATGCGTGCATGGGTGAGTGCGCCCGAATGTTCGAGCGGCACGATCACATCGGCGTCGCCGTGAAGAATCAAGGCGGGAACATCCACCTTGTTCAGATCATCGCGGAAATCCGTTTCCGAGAACGCGTGCATGCATTGCACGGCGGCATTCGGATCCGACTGATGGCAGAGCGTGATCGCCGCTTGTCGTTGCGCTTCGGTCACTTTCAACTCGCCGTCCACTGAAAAGAACGTTCGAGTGAACTGATCAAAAAACGCGGCGCGATCCTTTTTCAGGCCGGCTTCCATGTCCGCCTCGGCAGACGGTGTCATTGCACCTTCGGGGTTGTCTGCGGTTTTCATCATGAACGGCGGAATCGCCGCGGCGAAGACCACTTTGGCCAAACGTGCGGTGCCATGCCGCGCAACATAACGGGCCACTTCGCCGCCACCCATCGAAAAGCCGACCAACGTCGCGTCACGCACATCACGCGAATCAAGCAGATCGGCAAGATCATCACTGAGGGTGTCGTAGTCGTAGCCGGTGGCCGGTTTGTCGGATTGACCGAAGCCGCGACGGTCATAGGCGATCACGCGATAGCCCGCGTCTTGCAGTGCGGTTGTCTGTGCTTGCCAGGAGGCGCCCGAGAGCGGCCAGCCGTGAATCAAGACAACCACGGCGCCGTCGCCGCCGGTGTCTTCAACATGCAAACGGACGCGCGCTTCGGCTGTGTTTGGGGCGGTCATATCGGCTCCTTGTCGAGGGGAGGGATCGGACAAGCTGTCATCCCGGTTCGGTCAGGGTGGCACAACCGCTGCAAGCATCCGGTCAAGAACCGATTTCAACGCCAAAGCGCGCACCGGTTTGCGCAATAACGTGAGGCCGCGCTCTTGCACTTCACGGCGCATGGCTGCGCTGTCGTCGGCGGTGAGCACCAAGGTTGGGCGCTCACCGAACTCACGGCTCAATGCCTCTTGCACCTCGAGTCCGGTCGCGCCGTGGTCCAAATGAAAGTCCAAGAGCCAAGCGTCTACGGCATGCGCGCGCATCTGCGTGGCGGCACCGGAAAGATCGTGTGCGGTCAGAACCTGGTAGCCCCAGCCACGCAGGGTTTGCGACAAAGCCTCCAATGCCACCGGGTCGTTATCGACCGCCAACAAGGTGCGCAACGTCGGGTCGCGCTCCAATGGTGCGCGCGCGACCGGTGCTGTCGTGGCGACGCACACCGCAAAGCTACTGCCGCGACCGCGCTCACTGCGCACCAACAACGGCGCGCCCAACAGATCAGCCAAGCGTTTCGCAATGGCCAAGCCGAGACCGAGGCCCTGTCCCGGGACATCCTCGCCGCGGCTGAACTCTTCGAAGATGCGTTCGAGTGAATCGGGCGCGATGCCGACGCCGCTGTCGTGCACCTCGATACGCACTTCGCGACCCACACGACGTACACCCAACAACACGCGTCCCTGTGGCGTATAGCGCACCGCGTTGGCAATGAAGTTTTGCAAAATGCGACGCAACATCAACGGGTCGCTGTCCACCCAGAGCGCGCAAGGTCGGTAGCGGAATCGCAGCCCGCGTGCGCCGGCCAATGCGCTGAACTGCGCGGCAAGCGGATCCAGTAGCTCGTTAAGAGGGAAGGCGCGCTTTTCAACGATGAGACCGCCCGATTCAATCCGCGACAGATCAAACAAGTCGCCTAACAAATCACTCGTGGCGTCCAAGGCGCCCTGTATCTGCGAGAGTGTGCGTTGTTTGGCAGGCTCGGGTGTCTGCTGCAGCAGCACGTCAGTGAACAATTGCGCCGCGTGCACGGGTTGCAACAGGTCATGGCCGATCGCCGTGAGCAAACGCGATTTCGCCTCGTTGGCGCGCTCGGCTTCATCGCGTGCCTCATCCAAGAGCTGCGTACGTTCGACGACGCGTTGCTCCAAGGTGGCGTTGATGTTCTGCAAGTCGGCAGCCGCGCGTCGGAATGCGGTCACATCGGTGAAGGTCGCGACGAATCCGCCGCCGGGCATGGGATTGCCGCGGATTTCAATCGTGGCGCCATTCGGAAAGATGCGTTCGGACAAATGCGGTGTGCCTGCGCGCATGTGCGCAAGGCGGCGTGCCAAGGCTTGTTCGCGCGTGGCTGCCTGCCCCATGCGATCCAATGCCCAGCGACTGGCATCGGCAATTGGCATACCCACCGACAACATGCCTTCGGGGAAACCGAACAGCTCCTGATAACGCGTGTTCCACGCGACCAACTTCAAGTCAGCGTCCACCACGCTGATGCCCTGACTCATGTTTTCCAACGCGCCTTCGAGCACACGCTGATTGAATTTCAGATCTTGCGAGGCTTGGCCAACGATGCTCGCTACCGTGTCGAGCTCTGCCGAGGTTTTGCGTTGGGCGGTATCCAGCAACAAACGCGCGGAGGCACTACCAAGTACGCCGGCCAGCGCGCGTTCGACCGCGTTCAAGGTGTCGAAATCCACTGCGCCGGTGGCCGGTGCCGATTTCAGCAGGGCATCGACGCGTTCGGTGCCGAGGAATCGCAAACTGGCATGACGCAAGGTCTGCGCATCGAAGCGCCGACGCGCCAATCCGGTGGTGCGCGGCAGACCGAAGGCGGCGAGTGCGGTCGTCAACGAGGCCACCAACAAGCTGACGCCCACGGCGCGGGCCAAGCGACCCCAGCCGGTCAAAGCCAACAAGCTGTCAGGCGCCAAGGCTTGGATGCCGAACGGCCCTTGGGCCAACCACGCTTTCGAGATCCAACCGGCGTCACCCAACAAAGGCAACAACATTGCCCAGCTCCATGCGATGAAGCCGGCGATGATGCCAAGGGAAACCGCGCGTGCGGGGGTATGCGGCAACAACGCCGCCACTAACACCGCGGGCCCAAGCGTGGCGAGTGCCGAAAATGACACGGCGCCGACATCGGCCAATGCGTCTTCGCCGGCCACCGCTCGCCCGTAGATCCAAGCCAACAGGACAATGACGATGATGCCGGCGCGGCGCAGCAGCAGCACGCGGCCGCGCAAATCGCCCGCTTCGCGTGCCCAGGCACCGCGAAGCAGGCCAGGTGCGAGCCAGTGATTGCCGATCATCAAACTGAGCGCCAACAAACTGATCACCGTCATCCCGGTGGCAGCGGCCAAGCCGCCGAGAAAAGCGAACAAGGCAAGACCATTGGCGCCCTGTGCCATCGGCAGAGCCAACACGTACAGGTCGGAATTCACGGCCGAGCCTGCGAATTGCGCCGCGCCGGCGCGTGCGAGCGGTAGCAGCGGCAGCGAAATCAGCACCATGTACAACGGAAACACCCAGCGCGCCAAACGCAAATCGCGTTCGTCACGACATTCCACGATGCCGACGTGAAATTGGTGCGGCAAGGTAAACATCGCAAGAATGCCGAGCACCACCAGTGGCGCGAAGCCTTGCAGATCGGGACGGGTCGCGACATTCGACGCCACAAACGCATCCGGACCTTGCCGCGCCACGAACAAACCCAAGGCCAGCATCGCCAGGAGCTTGAAGACCGATTCAAGCGCAATGGCGAAGACCAGTCCGTGGCTGTGACCACCGATGTCCGCCTTGCGCGTACCGAACAAAATCGCGAACCCGGCAACGACGCAGGCGACAATGGGTGCGATATCGGTATCCGGTTGGCCACCCTCGGTGGATTGCAATCCGTTGACCAACAGGTCGTAGCCCATCGAGACCGCTTTGAGCTGCAAGGCGATGTACGGAATCAAACCGAGAATCGCCACCAAGGTGACCAGCGCGGCCAAAGGCGCGTTGCGTCCCAAGCGTGCGCCGATGAAGTCGGCCAGAGAGCTGGCATGGACCTCGCGCGCGCGGCGCACCAGACCTACTACCGCCGCGCCGCCCAAGGCATACAACAAGATGGTGCCGACGAAGGTCGGCGGCAGCGGCGATTGATAGCGTGCCGCTTGGGTCACGGTGCCGAAAAATGTCCAAGAGGTGCAATACACGGGCAACGACAGCGCGTAGATCCACGCCCAATGCCGCGACAACCACGCCGGCTTGCGATCGGCCAACATCGCTGCGGCGAACAAGACGGTCAGCCAAATCAAGCAGCACAGAATGACAACGCTGGCGCTCAACATCGCGGTTCGATTTCCCGTTTCGACACAATCATTCCAAGCATATCGTTTGCGCCGCGCCGATCGTAAAAAAAGAGCCCGGCATGTGCCGGGCTCTGCTTGAAGCGATCAGTGCAAGACCAATCAGAAGTTATAGCGCACGCTGACATAGCCGTTGACCGGTGCACCGTAGTACACGGTTTGGATGTTGCCGACGCTCGAGAACTCCTGGCCTTCAGTCTTGTACATGCGATCGCCCAAGTTGCGGACGCCGGCGCGCACTTGCCAAGTGTAATCGGCGGAATCCCAAGAGGCGAACGCACCGAACAAGGTGTAACCGCCTTGCGACAAGGCCGGACGGTTGTCCACCGACAACCAAGTACGGCTGCGATAGGACGCATCGCTGCCGAAGGTCAGGCCGCCGGATGCGCCGAGGTCAAAGGTGTGTTGCAGGGCGAGACGCGCGGTCAGCTTCGGCGAGAACGGCACATGATCGTGTAGGTTTGCCAAAGCCGGATTGACCTGCGTGATCGGATCGTTGAACTCGCCGTAGCGTGCATGCATCCAACCGATTTGCGTGGACACCACGGTGTTCTTGTCTTGGCCGAGTAGCGCTTTGCCTTCCAATTCGAGACCATCGACCTTCATCGACGCGGCGTTCAATACCGGGAACGAGAACGTGGCCGAGCCCGGTGCGGTGTGTTCCGAAACGCGTGCTTGGAAGTCCTTGTAGTCGCTGTGGAATGCGGCGATGTTGGCCGAGAAGCGACGATCGGCACTTTGCATTTTCAGGCCGGCTTCATAGGTCCAGACATATTCCGGATTGAAGACGGCATGGTCGGCGTCGAACTTGTTGTTGGCGCGACCGTTGAAGCCGCCCGACTTGAAGCCGCGATTGGCCGAAACATACGCGGTCAGGTCGTCACTGAAGGCCTTGGTAATGGACAAGGAGGGCGTGACGGCACTCCACGATTGACTGCGATCGTTGATGTCGGCGGTGCGGTCGCGGCCGCTCAACGCGCTAAACGGCGCGCCGTAGAACACGCTGGTGGTGCGGCTGTAGGTCTTCGTTTCACGCGTATAGCGGATGCCTGCGGCCAAGGCCCAAGTCGGCGCGAATTTCCAATCCACATTGGCGAAGACTGCGCTGCTCTTGTTATGCAGATCGTCGTCGATGGTGCGGGTGAAGGTCATCGGCCTGCCGAGGAAACGCAAATAGTCGTCGGCATAGGCTTCCTGATGCGACGGCACTTTTTCGTCCAAGTGGTAGGCGCCGACGATGGCGTTCACGGTATCGCTGCTGTATTGCAGTTGCAGTTCTTGGCTCCATTGCTTCTGATCGATGGACACCAGCACATCGCCGAGCTCAAAGCGCGATGCGTCGATATCGATATAGGAATCGGTCTTCAGCTTGCGATAGGCACTGATGCTCTTGAGCGCCCATGCCGGCGACAGGTTCCAAGTCAAGTTGAGCGAGGCACCGGAATGCGTCATCTTCTGACCCTTGTCCGGAGAGAACGAGGTGCTGGCACGATAGTCATAGGTCGGCGGCACCGGTTGCAACACCGCCACGGTGCTGGTGGCGAGGTCGACGGCGGTCAACGGCGCCGTGGGATGGCCCATGGTCAGCGGTGCATCCTGCTTGGTGTAATCCAATGACAACGTGGCATTGAAGGTATCGCTCGGGCGGAAGGCAAGTTTGGCGCGCACGGCTTTGGTGTCGTCGCCGTTGTATTCCTTGCCGTTGCGCGGGTCACGCACGTAGCCGTCATTCTTCATGACGCCGCCGGCGATGCTCGCCGCGAAGGTGTCACTCAGCTTGCCGGCCATGTAGAAACGACCTTCCAAGCGACCGAAGCTGCCCGCCGTCATTTCCACCGAACGCACGGCATCAACGAACGGGTCTTTGGTTGAAATCTTGATGGCACCGCCGGTCGAATTCTTGCCGTACAAAGTGCCTTGCGGGCCGCGCAGCACTTCGACTTGGCCGACATCGAACAAGGAGAACAGCGCGCCGTTGATCCGCGAGTAGTACACGTCATCGACATACATGCCGACGCCCGGGTCGAAGGTTTGCAGCGCATCCGGTTGGCCGACGCCGCGAATGAACACGTTGACGGAGTTGGCCGAACCACGGCCTTGCACGATGTTCATGTTCGGTACCGCGCCTTGCAGGCCGCTGACATCGGAGGCTTGCAAATCTTTCAGGCCGTCTTCGCTGAAGGCACTGACGGCGACGGGGACGTCCTTGGCAGTTTCCGCACGGCGGCGGGCGGTGACCGTCACCGCGTTGAGCGTGTTCTTGGACTCCGCCTCTTTCTTGGCGGTTTCGTTGGTGGCAGTCGCGGTGGTCGACGAGGATTGATCCTGGGCGAGGACGGGCTGTGCGGTTGCGGTGATCGCCAGCGCGATCGCGATACTCAAATGTGTTGCTTTCATGGATTCCCCCTCAGGGTCGAAATACGTACCCGCTGATCATCCGCCTGCCGCGGCGCACGGCGCATCGTACTTTCGGACAAGGGCAGCGGCAGGGCCGCACTGCCAAACTGCGTGACAGTTCCCATTCTCCGAGGCCGCCATGGCTTTCCTGATCGTGCTGGCCGCCCTGGTCTTCCTGATGTTTGTCGCTTATCGGGGCTACAGCGTCATCCTGTTCGCACCGGTCGCCGCGCTCGGCGCCGTGTTGCTGACCGACCCGAGCTTGGTCGCGCCGATGTTCAGCGGCCTGTTCATGGACAAAATGGTCGGCTTCTTGAAGAACTATTTTCCCGTGTTCCTGCTCGGGGCGATTTTCGGAAAAGTGATTGAACTGTCCGGGTTCTCAAGGTCGATCGTGGCGGCGACGATCCGGGTGGTCGGCGCGAGCCGTGCCATGTTGGCGATCGTGCTGGTTTGTGCATTGCTTACCTACGGCGGTGTGTCGCTGTTCGTCGTGGTCTTCGCCGTGTACCCATTTGCGGCCGAACTGTTCCGCCAAGGCGATATTCCGAAACGGCTGATTCCGGGCACGATCGCACTTGGCGCGTTTACGTTCACCATGGACGCGCTGCCCGGCACACCGCAAATTCAAAACATCATCCCGACGACTTTCTTCAAGACCAACACCTGGGCGGCGCCGTGGTTGGGCACGGTGGGCGCGGTCTTCATTTTGCTGGTCGGCATGCTGTATCTCGAGTGGCGGCGCCGAAGTGCGCTCGCCGCAGGCGAGGGATATGCCACCAAGACACCTTTGCGCAATGAGCCGGCCGAGTTCACCGGTGGCGCTTTGGCACACCCCTTGATTGCCTTGCTGCCGTTGCTGGTGGTCGGGGTCGCCAACAAAGTCTTGACCGTGGTGATTCCGAATCTCTACGGAGAATCGACCAGTTTTATTCCTGCCGTTATCGGCGCGCCCGCGCCGGTTGTGCAGGAAGTGTCCAAGATTGCCGCGATCTGGGCGGTGGAGGGTGCGTTGTTGTTGGGCATCGCCACCGTATTTGTCTTCGCAGGGAAAACCGTGATCCAGCGCTTTGCCGAAGGCAGCAAGGACGCCATCGGCGGCGCAATGTTGTCGGCGATGAACACTGCGAGTGAATACGGTTTCGGTGCGGTCATTGCCGCGTTGCCCGGCTTCCTCTTGTTCGCCGAAACGCTGCGCAAGATTCCGGATCCGTTGGTCAACGAAGCGGTGACCGTGACCGCGCTGGCGGGCATCACCGGCTCCGCCTCAGGCGGCATGAGCATCGCGTTGGCGGCGATGGCCGATACCTTCATCCGCAACGCCGAAGCCGCGGGAATTCCATTGGAAGTTTTCCACCGCGTCGCGGCGATGGCTTCGGGCGGCATGGACACGCTGCCGCACAACGGCGCGGTGATCACCTTGTTGGCGGTCACTGGCCTCACCCACCGGGAAGCCTACAAAGACATTTTTGCCATCACGATTGTCAAAACCCTGGCGGTGTTTTTGATCATTGCAACTTTCTATCTCACTGGATGGGTCTGAACGACAACGCTTCCATCCAGTGCGCCTGCGTGATGTGATCGGTGCCGGCCAAATCGGCAATCGTGCGCGCCACCCGAATCACGCGGTGGCTCGCGCGCGCCGATAGCCGCAAACGTTCGCCCGCTGCGTGGAAACCCGGGGCGTCTGCCATTTGCGCTGTGCAATGGTGCGTGAGTGCGTCCCCTTGCAGGCGGGCGTTCGGAAATCCCTGTCGTTGCAATTGAAGATCGCGTGACCGGATGACTCGGGCACGAATGTCCGCGCTGGATTCACCGCGAGCGTGCGCGCCATGCAGTTCAGCCGCGCTGATGCGCGACAACGACACGTGCAGATCAATCCGATCCAACAAAGGACCTGAGACTTTCGCGCGGTAGCGTGCGATGGCATCCGGCATGCAGGCGCAACGTTGCGACGGATCGCCGGCATGGCCGCAGGGACAGGGATTCATGGCCGCAATCAATTGAAAGCGCGCCGGATAGGTCAATTGTTTGGATGCGCGCGCGATGTGCACCACGCCTGACTCCAACGGTTCACGCAGGCATTGCAGGGCATGGCGGCTCCATTCGGTGAACTCGTCCAAGAACAACACGCCGTTGTGCGCCAGCGATACTTCGCCGGGGCGGGGATCGCTGCCCCCGCCGATCAGCGCCACCGCACTTGCCGTGTGGTGGGGCGAGCGGAACGGGCGCCGTCGCCACGGTGCGCTGGGGTCGGCATGGCTGGACAAGGACGCGATCGCCGCGGTCTCCAAAGCTTCGGCATCGCTGGCGAGCGGCATGATCCCCGGCAGCCGCGCGGCCAGCATGCTTTTGCCACAGCCCGGTGGGCCGGCAAAGAGCACATGGTGTTCACCCGCGGCAGCAATTTCCAATGCGCGTCGCGCCGACCATTGCCCGTGCACATCGGCCATGTCCGCGAACGTGTTGTCATCTCCGCTGACGCAGCGCGCAGGCAAGGCCGGTGCCGGTGCGTTGCGTTTGAGTTGATCGACCAGCGCGCGCAAATCGGTTGCAGTGCGAATATCGGCCACTTCACAGAGCGCGGCCTCAACGGCGTTGGCGCTCGGCACCACCAACTGCCGTTTGGATTGGACGCTGGCCAATGCCGCAGGCAACACGCCCCGTATCGGTTTTAGATCGCCGGTCAGTCCGAGCTCGCCCATGAACTCGCGCCCGCGCAAGCACTTCTCCGGCAGCTGACCGGAGGCCACCAAAATGCCCAAGGCAATCGGCAGGTCAAAGGCGCCGCCTTGTTTGGGCAAATCGGCCGGCGCAAGATTGACCGTGATGGCGCGCGCCGGAAAGTCGAACTGCGCACTGGCGAAGGCGGCGCGCACACGATCTTTGGATTCGCGTACCGCCGCCTCGGGCAGGCCGACGATGGACATGCGCGGCAAACCGCCGCCCAAATGCACTTCGACGGCCACTTCAGGCGCACGCACCCCCAAGCGCGCACGACTGTGCACGACGGCCAAAGCCATGATGGCGGGCGACCTTAGTGGGCGAAATTCTGGGTGTTGGCGTCGTCGTCGCCGCGTTCGATTTCGGCCAGGCGGCGCTCGAGCATCTCGATCTTTTCGCGCGTGCGCAGCAACACCGCGCGCTGCACTTCAAACTCTTCGCGCGTCACGAGGTCCAGCTTCGCCAAGCCGGATTGCAACACCGCTTTGAAGTTTTGCTGCAGTTCTTCACGGTTCTCGCGCACTCCCGGCGGCAACAAATTGCCGAGGCGGCGGGCGAGGTCATCCAATTGGCTGAAGTCGATCATGGGTGTGTCCTTTCGATGGGTGTGTGCTCATCCTGCGTCGCGCCCATGGCGAACACAGTAGGCGAAATGCCCGAGCACGCATCGGGTGTTTCCGATTAAGCTTGCAACAGCATAAAGGAGCCCCGCGATGAAAATGGTGATGGCCATCATCAAGCCGTTCAAACTCGATGACGTGCGCGAAGCGCTCGCGGACGTCGGCGTGGCCGGCATCACGGTGACGGAAGTGAAGGGTTTCGGTCGGCAAAAAGGTCACACCGAGCTCTATCGCGGCGCGGAATACGTCGTCGATTTCCTGCCCAAGCTGAAATTGGAAGTCGCCGTGGCCGGCGATCAAGTCGAAGCCGTCACCGAAGCGATCATGCAAAGCGCCGGCACCGGAAAAATCGGCGATGGCAAGATTTTCGTCTGGGATCTCGAACGGGTGGTGCGCATTCGCACCGGCGAATTGGACGGCGACGCGCTCTAAACCGCTCGCGGGGCGGCCTCAACGCGATCACGCCCATTCTGTTTGGCGGCGTACAGCGCGCGATCGGCACGTTCAATCCACTGATCCCGGGTTTCGCCTTTCACGTATTGCGCGACGCCGACACTGACGGTGATTTTCAAATTCGGGTCAATCGCGCCCAACTGCATGTTGGCTGCGGCTTGACGCAAACGATTGCCAACCGCAACGGCGGTGCCGAGATCGACGCCGGGGCACAAGGCCAAAAATTCCTCGCCGCCGAAACGTCCAAGCAAGTCGTTTGAGCGCATGGTGTCGCTCCACACCCGCGTGACCTCCTTCAACACGATGTCGCCGACCAGATGACCGTAGGTGTCGTTGATCACTTTGAAATGATCGAGGTCGAGAATCAGCAAACTGAGCGGCGCACCTGAAGCATCGGCTTGGCTCATATGCGTTTGGGCGAAATGTTCCATGCGATTGCGGTTGGCGAGCCGCGTTAACGGATCCTGATGCGCCAAGACATTCAATTTCCGACCGCGCCGCCACTGCCGCCAGGCAAACATGCCGACCAAAACCAACGACACCAATGTCGCCACCAGCGCCAAGCCCTGCCAACGTCGCGCCGTCTGCAGCACGGAAAGTTGTCGTTCCTGTGCCAAGCGGTTTATGCGCAGCTCCCGCGTTTCGAACGCCTGAGATTGAATCTCGTACTCCTGCCGGAGCAAGGTGCTCTGCTCGATCAACATTTTTTTGTGCAGGCGTGCCTCGATCGCCATGTACTGCTTAAACGTTTCGAGTGCCGCCTGCGGCTGTCCTTGGTCCGCCAACAAGTCGGCCTTGGCTTTCAGCGCCAATGCGGTCAGGCGGTCGTTCTTGAGGGCTTGGAAATCTTTCAGTGCAGCGTCCAAGGCGTAGCTCGCCGCATTCAGTTGACCCATTCCCGCCAAGCCGACCCCTTCGACGTAACGCGACATCGCCACGTCGCGACGCGCGGCCGGATCTTCCACTTTCAACAGGGCACGGGCCTGACGCGCGGCGGCCAAGCCCTCGGCCCACTCACTGTTACGTACTTGTGCATAGCCCAAACCGATCAAGGCGGCGCCTTCAATATTCGGGTCTTTGGCGCGGCGCGCCTCGAGTAGCGCTTGCCGCAAAGCGGCCTTTGCGGCTGCGGAATCGCCCGCTTCGATTTTCACGAAGCCCAGCTGGATGTTGACGTAAGCTAGCTCGCGCGGATTGTCGGCCGTGCGCCAATGCGGCAACGCTGCGACCAAGGTCGCTTCTGCACCGGCCAGATCGCCCATGCGTCGGCGCGCGATGGCTTCACCGACCGCCATGTTCGGCAGCGCACCGGGGATGCCGGCGCGTGCGAAGGCGGCGCGTGCACGTTGATAGTCGAGCAGGGCTTCTGCGATGTCGCCGCGCACAGAATTGACGTCGGCACGAAGCGCCAAGGCGCGCGCCTTTTGATAGGGCGATTCAAGCGCGTTGAAACGCGCAATGACGCCGTCCAAGGCAATGCTATCCAAGGTATCGCCTTGAAGCCCAAGCTCGCAGAGACGGAACATGTTTTCGGCAATGGGCATCTTGGCGTGCGTCGCGCGTTCGATGCCGCTGGCAATGTAGGTGGCCGATTCTTGCGCACCTGAAAACGCGAAGTACGGGCAGCGCTCGGCATCGATCACGATCTTGCGTTTTGAAGTGCGCCGCGATCCGGCGAACCGGGTTTCAATCGCGGAGAGTTGCCGCAAATATTCCTCGGGGGGCAGGTTCTCCTGCTCGGCCTGATGAAACTCGAACAAGGCCTGCTCGAAATTTGCGGTCGAGGAGATCTGCGTCGCCACTTTGGGCGGCGTCACTGCCCCTGTGGTCGCGCCAACTGCGGGCATCGACAACCAGAGCAGCGCCAACCATTGCGCAGCTCGGGCAGCGGAACTCGAAAGTAGCAAGCGCACCAGCATCCGATCAGTATGCCGCGCAGCCTGTATGGGTCGTGGGAAGCCGGCCCGCCGAAAAGATCCGGCGGGCGCGTTCGTTCAGGCTTTCAATGCGTCCGCCACGAAGGGCGGCAGATGGCGCGCACCGATGTGGATGTCAGCGGTGTAGTAACGCGTATCAAACGCTTTGGCGCGTGCGTCCGCCTCGCGGAAATCGAAACCGCCGGACTTGCGCGCCATCGTCACGCTCCACCAGCCGGTCGGATAGCAAGGCTGCGGGAAGGGCAGGGTTTCAAACGTGGTGAAACCGGCCTTGCCCATCTCGACGCGCATCTCTTTGATCAAATCCAGAAGTGCCAACGGCGATTCGGATTGTTGGACGAGAATGCCGTCGTCTTTCAGCGCACGGGCGCAATCGGCAAAAAATGCGGCGTTGAACAGCCCTTCGGCCGGACCGACGGGATCGGTGGAATCGACGATGACGATGTCGACGCTGCCGGGTTCGCAATTTTTCATGTAGGCGAGGCCGTCGTCCCACAGGATGTCGGCGCGCGCATCACCGTTGGATTCGCATAGCTCGGGGAAATACTTTTCCGCCATGCGCGTGACTTGCTCGTCGATGTCGCATTGCGTGGCTTTCTCCACGCCCGGATGCTTCAAGACTTCACGCAAGGTGCCGCAGTCGCCGCCGCCGATGATCACCACGCGCTTGGGCGCCGGATGGGTGAACAACACGGGGTGCGCAATCATCTCGTGATAGAAAAAATTGTCGCGCGTGGTCAGCATCATCGCGCCGTCAATCAGCATCAGATTGCCCCAGTCGGTCGATTCGTAGATCTCGATCTTCTGAAATGGCGATTGCACTTCATCGAGCTTGCCTTTGATGCGGAAGCCGATGGCCGAGCCGGTGGGTTCGAAGGGTTCGTAGTGCCAATCGTTGGGAGTCATCTCTTCAGCCATGCGTTTGCGAGTTGAAGCGCGGATTGTAGCGGAGCGCAGGTGGCGTCCGGGTGCAGACACGGCGCAACGTTTCGCGAATGCGCGGCACCGTAGAATGGCGGCAGTCTTTCCCTCGTTTTGGATTCGCCGCATGTCCGCTTGGAACCTTGAAGCCGCCCGCAAGACCTACTCCATACCGCATTGGTCTGAAGGGTATTTCGACGTGGACGGCGATGGCCGCGTTGTCGTCTCGCCACTGGGCGCCGAGGGCCCGAAAATCGCGCTGGCCGAGGCGGTAAATCGCGCCTTGCAGGGCGGCGCGCATTTGCCGGTGCTGGTGCGGTTTCCCGACATCCTGGGCCACCGTCTTGCCAAGCTGCAGGGCGCGTTCGCGCAAGCCCAGCAGGATTGGGACTATCGCGGTGGCTATACCGCGGTGTACCCGATCAAGGTCAACCAACACGCGGGCGTCGCCGGCACCTTGGCCAGCCATCATGGCGAAGGCTTCGGCCTCGAGGCCGGTTCCAAACCCGAACTGATGGCGGTGTTGGCCTTGTCGCGTCCGGGCGGCTTGATCGTCTGCAACGGTTACAAGGATCGCGAATACATCCGCCTGGCCTTGATCGGCCGCAAGCTCGGGCTGCAAACCTACATCGTCATCGAGAAGCCGTCAGAACTGAAATTGGTGCTGGAAGAATCCAAGAACCTCGGCGTCAAACCGGGCTTGGGTGTGCGCATGCGCCTGGCGTCGCTGGGCGCGGGCAAGTGGCAGAACTCCGGCGGCGACAAAGCCAAGTTCGGCTTGAATCCGCGTCAGGTTTTGGACCTTTGGAAATCGCTGCGCGACGCCGAGCTCGGCGATTGCCTGGAATTGCTGCACTTCCATATGGGTTCGCAAATTTCCAATGTGCGTGATATCGCCAACGGCATGCGCGAAGCCACGCGCTACTTCGTCGAATTGTCGAAGTTGGGTGCGAAGATCAGCCACGTCGACGTGGGCGGCGGTCTCGGCATCGACTACGAAGGCACGCGCTCGCGCAGTTACAACTCGGTGAACTATGGCGTGCATCACTATGCCTCGAGCATCGTTCAACCCTTGGCGCAAGCCTGCGAACAGAACGATCTGCCGCCGCCGCGCATCGTGACCGAATGCGGTCGCGCCATGACCGCCCACCACGCCGTGTTGGTGGCCAACGTGAGCGAAGTCGAGCAGGCGCCGGAAGGCCGCGTGCCGCCGCACAATGAGGACGAGTCTCAGCCGGTGCGCGATTTGCGCGAGCTGCACGCCGAGTTGGCTGAACGTCCGGCGGTTGAAGTGTTCCATGAAGCCACCCAGGCACATGCCGAAGGCTTGTCGCTGTATGCGCTGGGACAGATTGATCTGGTGCAACGTGCGCGCATTGATGATTTGTTCTATGCCATCGCGCACGCGGTGAAATCGCGTTTGACATATGACGAAAAGAGCCATCGTGACTTGCTTGATGAGTTGAACGAGCGTTTGGTCGACAAGTACTTCGTCAACTTCAGCGTGTTTGAATCCATGCCGGATGTCTGGGCGATCGACCAAGTCTTTCCGATCGTGCCGATCGAGCGCTTGAACGAAGCACCGACACGGCGCGGCATCATCGCCGACCTGACGTGTGATTCGGACGGCAAGATCGATGTCTACGTCGAAAACGAAGATCTGGATACGTCGTTGCCGCTGCACGAGCTGCGCAAAGGCGAAAGCTACCGTCTGGGCTTCTTCCTGGTCGGCGCCTATCAGGAAATTCTCGGCGACATCCACAACTTGTTCGGCGACACCGATGCCATCGAGGTCAAAGTGCACGAAGGCGAATGCCGCGTGACCCAGCAACGTCGTGGCGACACGACCGACGTGATGCTCGACTACGTCGGCTACAAGCTGGATGACCTGCGGCGAATCTATCGTGCCCGTGTGGGCGCGGTGGACTTGAGCAAGTCGGAAGCCGATCGCTTGAATGCCGCATTGGAGTCGGGTCTGACGGCCTACACCTACTTGGACGACACGCCGCTGGACTGAGGCGGCTTAGCCCCGGTGGATCTGGAATCCGGCAAAGCTCTGGCTCACCGGCATCACTTCCAAGCGGTTGATATTCAAGTGCGGCGGCAGTTGCGATAGCCACCACACTTGATCGGCGATGTCCTTGCCGACGATCGGTGCGGCGTCTTTGTACAGGGTGTCTGACGCCGCTTGGTCACCGCCGTTGCGGACCAGGGTGAATTCGGTTTCGGCAAGGCCGGGCTCGATGCTGGTGACGCGCACGCCTGTACCGTGCAGGTCGGATCGCAGACCCAACGAGAATTGCGATACGAAGGCTTTGGTGCCGCCGTACACATTGCCGCCGGTGTAGGGGTAGGTTGCGGCAATCGAGCTGATGTTGACGATGAGCGCCTTGCTGTCGATCAACGACGGCAGCAAGGCATGGGTCAATGTCACCAAACCGGTGATATTGGTGTCGATCATCTGTTTCCACTGCGCGAGCTCGGCGCGCTGCGCGGGTGAAGTGCCCAATGCCAAACCGGCATTGTTCACCAGCACCGCGATGCGTTTGAAGCCTTCGGGGAGGGCCGCCACGAAACCGGCAATCGCGGTCTCATCGCGCATGTCCACAACGGCCGTGTGCACCGCGTCGCCCCATTGCGATTTAAGCGCCGCCAAGCGATCGGCGCGGCGGCCCGTGGCAATGACTTGCCAGCCTTCAGACAGAAATTTTTCGGCGATCGCTTGGCCGAAGCCCGACGTCGCGCCGGTGACGCATAAAGTGTTCATGGCTAACTCCGGCGCGTTTTGACTTACTTGGCCTTGATCGGAATGGCGCTCAAACCGCCATTGCCCAGTTTTGTTTTCGCGGCAGAGAGCTCGCTCGCGGTGGCGTAAGGCCCCATGCGGACGCGGAACATGGTCTTGCCGTTGATCGTGGCTTCCTCGACGCGGGCGTTGAGACCCAGCAGTGCAACCTTGGCCTTCAACTCGTCGGCTTGCGACGCTTGGCCGAACGCACCGGCTTGCAGGATGTAAGGCGTCGATGTATTCGGCGAGACGGTTTTCGCCGTCGTCGTCTTGGCGACTTCAGTCGTCTTCGGCTTTTCGGTCGCAGTCGTCGGCTTCGCGGCGGGCACGGCCGGCGCCGATGCTGGCGTTGTGGAGGCTGTGGCGGTGTCGATGGGTTCCGGCAAAGCGGCAGCGCCGGTGTCCGCGGCCGCAGCGTCGGCATTCGCGGCGGAGGCGTCGGTTTTTTCTTTTTCGGCCTTCGCCATGGCCGCCAATTGCGCGTCGGTCAGTTTGACTTCATCGCCCGGCAACATGTCGTAGAACGAATAGTTCGGGTCCGCCGCGTTTTTATCGGCCGCCGATTTCTTTGCAGTGGCTTGTGCGTCCGGCGTCATTTCCGCCTCGTCGCCACTGCTGGAAATCGGCTGCGCGTCGGGGTTGGGTTGGGGCTTGAAGAAACCGCCCTCGTCCTTGTTCATGAAACGGGGCACGAACAAGAACAACAAGGCGGCGATCAGTGCGCCGATCAGCAACCAAGCCCAGCCGGGCATCCCGGCGTTGCGGTTGCTGTTGTAGTTGCGACGGGCCGGTTGGCGACCACGGTTCTGTGCCATTTACATCTTCTCCGGGGCAGACATGCCCAACAAATCCAAACCATTCTTCAATACTTGCGCAGTGGCTGTGCACAAAGCGAGACGCGCGTTGCGCTCCGCTTCATCTGCCACCAGTACGGGTCGCGCATGGTACGCGGTGTGGAACGCGGTGGCCAGTTCACGCAAGTATTGCGCGACGGTATGCGGTTCCAACTGAATGCCGGCGTTCTGCACCACCTCGGCAAAACGTGACAATTCCATCATCAGGCTCAACGACGCTTCGTCGTCGATCACGCCCAACTGCGCGAGTCCCTGTGCGAGGTCGACACTGAAACCCTTCTCGGCAGCTTGTCGCAACAAACTGTTGACCCGCGCATGCGCGTATTGCACGTAATACACGGGGTTGTCGTTGGATTGGGTCTTGGCAAGGTCGATATCGAAGACCAGTTGCGAGTCCGGCTTGCGTGCCACGAGGAACCAGCGCGTCGCATCGCGACCCACTTCTTCAATCAAGTCGCGCAAGGTCAAATAGCTGCCGGCGCGTTTGGAGAGTTTCACCTCTTCACCGCCGCGCATGACGGTCACCATCTGGTGCAACACATATTCGGGATAACCCGCCGGGATGCCCGATTCCAAGGCCTGCAAGCCGGCTTTAACCCGCGCCAGCGAGCCATGGTGGTCGGCGCCGAGTTCGGTCACCGCGCGCTCGTAGCCGCGTTGCCATTTGCTCAAGTGGTAGGCGACATCCGGGACGAAGTAGGTGTAGGTGCCATCTGACTTGCGCATGACACGGTCTTTGTCGTCGCCGAAGTCGGTCGTGCGAAGCCACAACGCGCCGCCTTCCTCGTAGGTATGCCCGCCGGCCTTGAGTCGTTCGACGGTTTCCTCGACCTTGCCATCCGAGTACAGCGACGACTCCAGGAAGTAACGGTCGAAGCTGACCCCGAACGCGGCCAAGTCGGCATTTTGTTCCAAGCGCAACGCCGCAACGGCAAAGGCGCGAATGGCATCGAGATCATCGGCGTCATTTTTGCCGCTGACGGTTTTGCCTTCGACCGTGACCGACTCGCCGGCCAAATAGGCGTTTGCGACATCGGCGATGTAATCACCGTTGTACGCCGCTTCCGGCCAATTCGCGTCGCCGGGCTTCAAGCCCTTCGCCCGCATTTGTACCGACAACGCGAGGTTTTCGATTTGCACGCCGGCGTCGTTGTAATAGAACTCGCGCGCCACATTCCAGCCATTGGCCTGCAAGACGCGCGCGATGCAGTCGCCAATGGCCGCAGCCCGACCGTGACCGACATGCAACGGACCGGTGGGATTGGCCGACACATATTCCACACCGACCGTGTGACCGTTGCCCGAGGTGTTGTGGCCGAACGCGGCGCCGCGCGCATGGACATCACGCACCACCTCACGCCAGGCATCGGCGGAGACATGGAAATTGATGAAACCCGGCCCGGCGATGTCGACGCGATCGACCAAGCCGCCTTCGGGCAAGGCTTCGATCAAGGCGCTGGCCAGTTGACGCGGATTGCCCCGTGCGGCCTTGGCCAACACCATCGCGGCATTGGTCGAAAAATCGCCATGGCTTCGATCCTTCGGGCGCTCGATCACGAATTCCGGGATGACGGCATCCGCGGGCAAAGTACCGGCTTCAACGAGGGATTGGATGGCCTTCTCGACGAGGGCGCGCAGCTGGGATTTCACAGGTCTGTCGGCGTTTTGGGAGAGAACGCCATTGTACCGGAGCGCTCACACCCAACCTCTGGCCGCGAGCGAGACCGGCGGCCCGTCACCGATCACGAAATGATCGAGCAGGCGAATATCGACCAAGGCCAAGGACTGCTTCAAGCGTTGGGTGACGGCGCGGTCGGCGGCACTTGGCTCGCTATGTCCGCTGGGATGATTGTGGCCGACCATCACCGCCGCAGCGTTGCATTCGAGCGCACGCCGGACGATCTCCCGCGGGTGAACTTCAGCGCCGTCAATGGTGCCCCGAAACATTTCTTCGAATTGGATGGCCCGATGGCGGGTATCGAGGAACAAGACCGCGAAGACTTCGTGCGGCGAAGCGCGCAGGCGACTGCTGAAATAGCGCGCCGCCGATGCCGGATCGGTGAGTGCGTCGCCACGCGCGAGCATCGCGGCCTGATGACGGTTGCCAAGCTCAAGGGCGGCCCCAAGCAAGGCGGCACGGGCAGGCCCCAAGCCCTTGAGGTGCTGCAAGCTTGCCGCCGGTTTGTCGAGCAAGCCGCGGATGCCGCCGCAGGCCAGTAACAAGGCGCGCGCGCCCGATACCGCATCTTCGCCACGCGCGCCGCTGCCGATGAATAGCGCCAACAATTCGGCATCTGACAACGTCATGGCGCCGCGCTTCAACAGCTTTTCGCGTGGACGCTCTTCCACAGGCCAATCTCGGATATGCACGGGTTGCCGCTCCATTTCAATGGCATCAGTGTGGTGTCCGCGCCGCGTCCTCACAGTCGGCTGCCTGCGCCGCTTCGGGTAAGCTGTTACCTCGATTCCAGTGGGATTTTCCCGATGCAAGACAGTGGCGCCGATCAAGCCAAGCGGATTCTGCTGTGTGTCTGCGGTGGCATCGCGGCCTACAAAACCCCAAGCCTCGTCCGCCGTTTTCGCGAACGCGGTGCGGAAGTGCAAGTGGCGATGACGGACAACGCCCACCAGTTCATTGGTGAGACCGCACTGCAGGCGGTTTCAGGCCGCACAGTGCGCCACTCGTTGTGGGATTCGAACGCGGAAGCCGCCATGGGGCACATCGAGCTTGCACGGTGGGCCGACTGCATCGTGATCGCCCCCGCCACCGCCAACACCCTGGCCAAACTTGCCTGGGGCATGGCCGACGATTTGGTCACGACCCTGTGTCTCGCCTCGACCGCGCCGCTGCACATCGCACCGGCGATGAACCATCGGATGTGGTTGCACGCTGCCACGCAAAGCAATGTTCAAACCTTGACGTCCCGCGGCGCACAGATCGTCGGGCCCGACAATGGCGACATGGCCTGCGGTGAACACGGGCCGGGGCGCATGGTCGAACCCGAGACCTTGGTTGACGCCGTCATGGGCGCGAGTCGGTAAACGCGTATGCACGCCGCACGATGGGTCATTTCTGCCGGCCCCACTTATGAGGATCTGGATCCGGTGCGATTCATCGGCAACCGCAGCAGCGGCAAGATGGGTTTTGCCGTGGCTGAGGCGGCGCGCGACGCCGGCTTCGAGGTTGTCTTGATCGCGGGTCCGGTGCATCTTGAAACACCGGATGATGTCACGCGTATTGATGTCAGAAGCGCGGCCGACATGCACGCCGCGGTGATGGGTGCCTTGCCTGCGGATGTCTATATCGGTGCGGCCGCAGTGGCCGACTTCACGCCCGCGCACGTGGCTGAAAACAAAATCAAGAAACAACCCGACACCACCGGCCTGACGATTGAACTGACGCGCACGCGCGATATTTTGGCCGAGGTCGCCGTGCATACGTTGCGACCGCGCGTCGTGGTCGGCTTTGCCGCCGAAACGCAAGATGTCGTTCAATATGCGCGCGGCAAACTCGAACGCAAACATCTCGACATGATTTGCGCCAACCGCGTCGGCGTGGCGGGCAGCGGTTTCGAGTCAGACCGGAACACCTTGCAATTGGTTTGGGCCGACGGTGAGGTCACCTTGGGTCCCAACAGCAAACATGCCATCGCCCGCCGTCTTGTCCAACATATCCAGGAAATTTTTCCGAAATGAGTCCGCATCGCCTTCAAGTCAAAATCCTGGATTCCCGTTTCGGCAGCGAGTGGCCTTTGCCGGAATACGCGACGTCTGCGAGCGCGGCCTTGGACTTGCGTGCGGCCGTGCCTTCGTCGATCACCTTGCAGCCGGGTCAAACCGAGCTGCTGCCGTCGGGTTTGAGCATTTATGTCGAAGACCCCGGCTTGTGCGCAGTCATCCTGCCGCGATCCGGTCTCGGTCACAAACACGGCATCGTTCTCGGCAACGGCACTGGTCTCATCGATGCGGATTACCAAGGCCCGCTGATGATCAGCATCTGGAATCGCGGCAGCGAGGCTTTTACGATAGAACCGGGCGATCGTATCGCCCAATTGGTGGTACTTCCGATCGTCCGTGTGACACTGGACGTGGTGGAGACATTTGACGCGAGCGGACGCGGGGAAGGTGGCTTCGGCCACACGGGCGTGCGCTGACAAGGACTATTCATGGCGAACTTGAAATTGAACATGGGCAAAGCCGGCGGTGATTCGGCAAAAACGGTGCTGGGCGTGTTGCTGCTCGGACTCGGCGGCTTTCTGCTTTGGCAAGGCATCAGTCAAAAGCAGCAAGGCGACCGCTTGGGCAATGTCGGCAATCTGCGCAACGGGGTGGTGACGGCCTTACGCCCGGTGCTGAAGAAAGCTGTGACCGCGGCAGAGAAAGCGGCGCATGCGCCCGCCGTGGAATCCGCATTGGCGGCCGGAGATCGTGCCGCGGCTTCACGCGCCTTCGCAAGCGCGTGGCCTGAGGCCAGTGCCGCGGAAGTGCTATCGCCCGATCTCGAACCCTTGTACGCCGGTTTGCCGGCGAGCGGGTACGGCCGTACCGCTCTGGCCGAATCCGTCATCAACAGCAAGAAAACCGATTTGTCCTTCGTCAAAGTCGGCAGCGCCACGGTGCTCGCCGTGGGTGTGCCGTTGAGCAACGGCGACGTGGCACTGGCGCATGTACCTGCAGCGCCGGCCTTGGCGGTCGTCACTGGCACGCAAACCGATGGCAGCTACGTCGCGCTGCTTCAGGGTCGTTCGACATTGGCGAGTGCCGGTGATGCGAGCATCGCCGACAAAGCCAGTGGAGAAAGCACCGACGTCGAAGGGACGCATCTGAAAGTATTGGGCGTGGCCGGTGAGGTTGCGCCGGGCGTGCTCGGGCTCGGTACGTGGCCGTCGTTGATTCTTGGTTTGCTCGGATTGCTCGGCGGAATCGCCTTGCTGATGGCCCAAGCAAAACGCCGAAAGGCAGCGGCCGAGGCGCGCGCAGCCGAGGTGCCCGAAGAAGACTCCGGTGCTGTGAAAACTGCAGACGGCAGCACGGTGACCGTTTCCGATTTGGTTGACCAACGTTTGCAAGCCAATCAGGCCGCGCGCGCCGCACGCGAACAATCACTGCGTGAGATCGCTGCTGTACGTGCCGCTTCGGGCGTCGACAAGAGCATCTTCCGCGCTTACGACATTCGCGGTGTGGTCGGCGACACATTGTCCAAAGAGGTGGCGCACAAGATCGGGCAGGCCATCGGCAGCTTGATGCATGAAAAAGGCTTGAAAGACATCGTGGTCGGACGTGATGGCCGCTTGTCGGGCCCGGACATGGTGGAAGGTCTCACGGCGGGTCTGCGTGCGGCCGGCCGCAACGTCATCGACATCGGCATGGCGCCGACGCCGGTGGTGTATTTCGGCGCATACGAACTGCGTACCGGAACTTGCGTGGCAGTCACCGGCAGCCATAATCCGCCGGATTACAACGGCTTCAAAATCGTTGTCGGCGGCACCACCCTCTCGGGGGAGGCCATCACCGATTTGTACACGCGCATCAGCGAAGAACGACTGCATCAAGCGGGTCAGGAAGGCACGCTCGAGTCGCGTGACATCAACCCAGCCTACATCGAACGTATCGCTTCAGATATTCAGCTTGAACGGCCTTTGCGCATTGTCGTCGATGCCGGCAATGGTGTTGCCGGCGAAGTCGGGCCGGCTGTGTTGGAGGCCATCGGTGCCACCGTCGAACGTCTGTACTGCGAGATTGACGGTCATTTCCCGAACCATCATCCCGACCCGAGCGAACCGCACAATCTCGAAGACCTTGTGGACATGGTCGCCCGACGCGATGCGGATCTCGGTGTGGCCTTCGACGGCGACGGTGATCGCTTGGGTGTGATCACGCGCGCCGGGCACAACATCTTCCCGGATCGCTTGTTGATGCTGTTCGCTGACGATGTCCTCAGCCGCAACCCGGGCGCAGTGATCGTCCACGACGTGAAGTGCACCGGCGCGATCGGTTCCTTCGTCATGGGGCGTGGCGGCAGCCCGATGATGTGGAAGACAGGGCATTCGTTGATCAAAGCCAAAATGAAGGAAGAGGAAGCCGAGCTCGCCGGTGAAATGAGCGGCCACTTCTTCTTCCAAGAGCGTTGGTACGGATTTGACGACGGCATCTACGCCGCGGCGCGCCTGCTCGAAATTCTGGCCCGACGTACCGAGAGTGCAGACGAAGTGTTCGCGGAAATTCCCGAAGGCATTTCCACGCCGGAAATCAAAGTGCCGGTCGAAGACCCGCATGCCTTTGTCGCGCGCTTCGCCCAGTTCAATGATTTCGATGGCGCAAAGCTGACCACGTTGGACGGCCTGCGCGCGGACTGGGTCGATGGTTGGGGCTTGGTGCGTGCATCCAATACCACGCCGATTCTGGTGTTGCGTTTTGAAGCCAAGAGCGAAGAACGCCTCGAAGAAATCAAAGGCATTTTCCGCGCCAAGTTGCTTGAAATTGATCCGGCATTGACGCTGACGTTCTAAGACAACGCACGCGCCCCGACACGGGGCGCGTGCTTGAAACGTGGATCAGAACGCCTGGTCGAACGCCACCTCGCCGCTAACCCCCACCTGATACGCCGACACGCGCCGCTCGAAGAAGTTGGTGAGCTCCTGCACGTCCTGCAGATCCATGAACGGGAAGGGATTGTGCGCATGGAAGTGTTTCGGCATACCGAGTTGCTGCAAACGCTGGTCGGCGCAGTACTCGAGGTAGGCGCGCATATCCCGCAACGACAAGCCGGCCACGCCGCCTGACAAGGTGTCTTCCGCAAAGGCGTACTCGCAGTCGACGGCTTCCTTCAGCATCTCGACCACGCGCGCCTGCAAATCCGCATCGAACAGGCCGGGTTCTTCGGCACGTACGGTGTCGATCACTTCAAACGCGAACGCCATGTGCGCACTCTCATCACGAAACACCCAGTTGGTGCCCGAGGCCAGCCCATGCAAGAGTCCGCGTGAGCGCAGGTAATACACATAGGCAAACGCACCGAAGAAGAACAGCCCTTCGATACAGGCGGCAAAGCACACCAGATTGAGCAAGAATGTCTGGCGCTGCTCACGTGTCTCGATGCGCTGCAAATCTTGCAGGCTGTTGATCCACTTGAAACAGAAGTCCGCTTTCTTGCGAATGGACGGAATCGTCTCGACAGCGGCGAACGCTTTGGCACGTGCCGCAGGATCGGGCAGATAGGTGTCGAGCAAGGTCAGATAGAACTGCACGTGCAGGGCTTCTTCATACAACTGCCGTGACAAGTACATCCGCGCTTCCGGTGCGTTGATGTGCTGGTAAAGATTCAGCACCAGGTTGTTGGCGACGATGGAATCGCCGGTGGCGAAAAATGCCACCAAACGTTCTATCAGGTGCCGCTCGGCCTCGCCGAATTTGTGCGCCAGATCTTTCACGTCCAAGGAGAAATCCACTTCCTCCACCGTCCAGGTGTTGCGGATGGCGCTGCGATACATCTCGTAGAACTTCGGGTAGCGCATCGGACGGAGGGTGAGCTCGAAACCCGGATCGAGCAGGTGTTTTCCAGCAGTCATTGGCAGGCCTCACAGGTTTCAGGATTTTCAAGCGAACAGGCGAGCGCCGCTTGATCGGAGACAGTGCCGGCCAAGGTGGTTTTGGCGATGCGGGTCGCCGGACGCGAACGCAGGTAGTAGGTCGTTTTGACGCCGCGCTTCCAGGCATACATGTACATCGACGACATCGCGCCGATGTTCGGATTTTCCATAAACAAATTGAGTGAGGCCGACTGATCAATGAATGCACCGCGGTCGGCGGCCATGTCGATCAAGCCGCGCATCGGCACTTCCCAAGTCGTCCGGTACACGTCTCGCAACACCTGCGGAATCGACGCGATCCCTTGAATCGAGCCTTCCGCATGTTTGATCGATTCACGCATTTCAGCGGTCCAAAGCCCCAGTTTCTTGAGCTCATCCACCAAGTAGCGGTTCACCTGCAGGAAGTCGCCGGACAAAGTTTCGCGCTTGAACAAATTGCTGGTTTGCGGTTCGACGCACTCGTAGCAGCCGGCAATGGAGGCGATGGTCGCGGTCGGGGCAATCGCAATCAGCAAGGAATTGCGCAAGCCATTCGCTTGAATCCTTGCCCGCAAGGCTTGCCAGCGTTCACTGTCGGCAGGCACCACACCCCAACTGTCGAATTGCAATTCACCGTAGGCGGCGCGCGTCTCGTTGAAATTCGGATGCGCACCGCGTTCGATGGCCAACTCGCAGGAAGTATCCAACGCATGGAAATAAATGGTTTCGGCGATACGTAGGGAAAGGGCGCGCGCCGCGTCCGAATCAAAGGGCAGGCGCAGCTTGAAGAACACATCCTGCAAACCCATCATGCCGAGCCCGACCGGCCGCCAGCGCAAGTTGCCGCGACGTGCGGATTCGATCGGGTAGAAATTCAAATCGATGACGCGATCCAGTTGCCGCACAGCTTGTTGCACCGTTTCGCCGAGCTTGTCGAAATCGAAATCGCCATGGGCGTCGAAATGGCGGGACAGATTGATCGAGCCCAAATTGCAGACCGCGGTTTCATCGGAAGAGGTGACCTCGAGAATCTCCGTGCACAAGTTGGACAGATGAATCACGTTGCCGGGCTTGGCCGTCTGATTGCTCTTGCGGTTGCAATGATCTTTGAAGGTCATCCAGCCATTGCCGGTTTGCGCCAGGGTCCGCATCATGCGCGCGTAGAGCTCACGCGCCGGCATTTGTTTTGCGAACTTGTTTTGCGCTTCCGCCTGCGTGTACGCGTGCTCGAAGTCCTGACCGAACAAGTCCACCAACTCGGGGGTCACGCGCGGGTCAAACAACGACCAAATGGCATCTTCTTCGACGCGCCGCATGAAGAGGTCCGGAATCCAGTTCGCCAGATTCAGGTTGTGCGTACGACGTGCTTCATCACCGGTGTTGTCGCGCAACTCCAAGAAAGATTCGATATCGGCATGCCAAGGTTCCAGATACACGCAGGCCGCACCTTTGCGCTTGCCGCCTTGATTCACTGCGGCAACCGAGGCATCGAGGGTTTTCAAGAACGGCACCACGCCGTTGGAATGGCCGTTGGTGGACCGGATCAAGGAACCGCTGGCGCGAACACGCGAGAACGAGACGCCGATGCCGCCGCTGAATTTGGAGAGCTGGGCGATGTCGCCGTATTTCGCGTAGATCGCCTCCAAGGTATCTTCCGGCGAATCGAGCAAGAAACAGCTCGACAATTGCTCGTGGCAGGTACCGCTGTTGAAGAGCGTGGGTGAGCTCGGAATGTATTCCAGGTTCGCCATCGTGTTGTACAGCGCAATGGCTTCGCCGGCGTCTTCGCTCAATGCGCACGCAATGCGCATGAAGAATTGTTGCGGTGTCTCAATCACCAACCGCAAATGCGGATGACGCAGCAAGTAACGGTCGTACAGCGTACGCAAACCGAAATACTCGAAATGCAAATTGCAGGCCGGATCAATCGCCGCATTCAATTTGCGCGCATTGGTTTGCACGAACTCCAGCAAACGATCGTTGATCAGACCGGTTTCGTGCCCGCGCATCACCGATTGCGAAAACGCGTGAATCTCTTGGCCGGTGACTTCCTTCTCGATCACCTCGGCGAGCAGGCGCGCAGCAAGCTTGCCGTACTCCGGCTCTTCACCCGTCAGCAGGGCCGCGGTGCGGATCGAGAGTTCGTCCAACTCGCGCGTCGTCGCGCCGTCATACAAACCGGAAATGGTGCGCGTCGCCACGCGCATGGGTTCAACTGCATGCAAGCCATCCGCCGCACGCGCGATGGCGCGCACAATCTTGTTGAGATCGACCAGTTCGGCGTGGCCGTTACGCTTGCGCACCCGCATGCCTGAGGCCGTCGGGGGCGGCGTCAGATCGAAAGCGGGATCGGGTGGTGAAACCGGTTCAAGTACGGCGTTTTCGTTGGTCTGTGTCATGCAATCCACTCCTGATTGATGCACGCGTTGTCGGCCCTCGCAGACAACAGACGGCAAGCAAGATTCAGGATGGACGGATGGTGTCGCAGAACCCAAGACGCCGGCGGCGCGTTCTGCTGCACCAGCCATCTCCCCCCGGAGACCTTGCGGCCGGCACCACGCGTTGTGCTTCGCGCGGCTGTCGGCAGGTCTTCGGGCTTATGGACACCGTCCGTATCAGGACGACCTACTTTCGCTGCTTCCCGGCGTCACAACACCAGTGCAATCTGCGATTTCGTTTCCAAGTACCGCTGCGGGGCAGCGCCGGATTCAAACCGGCTTCCCTTTTCATCCGTGGGGTGGCCACGGAACCGACACCCCCAAGATACAGGGGGTGTAGGAATTAGGCAACACAAGATGTGGCGGTTTTCTTTATTTCGACAAGGGAATCACCGGGCCGTCCAACGGCACCAGTTTGGCCTTGCGGTAACGCACGACAGCGGCTTGGTAATCGGTGTCGATCTTGTCTTTCTCGGCGCGCATCTGGTTGAGACTATTCATCGTGCTGATCAAGACATTGCGTTGGCTGGTCACCGCATCCGCTTGCGCCTTGCTCACCGGCTTGCCGCTCATTTCGGCCTCGGCCGCTTGCTGCAAAACCGCGATCAAGGCTTTGCGCTGGGTCGAGAGCGACGCTGTTGCGGCCATCACGCTGCCTTTGGAAATATCCAGCCGCAATTGATAAGCGCGATTCAAATCCTGCTCGCTCGGGTAGGACTCGGCCAAAGCCATCTGCTCGCGGGCCTCGCGAGCCTTCTCTTCATCGCTGCGGGTGCGGGCGGCGTTGGCTGCATCCGCTGCCGCACGTTCGGCCGGCGACAACACACGGCCTTGCGAATCAGTCATGACGCCTTGGGCGTTATAGACCTTTCGTGCGCTGTTTGCCGCACTTGCCGGCATGGCATCGCCGCACACCTGGCGGCCGCCCTCTTGCCAACAGGTCACCTTGCGCTCTTGTGCACCCACCGCGGCGGTCGCGCTTAAACACAGAACGGATATTGCTATAGCGTTTTGAAATTTCATGACTGGATCCCCCGATCAATTGCTGCCATAGCTTGAACGATACGCCAGCAATGCGTCGTGGTGTAGTTGAAGGGTGGCATCGTCAGCCGCAAAGGCGAGCAAGTCGGCGAGGGTCGCCACGGCGACCACAGGCACACCGGTGCTGTTGCGTACCGAATCGACGGCTGAAATCGGCTGCGCGGGATCGAGAATCTCCTGGCGGTCCAAGGCAATAACCACCCCTGCGACCGTGCCGCCCGCCGTCTCGATATGGCTGATGGCCTCACGGATCGCCGTGCCCGCGGTAATGACGTCATCGACGATCAAGACGCGTTTGCCCGCGACGGATGCGCCCATCAAGGTGCCGCCTTCGCCGTGCGTCTTCGCCTCTTTCCGGTTGAACGCCACGTCCAAATCGCGGCCGCGCCTTGCAAGTTCGCACGCGAGCGACGTGGACAGAGGAATCCCCTTGTAAGCAGGCCCGAACAGCATGTCGAATGCCACACCGTTTTCGGCCAACGCATCCGCATAACATTCAGCCAGCGCCAGCAACGAGGCGCCCGTGTTGAATTGCCCGGCGTTGAAGAAGTAGGGACTGCTGCGACCCGATTTCAAAGTGAACGCGCCGAATCGCAATGCGTCCATGCGCATCGCCAGTTCGAGAAAGCGACGTCGGGTTGCCGGAAGTGCCGGATTCATGCGTTGTGTCCACCGTTCATTAGACGCATCAATGATACGGAATTTGCTTGCTATCATCGAATTCGATAGTTCCTTGGACGCTCCATGCGCATCTTGAGTTTCAACGCCAACGGTCTGCGGTCCGCAGCCAGCAAAGGCTTTTTCGACTGGTTCCGGACACAGGACATCGATGTCATGGCGGTGCAGGAAACCAAAGCACAGGCGCATCAACTGACCGGCGAATTGTTCAATCCCGAGGGCTATCACGTCCATTTCCGCGATTCGACGGTGAAGAAGGGTTATAGCGGCGTCGCCATTTATTCACGGCGCGCGCCGGACCGAATTCTCACCAGCCTCGATCGGCCGGATTTCGATGAAGAAGGGCGGTATATCGAAGCGCAATTCGGCAACTTGAGCGTTGTGTCGTTTTACATCCCGTCCGGCACCTCCGGTGAATTGCGCCAAGGGCTGAAGGAAGACGTCATGCAGTGGCTCGCGCCCAAGCTCGAGGCCTGGCGCACGAGTGGACGCGAGTACGTTTTGTGCGGTGATTGGAACATCGTGCGTTCCGAGCGCGATATCAAAAATTGGAAGAGCAATCAAAAAAACACCGGTTGCCTGCCGCATGAGCGCGCTTGGTTGAACGGATTGATCGCCGATGCATACGGCGATGGCAGTACGCAGCCCACCGACGGTTGGCATGACAGTTTTCGCGTCGCGCGCCCGGACGACATCGAATACAGCTGGTGGAGCCAACGCGGCGGCTCGCGTGGCAAAGACGTGGGCTGGCGCATCGATTACCAATTGCTCACACCCAAGCTCGCACAGCACGTGAAAAGCGCACAGCATTTTCGTGAGCCGTATTTCTCGGACCACGCCCCTTATCTCGTAGAACTCGACTGGAACGACAACGCATGAATCAAACCGCACCGGAAAAGAAGCGCAAGACCTCGGTGTGGAAATCGTTCACCGGCCCCAAAGCCTGGACGATGTTCTTCTTCGGATTTTCTTCCGGGCTGCCGTTCTTGCTGGTAGCAGGTACGTTGGCGATGTGGCTGAAAGACAACAACATCGTCTTGAAAGAAATCACCATGATTGCCAGTGCCGGCATGCTGTATGCCTTCAAGTTCCTTTGGGCGCCGCTGCTGGATCACACCGGATTGCCGGCCTTCTCGAAACTCGGGCGCCGCCGTGGCTGGTTGCTGTGTGCGCAGTTCGGCGTGGTCGTGGGCTTGATTTTCATGGGGCTCATTACCCCGTCGCACTTGGGCGCTTTCATCTGGGCGACCTTGGCCGTGGCCTTCTTTGGCGCTACCCAGGATATTGCCGTCGACGCCTATCGCATCGAAATCGCGCCGGTGGAAGAACAGGGCGCGTTGGTTGCCACCTATTCGTTGGGCTATCGCATCGGCCTGATCATGGCGGGCGCGTTCGCGCTGATCATGGCGGACCATATTTCCTGGCCGATCGTGTACTACGTGATGGCGGCATTGATGGTGGCGCCGATCATCGCCACCGTGTTGGCAAAGGAACCCGAAGCCCATCGCGCACTGCCGAAAGCCTGGGGCGAGGCGATGCGACTGGCCATCGTCGACCCGTTTGCCGATTTCTTCCGCCGCTATGGCTGGGCACTCGCGTTAACGATCTTGGCCTTCATCCTGCTGTTCAAGATTCCCGAACAGGCCACGATCGGCGGCATCATGAGCCCGTTCTATCGTGAGATGGGCTTCAGCAAAACCGAGATCGGTTCCATCACCAAGTTGTGGGGGGTGTGGGTCGGCATCCTCGGCGTGTTCTTCGGCGGCGCCATGGTGGCGCGTTGGGGCGCATGGAAATCGCTCGGTGCGATGACGATCATTTGCGGCGCATGCAATCTGCTCTACCTGTTTCTGATCGTGCACAAGGGTGATCTGATGGTGCTCACGCTGGTGATCTCGGCTGAAAACCTGACCTTGGGCATGCTGGGTCCGCCGACCGTCGCGTTCCTGTCCGCGCTGGTGAACAAAGAACACACCGCCACCCAATACGCGCTGCTGAGTTCGTTGGTGAACTTGCCGGGCAAGGTGCTGGGCTTCTTTGCCGGCGGCATCGTCATGAGCACGGGCTACGGCATGTACTTTGTCATTACCGTGATGGCGCTGATTCCGGCCGCCATGTTATGGGTGTATCTGACACCGCAATTGCGCGCGCGCGTGGCAGACACGGGCGCCTGACGCGGCTTAGTCGCGGTCGGGCGCGCCGAGTGGGAAGAATGGCCGATAAGGGCGCGCCTCATCGACAACGCGTGCCACCGATGGATGTGCAAGCAAACGCGCGCGATAGGCCTTGAGCGCGCCCTCTGGAATGGGATGCACCCAGTCCGCATAGAACAGGGCGGGCGCAGCCGCGCAATCCGCAATGGTCATCGCATCGCCTGTGGCGAAATATCCGCCGACGCGTTTTGACAGCCAGCGATAGGTCCTCTCCAGTTCTTGCCGCGCTTCTTCCGCACGACGCGGGTCTTGCTGATCACTCGGGCGGAGAGATTCCGCCACAACGCGTTGCATCGGATGTGCAATGTAGTCGTCGAAGACTTCAGTCAGCATGCGCGCGCGCAACGCATCGTTTGCGTTCGCGGGAATCAGCGGCGGCGCGGTGCCGAATTGATCCAGGTATTCGATGACGGCGTTGGACTGCGTGATCTCGACGTCGCCATTCACCAAAGCCGGAAATTGGCCCGTGGGTGAGAGCTCGATCATTCGCGCTTGATTGTCACGATGATCTGGATCGACCATCTTGAAAGTGAAAGGTACGCCTCGCTCATAAGCGGCGATCAGCGGCTTCCATGCAAAGGCAGCGAAAGGGTGTCCGAAGATTTCGATCATCGTGTGGTGCCTCTCGTGAAACTGTGAATGGATTGCCTAGTTCCTGCGACGCAGCAACGTTATTGAATACGCCGCAGACACCTCTTGGTCTGTCCCTGGATAACCGCTTGCGCGAGCAGCGCAAAATTAACTGAGCGCGCCGCAAACTTGAATGAAGGGTTAGCGCGCAGAGGGAATAGGCTCAGCAGCCCATTTGCTCCAGTAATAAAGAAGTAGTCCGAGCCCCTCTGATTTCTCAACCCCAGAGCGTGTGTAAGGGATAGCGCCTTCCCAAGCCGCTTGAGACAAGCTTTGAATAGCAGTGGCTGGGGGACGAACAAAGCCCATGTGCCAAGATTCGAACGATCTCTCATGCACCGCAAAGGAGCTAATTTGTTTTAGGTTGGAATGCGATTTTGCCTGAAGAATCCTAGCGAATGCCTTCTTGACAGACTCTTCAGGGCCTTCTAGCAATTGAAAGAATCGGCCATCGCTGTAAAGAAGTGCGCCTGTGACCCCCACCGAGGCATTAAAAAGACGTGCGTCGAGCAAAATAGCGTCGAGCTCGTCGGGAAGCAGGTCACGAGTCGACTCGCTGACGTAAGTGAGTCCATACAGACTTGACATAAAGTGTGATCCTGAGCCCCAACGCATGATTCGCGTCGACTTGAGTGTGTTGAAGGTCGAGCCTCCTGCGTGCGAGTACGATAACAAATTGGTGTACATAGCGCAGTAGTTCGGCCAAGATCGGATAGGAAGCGCTTGTCGCCTGCTTCCGAGATTTTCTTGGTGGCGGTGCGACGCCCCAATTCGTTTTCTTGCCGTTGGCTAGAAACGTGTAATCACGCGCCACTGAAGCGATGTCAGCGTCTGTGTCTACAGTCAGGTTGGAAACGGTCTCTTCTCGTTCCATGCGCGCCCGATACGCTTTGGTGTCCAGAGCAGCTTAATTCAGCATGGGCGGCACGTCGGATCTCACGTCTTTACGCCCAAACAGTTGCTGAAGTAAGCCGACCCGCGAAGCGGGTTCGGCTTGAACGAATTGTTAGGCTTGTTAACCAGGTAGCTTTGCCGCAAGTACATCAACGTTTTCGATGGACGGGGGCTCGGAGAACAACTCACCTGCCTTTTCCATCAACGCGGCTGCGACCTTGCCGGAGAGATGGGCTTGCCGACCCGCTTCATCCGGGAAAGCATCAAAGATTCCGAAAGTGCTTGGTCCAAGGCGAATGCCAAACCACGCAATGGTGGCAGGCTCCTCATTGACGAGGGGAAGGCCACTCAAAAGGAAGCTCTCAACCTCTTTCTCTTTTCCGGGTTTCGCTTCAAGGCGAACGAACAAGGCTACTTTGACCATGGCATGTCTCCTGTTGTTAAAACGACATCACGATGCGGGAATTCTCTAGTAGGTCTAATGCCTGAGTTAAGCCGCGCTCCGTAGTGGCACGGCGTTGTCCTACACGCTATCACAATGAGCCGTGACACGATGCGGCTTCGGATTGAACGAAGTCTTAGCGGCCAACCGGTTCACCACTTTCGGCGCTCATTGACCATCCTTGGCTGCACGAGCCCTTCGCTGCACGGCATAGCCAAGCCCAGCAAAGACTAATGTAATTACAGTGAACAGTATTGGCAGAGCGCGAAGAGTGGTTGAAAACACTAGGCCGAGATTCCTGAGCCAAAATTCGCCGTGTATGCCGCGTGGAATGACCAGGCTCGCATTAATCAGCAGCGCTGTCACAATGGCGACGAGCAAAACCACGATGTAGGAGGGTGCCAATATTCCGGGAATGACATGTGGATAGTCGGCGTAGCGCGCTGCTACAACAACAGGGCGGCCGAATTCGGCTAGCCGCTTCCGGCGATCCGCATCGTTTCTCGCGTCAGAGAGAAATTCGCTCAAGTCCTCCCGAATGCGTGTCAGTTGTGCTTTCCGCTTGAACCCAGGCAGCCAACGGCCGACCTCACAAAGATAGCTATCGACCATATTCATTCGTTGTCTCCGTTGAGTTTACAGAGGCTCTTGGTAAGTGATCGCCATTGCTCGGACATTGCCGCGTGAGCAGCCACACCAGCCTTGGACAGTTGATACATGCGTTTGAGACGTGATCCTTCAGACCGCCTTTCGCTCACCAGCAGTGATTGATCCTCGAGCCGTCGAAGCATGGGATACAGAGCGCCCTCCTCGATGGGCAACAGCGCCTGAGCTAGCGTTGCGCGAACATCGGCGCCACAGGCTTCCCCATGCTTAAGGACACTCAGCACAGCCAAAACGAGTGTTCCCCGTCGAAGCTCTTGTAGAAGTGCAGGTTCGATCATTGCAAGCCGAGCGATGGCGACGTTGACCTAGCATCGCACACTGTGCAGTGCACAGTCAATACCCAACATTGCCGATCAAGCTGAATCGCGCTCAGGATTTTTGAAGGAGGCCAAGTGGCTGTTTTCGGACCTGCGACGAGACTTGCTACTGGCGGCTAATGCCTGAATTAAGTTGGGCCGCTAAGCGGGTTCGGCTTGAAAGAATTGTTAGCCTGAAGCGCGATGCTCTAGTGTCACTGGGACGGCGGACCGAATGGTGTTGTGAATCTCAGCAACCTGATCCGTTGCTGCGATCAGGCTGTCAATGTCAGCGCTCGTCGAACTTGAGATTACTGCGACTGAATAACGAATGTTCTCAGCAGCGAGGCCAACGCCCAAGAAGTCTGCTGAAGCAGCTACTCTCACTTCCGAAATTTCTATCCCGAGCCGCGTTGCTTCCCGGAAGAGGTCATTGCAGTAGCAGGTTGCGAGGGCAAGCATCAGGAGTTCGCCCCCGTTAACGGACGAGCCGCGACCAGATTTTTTGGCGGGAATCGCTACAACGCGTTCAATGCCATCCGTCTCAACAATGGCAACGTGTTCTGTGGAGTTATGAACAAATGCGGAGATTCTCATGGCTTTCTGCCGAAATCTTGTTCTGCAGGCTAACGCCTGAGTTAATCCGCGCCGCGCAGCGGCGTCGGCTTGGACGAATTGCTAGAGCCTATGCTGCGTCATCCGGCGGCGCCAATGCAAGGAAGGCACAGCCAAAGAGCACCCGACTAGGCTGGCCAACAGGTCCCACGGATCCGCGCGGTGCTGGGGCATCGCCAACTGCACCGCTTCTACGAACGCGAGCACGGCAAGCGCGACGGCAGCGGATCCAGCGGGGCGGGAAGGAACGACGAACGCCTGCCAAAAAGTGAGTGTGAGGCCCGCGAAGAAGTTTGGTGCGCTACCCAAGACCCACAGCGGAAGTGTTGGAGCTGCAACCCAGCGCAGCGGCCCAGTGCAGAAGAGCCACAGAGCAAACAGCACGCCGGCCCACCGCAAAAGCGCTGCGTCCCGCTTGATGGTCAAGAGCGCCGTGAGGTCCGCCATGGGCTATAACACCTTAGTTGAGCCGCGCCGCGAAGCGGCGTCGGCTTTGAAAAATTGTTAACTGCCAGCTTACGACAGTACGGCGCCAGCTCTTGCAGGAGCTTGGAGGCCAAGGCGACAGCTAGCGGGTAACGCGGCAAGCTGCGAGCACCCGTGAAAGCGATACAAGATTGTGGTCAAAGGGTTTGTTGCCGAGCTTCGCGATGGACATGCCGCGACCGAGCAAAAACGCCTTGAGACTGCGCTCGAAAGAGTGACCGACCAAGTAGAAGCCGACGAGGGAAACCGGTCGCCGCAGCTCCGCCACCGCCGAGGTTGGTACGGGGCTAGTGGCGAGTGCAGCGCTAAGGAACTCGCCTGCCAGACGATGTGCTCCTAAAGGTACGGTCACTCGTTTCCTCATATGGCAGCGAACGCCTGAGTTAAGCCGGACCGATTTGCGGCCGCGGCGATGGCTCAATCTTAGTGCCATTTCCGCGGCCGCGAAGCGAGCTCGGCTTGGACGAATTGTTAGATGCCAGTCGGTTCAGTGAGCGCTGACCTTGGATAGCAAATTAAGAACGGCAACTCCGCTGACTATGAGCCCCATGCCAACAAATGCCCACATGTCCAGCTTCTGCCCGTGAAATATCCATGCAATTGCCGCCACGAGCACGATGCCAAGTCCCGCCCAGATTGCATAAGCAATTCCTACTGGAATGGTCTTGAGGGCAAGAGATAAGAAGTAGAACGCTAGCCCATAGCCGACAAGAACTACAGCGGATGGTGCTAGCTTTGTGAAACCCTCACTAGATTTCAGTGCAGAGGTTGCGACTACTTCTCCGATTATTGCAATAGCCAGAAACAGCCAAGTTTTCATTGCTCTTCTCCTGATGGATTCAGGAGCAATAGTGGTGATTAAGCGGGCGATAAAACAGTCTTGCGCCAAGATTTTTACTGTGAGCACACGGTTGGCAAGATGGCATCTAACGCCTGAATTAAGCCGCGCCGCGAAGCGGTGTCGGCTTGAATGAATTGTTAGACCCCACCCTCGGCGTGCGCGAAGACTGACCGCGCGAAGGAGTCAATTTCGCTTCCGTACGGCTGGTATGGGTCTCGGGCCATCGAAGGGTTTATGTCAATAACGGCAGAAAGCCAAATTACAAGGTCACGGAACGCGAGCTCGACATTCTCTCGAGTTTGGTGAGCGTGAAGTCCTGAGTTAAAAAGTTCGCTGAGGCGATCTGCCTCCTTCCCAAGAGTATTCAGGCGGTCCGCTGCCGAGTCAGTGCTAGAAAGAGCCTTCTCGATGTGTGCCCAGAGGCGATTCTTATACTGCGCGGGGCCGACTTTGCGTCCGTTCCAGTCAAGCTCTTGAGGAGGAAAAAGGGCATCCGCGGTTCGTTCGAGTAGTCGCCGACCCGAGAGAGATGCTTGAGCATAATCTTCTTCTGTCTCCGCTCGCTCTAGTGTGCGTGCCGCTGCCGCGAATGCGTCAAACAGTTTTGGATGGAGCTCTTCCAAGCTGTGCGCAAGCGCCGACGCATCATCATTGCTTAGGCCAGGAAGCCTCGAACAGAAGGCTTTGAACGACTCTACCCGCTTGAAATGATCCAGGGAGTCATAGTTGTCAAAAATTGTGCGACGAGCGCCTTGATCTTCGTATTCAACTTCAAAGCCTTCATGCTCAAATGCATCCTTGATGCAAATATCTGGGTCTTCGTTGTGACCCATGTCATAAAAGACAGCGCATCGCGTTCCCGTCAGTCTGTACTTCTCGATCAAGCTGTTCCGAAAGAACTGCAAGTGAAGCGGATTTGAGAAATCCACATCCATGCAGCCTAGGTATGAGGCGGCGCTCTGAAGTTTGAGGTGGAGCTGCTCAGCTGCTATTTCCGTCATATTCTGAAAAAGCCAGCAATAGACCGTCGCGGCAGTGTATGTCGCCTCCAGTTGAGATCTTCTAAGGCGGTCGAATGAAACGGGCACATATACAGCGCGACATAGCCTGTCGAGAGCGCTGTAAGTCCGGTCTTTGCTTCGAGACACTGCATTGAACGTAAGGATATCGCCAACGGAAACACGCATTGAGCGCGATTCCCCTTGCAGGACGTTCGCGCCTAGAATCGAGTCCATTACTGGGCCGCCGTAATAGCTGCCCAACGTAGGGTGATCCGAATTGAAGAGGAAAGCTACGTTCATGGGCGTATCGGAAGGATCACGTGGGGTCTAACTTCTATTTAGATTGAAAGGTGCCGTATAAGACAATCCCGACCCGGGTCATCAGAGCGTTTCCCGCCTATTGTGCAAGCCATTTCCAGCCCCTTCGTCCCGCCCCGACCTATTTATACGACAAGTTGCAACAATAACAGTGCAAACAGGGAAAGTTTCAGCCTAATACGGAGCGCCACACCGCGGGAATCCCCGCCACGAATGCGCCATCACCCAACCGCAACAGTCCCCAACACCCTCAGCCCCTTCGCCCCACTCACCGAAGGCAAGTTCCCCGGCAGCCCAAGCAAAGTCTGACGCGCCAACCACGCAAACCCCATCGCCTCCACCTGATCCGGGTCGAGTCCGTGCAATGCGGTCGATTCAACCTTCGTGTCCTTCATCGCCGTCTGCAAGGCCGACATCAAGTTCGCGTTTTGCACGCCGCCGCCACAGACCAAGAGTCGGGCGGTGTCAGGCTGCGTTGTTTGAATGGCATCGACAACGGTGCGCACTGTCAGTGCCAGCAAGGTCGCCTGGACGTCCTGCGGTTTCAGCGACTCCAGAAGATGAGACTTCACCCACTCAAGGTGGAATTGCTCACGGCCGGAGCTTTTCGGTGGGGGCGCGGCGAACCAAGGGTCATACAAGAGCCGCGCAAGCAAAGCGTCGTTGACCTCGCCACTGGCGCCCCACGCGCCACCCGCATCATAGGTCTGGCCGGTGTGCTGGTGGCACCAAGCATCCATCAATGCATTGGCAGGTCCGGTATCAAAGCCGCGCACGTCGCCGCTCGCAGGCAATAGGGTGATGTTGGCAATGCCGCCAAGGTTCAACACCACGCGATTCTCATCCGTGGAATGCAGAAGGGCCCGATGCAACGCCGGCAGCAACGGCGCGCCATGCCCACCTGCGGCTACGTCGCGTCGCCTGAAGTCACTCACGGTGGTGATGCCGGTGCGTTCGGCAATCAAATTCGGGTCACCGATTTGCAAAGTGAAAGGAAACTTGCCATCGCCGGCCGCGCCGTAGGGGCGGTGGCGAATGGTCTGTCCATGCGAGCCGATTGCCCGCACGTCCGATGGCGCAACATTCGCAGCACGCAGCAAGGTGAGCGCGGCATCGGCAAACTGCTCGCCCACCTGCACATCCAGACTGCCGTACTCTTCCAGCGAGTTCAGCGGTCCGCCTTGTCCCAATGCAATCAAGCGGGAGCGCAGTGCTTCCGGCCACGGATGGGCATGGGATGCGACCATGGCGACGGATTCATCAGGCCCAAAACGCACAAGCGCCGCGTCAATGCCGTCGGCGCTCGTTCCGGAAATCAATCCGATGTACAGGCCTTCCGCCTGAGTCATGTGCTATCCCTTGCTAGATGCTTTCGTAGTGGACGTACTTACCGCCACCACTTTAGCCGAACCGGGATAGATGATTTTTTCCACGGTGCGAATTTTGTCCATCGCACGTCGTGTTTCCGAACGGAACGCCACAAGGTCTTTGCCGGAAAGGGGTGCCGGCGGTGCCATCGTCACCGTCAATGGATTGCGGTAAACACCATTGACGCGGAATTCGTAGTGCAGATGCGGCCCGGTCGACAAGCCGGTGCTGCCGACGTAGCCGATCACGGTGCCTTGGTCGATATGTTGGCCGACGCGTATTTTGGCGAAACGTGACATGTGGGCGTAGAAGGTGGTTTGGCCGCCACCGTGATCGAGTTCCACCACATTGCCGTAACCATGGCCGCGTCCCACAAACTTCACGCGGGCATCGCCGGCCGCCATGATCGGTGTGCCGGTCGAAGCGGCGTAATCCACGCCTTTGTGCATGCGGGTGATGCCCAGAATTGGATGGCGGCGTCCGCCAAAGCCTGAACTCAATCGTGCGTAAGGAATCGGCATACGAATGAAGGGGCGCTTCAACGCACGGCCTTCGGCGCTGAAGTACTCGGCCTTGCCGCCACGCACATGGCGGAATCCGGTATGCAATTCATTGCCTACCGTGAACGACGCCGCCAGAACAGGACTGGTCTCCATCAGCTGTCCGTTCTTCCAAGTTTGATCGACCACGACGCTGAAGCGGTCTGCGGCGTTCAAATCGGATTCGAAGTCGATGTCGTACTTGAAGATTTCATCGGTCATCTCTTCGATGTTTTGGCGCGTGAGGCCGGCTTTGCGCGCCGACGACATCAAGTCGCGACCCACCGTGCCCGACAGCACCACCGTGCGGGTCTCTTCTTTGGCTTCCAGCGTCTTCACCAGAAAGCCGTCACCCTTGCGGCGCAATTCCACTTCGCCTTCGCTGCGCGGAAAACGCACGGCTTGCAGGGCATTCGCGGTATCGGCCAGCACCGATATTTCGGAGCCGGACGACAGTCGCGCCAATTCGGTGCGGGTCTCGGGATGTCGGGTAAAGGCCTGGACGTCTTTCTTGTTGAATCCCAAGGACGACAACAATGCGGTCAGGGTTTCGCCTTTGCGCAAATTGACGCGCTGCCATTCACCGGGTTCCGGACGGTTCGCGCCGGCATCTGCGGTCGGCAGCGTCAACGGAATACTGAGCGACAAGGCCGACGACTTGAGTTCGCTGCCGGCCGGACCGACGGCGTGCTCCATGCCCGGCACCAACGCGGCGGCCAAGAGGCCCATCGAAGCGATTACGCTGGCCTGTGCCCACTGGCGACGGCTCCAACGACCTTCAGGAAATTTGGAGGCGACAAATCGGCTGAGGGCGGCTTGGCGAAGGTCGCGAAGTCGGGTCTGGCGCGCGGGGTCTTGGTGAACGTTTTTCATTCAGGAGAATCAGCATCGCGTGAAGGCCGTATGACGGGCTAACATAGGGAGCTGAACGGGACGCGTCAACCGCATGATTCTGAATGGGTTTTCGCGTTTTTCCGATTGTCGGCAGTGAATCGTCCGACATCCCCAGAACCACAACGTATTCAGGAAAGAGAGTGACGGTTGAACATGCCTTGGAGATTATCGGTCGCGGCGCCGATGAATTGCTGAAACGCGACGAGCTCGAGCAGCGCCTGAAAGCAGGACGCCCGTTGCGCATCAAGGCCGGTTTCGACCCGACCGCGCCCGATTTGCACCTCGGCCATACCGTGTTGTTGAACAAGATGCGGCAGTTCCAAGATCTCGGCCATCAAGTGATTTTCTTGATCGGCGATTTCACCGGCATGATCGGCGACCCGACCGGCAAGAACGTGACACGCAAGCCGCTTACGCGCGAGGACGTGAAAGCCAACGCGGAAACCTATGCGAAACAGGTTTTCAAAGTGCTCGATCGCGAACGCACCGAAGTCCGTTTCAACAGTGAGTGGTTCGACAAGATGTCGGCCGCCGACATGATCAAGCTGGCCTCGCAACACACGGTGGCGCGGATGTTGGAGCGCGACGATTTTTCCAAGCGCTTCGCCGGCCAACAGCCCATCGCGATCCACGAATTCCTCTATCCGCTGGTGCAGGGCTACGACTCGGTGGCATTGCAAAGTGATGTCGAGCTCGGTGGTACCGATCAAAAGTTCAACTTGTTGATGGGGCGCGGGCTGCAAGAAGCGCACGGACAGAAACCGCAGATCGTGTTGACCATGCCCTTGCTGGAAGGTTTGGACGGCGTCAACAAAATGTCGAAGTCGCTCGGAAACTACATCGGTATCGACGAACCTGCCATCGATATCGTCACCAAGACCATGAAGATCGGTGACGATCTGATGTGGAAGTGGATCGATCTGTTGAGCTTCGACATCTCAATCGAGGAAGCGCGCAGCTTGCGCGGCGAGATCGAATCCGGCCAATTGAATCCGCGTGATTTGAAACTGCGTTTGGCCCGTGAGTTGGCGACGCGTTTCCACACCGCTTCAGAGGCCGAGCGCGCGGTGGATGGTTGGCAAGCGGCGGTACGCGGCGAAGGCAATCTGGACAACATCCCTTTGCAGGAAATCGCTGTCACTGCGGAAGGTTTGCGTATCGCGGCCCTGTTGACGGCCGCCGGCATCACCCCGAGCAATGCCGAAGCCAATCGCAAATTGAAAGAGCGAGCGGTGCGCGTGAACGGTGAAGTGTTCGAAGACGGCAGTCTGCTGTTCACGCCGGGCTTTGAAGGCATGTTGGCCGTCGGCAAGCGCAATTTTGCGCGGGTGAAGCTGATTCACGCCTGACGTGTGGCCATCGGACATCGCGGATGTCCGATGGCGCGCAGGCAAATGCGTCAAACGATTTTGACGATCGCGCTTCCCATCAAGATCAGCACGCAGATCAGGCCGCCAAACCACACCAAGCTACGCAATTGGTGTTTGTTGCCAATATAGAAGACGCCGTGCAGGATGCGGAAGACGATGAAGGCCACCGCGCACAGCGTGATGTGCATGACATTCACTTGCGCGAATTGCGCCATGAACACCGCAGCGATGAAACCGGGCAGGGCTTCGAAAGCATTGAGTTGGGCGGCGTTGGCACGCAGCGCTTTGGCGTCGGTTTGTTTGCCCAACCAGCCGCGCGGATCGCGGTTGTCGTAACGCTTGCCGGAGGCTTTGGCGATCGTGACCCAGACGTAGGGTAGGAGGACGGCGATCAGGATGCAGAGGTAAGCGATTTTCATGGGCGGATTCCAAGGAAGTCCGCCCATGGTAGCGCGGCGAACGCCAGGCGTCGGGGCTCAGTTGGCCGGTGCGGTGGGCGTGCTGAAGCTGACCGGCTTGGCACCGGAAATCTTGCCTACTTTGGCCGAGCTGTGCACGTACAGCTTCACTTCGCGCTCGAAACGCAATTCGCCGTCGATCACGGCGTTCGGTCCCACGATGATGCGCGGGATGCGGTTCGGACCGATCGAGATCGGCAACACGCTGTTGTTGGTCGGCTTCTTGACGATCAGCTTGCCCTTGACGTGCGAGCCGATGCCCACGGTGACATCGCCATTGACGGTGGCCACATCGCCGCCGACTTCCGAACGCACTAGGCCGATGCCGCCGTTGACTGTGGCGACGTCGCCGCCGATCACGCCATGATCGGCCACGAAGATCGAGCCGTTCACGGTGGTCACGTCATTGGAGACGCGGGCATTGTTGCCCAGCTTGATCGCACCGTTGACGGTGGTGACTTCTTTGGAAGCAACGCTGTTACCCAGCTCGATCTCGCCGTTGACCGTGGTGACGTCATCGGTCTTGGATTTGTCGCCGAGTTTGATGCTGCCGTTGACCGTGCTGACGTCCGCTCGCACTTCGCCGCTGCCGACATCCACTGATCCGTTGACCTTGCTGACGTCTTGCTGGGCGAATGCGACACCGGCGCTGGCAAAGAGCAAAACCGAGAGGCCGACGGTGAATTTGGCGGTGTTCAACATGACAGGCATCCAGCAAGAGGTTGAAAGTATGTTGCGACGCCTTCGTTACAATGGCACGGGTCATTCGTCATAGGTCTTTGGTCGTGCATTCAGGCAGCGTTGCAACCCCTCCGCGTCCGGTCGTTTTGCTCATTCTGGATGGCTGGGGCTATCGCGAAGATCCGACCGACAACGCCCTCGCCCTGGCGGATATTCCGAATTGGCGGGCGCTCTGGGCGAGCAGGCCGCACACCTTGGTGCACACGGAAGGCATGCACGTCGGCCTGCCGGACGGGCAAATGGGCAACTCGGAAGTCGGCCATATGAATCTCGGCGCCGGTCGCGTCGTGTATCAAGATTTGACGCGTATTGATGCCGCCATCGCTGACGGTGAATTTTTCACCAACGCGGCTCTGGTGCGCGCCTGCGAACTGGCGCGCGCGCAAGGCCGGACCTTGCATGTGATGGGGCTGCTTTCTCCGGGTGGTGTGCACAGTCATGAGGCGCACATTTTTGCCATGCTGGAACTTGCCAAGCGTAAAGGTGTGCCGCGCGTGGCGGTGCATGCCTTCCTCGATGGCCGTGATATGCCGCCGCGCTCGGCAGCCCCGAGTTTGAAAGCACTGCAGGCGCACTGCGACGCTGTCGGCAATGCGCATATCGCTTCCGTATCGGGACGCTATTTCGCGATGGATCGCGATAAGCGTTGGGATCGGGTTGAGCAAGCCTGGACAGCGATGGTGGATGCGCACGCGGAGTTTGCGGCCGCTTCGGTCGATGAAGCGTTGGACGCCGCCTATGCGCGTGGCGAGAACGACGAATTCGTGAAGCCGACGGTGATTGCCGGCGCGACTCCGATGCAAGACGGCGACGTGGTGGTGTTCATGAATTTCCGCGCCGATCGCGCACGCCAGCTGACCGCGACCTTTGTCGATCCGTCCTTCGACGGCTTTAATGCGCGCCGTCCGGCGCTGGCCGATTTTGTTTGTCTGACCGAATACGACGCCAATCTGACCGCCACCGTCGCCTACGCGCCGGAAGATCTCCGCAACACCTTGGGCGAAGTGCTCGCGAGCCACGGACTGACGCAATTGCGCATTGCCGAGACAGAAAAATATGCGCACGTCACCTTCTTCTTCAGCGGCGGCCGCGAAACGCTTTACCAAGGCGAATCACGCGCCTTGATCCCCAGCCCCAAAGTGGCGACCTACGATTTGCAGCCGGAAATGAGTTGCCCGGAATTGACCGCACAGCTGGTCGACGCGATTCGTGGCCGCCATTTCGACGCCATCATCTGCAACATCGCCAACCCGGACATGGTCGGCCACACGGGCATGCTCGACGCCGCGATCAAAGCAGCCGAGGCAGTGGATGTGGCGATTGGTGCGGTGGCGGAAGCAGTGGAATCGGTCGGCGGTGCTTTGCTGATCACGGCCGATCACGGCAACCTCGAAATGATGCGCGATCCAATCACCGGCCAGCCGCATACCTCGCACACGGTCGGGCCGGTGCCGCTGATCTACGTCGGTGAGCGCAAGGCCACACTGCGCGACGGATGCGCGCTGAGAGACATCGCACCCACCCTGCTCGATCTTCTCGGCGTTGAAAAGCCGGCGGAAATGAGCGGCCAGTCCTTGTTGGTTCCGTGATGCGACACGCGTCTTTGGTCATTGCGGCAATGCTGACCCTGACCGGGGGCGCGACCGCGCAACAAAGTCAGAAAGATGCGGAAAAGAAGCTGCGCCAGCTGCGTGGCGAAATCAAAGAAGTGAAGCAGGAAAAGGCGGTCATCGATGATCGCCGCGATGTCGCGACCAGCGAGCTCAAGGCGGCTGACCAAAAGGTCAACAGCAGCGCGAAACAGCTGGCGGGCACGGAAAATGCCATCTCTGCCGAAACACAAAACCTCAAAACCCTCGAAGCCCGACGGTTGCAGTTGGAACAAGGACTGGCCGAACAAAAGGTCACTTTGGGAAAGTTGGTCCGCGGTGCCTATATGACCGGCAGCGATGCGCCGTTGAAGGTGCTGCTCTCGCAGGACCGCGTGTCCGAGGGACAACGCGCCTTGGTGCAGTACCAAATTCTTCAGCGCGATCGCAATCAGAAGATTCAGGCCATCAACAACGATCTGCGCGAGTTGGCGACGATTCGCGCGGGCATCGAGCAAAAACAAGTCGCTTTGGTCAACGCACAGGCGCAGCAAAAGCAGGAACTGGCGGTGTTGCAGAAGGATCGGGCGGCGCGTGATGCATTGGTCGCGCAGTTGAACTCGCAGTTCCAAGCCAAGGAAAGCCGTGAGAAGGCGCTCGGCAAGGACGCCAAATCGCTGGAGAAACTGCTGGCGAACTTGCGCGCGGCTGCAGCACGTGACGCTGCCCGTCGTAAGGCGGCGGCAGAAGCGGCACGCAAGGCAGCAGCCGCAGAAGCCGCAAAACGCGAAAAAGCGTACGAGACGCGCGTGCGCGAAGCCACCAAGCGTGGCGCACCGCCGCCACCCAAACCCAAGCCGGTGGAAACGGCGGTCGCGACTCGCGGTCCGATCATGCAAGTCGGCGGTCTCGGTTGGCCGGTGTCAGGATCGTTGATCGAAGCCTTTGGCGGTGACAGCAGCGGTTTGTTGATTGCCGCACCTTCCGGCACGACCGTCCGCGCCGTAGCCGATGGCAAGGTGGTCTTCGCCGAATGGATGAACGGCTACGGGCTGATCTCCATCGTCGATCACGGCAACGGCTACATGAGTCTGTATGCACACAACGAGGCCCTGCTGAAGGACGTCGGTGCCACCGTGCACAAGGGCGATGCGCTCTCGACCGTCGGTAACTCCGGCGGCGCCAACCAACCTGCGCTGTATTTTGAATTGCGCCGGAATGGTCAGCCGGTCAATCCCACGACCTGGCTGCAGAAACGCTAGTCTGTCAGGGACGATTTTTTGCGTGGAGTTCGTATGCGTCTTGCCCTGTTGCTGGCCGGTCTGATTTCTTTCGCACCCGCGGGTGCCTGGGCGCAGCAGTCGCCTGAAACGCCGGACGCAACCGACGCCGATAGTTCGCCAAAGGCCGAAAGCACCGACAGCAAGGCGGTGCCCTTGGATGAGATCCGCCGTTTTGTCACGGTCTTCAATAGCATTCGCCAAGCCTATGTGACGCCGAAGTCCGACACGGAGTTGATGCATTCCGCCGTGCGCGGCCTGCTCTTCGATTTGGATCCGCACAGTGTCTATTTCGATCGCGATGATGCCGAGCGTTTCGACTCCAGCACCGAGGGGCAATACGAAGGTTTGGGCGTGGAAGTGCAACAGCAGCCTGGCCCGATGTTGAAAATCATTGCGCCGATGGATGGCGGGCCTGCCGCACGCGCAGGCCTCAAGTCCGGCGATTTGATCATCGCCGTGGACGGCAAACCGGTCGGCACCGATAACGGCAATCGCGCGTTGCGCGGTAAAGCAGGTAGCACCGTCAAACTCACGATTCGTCGTGGCAAGGAAAAGCCGTTTGATGTTTCGGTGACCCGCGAAAAAATCATCGTGCCGAGTGTGGCCAAACGCATGCTTGAGCCGGGTTTCGGTCTGGTGCGCGTGTCCGGCTTCCAAGCCACCACCGCCAAAGAATTCGATGAGGCACTGCAATCGCTCAACACAAGCAGCGGTGGAAAGCTGCGCGGTCTGGTGATTGATTTGCGCAGCAATCCGGGCGGCTTGTTGAACGCCGCGGTCGAAATGGCCGACGATCTGATGAACGCCGGCAACATCGTCAGCACACGCGGACGCGTGAAGAGCGGCGACACCATTTACACCGCCCATGCGGGTGATGTGTTGCAGGGTGCGCCGGTGGTGGTCTTGGTGGATGCCGGCTCTGCCAGTGCCTCAGAAGTGTTGGCCGCGGCCTTGCAGGATTCGGGGCGTGCGCGCGTTGTCGGCAGCTTGACCTTCGGAAAAGGTTCGGTACAAAGCTTGCTGCCGCTCGATAACGGCGACGCGGTGAAGCTCACGACGGCGCGCTATTACACGCCGAAGAATCGTTCCATCCAAGGTGTCGGCATCGTGCCGGATGTCTTGGTGAAGGCCGACGGCAAAACGCGCAATGTCACCGTCAACGAAGCGTCGTTGTTGGGGCATTTGCGTGGCGAAGAGGAAATGTCCGGTGAAACCGGTGGTGAAGTCTTGAGCGGGGAAATGCCGGTCAATGCCGCGTTGTCGGAATTGAAGCGCATGGCCGGTGTCGCGCCGGTGGCAAAGCCGAAACCGAAGGCGAAGTAATCAGTAACCGGCGCGACGTCTGAGCCGTTTGCCGATGGCATCGCGCTGCGCCAAAGCAAATAGCACGCCGAAGATCAAACCGGCGGCGTGCGCCACCCACGCGATCTCACCGAAGGCCGGACCGATATAGGCGAACACCACCTGCAAGATGGCCCAAGCGCCGATGAGCAGGTAGGCCGGGGCGCGGATGAATTGCATGAAGGCACCCAGCGGGACCACCACGCCGAGGCGCGCATTCGGAAACAGCGCCAGATAGGCGCCCATCATCGCGGCCACAGCGCCGCTCGCGCCGACCAACGGGCGGCTGCTGGGGCCAAGGGTGAGGGCGGCAAAATAGTTGGCCACCGCACCGCCCATCAAGAACAGCACCAGCAAACGACGGCTACCGATCAAACGTTCGGCGGGCAAGCCGAAGATCAAAAGAAAGATCAAATTGCCGAGCAAATGCGCCCAATCCGCGTGCAGAAACAGCGCAGTCAATAGGTGCAGTGCAGCATCGGCAATCGCCCGCGGGCCCAGCGCAAAAGCGGCAAAGACGTCGGACGGCAGCGTTCCCCACCGCAGCAGTAAGGCATGGGATTCAGCCGCTGGACGCATCCAAACCCACAAGAATGCGGCTGAAAGCAAGACTGCCAGCAACGGCGAGGCCCAGCGAACAGTCGGTTTTTGACGGCGGGGTACGGAGACAAACATGGCAATTACGCGGTTTCCTGTGACCACTTTAGCAACACCGTGCGTCATTGTTACCAATTGGTTAAAAGGTGGTTATAGTCGGATACGCCACCGCGTGGTACAGAGAACCGCTCACGCAGTCCACCTGAATATCGATCCATCCTGGAGAAGGGATTAAATGAAACACACCACCCGCAAGACCCGTTATTCGATGATCGCCGTCGCCGTTGTCGGCGCACTTGTTGCCGGCAACGCTGCCGCATCCGGCTTTCAGATTCGCGAAAACAGCACCAAGAACGTCGGCCGCGCGCTGACCGGTACCGCCGTTGCCAAGGACGGTTCGTCCGTTCTGAACAACCCGGCTGCGATGACCAACTTCACCGCGACCAACGTGCAACTCGACGTTGCCGGTATCGATCTGGACGCCTCGTTCAACGGCACCGGTTACTACAAGCCGACCGCGACCACCGAAGTGTCTGTGGGTGGTGGCAATGGCGGCGATCCGGGTGAACTCACCGCAGTCCCGTCGATGTCCTTCATCATGCCGCTGAAGGGTGACCTCGAAAGCGTGCGTCTGGGCGCTTCCGTCAGCGCACCGTTCGGTCTGAAAACCGAATATGAAAACGGTTGGATGGGTCGCTACAACGCCACCATCTCCGACGTCAAAACCGTTGACCTGACCTTGTCGGCGGCGATTGAATTCTCACCGAAGGTGTCGGTCGGCGCCGGCGTCATCTTCCAACGCACCGAAGTCACGCTCGGCCGCGACATCCCGACCAATCTCATCATCAGCAGCCTCCCGTTTCCGTTGAACTCACCGGTGGGTGATGGCAACTTCACCTTGACGGGCAAGGACAATGCTGTCGGCTTCGTCGCCGGCATCATGCTGCGCCCCTGGAACAACGTGACGATCGGTTACTCGCACCGTACCGAGATCAAGCACAAGTTCCGCGGCACCGCCGACTTCACCATGCCGAACGCCTTCACGGCACGTCAGCCGGGTCTGCAAACCTTGGCCGCCAATGCCGCTGCTGCCGCAGCTAACACCTCGTTGTCACCCACGCAGCGCGCAACCGCCGCCGCACAGGCGCAGCAGCTCGGCGCATTGGGCTACGGCTTCCAAGACGGTACCGGCTATTCGGAACTGACGACCCCGGCCGTGGATACGGTCAGCTTGTCGTGGGCCCTGAATGACCGCGTGACCTTGTACGGCGACGTGCAACGCACCGGCTGGGAAACTTTGAACAACGTGACGGTCGGTTTCTCCAACCGTTACCAGCCGACTTCGGTTGAGCAATTCAACTGGAAGAACACCTGGTACTACGGTATCGGCGCCGACTTCAAGTTGAACGATGCCTTCACCCTGCGTGCCGGTGTCGGTTACGACGAATCGCCGACCAACGATCACGACCGTACCCCGCGTCTGCCCGACAACAACCGCAACATCTTTGCGGCAGGTGGTTCGTGGGCAGTGTCGAACAATCTAAGCATCGACTTCGCTTACATGCGCGTCAACGTGAAGAAAACCCCGATCGATTTGCCGCCGAATGCCGCTGAAGGCCGTTACACCGGTCTGCGCGGTGACTTCACCGGTCACGCCGATGTGTTCAGCGTGGGCGGCAGCTTCTCGTTCTAATCTGACTTCAAGCAAGACAAAAATGCCCGCACTTGCTGCGGGCATTTTTTTGCGCGTCGTTTGTCGGCATGCGTCGTCAGTCGGACAGGCGATATCGCTTTTTCGTGCGCGCCGACCATGGCCCTGTGTACGTCCCGATGAAACGTCCGCCGCAGCTTTCAATCACTGCTTGGGAGGCGAGGTTGTCTTCGTCGCAGGTGACGATCAATTCGGCGATGCCGAGCTCGCGTGTGGCACGGTCTGCGGCATGTCGCAACATGGCCGATGCCACGCCCATGCGGCGGTATGCGGGCAACACGGCATAGCCCACGTGGCCGGCATAGGCTTCGAGGGCCGGCGTGAGCCGATGGCGCAGACTGTACCGACCGATCAACTCACTGCCAAAGAAAGCAAACAGCAGGGTCGTCGGTACTTCATGGGCGCGCAATCTTGTGCCGGACTTTCGCACTGCGATCCACTCGAGATAGTCGTACAGGCCCATTCCGGACTGCAGGCCCTGGAAGAATGTCGGGTTGTCGTGTGGCACTTGTTTCAACGCGCGCAACAATGCGTCGCCGTCGTGGGCCGCCAGCGGGCGAAGTTCGAATGGCAGCGGTTTTGCGCGCATCAGAACCACAGGGTTGAAGCTCAGGCGGCCGCCAGATTCGCGACGTGCTCGAAAGCTGTGTGCGCCTTGCCGTCGTGTTTGGCGGTATACATGAGCGCGTCGGCTGCTTGGGTGGCGCGTGCGATGTCCTGTGGCGGCACCGCGTAGGAGACCACGCCCATGCTGAAGTCGATCCCGTAGGCCTCCTTCAGGCCGCTTGCGTCAAATGCCTTGCGGACACGGGCATCGTAAGCGCGCGCGGAAGCTTCGCTGGCATCGGCCAGGATCACCATGAACTCATCACCGCCCATGCGCGCCACGATATCCGACGAGCGCGAAGCATCATTCAACAACCAAGCGAACTTGCACAGCACGTCATCGCCCACCGCGTGCCCCTTCGAATCGTTCACTTGCTTGAAGCCGTCCAAATCGATCACCGCCACGGCCAAGGGGCTGCGCCTTCTCACGGCCAAAGCACGCACAATGTCGTACTTGCTGCGGAATGCTCGGGCGTTATTGAGTTGGGTCAGGCCATCGCGCATGGCGATGGCGGTCAGCGCATCCAAGGAGTTGCGCACCGTGAGGATAAGGTTCGCCACCAATGCGAACGTAATCAAGCGCAGCATCACGTTCCAATACGGCGCAAGCAGGCTTTGGTATTCCTTGCCGGTCAGTTGTTGGCAGACCAACCAACACACGGCGGAAATCAGCACCATGGCCGTGGTGATGTTCTTGTTCGTATACCAAGCAGCGATGGCGATCGGCAGCAGGTAAAACGTGAAACTCGAATACTCGGCGCCGGTGAAATAGTCGAGTGCGGTGATGCAGACAAGCAGTACCAACATCGACACATAGGGCAGTGATGCATGCCGTTTCATGATTTGATCAATAGCCGCAAACATCGGCGAAGGTTAGCACCGACCCGTGTACGCGGCTTGAAACGCGCGGGTGCCGCTCGGCGCCCGAACCTCAGGCGATGAAGGCTTTGAGTGCGGCCTTCATGCCACGGCCATGGGTGTGAAGGAACGCCCGTTCGTCCTGCCATTCGGGGAAATGCTTTTCCACTTCGCGCCAAAAAGCAGGAGAGTGATCGTGATGGCGCATATGGCAAAGCTCATGCACCAGCACGTAGCGGAACGCGTCGGGGCGCCCCAATACCAGCGACAACTCCAAGGCCATGACCCCGCGACTGCTCATCGAGCCCCATTGCGTGCGCATGATTTTGTAGCTGATCCGCACGGGGGAGTGGCCCGTGGCCTCTGCCAGTGCTGGCAACCAGCGCCCGACATCGGCGCGCGCTTCGTTCAAATAGAAATCTCGGAAGGCACGTTTGAGCGTGGCCGAGGCAGGGCCCTGCGTTGCGTCCCCTCGAACCTGTACGTGCACCGTCGCGTGTTCACGCCAAACCTTGTCGGTCTTGCCGTGCCGCCATGCAATGGAGAGGTGTTCGCCACGCAAAGGCAGGTGCGTGGTTTCGAATAGTTGCACTGGGGCCCTGTCCGGCGCCGGCATCTTGTCCAAATGCTCTCGGATCCAATCCAGATGGGAGAGGATGAACTGATCCACCGTACGTTCGGAGACGCGCGGCGGCACGGTGACCCGAACGCCTTCATCGCCGACGCTGAGTCGCAGGCGACGTGCGCGCGCGTGGTGAGTGAATCGCACTTCAAAGGCACGCCCGTCTTTAAACGCGTAGCTGGCCTCGGTGCGCTGCACCTTGTCCGGATGTACGCGAAGCAGGCGACTGAACATCAGTGCGGCGCGTCGTCCGTGTGCAGTGCGAACGCCTGTTGCATGACCTGATAAAAGCGACGGAACTCGCCCGACATCAGCGCGAAGCGGGCATCCATTTCCGCGCGGATGTCGTCGCGCTCGGAGCTTTCCAATTCCGAGACCGCGCCTTCCAGCAGTTTGAATTTGCGCACGATCAAGTCATCACCGAGCACAAAGCGCATGTGATCGTCCAACGTTAGGGCCAATCGTGCGGTTTGCTTGCCGGTGGCGAGATGCGTGTCGATTTCTTCGCCTTCCAGTTCCATGCGCTGCACTTTGACAATGGCGCCTTGGTCGGCGGGGTCGCGCAGTTCGGCTTCGTCCCCAAGGCCCAAGCCCTCCGGCAAAGTCTCGCCGGCAATCCATGCCGTCAGCACACCACGCGGCGCGTTGTCTCCGGCAATCGGCAAAGCCGGAAAACTGCCCAAGGCCTTGCGAACCAAAGACACGACGCTCTCCGCCACTTTTCGGGACGTAGTGTCGACGGCGATCACTTTCAATTTCAAATCGATCAAGGCGTCGACGCGCGAGGGGCGGATGAAGGCACGCGGCAGCAATTCGTTGATCAGATCCTGCTTCATCTGCGTGCGCAATTTGCCGCCCGGACGCCGTCCCTGCGCCGCTTCGAACTCGGCTAACTTCTTCTGCAATTGATCATTCACCACGGCCGAAGGCAGCAAGCGCTCTTCGCTTCCGACCGTGATCCAAATGGCGTCATCAATGCGATGCGACAAGCCATCGGCTTCATCCGCGGCCACGCCGAACGGCGATACAAAGCCTTGTGAGGCCACGTCTTGCGGGCCTACCGGCTTCAATGCGGCTTCTTGCAGGGCGGTGTCGAATGCGTCGAATTTGATGTGGGCGGGAAAGCTGTACAGCGTGATATTGCGAAAAATCATTCGGAAGTGCCTTCACTGGCAAGCCAGGCATGCGCATCGGGTAAATCCCCCGGCTCTGCGCGCCCCAGGTTTGCGAAATCAAATAGGTGGGTGTCGGCCAATTGCGACGGCCGGATGTCGCCCAGGGCACGCGCCATGGTCTCGATGCGGCCGGGGCTGTTGCGTTCCCATTCCTGCAGCATTTTCTTAACTTGCACGCGCTGCAAATTTTCTTGCGAGCCGCACAAATTGCAGGGAATGATCGGGAACTGTTTGGCTTCGGCGTGAATCTCGATATCGCTTTCCCGCACATAAGCAAGCGGGCGGATCACGACATGTTTGCCGTCGTCACTCAACAGCTTCGGTGGCATGCCCGAGAGTTTTGCGTGGAAGAACAGGTTCAGGAAGAACGTGTTCACCATGTCGTCCCGATGGTGCCCTAACGCGATCTTGGTGAAGCCGTGTTGCTCGGCATAGGTGTACAGGGAGCCGCGACGCAGGCGCGAACACAGCGAGCACATGGTCTTGCCTTCTGGGATCACCCGGCTGACCACCGAATAGGTGTCTTGCTCAATGATGTGAAAATCCACACCGATCGAACGCAGGTATTCGGGCAACACGTGTTCGGGAAAGCCCGGTTGCTTTTGGTCCAGATTGACAGCGGTGATCGAGAACGACACCGGCGCTTTCTTTTGCAGTTGAAGCAAGATGTCGAGCAGCGTGTAGCTGTCCTTGCCGCCGGACAGGCAGACCATGACTTTGTCGCCTTCTTCGATCATGCCGAAATCGGCAATGGCACGACCGACCTGATGGCGCAGGCGTTTGGCAACCTTGTCAGCTTCGCGCTTTTCCGGCTTGGATCGCGTATCGAGGAGGTGAAGGGGTATGCTGCTCATTGGGTATATTTTACGTGTGTGTGGACGTTGAGACGGAGCGGGGGCCCAGATGAGCGTGTTGCCACCGGATGAAGTGTCCTATCGGCTGGCGCAACTGCGGTTGCAACACCGCGATCTGGACGTCGCCATCCAGCGATTGCAAGAAGACATTCGTTCCGACGAGATGTCGTTGAAGCGCCTGAAGAAGCGCAAACTTCATTTGAAAGACTGTATCGCGATTCTCGAGTCGGCTCTGATTCCCGATCAGCCGGCCTGAATGGCGAGCTTGACCGTTGGCGTTATTCCGCCACGTGTTCCGGACTCACCTTTTCCAAGGCATGGCGCATTTCCCGGCCCAAGATCACTTTCGCATCCTTGGCCCAGGTTTTCAGCCGGTCATCAAACAAAAGACGGCTTTGATCATCCGGCCAGACCAAGCGCATTTCGCGCAGCTTCTGGATGAAGCCGCGGAACAGTGACTTGTCGAAAAATTCCGGTGCGGCCGGCGAATACAGCAAAGACAAACGTTGCGCCGCCAAGTGGCAAAGGCTTTCCAATTGCGTTGCCGTCAATGTGCCGGGACCGTTCTTCGCCAAGATGGAAATCGCGATGTAATAGCGTTCGAAGGCCTGTTGCAGCGGATGGCCCAACGCACGCAAGCGGAACACCTCGTCCGATTCTCCGACGCCCCGGTAGAGCACAGGTCCGTTTTCGGATTCGCCTTGCTCCAACAAGCCTTCGCGGATGAATACTTCGAGGAAGCGTTCCAGTCGTTCACCGAACTCTTCGTCCGTCCATGGCAGGAACAGCTCCTGCTGCAGGAACGGGTACATGCTCTTGCCCAAACGCACGGCGGTGGCGCGCGCCAAACGCCGGTTGTGGTGAAAGCAGCTCGCGATCCAAGCCACGGTGGTGAACAGGTGCAACACGTTGTTGCGGAAATAGGTCAGTTGGATCGCTTTGTCTGCGTCTTCAATGCGCAGCACGTCACCCAGCGGATGTTTGACCCGGACGATGACGTTGATTTCTTCGCCATGGGCAATGATTTGCTCCGGTGTGTGCGGCGTCACCGTGATGCGGTCGGAATACGGCAATTCCTGCAGCAGACGTTGCGACAAACGGATCTGGTCGATGAGGTCGGTCTCGCTCATCGAGTTCTTCGGCGTCGACAACAAGGCCAATGCCAGCAGGTTGATCGGATTGACGTCTGCCGCGCGGTTGATGTTGATCATCACCTGGTTCGACAGCTCGGCGATGGTGGTGCTGAGCCAGTCGGGGCGATCACTTTCCGCCACCGGCTTGCCATCCCAGTCTTTCGCGTGTTCCGCCAGCACATCGTTGAGTCGGATCGGCTCGCCGAAGTTGACCACAACTTGGCCGTAGTTGCTGCGCAGCACCTTGGGAATGCCCGAGATCAGCCCGAAAATGGATTCTTTCTGTTTCGACTTGCCCGACAGCTCGTCCTTGTAGCTGTTGCCCTCCATCAGCTTTTCGTAGCCGATGTAGACAGGTTGGAACAACACCGGGCGCACCGGCGCACGCAAATAGGCGCGAACGGTCATCGAGATCATGCCGCCCTTGGGTTGCAGTAATCGGCCGGTGCGCGAACGGCCACCTTCGATGAAGTACTCGATGGGGTAGCCGCCCGCCACCAACTGCGCGACATATTCGTTGAAGACATCGGAGTACAAGGCGTTGCCGCGGAAGCTGCGACGGATGAAGAACGCGCCGCCTTTGCGCAAAATCGTGCCGACAACCGGCAGGTTCAAATTGATGCCTGCCGCGATATGCGGGGGAACGATGCCTTCGCGGAACAACAGATAGCTGATCAGCAAGTAGTCCATGTGGCTGCGGTGGCAGGGCACATAGATGATTTCATTGCCGGGCGCGACGGCCTTCAGTTTTTCCAGATGGTGAACCAACAAGCCGCGATAGATGCGGCTCCAGACCGGCTGCAAAATCAGGCTGGCCGAGCGCACCACGGTGTGTGAGTAATCGGAGGCGATTTCCCACGCATAGGCATGCGCTTTCTTCCAGGCCTCGCCGACCTTCGAGCCATCCCGGCGGGCTTGATCTTCAATGGCCGAACGCACATCGGGTGCGGACAGGACGTTGTCAATCAGCAGACGACGGGTGGACAAGTCGGGACCGACCACGGCGGCGCGCACACGGTTGAAGTGCGTACGCAGCACGCGCGACAACTTGCGCACGGTTTGCGCTTCCGGAAGACCCTCATCGGCAATCGTGCGCAGTTCGATCGGCGGCGAAAAACGCACCAAGGTATCGCGGCCGTTCAACAGCAATGAGAGGAAACGACGGAAACGCCCGACCAATTGCCAGTTTTCGGAGAACAACACCGAGAACCAGCCTTTTTGTTTTTCCGGCGCCCGACCGACGTAAATTGACACTGGCACCAACAAGACATCCAAGGTCGGATCCGCACGGTGCGCAGCAATCAAACGCGCCAAAGACTCCGAACGGTTCTTGCCGTGTTTCGGATGTTCATTGCCGGTGGCGATCTCCATCGCGCGCTCGAGCGTGCCACCGATATTGCGGCGGGACAGGGCGAGATACGCGCGCTTGCGACCCACCGGGTCGTGCGGCAGCGGCACCAGCGGCGAGGGCATGCCGGATTCACGTGCGGCGCGCTCAAGTATCAGCGCGTTCGACATGCCGTAGTCTTCGAGCACATAGACGATCGGCCGATGGTCCGGCGATACGCTCAAGACATCGTCAGGCTCAATTTTCAGTTCGACCCATGGCGCCATCAGACGCCCGAAAATTTTCGCCCAGAGCGGGCGTTTGCGTCCTAAACGCGACGCAGCGCGCACGGTCACTTCGTCGCCGGGTTTGGGCGACGGTGGCGGGGCGGACGGCTGGGAACCGCCGTCCGAAAATGTGAATTGGGTCTGGTCAGGCATTGGGCGAATTTTAGTGGCTATTGGCCACAAAATCGTTCAGGACGCTGAATGTTGAACCGCGGTCATGGTTTTGCGGTCGGCGCCTGCACCGGTTGGCCGTTTTGGTCGACCAACACCGGCTTGTCGATTTTCACCTGCGGCGCGTTGATGGCTTTTTCCGCCGACGTGAGCAAACCGCTGGTGTACCAGAGCCCGTCGCGTCGTTCGACATCGACGTCGGTGGACACCGAATTGCCGGCCACGCGGTAGGTGACGTGGACGCGCGCGTGATCCGCATCCGATTCGTCGTCGGAACGTGACACCGTGACGCTGCCGAGGATGTCGTCCAATGAAAGTCCGTATTTGCGCAACGCATCCTTCGATGCCGCAAACAGCGGCGACAGCGCACGCAAGCTGCCGCGCATGCCGGCCTCGCGGATACCGTTCTCATCGCGCAAGCCGCTTTCGCGGGCGGCTGCCACCAAGAGATCAATGCTGTCGTGGCCGATTTGCTTGTCGCCCAGCGGCGCTTTCTCCGCCCAAGTGCCCAATGCCACGATCAAGGCGGCGTAGTGCGCGCGTTCTTCGGTCGTGTAGTCGCCTTCGCGTTGCAAATAGCGCACCGCGAACAGGCCTAGGCCGCGTGCGGTTTGGTGCAAGGCGTTGGTTTGTCCGGCCAAGGATTTGTCGAAACGCGCCTTCAAGGTTTTGTCGGCGTTGGGCGCGGTGAGGGCACCGAGCACCGGCACCAACTTGTTCGACAGCGGCAACTCGGTCAGTGGCCAACGACTGCGCCCTTCGCGCCACGCAAGCTCAAGTCGCGTCGCCATGATGGGCGTAGTGGCCAAACAGGGGATGCGTTCCAGGTCGTTGCTTTGCAAGGCTTGCATCATGTTCTGAATGGCGAGCTCAGGCGTTGCCGCACCTCTGCAAGGTGCCGAGGTGTGTTTGACCGGCGTGTGCGCGTTCGCATCCTGCGCAGGCTTGCTGCAAGCGACCAAGGCGGTCCCAAGCAATGCCAGCGCTACCAATGCGCGTGCGCGATACACGCGCTTTCCCCAATTCCCCATGGGTCCGACTCTGAAACGGATCAGCCTTTAGTTTTGCACATCCAAGGCATCACGCTTCATTTTGCGGCGCGTTTCCGCCGGTTGGTCCCATGCGTTATTGAACAATGCCGGCTCCCAGCTGCCGTAGCTCGGATTCGGCAACATGAACCAGCGTTCGCCGAACCAGCTGTCGTATTTCGCGGCCAGTGCGTCACGTGCATCCGGTGCATTGGAAATCACTTGCACGAAATCGCCGAGTTGGTCGCCGAACTGCATGAGCACGCGATAGCTTTGACCGGCGTGCATACGGCGGCAGAGTTTTTCAGAGCCGTTCTGCTCGCAATCTTTCACGAAGGTGCCCAAGCCCAGGAAGACGGAGTCGTCTTTCACCGGGTAGCCCAAGGCCTTCAAGTTGGCGATGGTGGCGTCTTTCAAATGCGTTGCGCGATTCGAAACGTACAACACCGTGATGCCTTTCTTCGCAGCGGCCTGGGTGAATTCGACGGCGCCTGGCACCGCTTTGGCCTTCTTTTCGGCAACCCATTGGTCCCAAGTCAGATCGTCAAAATCCTTACCGTTGCGGATCAAGCGTGCTTGGTAGGGCGAGTTGTCGAGCACCGTTTCATCCACGTCCAGAATGATCGCGGGCGGCAAACCTTTGGCGGAATTCTTGCGCTCGTCTTCGACCAGCGCATCACGATCCTTGGCCTGCAATGCGGCGTCCAGTTGCTGGGTGGCGGCGCGATAAATGGTACGCGTGACTTCGCGGTATTCGGCAGAGCGTTGCATCCAGACGACGGCATTCAAATTGTCGTGCGGCCCGTCGGTCGCCGCCGCCGGTGTTTTGTCTGCCGGGGCGGCTGCCGTTGCTGCTGACTTGTCTTGGGGCGCCGGCGCCGTCGCCGAGGGCGCGGTTGGCTTGCACGCAGACAGACCCGCCAAGGCGATCACGACCGCGCTGCACAACACTAGGGAATTGGACTTCATGGAAACGACTCGACGACTGAAACCATCGAGTCTAACGCCGGCAAGTGACGAATTGAATGCGTTTCAGCGGCCCAACATCGCCCGAATATTCGCCAAGGCGTTCTCACTGCGCTCCTGGCTGCGGGCCTTGTCCGCCTCCGGATCCAAACCGTCGCGATGCAGCTCGGCGGCCGGCAGCTCCTCGAAGAACCGTGACGGCAATCGGGTGACGCGTTCGCCCCATTTTTTGCCGCCGCTGGCATAGGACATCCACAGTTGTTCCTTCGCCCGCGTGATTGCGACATAGAGCAAGCGGCGCTCTTCTTCCAAGCGTCCTTCTTCGAGGCTCGCTTCATGGGGAAGCACGCCCTCTTGCATGCCGATGATGAAGACGAAGCGGAACTCCAGACCTTTTGCAGCATGCATGGACATCAAGCGCACTTGATTGCCGGCGTCGTCTTTGTCGTTTCGGGAAAATAGCGCCAACTGCGATGCCAAATCGGCAATGCCTTGCCCCTTGCCCCCTTCGAACCAAGAGGCCAGTTCCTCGACGTTGTTCTTACGAAGCGTGAAGAGCTGTTCGTTTTTGCATTCGCTGCGGATCTGGGCGAGCAAACCGCTGCGTTCGGCGATATGACGGATGACTTGATCCGGCGGATGCTGCGTCGCGTATTGCCGCAACTGATGCAAAGTTTCGTTGAACTGGTCGAGCGCATTGCTGGCGCGGGTCGGCAATTGCTGGAGCACCGATATCGACGCAATCGCATGCGCCATCGACAAATGCTTGTTGCGCGCAAGTTCGGACAATTTCGCCAACGTGGTTTGCCCGACGCCGCGGCCGGGCGCCTGCACCGCACGCAAGAATGCGCTGTCATCGTCCGGGTTCACCATCACCCGCACCCACGAGAGAATATCCTTGACCTCTTGCCGTTCGAGGAACGCGGTGCCACCGCTCAAATGGTAAGGAATGCGCAGCATCTGCATCGCCTTTTCCATCGCACGCGATTGATGGTTGCCACGGAACAAGACGCAGAAGTCACTCCACGGCGCGCCGTGTTTGGTCGCCATGAATTGGATTTCAGCGGCGACTTTCTCCGCCTCGTGGGCCTCGTCATTGCATTCCCACACGCGAATGCGCTCGCCGTCCTTGGCCTCACTCCACAACTGCTTCGGGTGCGTATGCGGATTGTTAGCAATCAGGGCGTTCGCGGCACGCAGTACCCGGTTGCTGCAGCGATAGTTTTGCTCGAGCTTGATCACGCGCAGCGACGGATAGTCTCGCGCCAGCGTGTCGATGTTTTCCGGGTTGGCGCCACGCCATGCGTAGATGCTTTGGTCGTCATCCCCCACGCAGGTGAACTGTCCTTGTTCCCCGGCGAGGGCTTTCAGCAAGCGGTACTGCGCATCATTGGTGTCCTGATATTCGTCCACCAACACATAGCCGATACGTTCACGCCATGCCGCGCGTGCCTCGTCATCGGTTTCGAGCAGATTCAAGGGCAGTCGGATCAAGTCGTCGAAATCGACCGCGTTGAAGGCCTGCAGACGTTCCTGATACAGCGCATACCAATGCGCGCCTTCTTTCTCGCGCGTGCTCTTGGCATAGGCGGCCGCTTTCTCGGGCGACAGGGCCAAGTTTTTGGCCTTTGAAACGAGGTTCATCGCGCCGTACAAGGCGTCCTTGTCGGCACCCGGCATCAGGTCTTTGAACTGCGCCATCACATCGTCGGGATCGAAGATGGAAAAACCGCGCTTCAAGCCCAGCTTGGCGTGGTCGATTTGTACGATGTTGAGTCCCAGCGCATGGAAAGTGCAGATGCGAACGCCCTCGGCGGCATCGCCACGCACACGCTTGGCCAAACGCTCGCGCATTTCCCGTGCGGCCTTGTTGGTGAAGGTGATAGCGGCGATACGGTGTGCGGGGTAGCGACCCTTCTGCACCATTTGCGCGATCTTTTCGATGATGACGCGCGTCTTGCCGCTGCCCGCGCCGGCAAGCACCAGAAGGGGACCCTCGGTGTGGCGAACGGCTTCTTGCTGTGGAGAGTTCATCCCTTGCATCGGGCTATTCTCCCCGCAACCGTCGCGCACGGTAAGACTTGTCTGCGGCTAGAATCCGTGCATGGCAAAGCTGTACTTTTACTACTCGGCGATGAATGCCGGCAAGACCACGACCTTGCTGCAGTCGGCACACAACTACCGTGAGCGCGGCATGCGCGTGGCGATTCTGACGCCCAGGCTGGATGTGCGGGCAGGCGAGGGCGTGGTGTCCTCCAGAATCGGGCTCAGCGCATCGGGGCTGGTGTTCAATCATGGCTCTGATCTGCTGGCGATGATCGAAGCCGACATACGCACACGGGGGAAATTGAATTGCGTCCTGGTGGACGAAGCGCAATTTCTCACCAAGGCTCAGGTGTGGCAGTTGTCAGAGGTGGTGGATGCCTTGCATGTGCCGGTCTTGTGTTACGGCCTCCGCACCGATTTCCAGGGCGAGCTATTCGAAGGGAGTGCGGCGCTGCTGGCCTGGGCGGACGAGCTGCAGGAAATCAAAACCATCTGCCATTCGGGTGCCAAGGCGACCATGACGGTGCGGGTGGACGACGCGGGGCGTGCTGTTCAACAAGGGCCGCAGGTGCAAATCGGTGGCAACGAGCGCTATGTCTCGGTCAGTCGCGCGGAGTTCAAACGCGTGATGCAAGGCGAAGGCAGTATCGAACCGCTCCAAGCGCCGCTGCCTCTGGAAGACGGCCGCGACGACTGATCAACGGGGCGCGCTGGCGGGATGGGCCACGCTGGGCGGTGGCAACGGGTCGATGCCACATCGCGCCAATAAGGATTGGGTCTCGCGCAAACGCATCGCGCCATCGGGACGTTCACGCTTGATGTCTGTGATCAAAAGTTCGAAGGCTTTCTTACCTTCGGTGTCCGAAGACCGGCACAAGGCATCGGCATCGTAGCTGCGCAGCCGCCAAACCAGATTCGCATCCTTCGGTACCGCCGCGTCGGCGAGACGGGTGGCGATGTCGAGGAGGTCGCGGGTACGGGTGAGTGATTCGGCATTCTTCGCAAGACGTGCACGTGCGTGCAAATTCAAGGCCTGCGCTTTCGAAGCGCGCGCACCGCGCCGACGCAACACCGGGTCCAAGGTTTCAAGCGCGCTTTCGACATCGCCGTCCGCGATTTGTGTTTCGGCAATTTCCTCGACGATGCGATCTTCCACCTCTTTGGAAATCGCGGCGTTCGCATTCGCGAGTTTTCGCGCCACATTGGCGTTGCGCAGCGCGGCAGGATAGTTGCCCAGTTCCCGGAAAAGTGATGCCAATCCCGTCAGCGCTTCCACTTGGGCCGCCGCGTAGTCACTGCGGCCATTGGCCAGACGCACGGCGCGCTGATAGCCCGTTTGCGCCTCGTCCAAATGTCCGAGTTGTTGTGCGGTGGCGGCCATGTCGATCTGCGAGCGAATCGCATCGGCGATGCCTTGTGGGCGACCGTTCAATGCGTTTTGCACGAGCTTGTATTCGCGGGCGGCCTCTTCGTACTGACCCTGTTCCATATAGCCCTGCGCCATCGCCCGGCGCAGCACCACGGTTTGCGGGTGATTGGGGCCCTGCAATTCCAAGCTGTGATCCAAAGCTTCAGAGAACGCGGCGCCGGCGGCCGCATAGTCATGCATCGCCGCTTCTGTGGTGCCAATGCTGCGCAACAAATCGATTGACAGCACGTGGCGTTCGCCGCCCAACGCGCGCAGCTTGGCCAAGGCGTCTTTGAAGCGTTTCAGCGCATCCGGATAGTCCCGCGCGTCGAATGAGAGCGCGGCGAGGTCGGTCAGGTTCTCGACAACGCCGATGTCATCGCCGAGTGCGCTGCGCCGCAGTGATAACGAACGCTCGAAGTAATAGCGGGCAGTGGCGGCATTGCTGGTGCGCAAGCAGCGCGCGTACTGCGAATAGAAATCGGCGACGTGCGCGGGCAGCTGCGCTTGTTCGTTGGTGGCCAGCGTGACTTTGGGCTCGAGAATCGCAATACAACGCGAGGGAAAGCCCAACAACCGTTGCACGCGTCCGGACTGCGTCGCCGCCTCCAAGGTCAAACTCGACGGCGCGTCGGGCACCATGGCCAGCAAGCGTTCTTGTCGCGCCAGAACTTTGGACGCACGATCGTACTGGCCGAGGGCGATACGGATGCGCGCGATCATGGCCAACAACTCGGCATGGGCACGCGGCTGTTTGACCAACTCACGCTCACCGCGTGCTTCCGCGGCATCGATGAGTGTGGCGACGTCTTCGGGCTTGCCCTTTTGCGTCGCATCGGCATTTTCGAACAAGCCCACCATAAAGTTCTGCATCGCCTGCGCGCGTGCCGTTTCACGCACGGCTTCGCTGCGTTGCCACAGGGCGACACCGAGGAGCGTAAGCAACACCGCCGCCAAACCGATGCCACTCAAGATCGACATGCGGTGGCGGAGCAAGAACTTCCGTGTGCGATAGCCGAAACTTTGCGGCCGCGCTTTGACCGGAAGGCCTTCTTGATAACGCGTGAGATCGGCGCTGAGCGCTTCCACCGAGGTATAGCGGTCGGCGGCCTGTTTCGACAAGGCTTTGAGCACGATGTTGTCGAGATCCCCCGACAACTCGCGCGACAAACGTTTGGCATCGACGCGATCCGTCTGCATGACGGCTTGCGAGGGTTTCACCGCTTCCGCCGAAAGAATGGCCTCTTCCCACTGCGCGCTGGACTCGCGCTTCAATCGATAGGGTTTCTTTCCCGTGAGTAGTTCATACAACACGACGCCCATCGAATACACATCGGTGCGCGTGGTGACCGTTTCGCCGCGGATTTGTTCCGGCGCCGCGTAATGCAGGGTGAAAGGCCGCAGTCCGGTGTGCGTGTGCTCGATGACATCATCGCTTTCCTCGAGCAGTTTGCCGATGCCGAAGTCGAGTAAGCGAACTTGCCCTTTGTCGGTGACCAGGATGTTCGACGGTTTGAGGTCGCGATGCACCACGAGGTTGGCGTGGGCATGGCTGACGGCATCACACACTTGTTTGAACAAGTCGATACGGCTGTCGATGTCGAGGTTGCGTTCGCGGGCAAAGACCAACAGGCTCTTACCTTCCACATATTCGAGCGCGAGGTAAGGCACCCCGGTGTTGGCGATGCCGGCATCGAGCAGACGGGCGATATTGGGGTGAGCGAGCCGCGCCAATATCTCGCGCTCACGATTGAAGCGCGTGCGCAGATTGGTATCGGCCAGACCCGGACGCAACAGTTTCAGTGCCAGCGGTATTTGATGCAGACCGTCTGCGCGGTGTGCCCGCCAGACTTGCCCCATGCCGCCTTCACCCAACTTGCCGTCGAGGATGTACGGACCCAAGGTGTCACCGCTTGCCATGCCGGGCGGTGCAGTGACGATCGGCTGGTCGATGCGCGGATCCTCGGTATGTTCATGCGCGAGCATGTTCTCGAGGGCATCGGCCAATGCCGGATCGTTTTCGCGAATGGCGGCCAAGTTCGCGCTGCGCGCCTCCGCCTCCAATTCCAACAGTGCGTCGAGCGCGTCCGACACACGCTGCCATTGCGCGCGATCCATCGTCGTTATTGCCCTTGCAGTTGATTCAACAAGAACATGCGGGCTTTCTGCCAGTCGCGACGGATCGTGCGTTCGGAACGACCGGTTATCTCGGCGATTTGCGGCTCTGACAATCCGCCGAAATAGCGCAGCTCGACCACTTTCGCCAGATGTTCGTCCAAGCCTTCCAGCTGAAGCAGCGCGGCGTCCAGCGACAACACGTCTTCATCGAGCTTCAGCCCTTCGTCGGCAAGCTCCGGCAATTCGTTGATGCGCGCATCGGCTTCGCCGCCACCGCGCTTCAATGCCACCCGGCTGCGCGCGTGGTCCACCACCACGCTGCGCATGGCGGTAGCGGCATAGGAGAAGAATCCCGAGCGATCTGAGAACGACGGCGCATTCGAGCCCACCAGCTTGATATAGGCCTCGTGCACCAGCGCCGTGGGGTCCAGCGTTTCGTCGTCATCGGATTGCCGCAGTTGCCGTTGCGCCATGTCGTGCAATTGCGCGTACAAGGCTTGAAGGACGCGATCCAGAGAAGCGCGATCACCCGCACGCGCAGCTGAGAGCCACTGCGTAATGCCTTCGGCGGAATCGGACCCGTTCATGCCAAGAGGATACCCAATGCCCCGCAGCCTGCGCTGAATTCCCTATTTCTGGCAGTGCGGACACCACACCGAGGCACGTTGGCCGATACGCGCCTGCTTGAGCGCCCTTCCGCAGGTCACACAGTGCTCGCCTTCGCGCCCATAGACCGACAAAGACTGCGCGAAATAGCCGGCGCTGCCATCGGGACTGATGAAATCGCGCAAGGTAGTGCCGCCGCGTTGAATCGCCGCGGCCAAAATGCGCTTCACTTCCCTAGCCAGCGCCTCGTAACGGGCGCGACTGATCGAGCCGGCCGCGCGCAGCGGGGCAATGCCGGCGGCAAACAAGGCTTCGGCGGCATAGATGTTGCCCACACCGACCACGGTGGCTTGGTCCATCAAGAAGGTTTTGACACTGGCTTTGCGGCCGCGTGATCGGGCGTATAGCCAATCGCCATCAAAGTCATCGGACAGTGGCTCGGGCCCCAAAGCGTCCAACAACGGATGCGTGGTGCCCGCCGGTTGCCACAACAGCGCGCCGAAACGCCGCGGATCATTGAAACGGACCACACGCGCATCATCCAGCTGGAAGTCGACATGATCATGCGTGCGCACGGGCGTATCGCCGGGCAAGACGCGCAGGCTACCCGACATGCCCAAATGCAGCACCGCACTGCCAGGCGCGAAATCGATCAGCAAATATTTCGCGCGGCGGCGAATGTCTTGCACCGGTTCGTTTTGAATGGCCGGTGCAATCTCCGTCGGAATCGGCCAGCGCAGATCGGGACGACGCAGCACCAATTGCTTGACCCGACGCCCGAGCATGTGTGGCGCAATGCCGCGACGCGTGGTTTCAACTTCAGGTAATTCAGGCATGGGGACTTGATTCCGAGCGTCACGAGGTCATGATGTGAGTTCAATTGTGCGCTGGGACTTCTTAACGTGTCGCGATCCGTGTTCAACAGGACAAACAGCCTTCAGCGTTGGCTCGTCTGCCTGATGCTGACGGCCCTGTTGCCGTCGATGGCCGCGGCGCAGGTGCGTACAACCAGCGAATATCTCGCCCGCATGGACAGCAATGGCGATGGCAAGGTCCAACTGGTGGAATACCAAAACTGGCTGATCTACGCGTTCGATCAGATGGATGCAAACAAAGACGGTCGTCTGAGCGCGGCAGAGCTGCCGGGTGGCAAAGGCCGGGAACTGCGGCGAGACGAGCAGATGCAGATCTTTGCTGAGCGTTTCAAGCGACAAGACCGCAATCGCAACGGCAGTCTCGATGCCAGGGAGCTTGCCGCACCGCCCCAGTGACACCATGACTGGTGGCAGGGTCTGGCGGCGTCAGACCTGCGCTAATGTGATGGATTCCACACAGCTTCGGGGGTCCCCTCATGCGCAAAACCCTTTTGGCGGTTGCGCTTGCCGGCATGGTCGCGATGGCGCCCGTGTACGCGCAATCCATCCAAGTGCCGAAAATCCAATTCAGCGAACGCGTGCTGGCCAACGGCCTGCGCGTGATCTCGGTGCCGGACAACACCAACCCGACCGTATCGGTCCAGGTCTGGTACGACGTGGGTTCAAAGAACGATCCGCAAGGGCGTTCCGGCTTCGCGCATTTGTTTGAACACATCATGTTCAAGAGCACCAAGAACATGAAGTCCGAACAGTTCGACCGCATGACCGAAGACGTCGGCGGCATGAACAATGCCAGCACCAGTGACGACTACACGAATTACTTCGAGTCGGTGCCGGCAAATCATTTGCAGCGTTTGTTGTGGGCGGAAGCCGAGCGTCTGTCGAACTTGAACGTGGATGAAGCCAACTTCAAGTCGGAACGCGCCGTGGTGCAAGAGGAATATCGCCAAAGCGTCTTGTCGAATCCTTATGGTCGCTTGTTCAATGCCATCAGCACCTATTCGTACACCGCGCATCCCTATAAGCGTTCCACCATCGGCAGCATCGAAGATCTTGACGCGGCCTCGGTGCAGGACGTCATTGATTTCCACAAGACCTATTACCGTCCCGACAATGCGGTGTTGATCGTGTCGGGCAATTTCGATCAAAAGCAGCTGGACGGCTGGGTTGATCAATACTTCGCCTGGATTCCGAAACCCGCCACCGCGATTCCGCGCGTGACGGTGAAAGAACCGGCGCGAACCGCGGACAAGCGCTACACTGTGAAGAGCCCGAGCGCGCCGACACCGGGCGTGGTCGTGGATTGGCTGGTGCCGCCGGCCAACAACGCCGACATGGCTGCCTTGGACGTCGCCTCGGCGTTGTTGTCGCAAGGGGAGTCTTCGCGCTTCTACCAACGCCTTGTTTACAAAGAGCAGGTGGCCTTGCAAGCCTCTGCGGCGTTAGACGCACGCACCGATACGGGCCTGTTTTACTTGCTCGCGATCTTGAACGCAGGCCATCAACCGGCCGAAGCAGAAGCGATGATGTTGGATGAAGTGCGCAAGCTCGCCACCGGTGAGATCAGCGATGCCGAGCTCGACAAGGTGAAAACCCAGGTGTTGACCTCGCGACTCACGCGCATGCAGTCGGCGCAGGGCAAAGGGATGATGTTGGGCTCGGCGCTGATCATCGAAGGCGATGCCTCGCGTGCAAACACGGGTCTTGACGAGTTCCAACGGGTGACTGCCGCGGATGTACAGCGCGTGCTGAAGAAATACGTCCTCGACGGCAAGAAGGTCACGATTGATTACTTGCCCGAACAAACCGCTGCAGCCGACAGCAAGGGAGCCGCGAAATGAAGAAGACACCGTTTGTAGCACGCACACTTGCGCTGTCGATTGCGTTCGCCTGCTCCGCGCAGGCTGCCGACTTCCCGAGCGCGCCGCCTGAAGCCGGTCCGGCGCCCAAAGTGAGCATTCCGACGGCGGTCGAAACCACCTTGCCGAACGGTTTGCGTGTGATTACCGTGACGCGTCCCGGCCTGCCCTTGGTCACCACCAACTTGATGGTGCGCGCGGGTGCGGAACATGATCCGGCAGACAAATCGGGTTTGACCTATTTCACCGGTGAACTGATCACCAAGGGTGCGAAGGGCCGTTCTGCCGCGCAGATCGCCGAAGCCGCGGAAGCGCTCGGTGGCAGTTTGGATGTCACGACCGGTTGGGATGCCAGTGGTGTGGATATTACCGTGGCGACGCCGAAGTTGGATGCGGCCATGGCGCTGATGTCGGATACGGTGTTGGCACCGGACTACGCACAAGAGGAACTGGAACGGCTGCGCACCCAAACGTTGAACGGTTTGAAGCAATCGATGAGCCGTCCGAACGTGGTGTCTTCGCTGGCGCTGTCGCGCGTGGTGTACGGCGCCCATACCTATGGTCACCCCGCATCGGGCACGCCGCAGTCCTTGCCGAAAATTAGCCGCGACGATGTCGCCGCGCAATACAAGGCGATGTGGCGTCCGGACCAAGCCATTCTGTTGTTCGCAGGTGACATCACCCCTGCGCAGGCGAAGGCATTGGCCAGCAAATATTTCGGACAGTGGACTGCGCCGAACAGTTTGTTGCCGACTGCCCCCGCCAAGCCCGTTGCCGGCGGCAAAGGTGCGTTGTGGGTGATCAACCAACCGGGTGCGGGCCAATCCGGCGTGTCGATGGGCGTTCAGGCCACCGCACGCAAAGACAAGGACTACTACGCCGGCACCTTGGCGAATGCGATTCTCGGTGGTTCGTACTCGGCGCGTTTGAACCAGGAAATCCGCATCAAACGCGGGCTCTCCTATGGCGCGAATTCCCGCTTGCAGTCTTTGGCGGCCGGCGGGGCCTGGACCGGTTCTGCATTGACGAAGAACCCCTCGTCGATGGAGGTCGTTGATCTGATGCGCACCGAGGCGTTGCGATTGGGCAAGGAACCGGTGGCTGCTGATGAATTCACGGCCCGTCAAGCCACCTTGACCGGCAACTACGCCATGGGACTTGAGTCCACCGACGGTCTTTCCTCGGTGCTCGGCAATCTGGCCGTGCAAGGCATCGACTTGCAAGAGGCCAACCGCTTCATTGATCGCATCAATGCCGTGACGCCCGCACAAGTCCAAAGTTATGCCGGCAAGTACTTCAAGCCCGGTGGTTTGAACTTCGTGGTAGTGGGTGACACTAAGGACTTTGAAACGAAGATTCCGGCAGGTGCGGTGCGCTTGGATGTGTCGAAGTTGAATTTGGATTCGCCCGACCTGGGCAAATAATCCCGAAAGTTTGGCACCCGAAAAAACAAAACCCCTCTCCATTGGAGAGGGGTTTTTTTATGCACGCTGCTTGTCAGGATTACCAGATACGCACACGGTCGTCCGGCTTCAGGTAAAGCTTCTGACCTTCTTTGACGTCGAACGCGGAATACCAGCCATCGATATTGCGAACGGTGCGGACACGGAAACTGCCGGGGGCGTGCACGTCGCCGACGATCTGCGCACGCAGCGCCGCTTCACGGGTCTTGGTGCGCCAGCTTTGCGCGAATGCCAGGAAGAATCGTTGATCACCGGTCATGCCGTTGATAACGGGTGCCGGCTTGCCGCCCAGCGATTTTTGGTAGGCGTCGTAAGCGACGGCGAGGCCGGCCAAGTCGGCGATGTTTTCACCGAGTTCTTGTTCGCCGTTCAAATGCAGACCCGGCAAGGCTTCGTACGCGTTGTATTGCTCGATCAACTTCTTGGAGCTGGCCTTGAAGTGATCCGCGTCGGCTTTGGTCCACCAGTTTTGCAGTTTGCCGTCGGCATCGAATTCGGCACCGAGGTTGTCAAAGCTGTGGCTGATTTCGTGGCCGATCACCGCACCGATCGAACCATAGTTGGCGGCTGCATCGGCATTCGGATCAAAGAACGGCGCTTCCAAAATGGCGGCCGGGAAGTTCAGGGCATTTTGCAGCGGCAAATTCACTGCATTGACGGTTTGCGGTGTCATCCACCATTCGCCCTTGTCCGGTGCGGTGTTCAACTTGGCGAGTTGATGCTTCAGCTCCGCCAACTGTGCGCGCTGATGGTTGCCGATCGGATCATCCGCTTTGATTTCCAAAGCGCTGTAGTCACGCCACTTGTCCGGATAGCCGACGCCGACCTTGATGGTCGCCACTTTAGCCTTCGCCTTGGCTTTGGTTTCGGCGCTCATCCAATCGAGTTTGTCGATGCGCTCGGGGAACACGGCCAACAGGTTTGACACCAGTTGTTGCACTTCGGTACGGGAAGACGCCGGGAAATATTTTTCCACATACAACTTGCCGACCGCATCGCCCAGATCGTTGTTGACGCGTGCAAGGCCGCGTTTCATACGCTCACGTTGCTTCGGCGTGCCGTTCAAGGTCGTGCCGTAGAAACCGAACGACAGGTCGTCGAAGGCTTTCGGCAACAAACCGGCGTTTTCGTTGATGGCGTGGAACGTCATCCAGTCTTTCCAAGTGTCCAAGGATTCGCTGGCGGTCAACGCGGAGAGACCGGAAATGGCTTGGGGTTGCCATGCATTGATGGTGGTTTGGCCTTCCAAGCCGGCGGCCTTCAAGAAGGCCGTCCAATCAAGGCCCGGCGCCTTCTTGGCGAACTCTGCCACCGGCCACGGGTTGTTGGCCTTGTGCACGTCATCGGTATCGGTGAGCGGCGCATGTGCGCGCGCGATTTTCTCTTCCAGCGCGTAAATGGCCGCCGCCTTCTTGTCGGCATCGGCGACGTTGGCTTGCTTCAACAGGTCGGCGATGTAGGTCTTGTACTTGCCGCGAATCTCCACCATGGCGGGATCTTTAGACAAGTAGTAATCGCGATCGGGCATGCCCAAACCGCCTTGCAACAAGTAGGCCATGTTGCGCGACGGATCCGACAAGCCTTGGCTGACGAACACGCCGAACAGGTGTTCGGTGTGGTAGTTGGTGGCGTTCAAGGGATCGACATCGGCGCGCAGGGTTTCACCCAAGGCACGGGAGAGATCGGTCTTGTCTTTGAGCGCGGCGATGCCGTCCAGCGTCGGCTGCAAAGCGGCGATGCCGCGCTGTTCGATGCCTGCCTCGTCCATGTATGCCGCGTAGTAGTCCGCGATGCGACGGGCGTCGGTGCCCGGCGCGGCCTTCGATGCCGCCAGACCTTGGACGAGATCTTTGGTGCGTTGCTCAGCTTTTTCAAATACCTTCAAGAAAATACCGGTGCTGGAGCGATCGTCCGGAATTTGTGCGGTCTTCAGCCAGCCGCCATTCGCATAGGCATCGAAATCGTCGCCGGCGGCGATGCTGGTATCCATGCCGGCCGTGTCGATGCCGATGGTGTTTTTCGCGGGCGCGGCGGCTTGGGCCGGCGGTGCTTCGGCGGCGGGCGGCGGCGTTTGCGGGCACGCGGTCAAGGCGCAGGCGACGGCCACTGCCAGCGCGCCGCGTTGAAGGTAAGGCAGGTTCACAGGAAGTATCCTTTGGGGAGTGAATCTTCCATGCTGCGCCTCTCACCGGTAAGAGCATGTGCAAGAAGTCACTGGCTGCGCATGGCAGTCAGAGTCCATTGTTTCTTCGGAGAGTCCGCATGTCCGAGCTGAAATCCTTGTATGAAGTTGCCGACGCGTTTGCACGAGATGCCAACGTTTCGAAGGCAGAGAGTGAAGTCCGCTATCGCCGCTCGGTTCTAGATCCGGAAGCATTCTGGCGCGAAGTGGCACAGGATTTTGAATGGCTGCGTGCACCCACGCGCATCAAGAACACGTCATTCGATTTGAACGATTTCCGTATCCGTTGGTTCGAAGACGGCGAGATGAATGTCAGCGTCAATTGTTTGGACCGGCACTTAGCCGATAACGGCGACAAGACAGCGATCATATTCGAATCGGATGATCCGAATGCACCGGCGCGAACGCTGACTTACAAGGAATTGCACGCGGAAGTCTGCAAGCTTGGCAACGCGCTAAGAAACTTGGGCGTGCAAAAAGGCGACCGGGTCAGTATCTATTTGCCGATGATTCCCGAAGCGGCGATTGCCATGCTGGCCTGCGCGCGTATCGGCGCCGTCCATTCGGTCATCTTCGGCGGCTTCTCCGCCAATTCGATTGCAGATCGCGTCGCAGACTGCGGCAGCAAACTCATCATCACGGCCAACGAAGGCGCGCGCGCCGGCAAGTACACGCCGCTGAAAAAGAATGTCGATGATGCGTTGAATTTGCCTGGCACCACTTCAGTGCAAACGGTCCTCGTGGTGCGACACGGCCCTTCGACGGTAGACATGCAAATGCCACGTGACCGGTGGTATGACGCGGTGATGGACGGGCAACCGGAAACCTGTGCACCCGAACCCATGAATGCAGAAGATCCGCTGTTCATCCTGTACACCTCGGGCAGCACGGGCAAACCCAAAGGCGTGTTGCACACGACTGCCGGCTATTTGATTTACGCCGCCTATACGTTCAAAACCGTTTTTGATCAAAAGCCCGACGACATTTTCTGGTGCACCGCGGATGTCGGTTGGATTACCGGACATTCCTATGTGGTGTACGGACCCATGGCGAATGCGGCGACGGTTCTGATGTTCGAAGGTGTGCCGAGCTGGCCGAATGCTTCGCGTTTTTGGGAGGTGGTCGATAAGCACAAGGTCACCATTTTCTACACCGCACCCACGGCGATTCGTGCCCTGATGCGCGAAGGCGATGCTCCGGTCAAACGCACCTCGCGGAAATCGCTACGTCTTTTGGGCAGTGTCGGTGAACCGATCAATCCGGAAGCATGGCGTTGGTATTACGACGTGGTCGGCGATGCGCGATGCCCGATCGTTGATACGTGGTGGCAGACCGAAACCGGCGGCATCCTGATTTCGCCCATAGCCGGCGCCACGGCGATGAAACCCGGCTCGGCGAGTTTGCCCCTGCCCGGCGTGCAGCCGGCGTTGGTGGACGCAGCAGGGACACTTTTGACCGGCGAGGCGGAAGGCAATCTCGTGATACTGGATGCGTGGCCGGGCATCATGCGCACGGTCTACGGCGACCACCAACGATTCATCGAAACCTATTTCAAGACCTATCCGGGCATGTATTTCACCAGTGACGGTTGTCGCCGCGATGCCGACGGCTACTACTGGATCACCGGGCGCGTGGATGATGTGATCAATGTCAGTGGTCACCGTTTGGGCACGGCGGAACTCGAGAGCGCTATCGTCTTGCATCCGTCGGTCAGCGAAGCGGCCGTCGTCGGCTATCCGCATGATTTGAAGGGGCAGGGTGTCTACGCCTATGTCACGTTGAAAGAAGGCGTCGAGGCCGACGATGCCTTGGCGAAGGAAATCGTGGCCTTGGTGCGCAAGGAAATCGGCCCGATTGCCCTGTTGGATCAGCTGCAGTGGGCGCCGGCTTTGCCGAAAACGCGCAGCGGAAAAATCATGCGGCGTATTTTGCGGAAAATCGCCGAGAACGCGACCGACCAACTGGGCGACACCAGTACGCTGGCCGATCCGGCGGTGGTGGATCAGTTGGTGGCTGATCGCAAAAATCACTGAAAGTCGCGCAACAAAAAACCCGCCGGAAAGGCGGGTTTTTTGTGGACGCTGCAATCAAGGATTACTTGATCTTGCCTTCCTTGTAGATGACGTGCTTGCGCACGACCGGGTCGTATTTCTTGATTTCCATCTTGCCCGGGGTGTTCTTCTTGTTCTTGTCGGTCGTGTAGAAATGACCGGTGCCTTCAGAAGAAATCAGGCGGATCTTGTCGCGCTTCGATGCCATGGTCTCTTCTCCTTAGATCTTTTCGCCACGTGCACGCAGGTCGGCGAGCACGGCGTCGATGCCGTTCTTGTCGATGGTGCGCAAGGCCGCGGTGGAAAGACGCAACTTCACCCAACGGTTTTCAGAAGCGACCCAGAAACGGCGTTCGTGAAGGTTGGGAAGAAAGCGACGGCGGGTTTTGTTCATTGCGTGCGAGACGTTGTTACCCGTCACGGTACGCTTGCCGGTTACTTGGCATACGCGGGACATTGTGCACCTCTATCAAAAACGGTTGTCGCCCGTAGCCCGGGTGACGGCGGCCCCGGCAATCCTGAAATTGCCACACGATACGGGGAAAATGCGCCGGGGAAGATCGTGTTCCCGCCCCAGACCACCAAACGGTAGGGCGCAGTGAGCCCGACATTGTGCCAGAAAGCGCCTCGACGGGCAAATCGGCTCAGCGCGCGCCCGGTTCGATGCGCCAATACTGGCCGAAGCGGGTCTTGATCGCCCGCAGGGAGGAGCGTTGCGCGGCCGCCAGGCGCATTCTGAACATCGAGGCGATGTCCTTGATGACCGATACCGACTCCACGAAATAGGAGTGCGCCAGCATGCTGTCGTCAACGCGGGAGGCATCGACCGTATCGATGCCCCTGACGATCAGGATGCCGGACTCCGCATCGCCGGCCCGGGGATAGCCGTGCACTTTTTTGGAGGCGCGCAGGGCCATGTCTTTGGAAGAGGCATACAAGGTCACCCGGCGACCGGCTTTGGCGAGTGCCGGTGCGAGGTCGTTCCGGAACACGTCGGCATCGATGTCCGGCGCCGCGAGGATGATTTCCCGGAATCGACCGCGCAAATCGGGACGCTCCGCCACCAGTTCCTTCAGGGCGCGGGTCAAGCCACGGGTGCCCATGCTGTGCCCGATCAAGTAGATGTTCGGCGATCCGGATTGGTCGGCCATGTCGGCGATGAACTGCTTGATGTGCCGTGTCGACCATTCAATGTTCGCCTCATCCACGGTGTAGCCGGAGAGACTGGCTTGCGAGGGCCAGCTGAAAAACATCGGAGCGCCATCGAACGACAAGTCATAGGATAGTTGGGCTGTGCGACGGGCGGCGTCAGCAAACGACACGTTGTAGCCGTGCACGAATAAGAACAAGTTGCGACCTTTCGAGGCCGCGACGCGTGCTTTGAGATCTCGCAGGAACAGGTTTTTGGCTTGCGGCACCGTGTCGAGCAAGACCACATGCTTTTTCGGATCTTCGCGGAATTCCAAGCGAAAAATGGACGGCGCTTCGAGTTCACCCGGCACGTGGCCGCGCGGAATGCTGACAAAGGCTTGACCGTACGCCATCGGGCCGCGGGTGCCGGTGTACTTCTTGTCTTGGTCAACGCTGGCGAAGCCCCGTGCGGGGGCACGGTCGGTGGCATAAAAAACCCGCATGCGCGCGTAATTGCTCGGGCCGGGCGCGCGCGCACGAGCGGGGCCGCGGCGATTCTTGACCGGCATGGCGATCGCATCGAGTGCGCCGTTATTGGGGGCTGCCGGAGGCGGGGGCGGTGGCGGGGGAGGCGGCGGCGGAGGGGGCGGTAAGTCAGCATTGGCAGTCGCCGCCACCGGCGTCGGCACCGTACAACACGGGGGTGATCCGCGATGCGCGCTACTTGCGCACCCGGTCAACAGACCCAGCCCGATCAACCAAGCCCAAATGATTTTCATGCAGCCGCCCCTGACCCCGGATGCATCACACTTTACGCCGGATCAGTGTTCGGCGCGATCGCGATGCCAACCGCGATGGCGGATGTCGGCATAGAGGCTGTAAATGGCGGTGAACGACGGGAACAGATTTTGCAAAATCCCGACCGAATCATTCTTGCCGAAGATGAAGTAGGCCAAGGTCATCAGGCTTCCGGCAATGCTCATGTACCAGAAGGCGCGAGGGATAACCGGCTTGCGCGCGCGTTTGGTGGCAATGAACTGCACCAACCAGCGACCGCCGAACATGAGGGCACCGACCCAGCCGATGACCTTCCACGCCGACATGTGCACGCCGGTCCATTCCAGCCAGGCAATCGGTGCGTGCATGGCGCTCGGCGGCGCGGCGGCCGCCAGGTCTTGCGCAAGTTGCAGCAGCATCAGAGCTCTTCCACCGGTGTGCGGCGGCTGCGAGTGATGAGCCAAGCAACGCCACGCAAATCACGCACGCCGACCAATGCACGATTCAAGTTGTTGTACTTCGACACACCGCTGGTGCGGTGACGGTGGTTGACCGGCACGCTCACCGTTTTCCAACCGGCACGCTGCATCAGCGCAGGCAGATACCGGTGCATGTGATCGAAGTAGGGCAGGTCGAGAAAGGCATCCCGCTCGAACAATTTGATGCCGCAGCCGGTGTCAGGCGTGTCGTCTTTCAACATGTTCGAACGGATTTTGTTGGCCCACTTCGACGCCCAACGTTTCGAACCGGAATCTTGACGATTGACGCGCCATCCGGCGAACAGCTTGGTTTGCGCGTCGCCTTTGGCGCGCTCGGCGAGGAGGTTCGGGATGTCGGCCGGATCGTTTTGGCCGTCACCATCCAGCGTCGCGATCCAAGGCGCGCGCGCGGCTTTCACGCCGTTGCGAACCGCCGTACTCTGGCCGCTGTTCTTGACGTGACGAATCACGCGAAGCTCGGGTGTCGTGGCTTTCAAATCGCGCAAGACCTGCAAGCTGTTGTCATTGGACAAGTCGTCCACATAGACGATTTCAAACGGAATCAAGCCGCGCAACGCTTGCGTGATCTCGCCGACCAGCGGTGCAATGTTGTCTTGCTCGTTATGGACCGGCACCACGACAGAAAGTTGCGGGGCTTCGTTCATGCCTTCTCTCCGTAATACATCTCGCACCAAGCCACGACCGGCGGCAACCCCTGCTCGAGCGGCGTGATCGGATCGAATCCGAACGCGGCGTGTGCGCGAGTGGTGTCTGCCATGGTTTCCAGCATATCGCCCGGCTGCATCGGTTTGTAATTTTTCACCGCGGGCCGGCCCGCCGCCGTCTCAATGACGTTGATGAAGTGCTCAAGCGCCACCGGCGTGTGATTGCCGAGATTGAACACTTGATGCGGTACCGCTTCGGTCGAGGGTGTATGCAACGCACCGAGAATGCCCGCCACGATATCGCTCACGTGGGTGAAATCGCGACGCATCTGCCCATGGTTGTAGACATCGATGGCGCGACCGGCGATGACCGCGCGCGAGAACAGGATCGGCGCCATGTCAGGACGGCCCCACGGACCATAGACGGTGAAGAAGCGCAGTCCGGTGGCTTTGAGGCCGTACAGTTGCGAGAACGTATACGCCATCAATTCGTTTGCGGCCTTCGTCGCCGCATAGAAAGAGCGCGGCTTGTCGATGCGCTGGTCTTCCGAAAACGGCGTGACTGCGGAGTCGCCATAGACGGACGACGAACTGGCGTAGAGCAAATGCGCTACCGAGTGCGCATGGCAAAGCTCGAGGATGTGGGTGAACCCGACGATATTGCTGTCGACGTAGGCGCGTGGATTTTCCAACGAATAACGCACGCCCGCCTGCGCACCCAAGTGGATGACGCGAGTGGGCCGCACTTCATCGAACAGCGCCGTCAAACCTTCCTTGTCGGTGAGATCCAAGCTGCGGATGTCGGCGTCCGGACACAGTGCCGCGACCCGATCGCGTTTGAGTTGCGGGTTGTAGTAGTCGTTGTAATTGTCGAGCCCGACCGCGGGGATGCCGCGTTCGGCCAAGGCGCGCATGACATAGGCACCGATGAAGCCGGCGGCACCGGTCACCAGCACGGGACGCGGCTCGGTCATTTACGCAGACGTTCCAGCAGGCCATCGAGGGCATCGTGGCTGCCGTAATGGATCACCAGCTTGCCCGTGCCTTTCCGACCTTGTTGGATTTGTACGCGTGCACCGACGGTGTCGCCCAGCTCGCGTTCAAGTGCGGCGACATCGGCATCGTTCACCGGCAAGGGCTTTTTCGCCGCACGTGCGTCGGGCACTTTGCCGGCGGCAAACGCTTGTGCGCGGCGCTCGACCTCGCGAACCGACCAGCCTTCTTTGGCCGCTTCACCCGCCAGTTTTGCAGCGAGTTCCGGCGCCAATGTCAGCAATGCGCGCGCGTGACCCATTTCCAACTGACGACTGTTGATGAGTTCGCGGATGGCGACCGGCAGTTCGAGCAGACGCAGCAGGTTGGTGACTGTGGTGCGCGACTTGCCGACGGCTTGCGCCGCTTCGGCGTGGGTCAAACCGAATTCCGAAATCAATTGCTGTAAGGCGTTGGCTTCTTCCAGCGGGTTGAGGTCTTCGCGTTGGATGTTTTCGATCAGCGCCATGGCAACGACACTACGGTCGTCCAACGCGCGGATGACCACCGGCACTTCGGTCAAGCCCGCGCGCTGCGACGCACGCCAGCGACGTTCACCGGCCACGATTTCATAGCTGCCCTTGGCAAGCGCACGCACGACAATCGGTTGGATGACGCCCTGCGCCTTGATGGAGTCGGCCAATTCGTCGAGCTGTGCTTCCGGAAATTGTTTGCGCGGCTGGTATTTGCCCGCTTGCAGTTGGTCGATCGGCAAGGTGGCCAAGCTGTCACCAGGCTGCGGCGTTTCGGCCTTGGGAATGACGACATCATTCCCGAGCAACGCGGTCAATCCACGGCCGAGGCCCTTTTTCTTCGTTGGCGTACTCATGCTTTTCCTTGCTTAACGTGCCGGAGTTGCGCGTTCGCGCTGACGACGAACAAGTTCACCGGCAAGGCCCAAGTAGGCCACGGCACCGCGCGATGAACGGTCGTATTTGATGATGCTTTGACCATGGCTCGGGGCTTCGGCCAATCGGACATTCCGTGGCACGACGGTCTGCAACAGCGCATCGCCGAAATGGCTTTGCAATTCCGCCGACACCGAGTTGGCCAGGTTGTTGCGGACGTCGTACATGGTGCGCAGGATGCCGTCGATGGCGAGTGTCGGATTCAACTTGCCTTTCAAAGCATTGATGGTTTCGACGAGTGAGGTGATGCCTTCCAACGCGTAGTACTCGCATTGCATGGGAACCAATACGCCATCCGCGGCGGTCAATGCGTTCAAAGTCAGCAGCGACAAGGACGGCGGGCAATCGACAATGATGAAATCGTACTCGTCGCGCAGCGGATCCAACGCGCGCTTCAAGCGCTGTTCGCGTCCGGCTTCGTCCATGAGGGCGATTTCGGCGGCGGTCAAATCGGTATTTGCCGGCATCAGGTCATAGCCTTCAGGCGATTTGACGATGCCGTCGGCGACATTCACTTCTTCCAGCAAGATGTCGCAGGTGCCGGCTTCGAATTCGCGCTTGTCGATGCCGCTGCCCATGGTGGCGTTACCTTGCGCATCCAAGTCGACCAACAGCACGCGTTGCGCGGTCTCTGCCAGCGCCGCAGCGAGGTTGACGGACGTCGTGGTCTTGCCAACGCCACCTTTCTGGTTTGCCACAGCGATGATCCGCGCCATTGTCTGCCTGGTGAACGGTCGCTCATGCGACCCGGTCGTCCATTATGCCAGCCCCTTGCGGCGCTTCATGCCCCGCGACGAACGACCACCAACTCCCGATCGGCGGCAAGGCCAGGGACCGCCAGCACGTGCCTCGCCTCCACGACCCAGCCGGCGGGCAGCGCTTCGGCTTCCACCTCGGTGGTGCGTGCTTTCATGGCCAACAGACGGCCCTCGGGTGCCAGCAAGTGACCGCCGAAGGCGAGAATCTCGGACAAGGTGGCCAAAGCGCGCGCGGTGATTTGGGTGTAGGCGCCCGGTTCGTCCACGGCTTCGATACGCGCCTCGACGACACGGGCGTTGCGGAGCTTGAGCACGCGAATCGCTTCGCGCATGAAGCGCGCCTTCTTGCCGTTACTTTCCACCAAGCTGACTTGGATGTCGGGCCGGGCCAATGCCACCGGGATGCCGGGCAAGCCCGGGCCAGTGCCAAGATCTGCCAAGGCGCCGCTTTGCATGTGCGGGAGAATGCTCAGCGAGTCGAGCAAATGCTTGGGAATCATGTCCGCGGGATCGCGTATCGCGGTCAGGTTGTAAGTGCCATTCCATTTGTGCAGCAGCGCGAGATACTGCATCAGCGGTGGCGTCAATGTCCCGGCATCCAGACCCAACGCCGCGATGCCGCGGGCGAGGTCGGGGGACAAGTGATCGAGTGCTGTGCCGGAATTCATGCCGACAAGTATGAATCAGGCGCGTTTGACTGCAAGCGCTGCAACGTAGCCTGCCGCGGGAATCCATTCTTCGAGCTGCCATGCATATGGCGATCCGAGCTCGGCATCCATGGCCTGCAATTGCATCCGACGCTTGGTATCCGGCAAGAGCTCGAGGCGATCCAGACCGAACGACAGCCCGCGACCGTGCGCTTTTAATATGGCCTCCTTGCAACACCACAGCCGGTGGAATGCGCGCACCTTGTTGCGGCCGTTCAAACGTCCGAGCCAGGCCTGCTCTGCCGGCGTGAAATATCGCTCGGCGATGTCGTCGATGCGGCGTCGCGGCTGGATGAGCTCGATGTCGACCCCGACGCGGGCGTGCGTCACCACACTTGCCAACAAGAAACCGCCGCTGTGGCTCCAATTGCAATCCATATGCGCCAGCGGGGCTTGGAGGCGCGGGCGACCTTGCGCATCGCGTTCAAAGCGGATGTCGTTTTTGGCGATCCCCAACTGATCCGACAGCCACTCGCGCACCAGTCCTTCCGCCGGTTCCATATCCGGCAGACGCAGCCAAACGGTGGCAGGTGTGCGTGCGCGATCGTTCAACCGGGACATCGTGTGCGTTTAAGCTATGGGCTGCATAGGGTGACATATTGATTCGCAAAAACCATGACCAACGCAAGCGTGCCGCTCTTCCGGGGTGATCCCGCTTCCGCCCTCCTGTTGCGCGCCGACGGCAGCGTTGTCGATCGGGCGCGGTTCTTGCGTCAAGTCACCGCACTGGCCGCGCAGCTGCCGGAAGCGCCGACCGTCATCAATGTCTGCGAATCGCGACACCACTTCTTGGTGGCGCTGTGCGCGGCAGCGATGCGCGGCCAAATCAGTTTGATGCCGCCTTCGCGTGCGCCGGAAGTGATTGCCGATATCGCCGCGCGCTATCCGGGCAGCATCATCATCGGCGACACCGGCTCGGTACCGGGGGCGACCTTGGTGATGCCGAAGGTTTTGGGCGAGGTCGAATCGCGAGCAGTGCCGAGCATCGCGGCCGATCAGACGGCGGTGATCGTGTTCACGTCGGGGAGTACCGGGGCGCCTTCTGCGAATCCGAAGTCCTGGGGATCGATGCAACAAACCACGCGCGACAATGCGACCTGCTTGAAAAATTTGGTGTCCGGCGAAGAAACAATGCCGATTGTCGCCACTGTGCCGCCACAACATATGTACGGCATGGAGACCAGCGTGTTATTGCCGCTGTTCGAGAACTTCGCGGTGCATGAGGGTCGCCCGTTCTTTCCCGGTGATTTGGCCGAGGTATTGGCCCACTGCGCACGGTCGCCCCTGTTGGTGTCGACGCCCGTGCACTTGCGGGCGTTGGTGAACGCGGACGTTGCCTTTCCAAAAGCGGCGGGCATCTTGAGTGCGACCGCGCCACTGGCGGCTGACTTGGCGGCGGCTGCGGAAGCGACATTCGGATGCGAAGTACAAGAGCTGTTCGGCTCGACGGAAACCTGCGTCATCGCGCATCGGCAAACCGCGCGCACCACGGATTGGACGTTGTATGAAAACGTAACGTTGACGCCGGAGGAAGCGGGTACTTGGGTCACGCGCGATGCCTACCCGGCGCGGATACGCATTTCGGACATCGTTTCGTTGTCGTCGGACGGGACGCAATTCGCACTGGTAGGCCGTCATGCGGACTTGTTGGAGATCGCGGGCAAGCGCGCCTCGCTCGCCGACCTGAACCGTTTGTTATTGCAGGTGCCCGGGGTGCAGGACGGCGCAATGCTGCAAACACACCTAACAAGTGGTTCGGGGACACAGCGCATGCAGGCGGTGGTGGTCGGAGCCGTGAATGACGCGCAAATCCTTGATTACTTACGGGATTTTGTTGACCCGGTATTTTTGCCGAGGCGCATTCATCATGTTGCTGCATTGCCGCGAAATGAAACGGGCAAGCTCAGTCGTGCTGCCTTGCTCGCGTTGACGCAAGTTTGACAATGGTGAATTGAGGCTTGATTCGCGGCGTTTTAAGCCCCACTTCGTGACGCGTTCATCACAAGGGCGACAAGAGACTGTGTGCAAGCCTTCCACGAAGGCGAACTTCAAAACTACACAGGAAGGAACGTTTATGAATTTTATCGTCATGTTGATCGTGGGTGGTATTGCAGGTTGGCTTGCCAGCATCATGATGCGCCGCGACGGCAATCAAGGTGTCCTGCTCAATATCATTGTCGGCATCATCGGTGGTTTCCTCGGCGGTTTCTTGTTGCCGATGGTCGGCTTGAATCTTGGTGCGGGTTGGGTCGGTTATCTGATCACCGCTTTGATCGGCGCCGTAGTGTTGCTGTTGATCGTCAACTTGATCACGCGTGGCCGCGCCCGCTGAACCCGGCCGGTCAAGCACTGCTTTGACATTGCCAATGTATTTGGCGACCCGGAGGCCCTGCATGGACGCAGGGCCTTCTTTTTAGGCGATTTCCACCCAGACCGGCGTGTGATCACTGGGGCGTTCCCAAGTGCGCGGAACGACATCGATATCCGCATCTACCACGCCGTCTTTGAGTGCGTCCGACACGAGGGTGAGATCGATGCGCAGGCCCCAACCGCGATTGAACGCGGCCAAGCGGTAATCCCACCAACTGAAGCGGCCTTCGTCCTCATGCTTCAAGCGGAAGGCGTCATGCAGACCCAGGGATTGCAAGGCGGCGAGGCCCTCACGTTCCGGCACTGAACACAGCACTTTGTCTTTCCAGCGTTTGGGGTCATGTACATCGCGGTCTTCCGGTGCGATGTTGAAATCGCCCATCACCACCAGTTTCGGATAGCGCGTGAGCTCGGAAGCAATCCATGCACGCATCGCTTCGAACCACCGCATCTTGTAGTCGAATTTCTCGCTGCCCACGGCTTCGCCGTTGACCACATACAAGTTCACGATGCGCACACCGTTCACGGTGCCGGCGATTGCGCGTTGTTGGACATCTTCGAAGTTCAGGATGCCGCGGTGAACGTCTTCGGGCGGTGCGTCGCCACGCACCAACAAGGCCACGCCGTTATAAGTTTTTTGTCCTGAGAACACCACGCGATAGCCGGCCGCTTCAATGGCCGCCACAGGGAACTTGGCATCTTCCATCTTGGTCTCTTGCAGTCCCAAGACATCGGGTTTGGCCATGTCGAGCCAGTCGAGGACGTGTTGCAGGCGCACGTTGAGCGAGTTGACATTCCAGCTGGCGATTTTCACGTTGACGGCAACCTTTTGATCATTTCGAAGTATATGTCGCGTGTCGCGATCGCACATCGCCTCGGCCGATGCATGCGCCAAAGTGGCATCATCAGAATATGAATCCAATCGATCTCCGCAGCGACACCGTCACCCGACCCACCGCCGCCATGCGCGAGGCCATGTTGCTCGCGGAAGTGGGCGATGACGTTTATGGCGAGGATCCCACGGTCAATGCGCTGCAAGCACGCATTGCCGCAGACCTCGGTTTCGAGGCCGCGCTCTTCTTGCCGAGCGGCACGCAATCCAATCTATGCGCGTTGCTTGCCCACTGCGAGCGCGGTGACGAATACATCGTCGGTATGGAAGCGCACACCTACAGGTACGAAGGCGGTGGCGCGGCGGTATTGGGTTCGATCCAACCGCAGCCACTTCCGCAGTCACCCGATGGAACACTGCCGCTGGCGCAAGTGGAGGCAGCGATCAAGCCGGTCGATCCGCATTTCGCACGCACGACATTGCTGTGTCTGGAAAACACCTGGATGGGCCGGGCGTTACCGATGGATTATTTCGCGCAGGCACGCGACTTGTGCAACCGCCGCGGCCTGAGTTTGCATTTGGATGGCGCGCGTCTCTACAACGCGGCGGTAGCGACGGGCGTTGCCGCAGGAGACATTACGCGCCACTTTGACAGCGTGTCGGTCTGTTTTTCCAAAGGGCTGGGTGCGCCGGTCGGCTCTGTGCTTGCCGGTTCCAATGACCTCATCGCACGCGCGCGTCGCTGGCGGAAAGTCTGTGGCGGCGGTATGCGTCAATCCGGCATGCTCGCGGCCGCCTGCTTGCACGCCTTGGATCACCACGTCGAACGGTTGGCGGACGATCATGCGCGGGCTGCGCGTTTGGCCGAAGGCTTGCGCGCAGCTTCCGGCATTTCAGTTCTCGGCCAGCACACCAACATGGTGTTTTTCGAAACACCGGCGCAACATTTGCCGGCCTTGCGCCGGCATTTGGAGGTGCATGGCATCCTTGCGTCCATCGGCTATCTTCCCTCGGTGCGCCTCGTGACCCATCTCGAAATCGACGATGCGGCCATCGCGCGCACGATCACCGCTTTTCAAGAGTTCAATCCATGAATGACCGCACTGTCAGACCGTATTTGAATCATCAGCCCACGCTCGGCGAACGCGTCTATATCGACGAGGCGGCGCGCGTCATTGGCGATGTGGTGCTGGGAAATGATGTTTCCGTTTGGCCCTTTACCGTGATTCGCGGAGACGTCAATTTCGTGCGGATCGGCGATCGCACCAACGTCCAAGACGGCACCGTCGTGCATGTCAGCCACGATGGTCCGCATGCGAAGCTGGGCGGTTTTGCCACCGTCATCGGTGCCGACGTCACCATCGGCCATAAAGCCATTGTGCACGCCTGCCGCATTGAAGACGCGTGTCTCGTCGGCATGGGTTCGACGGTTCTGGACGGGGCGGTGATCGAGAAACACGGTTTTCTCGGGGCGAATGCCCTGCTGTCACCGGGCAAAGTCATCGGCAGCGGCGAGATGTGGTTGGGTGCGCCGGCGAAATTCGTGCGCAAGCTGTCCGATGCCGAGATCGAAGCGTTGTACTACTCGTCCGGACACTATGTGAAGTTGAAAGATGAGTATTTGACTGGGAAGCGACGCGAGTAAGCGTCGCCCCCTAGCGCAACGCGCTGTAGACCTCTGTCGTCTGCGGGCGAACCCCGTGCCAGATCTCGAAACTGTCCGCGGCTTGTTCGATCAGCATGCCAAGACCGTCCGAAAGATTTGTCACGCCGGCTTGCGCCGCCCAGGTCAGGGTGGCGAGTGCACGCGCACCATAATTCAAGTCAATGAATGTCGACGTATCACTGACGATGCCGGTGGGCCATGTCGCACATTGCGCCGCATCCGCGGGTGTAGCCGCATACACCACCAGATCAAATCGACCCTGTGCGGCGAGCTCGTCCAGCGTGCAGGCGCGAGTGCGGTCGTCATCACCCAAACGGTCTATCAAATCGTAGGCACGGGTGCGCGTGCGGTTCGCGACCACCAATTGCGCGATGCCCGCATCCAGCAACGCCGGTGCCACCGCCGACGCGGCACCGCCGGCGCCGATCAGCAGAACGCGCAGGTCATGCAAATCGACGTCGAGGCGGTCGCGCAAGTCGCGCAACAAGCCGGAGCCGTCGGTGCTCTCACCGAACCATTCGCCACTGCGCTGCACCAGCGTGTTAACGCTTTTTGCGCGCATCGCACGATTCGAATGCCGTGCGCAAAAATCAAAGGCCGCCGATTTGTCCGGCGCGGTAACGTTCGCACCGGTTCCGCCTAGCGCTACAAAAGTTTCAAAGCTGTCTTTGAAGCCACGCGCGGCCGTATCGGTGATGCTGTATGCCAATGAGATGCCGCATTGTTTGCCGAACAATTCGTGGATTTGCGGCGACAGGGAATGCGCCACGGGGTGGCCGAAGACGGCGAAATGCAGGGTCATAGTCTGAAATCAGCCGTGCGTTTCGCGCAAATATTCCGCGGCGTCGAGCGCGAAGTAGGTGAGGACGCCATCGGCGCCGGCGCGTTTGATGCAGGTCAGCGATTCGAGCACGCAGGCGCGTTCATCCAACCAACCATTCAAGAACGCCGCTTTCTGCATGGCGTACTCGCCGCTCACCTGATACACAAACGTCGGTGCACCGAAGGCATCTTTGACGCGGCGGACGATATCCAAATACGGCATGCCGGGCTTCACCATCACCATGTCGGCACCTTCCGCGAGATCGAGTTCGACCTCACGCAGGGCTTCATCGCTGTTGGCCGGATCCATTTGATAGGTGTATTTGTTGCCTTTGCCCAGCGCCGAGGCGCTCCCCACGGCATCACGGAACGGGCCATAGAACGCCGACGCGTATTTCGCGGCATAGGCGAGGATGCGGGTGTGGATGAAGCCGGCTTCTTCAAGTGCGGTGCGCACTGCGCCGATGCGGCCATCCATCATGTCTGAAGGCGCGACGATGTCGACCCCGGCGCGCGCATGGCTCAGGGCCTGCTTCACTAGGGCGTCGACGGTTTCATCGTTCATGACGTAACCGGTGTCGTCCAACAAGCCGTCCTGACCATGACTGGTGTAGGGGTCCAACGCGACATCGGTGATGACGCCGAGCTCGGGGAAGCGGGATTTGAGCGCGCGCACGGTGCGTTGGCAGAGTCCGTTGTCATCCCATGCCGCCGCGGCATCCAAGCTCTTGGCCTCGGGCGCGGTGACCGGGAACAGGGCAATCGCCGGAATCCCAAGCTTGACCATGCGTTCGGCGACAGGCAACAAGGTTTCAATCGAATGCCGTTGTTGTCCCGGCATGGATTTGATGTCTTCCGTGCCGTTGAGTTCGTGGACGAACACCGGATAAATCAAGTCGTTCACGGTGACAACGGTTTCGCGCATCATGCGACGCGAGAAGTCATCGCGACGCATCCGCCGCGGGCGCACATAGGGAAAAGTCATAGGTCTATTTTATCAGGCGTGGACGCCGTCGATCTCGATGGCGAGCTCGCTGCGACAAATGGCCGCATGCAGGATGATTCGCTGCGTTTCCGGCGGTAACAGGCGTTCCAGCGCATCTGCAACGACTTCAAGATCCTGACGATCGCGGACATAGGCCTTGAGGTAAGCGCCGGAACCAAACCGTTCAGGAAGATCCGGGCGATGTACGCGCGCCGCGCCGATCAGGGCATCGAAATTGCGGAAGGTTTCTTCAATCTGCGCAATCAACATGCCATGGTGTACAGAGGCATGACCAACGACGGCGGCCGTGCCCGAGATCAGCAGCGGTAAGTCCTGACCGGTTGCCGGCAGCATCGCGCGGGCGAAACTCGGCGGCTGCGGGCCGTATTGGCGGGGATAATGATAGGCGCTGATTTGGCGCGGATTTTCAACCGGCTGGCCCTCTGCGTTGGCACTCAACCAGTACACCTGCAGGACCGCATCGTCATCACAGCGACCGATGGCGGTGGCAGCGGGCAGGCGCGAGGCGTCCATGTCTTGCAAGACGCGACCACGGCCGACGCAGAATTGCCGGTAACGCTCGAGGTCGCCATCTCCTTGGGTGATGGCGTCCAGATAGTTCCAAACGCGCAGCAAATGCGGCGTTTCACTACTTTGAACATGTGCCCACAAATCGCGATAAATGCGCTCTGCCGTAGCAGCCACGCCTTCCTCGAGCTCCGCTTGTTCAATCGCACCGAAGCTCAAACGGCCATCGGTGGCCCAGGCCACGCCGCCGCTGCGACCCGCGCGCACCGGTGAATCAGACAGCCACACTTCATACGGCGCATTTCCCAACGGACGCAACGGCACGCGCAGGTAGCGCGGGTCGGTGTTGCGGGTCGACGGCGGGTGATTGGCGAAACCGATGACCGCCAACACGTTGGGATTCGCCAAGAGGATGTCCGGTGAGGGCGCGTCGTCGTAGTACACCTTGAGTAACGCGGCCGGAATGTTTAACGCTGCGGTCATTACTTGCCTGTATCCAAAGTTTCTTCCAGTGTCTCGATCGCGACCTGACGGCGGCGTGTGCGCCAGTTACGCCAAGACTTGCCTGCCATGCCCACCGACGTGAGGGCATAGATCAAACGGAAAATCCGCAGGCGGCGACGGACACTCGCTGCGTTGTCAAATACATCCCCCGACAACATGGACACCACCGCGCGCTCCACACCCAACACATCACGGCGATTGGCAAACAGGTGTTTCATCGTCGGCGAGGTGAAACGGTAGATGAACCACTTGAACTCGTCGAGGCCGGTCTCAAAGTGCTTCTCAAATTTTTGCTGCAGACGCTTCTCTTTTGCCGGTTCGCGCAAGATGCCATCGACTGTCTCGGCGCATTTTTCCGCGCCATGCAAGGCAAGGAACACGCCCGAAGAGAACATCGGGTCGACGAAGGAGTACGCGTCACCCAGCAATGTCCAACGCGGACCATTCATGCGCGTGCATTCATAGGCGTAATTCCCGGTGGCGTGAACATCGGCCACTCGGGTCGCACCGGCCATCCGCTCTTTCAATTCAGGCGCCTTTTCGCAGGTTTGCAGCAAAAACTCTTCCAGGCTGCCGGTACGCTGTTTCAAATATTCGGGATAGCAGACGGCGCCGATACTGGTCACGCCTTCCGACAGCGGGATCAGCCACAGCCAGCCATGATCGTGACGGTAAATGCTGACGTTGCCGGCATCGCGACCCTCTCGCATCCTTACGCCTTCGTAATGACTGAACACGGCCGCCGACGCATGTTTGTCGTTCTTTTGCTTGAGTTTCAGTTTGTTGGCAAGAAACGTGTCACGTCCGCTGGCATCAATCAAATAGCGCGGCGTCCAGCGTCGATCGCCGGCCTGCACCGTAATGGCATCATCGTCTGCGAAATCCACCGCCGTGACCCGTGTGTTTTCGTAGGTTTCAACGCCCGCCGCGCTCGCGTTGTCGAACAGGATTTGATCGAAATCCGCGCGCTTGACCTGAAAAGCGAAGTTCGGCTGCGCGCGCAAGCTGTTGCCGAAGTCGAACACCGAATAGCTGCCATCGTCGTTCGGGAAGTCGGCGCCCAGCTTCAAGACGCTGCATGCGCGCACCTGATCAAGCACGCCCAGACGCTCAAGTACCGGGATGCCCTGCGGCAACAAAGACTCGCCGATATGGAAACGCGGGTGTTCGGCCTTCTCAAGCAACACGACCTTCCAGCCCTTGCGTGCGAGCAGTGTGGAGACGGCGCTTCCGGCCGGTCCGCCACCAATCACCAGAACATCTGGTGACGACACCCCCGCTTGCGGGAGGGCTTCGGATTCATTCATAACTGGCAACAGAGTTTCCCAAGCCGTGCATAATAACGCCTTGGGTCACATTTCAGTGATCACGTACTGCTGCGCACGCAGCCTAATGGAACCGTAAAAAGATGTCGAACCAAACAGCCGAAGAACGTGAATTGGCCGAATTGCTTGTCGAAAGCCTGAATCTGGATGGCGTGGCGCCCGAAAGCATCGACGCCGAGGCGCCATTGTTCAATGCCGGTTTGGGGCTCGACTCCATCGACGCACTCGAGTTGTCCCTCGCCATCTCCAAAAAGTATGGCGTGCAGTTGAAGTCGGACAACGAAGACAATCGCCGCGTTTTCGCCTCGCTGCGCTCGCTGTCCGAATTCGTACAAGCCAACAAGGCGGCTTAATGCCCATGGCGCCGCTGCTGCGCCTGATCGGTGTCATCGCCTATTTCTGGATGGCGCATCGCGCAATCGAAAGCGGAAGTGAGCTGTTCGCCGGTGTTGCCTTGGGCTTGTTGGTCTTCATCGTTTTTGTGGGTCGCCTATTGTTGGCGGAGCGCAAAGCCATCTTGATCAGCGGCGCATTGATTGCCCTGATTGTCGTGCTCGTTGCCACCCGTTATGCACTGACGAGTTTGTTGTTCGTGCCGACCATTTTCCTGGCATTGGCCGCAAGCTTGTTCGGCCGCACCTTGATCAAGGGCCGCACGCCCTTGTTGGTGACCGCGGCGAGTTTGGTCGAGGCAGTCAGGCCCGGCGATCTCGAAGCTGACGTTCGCACTTACACGAGGCGTCAAACCTGCGCATGGGCGGTGTTGTTGTCAGTACTTGCGGTGTTCAATCTGTTTTTGGCGTTGGTGGCAACGCCTGATGGTGTGCTTGCACGCATCGGTCATCCGGTGGGGGGACTGGTCAGCTCTGAAGCCGCAACCCGGCTGATGCCCTGGGTGATCTATCTTTCGGTGGCGGGTTTTCTGGTTGGTGAATTCATCTACCGGCAGAGGCGATTTCCGGGGCGCTACAAGAGTGCGTGGGATTACGTGCAAAAATTGGCGAAAGTGCCCATGAAGTCGTGGCAAACGGCGTTCGAGCAACCATGAGCGCCACCCTTACAAGCGGCGGTTTGCCCAAGCGCATTTGGAATACTGCGCAGTTTGCCTTCACGTTGTTGTTCACCTTCGTGTCGATTGCGTCGGTGCTCGCGTATCACGCCGTCACCCGTAACACTGACGCCATCCTGCGTGCCGCCTCATTCTGGTGGTCGAAAGTTCTTTTCATCGGTGCGCGCGCTACTTTGGTTGTCGAAGGGGCGGATGTCATTGATTGGTCGACGCCCTACTTGATTGTTTGCAATCACGCTTCGGTCATCGACATCCCCACCATGTTCCAAGCGGTGCCTGTGCCCCTGCGATTCCTGCTGAAAGAGGAAATGAATCGCATGCCGATGGTCGGGCTGTATGCGCGCCGGACCGGCATGTTGTTCATTGACCGTGACAACCCGCGGGCGGCGCCCAAAATGTTGCGCGACGCGGCGACGATGCTCTCCGAAGGCAAGTGCCTGTGCGTCTTTCCGGAAGGCACACGCAGTCGCAGCGGCGACATCGGCGAGTTCAAGTCGGGGCCTTTCGAGGCCGCCATCAAAGCCGGCGTGCAAGTGCTGCCCGTGTACTTGAGCGGTACCGGTCACGTTCTGCCGAGTGATGGATTCGCGGTCAATCGCGGCACGATTCGCGTGCATTTCGGTACCCCGCTGGCCACCCGAAACGCGGAAGGCGGCAAGGTGGATCGAAACACTTTGGCGCAAGCGGCGCAGCAGCAAGTGACCGCGATGCGTTCACAACGTGGCGGCCAATGAAGTTTCGTATCGGCGCAGACCATCCGGCTCTCCCTGGCCATTTCCCGGGGCAACCGATTGTGCCGGGCGTCGTGATTCTCGACCAGGTGCAACGCGCGATCGAGCACGAAGCCGGTGCGGCATCGCGATTGAAATTGTCGCAGGTCAAATTCCTGAATCCGCTGTTACCGGAGGAAGAGGCCGAGCTGACTTTTCAGGCGCAGGGTGACGGGTTCACATTCGTGGTATCGCGAGACGCCACAATGCTCGTGACAGGGCAGATGATTTTGTTATGACGGAAACTTGGACCGACCGCCCGGAAGGAGGCGGACATTTTGCGTTGTGGCTGATCCGTACCATCGCGCGCAAGTTGGGCCGTCGCATTGCACGTCTGCATCTGTATCCGATCACCGCCTATTTTTTGGTGAAGCGTGCACCCGAGCGGCGGGCGTCCATGGCCTATTTGGAGCGCGCACTCGGACGTAAAACCAGTTGGTTGGATGGCGCAAAGCACGTTCACACCTTCGCCTCGACGATTCTCGATCGCGTCTTCCTTCTCGGTGGCCCGCTGGACCGTTTCACTATCGAAGTGGAAGGCGTGGACGAGCTGCATGAGAAGCTCGACGAGGGCCGCGGCTTGCTGCTGTTCGGCTCGCACCTTGGCAGTTTCGAAGTGCTACGCGTCATTGCACAGCGTCGCCCTGACTACACCATCAAAATTGTGCTGGACAAAGCACAAAATCCGGCATTGACCCGATTGTTAGACGCGCTGAATCCAACGCTGGCGCGCAACATCATCGATGCGTCGCAAGACGGACCGACCATCGTTACTGAAATTCAACACGCGGCCAGCCAAGGCGCCTTGGTCGCGTTGTTAGTGGATCGTGTGCGCCCGGGTGAGCCAGCGCTGCCTGCGCAGTTTCTGGGTGCAACCGCGCGCTTTCCGACCTCGCCGTGGCTGATTGCCGCTGCCTTGAAAATACCGGTGACCTTGGGCTTCGGTTTATATCAGGGTGGCAATCGCTACAAGCTGGTTTTTGAACTGTTCGACAACGCTGTTGAAATCCCGCGTAACGCGCGCGCGCAAAGTTTGCAGGCGCTCATCCAGCGTTTTGCATCGAGGTTGGAACATTACGTAAAGCTTGAACCGTACAACTGGTTCAATTTCTACGATTTTTGGGAGTCTGAAGATGAACTTGTCTCACGTCACGCGTTGGATGACGCTGCTGTGCAGCGCCGCACTGCTTGCCGCGCTCGCCCTGCCGACAGCGCAAGCCAGCACCCCGGTTGACGCCGGCTGGGTATTGACCAAAATGGCGCGCCCGGCGCCGATGCGTACGCAATTCGTGGAAGTGCGCAGCTCGCGCTATTTGAAAACGCCGCTTCGCATCTACGGTGAATACAGTCGTCCCGACAACATCTCGATGGTGCGCACGGTCGTGGCGCCGTATTCGGAAGTGACCAAACTTCAGGGCAGCACCGCCACCATTACGCGGGGCAGCAGTGTACGGACGTTTTCCTTGAGTCGTGTGCCGGAATTGGCAGGCATGCAGGCCAGTTTCGGCGCTTTGCTGAGCGGTGATCAGTCGGCATTGAAGAAGGATTTTTCGGTCACCTCCACAGGCACCCGTGAACAATGGACCTTGCTGATGACGCCGAAAAACGCAGCCCTGGCGAAACAGATTCAAGACATCACCCTGTACGGCAGGGGCGCCGAGCTTCGCTGCATTGAAACGCGCGGCAAAGCACAAGGGCAAATGCAGCGGACCTTGCTGGCTTCGGCGGCCGCTGCGATCAAAGGGCAAACGTCGGACTCGGTGTTGGTGGCCACTTGTCACGGACAATGAGGCCGCTATCGGCGACATGGCGGGTGTCGCTGGCCCTGCTGTGGTTGGCTGTCTTGGTCGCCATCGGTGTGTGGCAGAGCCGCCACCTGCAAATGAGCGGCGATCTGCGCAAGTTCATGCCTTCCGCTGAAACGCCTGCACAAAGATTTCTTATGGACGAACTCGGCGAAGGGCCGGGTTCGCGTTTGTTGTTGATGTCTGTGGAGGGCGCACCGGCGGATGCCTTGGCGGCGCAATCGCGCCTCATGCAAGTGAAGCTGGCGGGCAACGCGGATTTCGTCTTGGTCTCGAACGGCGGCATGAGAGGTCTCGATGCCATTCCGGCGCGTTTGCGCAGCTACCGATATTTACTCAGTAACTCGGGTGTCCATCTGGATCGCGATGCTTTGTCATCTGCATTGCAGGAACGCTTGGCGGATTTGGGCTCGCCGGCTGCGGCGATGATCGAACCGCTATTGGGTGCCGACCCCACGCTGGAAACGCTCGCGCTTGCCCAACAATGGCAGCCCGCCAACGGGCCGCAAACCATTGACGGTGTTTGGTTTGATGCCGCCGGAAAGAAAAGCCTGTTGCTCGCGCAAACACGCGCGGCGGGATTTGATCCGACCGGTCAAGAACGCGCCGTTGCCGCCATCCGCACGGCCTTTGAAGCGAGCCGCCGCGAGGTGCCCGCCGCTTCCGGTGCGAAGTTGACCTTGACCGGCCCGGGTGCCTTCGCGGTGGAGATCGGCGGGCGGACTTCAAAAGAAGCATCAATGATCGGCACCATCGACGGCATCGCGCTGTTCATCCTGCTGATCCTGGCTTATCGCAGCTGGCGTACGCCGATTTTCGGAGCGCTGCCGTTGGCGACCGCCGGTGTTGCAGGTTTGGCTGCGGTCGCCCTATGTTTTGACGGCGTGCACGGCATCACGGTGGCCTTCGGTTTCACCTTGATCGGTGTGGTCCAAGATTACCCGATCCATTTGTTATCCCATCAACGCGCGGGCATTTCGCCTTGGGATAACGCCAGAAAAATTTGGCCGACATTGGCCACGGGTGTCGCCTCGACCTGCATCGCGTATTTCACATTCCTTGCGTCGGGCGTGGACGGTCTGAAGCAACTGGCGGTGTTCACGGTGGTTGGCTTGGTCAGTGCTGCGCTCACCACGCGATGCTTGCTGCCGGCGCTGATTGATCCTGCGCCGCGAGATCCGGCCGATTCACGCGCGTTGTCGCGTCTTTGGTTTCAGGTCGAGCGCATTCCACGCGCGCCCAGATGGGTGCTGGCCGGTATCGCGGCGGCGTCCCTGGCGGTGATTGTCTTGTCGCCTGCGGGGTTTTGGGAAAACGATCTGTCGAAGCTGACGCCGGTCCCGACAGCGGCCCTGAAGCAGGATGAGCAATTGCGCAGTGCGCTTGGCGCACCCGATGTGCGCTACGTGATCGCATTGCAAGCCAATACGGCGGATGCGGCCCTGCGCCGGTCGGAGCAACTCCAACCGAAGTTGGATGCCCTGATGGCTGACGGCGCCATCCAAAACTACGACATGGCTTCGCGTTATTTGCCGAGTGCGGAGAAACAGCGTACCCGGCAAGCGGCATTGCCGGATCCGGCGACCTTGCAACAGGCACTTGACGCCGCATTGGTCGACACCGATTTCCGTGCGGATGTCTTTGGCGATTTCCTGCGTGATGTGGAAACTGCACGCACGGCGCCGCCCCTTCGATTCAACGATTTGAAGGGCACACCGCTCGAATCCTCCTTGGGCGGCCTTCTGTTGCAACGCGAAGGGCATGCGACGGCATTGGTCTCGCTATCGGGCATTCGCGATGCGAGTGAAGTTCAAAGGGTGTTGTCGACTGACGGCGTGCAACTGTTGGACTTGAAGGCCGCATCCGAATCTTTGGTCATCGCTTATCGTCAGCGCGTTTTGTGGTCGTTGCTGGTGGCCTCCGTCCTGTTGGTGATGACGGTCTGGTTCGCCCTCAAACAACGTCACCGCGTGGTGCGCGTGTTGCTTCCCATGAGCTTGAGTCTTCTGTTGATCTTGGCGGTCTTGCGGGGGCTCGGCATCGAGCTGAACTTGTTTCATTTGGTTGCCTTCATTCTGGCGGCGGGCCTCGGACTCGATTACGCCCTGTTCTTTGAGCACGCCGGTGATGATCGTCCCGACCAGTTGCGCACTTTCCACGCCTTGATCGTCTGCAGTCTGACCACGGTGCTGGTGTTCTTCCTGCTGGCACTCTCGAGCATTCCGGTACTGCGCGCGATCGGGTTGACCGTCACCTTGGGCGTGATTTTCAATTTTGTTTTGGCGCTATGGATTGCACGGGCACCGACACGGGCATGAAGGACGATTTCGCCGCAGTTCCGATCGAGGCACTGGTTCCGCACAAGGGCGCTATGTGCTTGTGGGAGCGCGTCGTCGCATTCGATGCTGACTTCGTTGAATTGGAAACGCAAAGCCATCGGTCGCCGGACAATCCCTTGCGCTCTGAGGGTAGCTTGCGTGCCATCCACTTGTGCGAATACGGCGCACAAGCGATGGCCGTGCATGGCGGTTTGCTCGCGCAGCAAGGCGGCGAGGCGCGCAAAGGCTATTTGGTTGCGCTGCGCGGCGTAGACATCCGTTTGCCGCGAATCGACGACCTGACGTCGGCACTGCGCTGCCAAGCACGACTTTTGATGAACAGTGATGCGAGTCAGCAATACGAATTTCGATTGATGCATGCAGGTGAATGCATTGCAGAGGGAAGGGCGGCAGTTATGCTCGCGCCGAAGGGAGATGCACGTGATGAATGAAGCAAAGAAGAAGCGCGCACTGGTGACCGGCGGTTCGGGGGATATCGGATCGGCGATCTGCGTCGCCCTTGCGGACCAAGGCGTCCAGGTCATCGTCCATGCGAATGGCAATGTGGCCAAGGCGCAAGCGGTGGTGGATGGCATCTGCAAAGCGGGCGGCACGGCAGTGGCCGTCGCCTTCGATGTGACCGATGCGTCGGCGACGGCGAATGGGCTCGAAGCGCTTTTGAAAGAAGGGCCGATCGACATTGTGGTGAACAACGCCGGCATTCACGACGATGCGCCGATGGCCGGCATGTCGCATGCGCAGTGGCAGCGCGTTATTGATGTGTCTTTGAACGGTTTTTTCCATGTGACCCAACCGTTGTTGCTGCCGATGGCGCGGCAACGTTGGGGGCGCGTGGTGTGCGTGTCGAGCGTGGCCGCAACCATGGGAAATCGCGGCCAGACCAACTACGCGGCAGCCAAAGGCGCGTTGCACGGCGCGGTCAAATCTTTGGCGCGCGAAATGGGCAGCCGCGGCATCACGGCCAACGTGGTGGCGCCAGGCATCATCCGCGGCAGCATGACCGAGGGCGTGTTTGACGAAGCGCAAATCAAGGCCACGGTGCCCGCGGCGCGCGCAGGCACGCCGCCAGAAGTTGCGGCGCTGGTAGCGTTCCTTTGCAGCGACTCGGCCGCTTACATCAACGGCCAAGTCATCGGCATCAACGGCGGAATGGCCTGAGGCTTAAGCCGCGGCGTACCAAACCGGTTCGAGCAATGCGCTGGCGGGGCGTTGCAGATCTGTCGGCAGTTTTTCTTCGAGCGCGCTGAGATCAACGCCCGGGCAACGCGTCCGGATCACGTCGGCAATTTCAGCCGCCAAAGTCGCCAGTTGGCGCACATTGGCGTCGATCTTGCGAATGAATTCGGCGTCGGACAATTCGTCTCGCAGCGAGCGATTCAATTCTTTGAACCATTCGATTTTGTATTGGTCGAGCAGGCGACCGTCAGCCGGTTGGCCATGGCCGCTGGCTTCGTGCCACGCGCGCAGCAAGGGCTGCATCACGGCATTCAATGCGCTGGCCAGCTCCATGGTGGGACGCAGCCTTGACAGCACGCTCAGGTTGGCGATGCGTCCGGACATGTACAGGGGCGCCAGCAAGGCCCAGTAATAGGTGTAGTCCCAAACGACTTTGACCGGCATCACCAAGGCGTTGCCGAAGATCGGGTACTGATCTTGATACAGCGTCATGGTGTTCTCGTGGAAACCGAACAGCAGTTGCTGATAGATCTCGGCGTGCATGTCGAACGCCTGACCCGCCAGATCCTTGCAGATCATGTCGCAGATATAGGTGTTCGAGATGGCGATGAAGTCGCTGCCCGGGGAGTAGAAGGGATCCGGGAACACACCGGCTTCGCCGGTCAGTGCCCAGCGATGCTTCGAGTACACCTGTTTGCAGTCGTGTGAGAAGTGGCGCAGGAACTTGAAGTCGATGAACGCATGTTCTGGCTTCAGCAAACTCTCGTGCACCTGAGGTTGATGCTTGGCCAACCAGTTCATGAATTTCTCATGGGTGTTCATCGTGTCGAGCGGATGAATCGCTTGATCGGCCACGATTCCCACCGAGTGCGCATTGGATGACAGTGGAATCAACCAGATCCAATAGCCTTCGCCGCAGAGGTGGTTCGTTGCGCGCCAACGTTCGCGCGGTGTGCAACGGTCCAGCCATACTTCGTCGTTGGACCACAGATTCGGATCCACGCAGCCTTCCACGCGCGCCCAAGCGGAATTGACATCGTGTGCGTTCGGTTTGGTCAAATCGAGTTTGCGTTTCAGCAGGCTGGCGCGTCCCGCCGCGTCCACCACCCATCGTGTATTGAGGTGTTTACGCTCACCGGCCTGATCGAACGCCACTCGGTGCAAGCCGCCGTTTTCATCAAGATCGATTTGCTTGACCGCGGCATCCGTCAACACGGTCACGCCGGCGCGCAGTGCGTGATCCATCAGGAAGTTTTCAAAGCGACCGCGGTCCAACTGCCATGAGGGCGTCGGTAACAGCATGCTGACACCGATCTCGGCGCAATCTTCGATGCGTTGCGCGCAGTCGTTGAAATAGAAGCGAAAGCCGAACTTACGAATTTGATCGCTGTTCAGATGCTCGGAAAGACCTAGGTCGACACTGTAATAATGCGCGCCGATTTCCACTGAAGATTCGCCGACTTTGAAACCGGCGTCAGGTGCCGGGCCGTTACGTCGTTCGAGTACGACGATGTCGGTTTCGGGGCGCGCTTGCTTCAGTTGCAAGGCCAGTGTCAGACCGGCCAGGCCACCACCCAGAATGCAAACCGAAGTGTTATTCAACGCGAATTCCCCTGTGTTTCAAGATTTGAAAATACGAGCCGGATTGCGCCGGACATTCCGGTACTCGCGTACCACATGACCGTACGACAACACCTGCGCCACCACGTGTGAGGTGATGTTGTAGAGGTCACGGAAGAGTCGGAAATGACTCTTTCGAAACGCCTCGGCGGCGTCAGGCGATGCGTAACGGGCTTCGATCGGCACACAGACAATGCCCGCGCCGGCTTCGCGTGCCGCTGAGATCAGCAGCTGGGCTTCAAAGACGAAACCTTCGCCGGCAACCCCTTCCAATGCCATCACGTTTCGCGGATACAGTCGCTGGCCACTCTGCGTATCGACCACGCCGTAGCCGCAACCCCAGCTGATGCCCCAGTCGCCGAAGTCGTTGCCAAGACGCCGATACCAAGGTTGCGATGCGCGCTTTTTCATCCGTGCGCCGATGATGACATCGCCGGGATGGGCGTTGGCGGCTTCGATCAGCCGTGGAATGTCTTTGGCCAAATGCTGTCCGTCGCCATCCATGGTGGTCACCGCGAGCGCCCCCATCGCCAGTGCTTGTTTGAAACCGTCGCGCAATGATTGGCCTTTGCCCATGCGCTGCGGGTGTCGAATCAGCGTAATGGCTTGGTCTTTGACCAAATCTCCGGTGCCGTCATCAGAGCCATCATCAATGACGATGACCATGTCGGCATAGTTCAAGGCATCTTGAACGACTTCGCGAATACGCAGGCGCTCGTTCAAAGCGGGAATGACCACCGCAACGTTGTGGCGATCAAGCATCATGCCGGTTGTCTCAACTCCACGCGCAATACGCGGCCATTGCCGGCGTCCAAATCGACTTCGCCATCCGCGTTTCTGGCCATCAGGTCGAACAAGGGCAACATGCGCGACATGCGGTTGTCTTGCAATAGTGATGCCAGCGCATTGTCATTAGCATCGGCGACCCCTTCCAAGAACCGGGCGCGCAGACGGCAACCGCCGGGCTGACGCGACAAGACCAAGCCGCCGCCGAGCAAGCCCCGCCCGGTGCTGACGCTGGCAAGCGGTCCGACGGCAGCGGTATCAAAGGCGGAAAGCAGCACAGCCTCCTCACCCGATGCGATTTGAACCAGTGCTTCCATCAAACCTTGCGCAAACGTCGCGTAATAGGCGCTCACCGCGCTCGACGCTGCCATGCAGCCTTGTCCGATGGTCCAGTAACCGGCGGCCGCGTTGTGCACCGAGTTGTGGAACTTGGTCGGTGAAATCGACTCAGGTGCATCACGCAACGTTGCGCAGACATAGTCGGTGATGCCGAGATCGCCGTCGGTGCTGGCGAAAATTGATGCCAAGGTTTTCGGATCGCGACCCGACATCGTCACCGCCGACTGCGCCACTTCAAGGGCCACAGCGACGGAGTCCGGTGCGCGTCGACGCTCATTCGCCGGCAGCATTTGCGGCGAAGGTTTGGCCGGCGCGCTTTCCGGCAGTGCGCCGCTGGCAACGAATGCTTTCGCATCTTCCCAGCTGGGTAATCCGCTGCTCCAAAAACCGATGCCTTCCACTCGGGCTTCTAGGGGGGTGTTTGAGGAGCGCCTCATCTGCCCCTTCGGGGCATCTTCTCCACGGCGTGGAGAAGAGGGGGATTCTCCCTTCTCCACACCGTGGAGAAGGTGGCGCGCAGCGCCGGATGAGGCGCCTTTTTCCTTCTCCACGCCGTGGAGAAGGTGGCGCGCAGCGCCGGATGAGGCGCCTTCCCCACCCCACCCAAAAACCAAAGAACAATTGTTCCCACCAAACCCAAACGAATTATTCATCGCCACCCGAACCGGCATTTGCGCCGGCGCAAAGCGGATTTGCGGACCGCACACCGGGTCAGGCGTTTGACTGTTCAACGTGCCAGGAACGAAACCTTCTTCGAGCGCGATCAATGCGAACACCGATTCGACAATGCCGGCGGCGCCCAAGGTGTGACCCGTCCAACCTTTGGTGGAGGCAGCATGCAGCGTGGCCGGAAACATCGCCTTGATGGCGATGGCTTCCACTTGGTCGTTCGCGGGTGTCGAGGTGCCGTGCAGATTCAAGTAATCCACCGCTCCAGCGCCGAGGCCCGCGCGATCCAATGCCGCTTGCATGGCCATCCGCGCACCCAGGCCTTCCGGATGCGGCGTGCTCATGTGATGCGCATCGCTAGATTCGCCGTAGCCGAGTAACAGCAAACCGTCTTCCTGCGCGCCGGCCCGCTCAAGCACGGCAAATCCACCGGCCTCGCCGAGAGAAATTCCGTTGCGATGCTGATCAAACGGCTTGCAAGGTTCGGCAGACACCAAGCCCAAGGAATTGAATCCGAACAGCACACTGCCGCACAACGTATCAACGCCGCCGACCAAAGCGGCATCCGCTTCACCGGTTGCAATCAAGCGCGCTGCCTGGGCAAAGACCTTGGCACTGGAAGAGCACGCGGTGGCAACCGTGATGCAGGGACCGCGCACACCCGTGGCGTGTTGCAGGAAGTTGCCCAAGGAGTGGGGCGTGTGCACGATGGCGCGGTCGTATTTTTCAGAGAAACGCCCGTCGTCTGTCAGTTGAGTGTAGGCGTCCTCGCTCTCGCCGATGCTGGCGGTGGAGGTACCCACAACTAACGCGACGCGCTCCGCGCCATAGCGGTCCTTCATTTGATCCACGCATTCAAGCACGGCGTCTTGCTGCAAGCTGAGCCAGGCCAAACGATTGTTGCGGCACTCCCATTGCGACCACTCCGCCGGGAGCGCTGCGTCTTCCACGCCATCCACGCGACCGATGTGGCAAGCGAGTGGTGCGGTGCTGAAATCATTCGCCCGCAAGCCGCTGCGCTCGTCGCGCAATGCTGCCATCTGGGCTTGGCGTCCGTGTCCTAATGCCGTGGTGGCCGTATAGGCGCGCACTGCCAAGGGCGCCATGGGGGTCAGGGTCTTCGCTGGTGTCACAAATGTCTTCTTGGCAAGTTCGTCTCAATTATAGAGGTCGGTCACGTTTGCACGGTGGATCCCCCAACGGCCAATGAACGATTAAAATTGGTTCATGCGCAGCCGACGCGACCATAAACGCAGCTTGTTGAAAGATACCGATGTCCTTCAAGTGCTCGGCGTCTCCGCATTGGCCTGTGTGGGTTCGGCCGGTTTGCTCTATCTCTACTATTTCACCCGTGTCTGGCGGACTGCCGTGACGGCCCCTGTCGCTTCGGGAAATAGCGGTTGCCTTTTGGTGTTCGGCAAACATGCGCCGGGAGGCAGAACCGATCCGGATTTCAATGATCGCCTCGACCGCGCTGCCGCGTTGCTGAAAGCGGATGCCGGTCGAGAAGTGCTGCTGCTCGGCGGCGGGCCGGCCGGTGTGCCGACGGAAGCGGAAGTGGCGCTGAAAGGTTTGTTTGCCCGCGGTGTCGCCAGAGATGGCCATTTCCATCTCGAGCACGAGTCGCGCGATACCTTGCAGAATCTCCGCAATGCACGCGAATTGATGCAAAGCAGGGGCTTTGCGACCTCGGTCACTTTGCTCAGCAGCCGATATCACCTGGCGCGATGCCAGCAGTTCGCCCGACAACTCGGTCTTTCCGCCGAGCTGTGCGCGGCGGAAGGCCGTTTCCGTTGGAGCTGGTCGAGCGCCCGAAAGCTGGCTTCCGAAGCCTTTTACGTCTGTCTGACCGATGTGGGTACGCGTTGGGCGCGCCTGATCCGATCGGAGCGCATGTTGTTGCGCGTGACCTGAGGCAAGTTTCGTCAACTAATGGCACATGGAAGCCCGGTGCCCGTTTGCTACGTTCAGAGTCTATGTCTCCCGATCAAGGATTGACCTCATGGGCATTTCGATTCGCGCGCTTCCGTTGGCGGTGGCGCTGGTAATGGCAGGACCCGCTTTGGCGCAAAACACGACGGTCACGGAGGCCGATTATGCCCGTGCCGAAAAAATGCTGGCGCCGGCCACGTCGAAATTGATTGACGACGCGGTGTCCAATGTGAAGTGGTTGGACGGCGACCGCGTGTTGTTCGTGGAGCGTAACAACGGCAAGTCCGAATACAAGGTTTGGGACGCGGCATCAAAGAAGGCTTCGCGCGCGCTGGATGTGGACCGTCTGGCGAGCGAGCTTGCCACGGCATCCAAGGCAAAGGTCGATGCCGCGATGCTGCCGATGATGATGAGCGCGATGGTGCTCGAGAAAGACGGCAGTGTCAGCTTCGGCTATGCAAAGAAGCGTTGGACTTGTGACGCGAACTATAGCTGCAAGGAAGTCGAAGGCTTCGCCAAGAGCGCGCCCGGTGCCGCGCCTTCCGTGCCGTCGCCCAACGGCAAATACGAAGTTTTCATCCGCAACTGGAACTTGGTGCTGCGCGACAAGGCCAGCGGCAAGGAAACTCAGATCACCAAGGATGGCGTGACCGATTACGGCTATGCGACCGACAACGCCGGCTGGACGCACAGCGATCGTCCTGTGGTGGTGTGGTCGCCGGATTCGACGCGCATCGCGACTTTCCAACAAGACCAGCGCAAGACTTCGTCAATGACCCTGGTGTCGACGCGCGCCGGCGCGCCGGAAGTGCAAACCTGGAAATATCCGTTTGTCGGTGACAAAGACGTCACGATGATCGAACGCGTGATCATTGATGTCAGCAACCCGGCCGCAGCGAAGATGGTTCGTCTGAAGATGCCGGCCGATCAACACCGTTCGACCTTCTGCGACGACGTCAGCTGCAACGGCGGTTGGGAAGACGTGCAATGGGCGGATGACGGCAAATCCCTGGCCTTCGTAAGCACCGATCGCGGCCACAAGAGCGCCCAACTGCGCGTTGCCGACATCAATACCGGTGCGGTCCGCGACGTCTACAAGGAAACCGTCGCAACGCAATATGAAAGCGGCAATGGTGATCCGAACTGGCGCTACATGCCGGAAACCAACGAATTCATCTGGTTCTCGGAAAAGAGTGATTGGGGCCATCTCTACCTGCATGACCTCACCACCGGCAAAGTGAAAAAACAACTCACTTCGGGCAACTGGAATGTTTGGAAGATCGAGCGTTTCGACAAGCCGGGCCGCAACCTGTGGGTGCAAGCCGTCGGCAAAGAGAAGGGTGAAGATCCGTATTACAAGCACTTCTACAAAGTGAACATGGATTCTGGCGAGATCGTGTCTTTGACGCCGGAATCAGGTGACCACATCGTCACCGTGCCGGATGAAGGCATGCACTTCGTCGATCAAGTCTCGACCATCAACACCGCGCCAGTCTGGACGGTGCGCGACATGAACACCGGTGCGGTGGTGTCGGAAATCGCCAAAGCCGATCTTGCGCGACTGAAAGCATCGGGTTGGGTCGCACCGGAACCGTTTGTGGTGAAGGGGCGTGATGGCAAGACCGATATTTACGGCCAAATGTTCAAGCCATCGAATTTCGACGCGAAGAAGAAATACCCGATCATCACCTACATCTACCCGGGTCCGCAGGTTGGCTCGGTGCGTTCGCGCAGCTTCCAGCCGGCGCACGGTGACCACCAGGCATTGGCCGAACTCGGCTTCATTGTCGTGGCGATGGACGGTATGGGCACGCCGTGGCGTAGCAAGTCTTTCCACGATGCCTATTACGGCAACATGGTCGACAACACCTTGCCGGATCAGGTGGCGGGAATCAAAGCCTTGGCCGCGAAATACCCGTGGATTGATCTGGCGCGTGCCGGCATGTGGGGGCACTCCGGCGGCGGCAACGCCACCGCAACCGCCATGTTCATGTACCCGGATGTTTACAAGGTCGGCATTTCGGAAAGCGGTAACCACGACAACCGCATGTACGAAGACGATTGGGGTGAGCGCTATCACGGGCTGATGGTGGACGCCGGCGACGGCAAGACCAATTACACCGGTCAAGACAACGCCGCCCATGCCAAGAATCTCAAGGGCAAACTGTTCCTGATTCACGGCATGATGGATGACAACGTCCCGCCGCAAAACACCTTGTTGGTGGTGGATGCGCTGATGAAGGCGAACAAGGATTTCGACTTGTTGATGCTCCCGCATGCGCGTCACGGCTACGGAATCGACAGCAACTATGTGATGCGTCGTCGCTGGGATTACTTCGTCAAGAACTTGCTGGGCGCGGAACCGCCGAAGCAATACGAAATCGGCAAGAAGTAACGCGCGCACTCTCCCTTCTCCACTTCGTGGAGAAGGACAGCTTTGCCCCTCTCCATCTTTGATGGAGAGGGTGGCGCGAATGCGCCGGGTGAGGTGCTTTTCTTAAGTGCGCCTCATCCGCCCCTCCGGGGCACCTTCTCCACTCCGTGGAGAAGGACAGCTCATCCTCTCTCCAACTTTGATGGAGAGGCGCAAAACTGTACATAGAGACCAACCATGTCGCAAACCATCAAATCCCGAGCCGCCGTTGCCTTCGCCGCCGGTGAGCCCCTGAAAATCGTCGAGATTGATGTCGCGCCTCCCAAGGCCGGCGAAGTTCGCGTACGCATTACCCATACCGGCGTTTGCCACACCGATGCGTTCACCTTGTCCGGTGATGATCCGGAGGGTATTTTCCCCGCCGTGCTCGGCCATGAAGGTGCCGGAATCGTGGTGGATGTGGGCGAGGGTGTGACTTCTGTTGCGCCCGGCGATCATGTCATTCCGCTGTATACGGCCGAATGTCGCGAATGTCTGTTTTGCAAATCCGGCAAAACCAATTTGTGCGTCGCGGTTCGCGCGACCCAAGGCAAAGGCGTCATGCCGGACGGCACCACGCGCTTCTCTTACAACGGTGACCCGATCTACCACTACATGGGCTGCTCGACGTTCAGCGAGTACACGGTGGTTGCCGAAGTGTCTTTGGCCAAAGTGAACCCGGAAGCCAATCCTGAGCAAGTGTGTTTGCTCGGTTGCGGGGTGACCACCGGCATCGGTGCGGTACACAACACCGCCAAGGTGCAGGCGGGCGATTCGGTCGCGGTATTTGGTTTGGGCGGGATCGGTTTGGCCGTCATTCAAGGCGCACGCCAAGCCAAAGCCGGCCGCATCATTGCGATCGATACCAATCCGTCGAAATTCGACATGGCGCGATCCATGGGTGCGACGGATTGTGTGAATCCCAAAGATCACGACGCACCCATCCAGCAAGTCATCGTTGAGATGACCGGGTGGGGTGTGGACCACTCCTTCGAATGCATCGGCAATGTTCAGGTCATGCGCGCCGCGCTCGAGTGCGCGCATCGCGGTTGGGGGCAGTCGGTGATCATCGGTGTTGCCGGCGCCGGCCAGGAAATTTCCACCCGTCCTTTCCAGCTCGTGACCGGCCGTAAATGGATGGGCACGGCGTTCGGCGGGGTGAAAGGTCGCACGCAGTTGCCGGGCATGGTGGAAGACGCGATGCGTGGAGACATTGATCTTGCGCCGTTCGTCACGCACACCATGGGGCTGGATGACATCAACGCGGCGTTCGACTTGATGCACGAAGGCAAATCCATTCGTAGCGTCGTCCACTTCTAATGCCCCCCACCTTCTCTACAAAGTGGAGAAGGTGTTCCGGATGGGTGGATGAGGCGCTGCTCGAAAAAGCGCCTCACCCGGCGCATTCGCGCCACCCTCTCCATCAAAGATGGAGAGGGGCTAAGCTGTCCTTCTCCACAACGTGGAGAAGGTGCCCGGAAGCGGGCGGATGAGGCGCTCTTAAGCGAGTCCTACAATGACCCAAAGAATCGAACATCACGCTTGTTTCGGTGGCTGGCAAGACGTTTACCAGCACCGCTCCGAAGTACTCGACTGCGACATGCGTGTGGGCGTCTACTATCCGCCGCAAGTCGCGCATGGCCCGTGCCCGGTGTTGTATTGGCTGTCGGGATTGACCTGCACCGAACAAAATTTCATCACCAAAGCGGGCGCGCAACGCTATGCCGCCGAGCACGGCATCATCCTGGTGGCACCGGATACCAGCCCGCGCGGCGAGGGTGTGCCGGATGCCGACGGTTATGACTTGGGACAGGGCGCGGGCTTCTACGTCAATGCGACGCAAGCACCTTGGTCACGGAACTTCCGGATGTACGACTACATCGTCGACGAATTGCCCGCATGGGTGGAATCCGATCCGGCGGCAAGTAGCGTGCGTGCCATCAGCGGACACTCGATGGGTGGACACGGGGCGTTGATGATTGCCTTACGCAATCCCGGCCGATATCGCAGCGTGTCGGCTTTTTCGCCGATTGTTGCGCCTTCGCAGGTGCCTTGGGGGGAGAAGGCGTTTTCGGCCTATCTCGGAGAACGATCCGAGGCGTGGAAAACCTACGACACGGTCGAATTGATCGCCGGAGATCTGTCCGAACGATTGCCGTTGAAAATCGATCAGGGCGAGGCGGACGAATTTCTGGATGCGCAATTACAACCGCAGCGATTGGCGGAAAGCTGCGCAGCCCGAAACCATCCTTTGGACTTGAAGCTTCGCAGTGGCTATGACCACAGCTATTACTTCATCCAGTCGTTCATCGGCGAGCACGTGGCCTATCACGCGAAGGCGATGGCCTGAGTCACCTCTGCATGCGGCGGTTTTCAGGCAAAGTTCGCGCTTGACGGCGGGGAAAGCGTGAAGTCGGTGTAGGCGAAACGCGCGTCTCGAACCACGGTTTCACCTTGAGTCAGCGCTATCGGCCGATTGAACATCGGACCGTCGTAAACGCAGGTGTGAAATTCGCCGTTTTCGCCGCAATGATCGATGCCCGGCGGCAATTCCGAAAGCAATTCAAGATCGAAAGGGCGTCCTGCAAAGCTTGCCGGAAGTTGTGTCGTGTCGACACAGCACAGGGAAGCGCGCAAACCGCTTGCAATCATTTCCCGAGCGAGGAGCGCGGTGTCCGATCCGAAAATGGGCGTCAGGATATTCCAGCCCTGACCGGCAAGTTGGGTCGCGCGATAGGCGCGGATGTCTTCCAGATGCAAATCACCGAATGCCATGGTTTGCAGGTCCGGCCAACGCTGCGCTACGCGACGGAGTCCGTCATGTAGCGCTGCTTCGTAGTCGGCATTGCTGCATTTTGCCGGGATCGAGACTTCCATTAACGGCAGACCGACAGCGTCGGCTTGGGCGTGCAGGACCTCACGCCGAATGCCCTGCATGGATGCTCGATCGTATTCGGCGGTGATCGTCGTCAACAGCCCAACGACTTGGAAATCAGCCTGTTCGCGCAGCGCATGAAGTGCCCACGCCGCATCCTTGCCCCCACTCCACGAAAGCAAGACTGCCGTCGCGGCTGACATCAGGCCGACTGCAAGGTGCGTTTCAGCGCGTCACGCCAGTCAGGAAGATCTAATTGGTAAGTGTCACGCAACGAGGTCGTATCGAGCACGGACCACTGCGGACGTGCGGCCGGTGTCGGATATTCCGATGACGGAATCGACTCCACCTTGGGCGCGTTCGCGATGAGGCCATTTGCGGCCGCTTCTTCAAAGATTGCCTCGGCAAAACCGTGCCAGCTGGTTTGACCGCTTGCCACCAAATGATGGGTGCCGCCTTCACCCAATCCTTGGGCAAGGATGTTGGCGGTGATATCGGCGATCAACCAGGCGGGTGTCGGCGAGCCGATCTGGTCGCCGACTACACGCAGCGAGTCGCGTTCGGCACCCAAGCGCAACATGGTGCGCAGGAAATTGTGGCCGTGGGTGGCATAGACCCATGCGGTGCGCAGAATCAAATGTCGCACACCGGAGGCGCGAATCGCCTCCTCGCCGTCCAGTTTGGTTTGACCGTAAACGCCGAGCGGGGCGGTGGGCGCGTCGACGGGATAAGACGTCGTGGCTTGCCCGTCGAAGACGTAATCGGTGGAGTAGTGGACAAGCGGAATCCCAAGTGCTTTGCAAGCGAGTGCGATTTCTTCCACAGCCGCAGCATTGATCCGTCGCGCTGTGTCTTCGTCGGATTCCGCTTTGTCCACAGCCGTGTACGCCGTGGCGTTGATCACGACATCAGGAATCACATGTTGAATGACAAGTGCGACAGCATCCTTCTTGGAAAGATCGCAAGACAAAGTTGCCTGACCGTCCAGCGCAATGCCGTCCCGAGTTGTCACGACAACTTCGCCCAGCGGTAGCAGTGCCCGTCGCAGCTCGGTACCCACTTGGCCGTTACCGCCGATCAGCAGTAGTTTCATATTTCGTCGTGTGCGGGTGGCATCAGTATTCCGGGTGATTTACGCGTGCGTGACGTCTTTAAGCTGCCAAACATGGCCTGCCAAAAGTCTCAGCCTGTGGCGAATGGCATCGCCCGTCAAACTCGTAGTCGCGATCAAATCCACGTGCAGGTCGTGTTGTTCGCCCGTGACGGTGGCAGAAGGATCCGTGCCGCTCAAGTTCGAATCGATGTCTTCGGGATCGTCTTGCGTCGCTGCCCAGCGTTTGAACAAAACGTCCGTACGCAGCGCGGCTTCAAGCTCTTCGGCCAGACCTTGGGCGCCCCTTGAACGAAATGCCAATGGACCGGCCTCAGCGAGTTTTTTCGTGTCCGGAATGGTCAAATAAAAACGGGAAGCCATGGCGCACCTCTTAGATTCGTAGACTGCATTCAGGTTACGCCGCCGCCCCGTCAGCGCATGTGAAATGGCGTCGTGCAGCGGCGTTGATATCTAGTAACTGGGAATCGATGCATCGATCCCGCGCCAAGCTTCGGTTCCACCTTCAATGTTGTAAATCTCGGTAAACCCCCGCTCCACAAACAGCTGCGCCATATTGGCACTACGGCCACCCACACGGCACAGGAAAGCCAATGGGGTGTTTTTCGGCAGCGCGAGCAGGCCGTCCACGCCGTCATCGATATTGCGGATGTCGATCTTCGGCGAGGCGATTGCACGTTCATCCGCGGGGCGAACGTCGACCACGGTCAGCGTGCCTGCATTCACACGATTGACGACCTCAGCGGGCGAAATGTTGCGCACACCGCCGTCACGACCGATCACGAGACCACGACCGCGCGCATCATCGACAAAATCAATCTTCAGGCCTTCCGCGCGTCTGGCCGATGCCACATCAAACTGAAACACGACGCCTTCCACTTCCACGCGGATATCGCGATCGTTGAAGGGCGAAAGCTGCAATTGGGTCGCGCCTGCGCGATCCACCTGGATCTCGACTGCGGCTTGGCCACCGGCATCCTGCACGGCACCGCGCAGCATTTCAATGGCGGCGGGCGTGATGTGAATTGCCGGCGGCGTACGGTCAACTTCGGGAAGGCCGAGCATCTTCTGCAATTCGCCGCTATCGACCAACTGCACGATGATGTCGCTGCCACCGACCAATTCGCCATCCACATACAGCTGCGGAATCGTCGGCCAGTCACCGTAAACCTTGATGCCTTCGCGAATTTCAGGGTCGGACAGGACATCCACATGGGCGTAGTCCAGCCCCAAGCTGTCCAACATGCCGACCGCGCGAGCGGAGAAACCGCACTGCGGTGCTTCGGGGGCGCCTTTCATGAACAAAACCACGCGATTCTCGCGCAACAGGGACTCGATGCGCTGACGCAACGCAGGTTCAAGACTCATTACCGCTTCGCTCCACAGCCGAACAAATGCAAACAAAGCGCGATTTTACGCCACTTTGCGCAAGAACCCTGCGAAACCGGCGAAAACCGGGCGAAAAGCGCCACCTCGCTTAGAATGCCGAAGCTATGACTCAACCCGTTTTCCACACACCGCCCCGGCACCCGCATGTTTGGTGGTTCGCGCTGCTCGCCTCCCAATTGTTCGTGGTTTGGCTTTGGATCGCCTGGGGATGGAAGATCGGACTGCCGGCGATGCTGCTCAGTCATGCCGTCCTGCTCTGGGGCGTGTTGTATCCGGGCGCCTCGCTCTATTCGCCCGTCTTGAGAAGACTTCCGACGCAGGAAAAATCGGTCTGGCTCACCATCGATGACGGCCCTTCCGAAGAAACGCCGCAAATTCTCGATGTGCTTGAGCAATACAACGCGCGCGCGACATTTTTCCTGGTAGGCGATCGCGCAGAGGCGCGGCCGGCATTGGCGCGTGAGATCGTCCAGCGCGGACACGGCATCGGCAACCACAGTCAGTCGCATCCGCAAGCATGGTTTTGGGCGCTGGGACCGAGGCAGATGCGGCAACAGATCGAGCAAGCGCAAAAACAGCTGGAAGTCGCCACCGGCGTGCGCCCGCATTGGTTTCGTGCCGTGGTCGGCATGGCCAATCCGTTTGTGTCGGCACCACTCAAAGAGTTGAATCTTGCACGCGTGGGCTGGAGCGCACGCGGATTTGACGCGGTGAACGCAGATGACAACGATGTGATCCGGCGCGTTGAAAAAAATATCGCACCGGGCGCGATCATTCTGATGCACGAAGGTGCACCGCATGGTCGCAACGTACCGCAACTGCGCTTGTTGTTGGCGCGATTGGACGCGCTCGGCTACAAGACCGTGTTGCCTGAAGAACTCTAAACGCGCCTTGCCACCAACAACCAGTTGTTGAATGGCGTGTTCTCTTTCAGCGGTGAGGTCTGCACGTCGAATCCGCCCTCAGCTAAGAACGCCTGCAAAACGTCCAGTTTCGGATAGCGGCTGGCACCCGTCCGCATCCAACCCCAATGCTTGGACAAGTTGTCGACCCAGCCGGTGAACGCGGAAGTTACGTTGGCTTCCTCGATGCCGGTGCGAATCACAAACAGCCCGTCGTCGGAGACACATTGCATGGCGTCGCGCAGCAATTGCCAGCGCGCCGCATCATCTGGCAGGAACTGCAGCACATCCAGCAAGGTGACACTGCCCCAGTGCGTGGGCAGGCCACGGGTCACGTCGCGCTGCTTGAATAAGACCTCATACAACGCGCGTTTTTTTGCGCCAAGCTTGGCCATCTGAATCTTCCGCGCATCGAAGTCGACGCCGGTATAAGGCGTCGCGACGCCGTTATCGCGCAACAACTGCGCCAATAATCCGATGCCGCACCCGATGTCCAACAAAGGCGCTTGGTTGCCCGACAGCGCTTTCAGCACGCCCGGATACAAAGGATCGGTTTTCAACTTGATGCGGGCGTAATGGTAGTGCCAGCGCGCGAAGCTGAAACCTTCGGGAAAATAAGCGCGCGCGACGCGTTCGATCTGTTCCGGAGTCACGCGACCGAATCAACCCAAGGCATCTGGCGCACCACCGGCAGCGCTTGCGCGGCCCACAGGCCGTACATCGCCGCAGACGGGTGCAAGGCATCGGCCACCAACATCTCGACCTCGCCACCATAGCGCCGCGAAACCGGCGTGATATCGACATACCGCACGGCGAGCGATTCGCATCGTTCACGCGCGATCGCATTGTAGGCATCGATGTCGCGGGCAACCTCCGCTTCAACGCGTCCTTGGCTGCGCGCAAATGGTGTCACGCCCCAGTCGGGAATCGACATGACCAATACGCGATCGGCGTCGCCTTGCGCAAAGGCGACGGCGCGATCCAGCAAAATGTCGAATTCGTTTGCATACGTTTCAACCGGCAATCCGCGGTATTGATTGTTCACGCCAATCAAAAGGCTGACCAAACCCCAGGCATTTCCCAAGGGTTCCAGCGCATCCAAGCGTGCGATCAATTCGCCCGACGTCCAACCGGTCGTCGCCACGAAATGCGGGTCGGTGATGGCGACGCCTTCTTTGCGCAAGGCGTGCGCCAATTGATTGCCCCAACGCCCGGCGTCGTCGACGCCTTCGCCGATGGTGTAACTGTCACCCAATTGCAGAAATGTATTCATGCCGCCAGCGCAGCGCGCTTCTCCAGAACCCGGTCGATCCGCGCGAAGACATCGCGCAGGACTTCAGGTTGCGGGAGCAATGTGACACGGAAATGATTGCGATAGGGCACGTTGAAACTGGATCCCGGCACGATCAGCACGTCTTCGGTTTCCAAGAGCTCCAAAGCAAATGCGTGATCGTCAAACGCATGCGCCGCCGGACCGGTCACCGCAGGAAAGCCGTAAAGCGCACCGGCCGGTGCCACCAAATCCAAATGCGCACTGGCTTCACAGGCCTCAATCAGGGCGCGTCGTGTTTCGAAAAGTCGACCCTCGGGGCTGCAAAGCGGCGTGATCGTATCCAAGCCGTTCAGTGCGGCTTCAATGGCCACTTGTCCCGGCACGTTGGCGCACAAGCGCAATGCGCCCAACAAGTCCATCGCCTGGGTATAGGCCTGCATCGCGGAACGATCGCCGGACAACACTGCCCAGCCAACGCGCCAGCCGCAAGCGCGATGCACTTTCGACAATCCGCCAAACGAGATGCAGGGCAAATCGCCGGCCAGCGGCGCCAGCGGTTGGAAGGTCGCGTCGTCGTAGAGGATGTGGTCGTAAATCTCATCCGCCATCAGCAGCACACCGTGTTTGCGTGCAATAGCGACGATGGCTTCGAGGGTTTCGCGCGGATAACTCGCGCCGGTCGGGTTGTTTGGATTGATCAACACGATCGCGCGCGTGCGCGACGAGATCAGCGATTCGATTTCCGCAGGATCGGGCTGGAAGCCATTCTCGGGCAGGCACTGGTAGTAGACGGGCCGACCATCATTCAGGATCGTCGCCGCACTCCACAGCGGATAGTCGGGTGACGGCAGCAACACTTCATCGCCCGGGTTCAGCAGGGCACGCAGTGAGATATCAATCAGTTCGCTCACCCCGTTGCCGACAAAAATGCGATCAGCCGACACCTCGAATCCACCCCGGGCTGCGTGATGCGCGGCAATGGCTTCGCGCGCCTGCGGCAAACCCTGTTGATGGGTGTAGGGATCGGTGTCGGCAATGTGCTGCACAATCGCTTGCTGCAAATGCTCGGGCGCGCGGAAGCCGAAATTGCCGGGATTGCCGATGTTGAGTTTCACCAAGGTCCGGCCTTGGGTTTCCAGTTCACGTGCCCGCCGGGCCAGTGCGCCACGGATTTCATAACGGACTTCGGTCAAACGTTCGCGCGTGGGGAGGGCGTGCAGGGGCATGGTGCGGTCAAAGGGCGTGAAACGCTCAAGATTACGGGAAAAGCAGGCATTCTGCGACGGCCGCCACACACCCGCTAGAATGCCCCGATGACACCGACCTGTGGCCGCACGTGGAATTGAGCCCCGCCTCTCTGGCGGCCATCGGCTGGCCCACCGATTTGCCTGCCGGTTGGCAGGATCTGTTGAATGCGCACCCGGGCACCCGCGTTGCACGGGTTGTGGAGCAGCATCGTGCGGGCTATCGCGTCAGCCAAGACGGTATTGAGGCGTTCAAAGTGGAATCGCCGCCGGAGTGGACGCGGCCGCGCGTCAGTCCCGATATCCGCGCCGGGGTCGGGGACTGGGTGATCCTTGATGGCCTGCGCATCGTTGCGTTGTTGCCGCGTTTCAGCGCCATGAAGCGTGCCGCCGCAGGCGACCATTACAAGCAACAGCTCATTGCCGCCAACATCGATACCGCTTTCGTAGTCTGCGGGCTCGACGATGATTTCAATCCCCGCCGCATCGAGCGTTACCTGATGTTGGTGCGCGCCGGCGGCGTCAATCCGGTGGTGGTTCTGACGAAAGCGGATATCGGCGAACGCTTGGACGAAGCGCGCGTCATGCTCGATGCGTTACCGGATGAGGATGTGGCGGTCATTGCATTGAACGCATTGGATGCCGGCGCGGTCACGGCGCTCAAGCCTTGGCTTGGCGAAGGCGAGACGGTTGTCTTGGTCGGTTCGAGCGGTGCCGGCAAATCCACGCTCACCAATACCTTGCTGGGTGAATCGCGCATGCGCACGGGCGCGGTCCGCGCCCACGATTCGCGCGGCCGCCACACCACGACGCATCGCGCGCTGATGCGTTTGCCGTCCGGTGCGTGCTTGATCGATACGCCCGGCATGCGCGAGCTCAAGCCTACCGGTGAAGAAGCGCAGGCGGCCGTCACCTTCAACGATGTCGACGCACTCGCCGCGCAATGCAAATTCCGCGACTGCAAGCACCTGAAAGAGCCGGGCTGCGCGGTGACGGCGGCCATTGCCGACGGATCGTTGGATCCGGCGCGTCTGCAGAATTGGCGCAAGTTGCATGAGGAAGTCGCCTCTGCCGCCTTGGCCAAGGTCGAAAGCCAGAAAATACGGGGTCGCAGACCCAACACGTGACATTGCATAAGATGTCCGGATGAGCGAAGCACAGCCGAATTGGACGCCGGACGTCGCACACCATGCCGCGTTGGATGCACGGATGGTCGAAGCCGCACGCGGAATGCGCTTGTTGAGTTTGGTGAGTTGGCCCGCGCAACTGCAGCAACCCTTCCTGGATTCCTGGCAGGCCGGCCATCCGGTGCTGCCGATGGTTGAATATCCGAAGCATGACTTTTCCGAAGCGCGACGCGAATTGCAGGCGATCATGCAGGCGGCGGAAGAAGGTCATCCGCTCGGTGACTACTTGATCGAAAGCGCACGCAGTTGGGATCATGCCGCGGAATTGCTGGAAAACCTCGGCACGGCCCGCGTCACCGAACTCTCCAAGATTCTCTACGGCACACCGGATGAACAATTGCCGGGCAACGGTCCCACCGCGCGTGAGGCGGCAGCACACTTCATCAACATCGCCTGCGAACTCGACCACGAGTTGATTTCACCGATGGAAACCGTGCCGGTGTCGGCCACGGCCTTGGCCTTGCAACTGCAGAACGACCTTGACGATTTTTTTGATGCGCGCGTCATCAACGTTGAATTGGATCCCGATCTGATCGCGAAGGCCGCCGCTGCCGCGACGCGCATCCGCCTGCGCACTTCGGCGATCTTCACCGACTACGACCGCGCCCAACTGCTGCAACACGAAGCCCTGGTGCACTCGCTCACTGCGTTGAACGGTCGCTTGCAGCCGGTGCTGAAAAGTCTGGAGTTGTCGTCGCCGCGCACAACCACGACGCAGGAAGGTTTGGCGACCTTTGCGGAACAAATCACCGGCAGCACCGATATCCAGCGCATGAAGCGCGTGAGCCTGCGGATTGAAGCGGTGGCCAAAGCGCTCGATGGCGCCGATTTCATCGAGGTATTCAAATATTTCCTGTCGCAAGGTCAAAGCGAACAGGAAAGCTTCGCCTCCGCGCAGCGGATTTTCCGCGGCGTCCCCGCCACCGGAGGTTTGGCCTTCACCAAGGACACGGTGTATTTGCGCGGATTGGTCAGCGTGCATACCTTCTTCCGCTGGTCCTTGCGTCAAGACCGTTTGCGGCTGGGCCGGCAACTCTTCGCCGGCAAGATGACCTTGGACGATGTGATCCGTCTGGAGCCGATGTACGCCGCCGGCGTGATCGAACCGCCGCGTTGGCTGCCGCATTGGGTGCAGCGCGCCAACGGTCTGGCGGGTGTCTTGGCCTTTTCCCTGTTTGCCAACAAGATCCGTCTGGATCAAATCACCGATACCCTGTTTCCGCATCATGCCGATCCGGAAGCCGAACACAGCGAGACCGGTCAAACGCCGGCATGAACGCTGGCTCGCCGTGACGCCGCGTTAGAATCATGGTTCGCCCCAGAGTTTCGCACCATGTCCGATCAGGAAAACTTCAAACAGGCCGCCATCGACTACCACCGCTTGGCACCGGCCGGCAAAATCCAGATCTCGGCGACCAAGCCGATGGTGACCCAGCGCGATTTGTCGTTGGCCTATTCACCGGGCGTTGCCTATGCCTGCGAAGCGATCGTTGACGATCCGAACACGGCCAGCGAACTGACGGCGCGCGCGAATCTCGTCGCCGTCGTCACCAACGGCACCGCCGTGCTCGGGCTTGGCGATATCGGGCCCTTGGCCGGCAAGCCGGTGATGGAAGGCAAGGGTGTCTTGTTCAAGAAGTTCGCCAACATCGACGTGTTCGATATTGAACTGGCCGAGCGCGACCCCGACAAACTGGTCGACATCATCGCCGCGATGGAGCCGACCTTCGGTGGCATCAACCTCGAAGACATCAAGGCGCCGGAGTGCTTCTATATCGAGCGCAAACTGCGCGAGCGGATGAACATCCCGGTCTTCCACGACGATCAACACGGCACGGCCATCATCGTGGGCGCCGCGGTGTTGAATGCCTTGGAAGTTGCCGGCAAAGACATCGCCACCGTCAAGCTCGCAACCTCGGGCGCGGGTGCCGCCGGTATTGCTTGTCTCGACATGTTGGTCGCGTTGGGCATGAAACCGGAAAACATTCTGGCCTTTGATCGCGACGGCGTGATCTACAGCGGTCGCCCGAATCTTGATCCGGACAAGGCGCGCTATGCGCGCGACACCGACAAGCGCTCTTTGGCGGAAATCGTCGACGGCGCGGACGTCTTCTTGGGTCTGTCGGCCGGCGGTATTTTGAAGGCTGAGATGGTTGCCACCATGGCCGAACGTCCGATCATTCTGGCGCTGGCCAATCCGTATCCGGAAATCATGCCGGAAGAGGCCAAGGCGGTACGCCCCGACGCCATCATCGCTACCGGCCGCAGCGATTATCCGAACCAAGTCAATAACGCCTTGTGTTTCCCCTACATTTTCCGCGGCGCCCTAGATGTCGGCGCGCGTGAAATCAACGAAGAAATGAAGTTGGCCTGCGTACGCGCCATTGCCAAGCTCGCCCGGATGGAAGCGAGCGACCTCGGCAGTGCTTACGGTGGCGAGATACCGAAGTTCGGCGATGAATATTTGATTCCGCGTCCGTTCGATCCGCGCTTGATCGAAGTCATCGCGCCCGCGGTCGCGAAAGCTGCCATGGATTCCGGCGTCGCTTCGCGTCCGCTGGCGAATGTCGCCGAATACGAAGAAAAATTGGCGCAGTTCATCCATCGCACCAAGCTGATGATGCGTCCGGTGTATGAGCAGGCGACGCAGGACTTGCAACGCGTGGTTTATGCCGAAGGCGAGGAATACACCGTCTTGCGCGCCGTGCAGGTCGTGATCGATGAAAAGCTCGCGCGGCCGATTCTGGTCGGTCGCCCGGAAGTGATCGCCAACCGCATCGACAAGCTGTCCTTGCGCATGCGCGAAGGCGTGGACTTCGACCTCGTGAACATCAATGACGATCCGCGCTTCAACGATTATTGGCAGCAATACCACGCGCGCAACGAGCGCAACGGCGTCACCCAGGATGCGGCCAAGAATTTGGTGCGCTCGCGTCCCACATTGGTCGCGGCATTGATGGTGGAGCGCGGCGAAGCCGATGCGATGATTTGCGGTTTGGTGGGTCGTTATCACAAGAAATTGGGCTATCTGCGCAGCGTCTTCGATCTCGAGCCGGGCGCGACCGGTACCGCCGCCATGACCGGCGTGTTGAACGACAAGGGCGCTTGGTTCTTCACCGATACCCACGTGCAATACGACCCCTGCGCGGAACGCATCGCAGAGATGACCTTGCAGGCCACCTACCGCATGAAGTTGTTCGGCATCCAACCGAATGTCGCTTTGCTCTCGCACGGCAATTTCGGCAGCCATGCCGATCCTTCCACGTCGAAAATGCAGGCAGCGCTCAAGATGATTCGCAGCCGTGTGCCGAATCTGGCGATCGACGGCGAGATGATGGCGGATACCGCATGGGACGAAGCGCTGCGCAAGCGCATTTTCCCCAACACGACCTTGGAAGGTGTGGCGAACCTGTTGGTGATGCCGAACCTCGATGCCGCGAACATCGGATACAACCTGGTGCGCGTGGCGACCAATGGCGTGGCGATCGGCCCGATCTTGATGGGGCTCGACAAACCGGCGCATATTCTCACCCCGGCATCGAGTGCACGACGTGTTGTCAACATGACCGCAATCGCGGCGGTGGATGCACAAATTCGCAAAACCCGTGCGCAAGGTCGCACAGCGAGCGGAAAATAAGTCGATGTCCGGCCAGGCGCCCGTTGCGGACCGGCCGGTTCCGGTGACGGGTCAAGCGACCGAACACGGTGCACGCGTCGCGCCGCCCGGAGGTTGGCGGGCGACGTTCCTGGTGGTCTGCTACCGCATGAAAGACACCGTTCTCGAGGCGGTTGAAGGGGCGTTGGCGCAAACCGTTGCCTGCGAAATCATCGTTTCTGACGACAGTTCGTGTGCCGAAACGCTGCCGTTGGTGCGTGATCGTTTGCGCGACTACGCAGGCCCGCATCGGGTGATCGTGCGAAGCACAGCCAGCAATATCGGACTGTGCGCGCATCTCAACGAGCTGGCCGCGATCGCCACCGCGCCCGTCCTGTTCAATTCCGCGGGCGATGACGTGTCGTTGCCAGAGCGCGTTGACACACTGTTGCGCGTGTTTGACGCGGAGCCCGATGCGCAGATCGTCGGTTCCCGCGTTGATGACGTCGACGCCCAAGGCCGGCTGATAGAAGCGGGTGTCCGCGGGTTGCCGGCGCGTGTCGATCAACGTTGGCTGATCAATCGCGGCAAGCTGGCCACGATACTCGGCGCCAGCATGGCGTTCAGAACCACGCTGTTGACGGATTTGCCACCGCTCGAAGGACGCGTCGAAGACAACATGTTGATGTTGCGCGGCGCCCTCATCGGGGTCTGCCGTTGCTTGCCGGTGTCACTCATCCGCTACCGGCGGCACGATCACAATCTCGGCGACTGGGTGTTTGATCGCAGCGAACGCGGCTACGAAGGTTGGAAGCGGCGACAGCTGCGAGTCGCAGAGATGTATGTCGAAATCGCTGACGACCAATTACGTTGCATCGAGGCGCTACCGGATCTGCCATCGCATCGACGCCAGGCCGGTCAAGCCTTGCAAGCGCTGTACCGTTTGGAGGCACTGCAGCGCGTCACCATGATCGAGCAGCCGCGCAGCCGATGGATTGCGCCGCTGATGCAAGGACTGAAAACGCGCGGGCTGCGACGCAAGAGCGCCGAACGCGCCTTAAAGCTGCTTTTGCCGCGTAAACAATTCGGGCGCTGAGCACGCGCCGCAAGATTCACGCGCTCGCGGGCTCGCGCTGGGCGCGCTTGGACTTACGCCGGATTCGGCTCCAGAGTTTGATGGCTTTCAACCAACCCGGTGCGTCTTCCGGCGGCAGTGCTGCGCGATGTGCCCACGCCAAATGCAGCGCGGGCGTGCTGTGTCCGGCAAGCGCAGATTGCAAAGCCTGTGCGAACTGCCCGGCGAAGGCCGACGCGCGCAGCGAGGTGGTCGAATAGGCGCGACCGACGGCGGCAAGGTCTTCCAGCCACTTGCGATTGCGACACGCAACTTTCCGGTCGCCGTCGCCACGTCCGATGTTGGTACAGGCATTCGCATGTCGTCTGAATTGCACCAAGGGTTCGTCCAGGTACACGACGCCGTGTCGGCCGGCGGCGCATAGCGCCAACCACCAGTCATGAAAAAAACCGTCTGGCGCAGGTCCGGCAACCGCCAACAAGTCTTTGCGGAACAGACAGGCATGGCCGGAGACCGTGTTTTGGAAGAACAGCGGCACGGGATTGGTGCCACTGAACATCTCAAAGTCCCCCGATACGGCCCCGCCGGTCAATGCGCCTTTGGCGTCCATATAAACCGAGTCGCAGTAGGCGAGGTCGGCCGTGCCGATGGCGGCGTGCAATTTCGACAGCTTGTCGAGGGCCCAAATGTCGTCCTGGTCGGCCGGGGCGATCCATTCACTTGTGGCCAAGCCCATGCATTTTTCGAAACTGCGCAAATGGCCAAGGTTGGTGTCATTGCGGAACAGACGGATGCGCGGATCCGCCGCGGCCCGGTCTTCGAGTTTCGGCCAGGTCACGCCATCGGTGGAGGCGTCATCCAAGATGAGCACCTCAAGCCGCACGTCGCGCTGCGCAAGGATGGAGTCCAGCTGCGAATCAATGTGCGCCGCACCATTCCAAGTGCACATTGCAACGCTGACCAAAGGGGGGATGTCGCTGCCGATGGCAGAGCTTGGCGTTGTCATGCATGGAGCGTAGGCAGGTTGGCGATCCTGCGCAATGCTTTCCCTCAAAAAAATTTACACGGGTAAAAATAGCGGCAACCCCATTTGACGCTCACCAATTGGTAAACTCGATTCAATCCGATAGACGAGCATGCCGAATGTCCTGGCTCAACGACCTGTTGCAAAACGACCCCGACCCGACCGAAACCCGCGAGTGGATCGAATCGATCAAAGCGGTGATTGACGCCCAAGGCCCGGAGCGCGCCCACCAGTTGTTGGAAGGCATGGTCGAGCTGACCCGTCGCTCCGGCACGCACCTGCCATTCGCGCCGACGACCGAATACATCAACACCATTCCGCCCGAACTCGAACCGACGTTCCCGGGCGACAGCAATATGGAATGGCGCATCCGCTCGATCATTCGCTGGAATGCGATGGCGATGGTGGTGCGCGCGAACCGCAAGCCGGGTGATTTGGGCGGACACATCGCCAGCTTCGCCTCGTCGGCGACCTTGTACGACGTCGGCTTCAACCATTTCTGGCGCGCCGCCTCCGACAAACATCCGGGCGATCTGCTCTACATCCAGGGCCACAGTTCGCCGGGTATCTACGCACGCTCGTTCTTGGAAGGGCGCATCAGCGAAGAGCAGCTCAATAACTTCCGCATGGAAGTGCATGGCAAGGGCATTTCGTCTTACCCGCACCCGTGGTTGATGCCCGACTATTGGCAAACCCCGACCGTTTCGATGGGCTTGGGCCCGTTGGCGGCAATCTATCAAGCGCGCCATTGGAAATATCTGGAAGCGCGCGGCTTGATGCCGAAGACCGATCGCAAGGTGTGGTGCTTCCTCGGCGACGGCGAAACGGACGAGCCGGAAAGCTTGGGGGCGATCTCGGTCGCGGGTCGCGAAGGTCTCGACAACCTGATCTTCGTGATCAACTGCAACCTGCAACGTTTGGATGGCCCGGTGCGCGGCAACGGCAAAATCATCCAGGAACTCGAAGGCAATTTCCGCGGTGCGGATTGGAATGTCATCAAGTTGGTTTGGGGCAGCTACTGGGATCCGCTCTTGGCACAAGACAAGGACGGCATCCTGAAGCGCATCATGATGGACACCGTGGACGGTGAGTATCAGAACTGCAAGGCCTTCGGCGGCGCCTACACGCGTGAACATTTCTTCGGCAAATCGCCGGAAACCCTGCGCATGGTCGCCAATCTCAGTGACGACGATATCTGGCGTTTGAACCGTGGCGGTCATGACCCGCACAAGGTGTACGCCGCCTACGATGCCGCAGTCAAAACCACCGGCATGCCGACCGTCATTCTCGCCAAGACCGTCAAGGGCTATGGCATGGGCGCCGCGGGCGAGGCCTTGAACCCGACGCACCAAACCAAAAAGCTGGACGACGATGCGGTGCAATCCTTCCGCAAACGTTTCCAACTCAACATTCCCGACGAGTTGTTCGAGAAAGACGAGGTGCCGTTCTTCAAGCCGGACGAGAAGTCGCCGGAAATGGAATACATGCGCGAGCGTCGCGCTGCGCTGGGCGGTCACTTGCCGGCACGCCGTCGCAAGAGCACCGAATCCTTGCAAGTCCCGAAACTGGAAACCTTCGAACGCTTATTGAAAGACACCGGCGAACGCGAAATTTCCACCACCATGGCCTTCGTGCAAGCGCTCGGTATTTTGCTGCGCGACAAGGACGTCGGTCCGCGTTGCGTGCCGATCGTCGCGGATGAGGCGCGCACCTTCGGCATGGAAGGCATGTTCCGCCAACTCGGTATCTATGCACCGCAAGGTCAGAAGTACAAGCCGGTGGACGCCGACCAGCTGATGTTCTATCGCGAAGATGCTGCCGGACAGGTGTTGGAAGAGGGCATCACCGAAGCCGGTGCATTTGCCTCTTGGATGGCAGCGGCGACCAGTTACAGCACCAACGATCTGCAAATGCTGCCGTTCTACATCTATTACTCGATGTTCGGCTTCCAACGCGTCGGCGATGCCGCATGGCAGGCGGCTGACATGCGTTCGCGCGGCTTCATGTTGGGCGGTACAGCCGGCCGGACCACCTTGAACGGCGAAGGTCTGCAGCACGAAGACGGGCAGTCGCACATCCAAGCGTCGTTGATCCCGAACTGCCGCAGCTACGATCCGACCTTCGGCTATGAGGTGGTGACGATCCTGCAACACGGTATGCAACGCATGCTGACCGAGCAGCAGGACGAGTACTACTACATCACCCTGATGAATGAGAACTACAGCCATCCGGCGATGCCGGAAGGCAGTGCCGAAAACATCATCAAGGGCATGTACTTGTTGCGCGAAGCACCGGCCGCAAAGGCCAAGGGCAAGGCCGCCTCAGGTTTGAAAGTCCAGTTGATGGGAAGCGGCACGATCTTGCGCGAAGTCATTGCCGCCGCCGATTTGCTCGAAGCCGAGTTCGGCATCAGCGCCGATATCTGGAGCTGCCCGAGCTTCAACGAGTTGGCGCGTGACGGTGAAGACTGCCTGCGTTGGAATCGCCGCAATCCGGAAGCGAAGACGCCGCGCAAGTCACACGTGGGCAAGTTGCTGGAAGGTCGCGAAGGTCCGGCCATCGCCGCCACCGACTACGTGCGTACGTTTGCCAACCAGATCCGCGAATTCGTCCCGATGCATTACGTGGTGTTGGGAACCGACGGCTTCGGCCGCAGTGACACGCGGGCAAACCTGCGTCACCACTTCGAAGTGGACCGCTACCACGTTGCCCATGCGGCCGTGGTCGCGTTGTTCGAGTCCGGCAAGTTGACGGCGAAGGACGTCGCGAAAGCGATCAAAGTCTGGAACATCGACGGCGACAAGCCAAACCCCTTGTACGCCTGATCGGTAACCAAAAAGGGGGTCAGAGTGAGTCTTTCATTTTGAAAAACTCACTCTGACCCCCCTTTTTTAATAGGAAAATTTCTTCCGACCCCTTTTTTAGGTTTTCTTTTGGGCGCGGGCAAACGCGTCTGCGAAGGCCGAGTTGATGGGGGCGGCGGCTTGTTTTACGGGCGGCTTCGGTCCGCGGTCTGGGCGGGCATCGCGATGCTGCGACGGGTGCGCGGGGTTTTTGGCAGGCGTGTCGTCCAGGCGCCGGGTCAATGCGATGCGCTTGCGTGCCACATCGACTTCCACCACTTTCACTTTGACGATATCCCCGGCTTTGACCACTTCGCGCGGGTCTTTGACGAAACGGTCGGATAGGGCGGAGATGTGGACCAAGCCGTCTTGATGGACACCGATGTCGACAAACGCACCGAACGCCGCCACGTTGCTGACCACGCCTTCAAGCACCATGCCGACTTGCAGATCTTTGATGTCGTGCACGCCCTCGGCGAAACGCACCGCTTGGAACGCCGGGCGTGGATCGCGGCCCGGCTTCTCCAGCTCAAGCAGGATGTCGCGCACTGTCGGTTCACCGAAACGATCGTCGACGAAGTGGCCGGGCTTGAGGCTGCGAAGTGTGGCGGTATCACCGATCAGCGCGTCGGCACGTTTGCCGGTCGCGGCGAGAATGCGTTCAACCACAGGATAGGCTTCCGGATGCACCGAGGAGGCGTCGAGCGGCTGATCGCCATTGCGAATGCGCAGGAATCCGGCGCACTGTTCGAAGGTCTTCTCGCCCAACCGCGGTACGTCCAACAGTTGCTTGCGCGAGCGGAACGCGCCCTTCGCATCACGATGCAAGACGATGTTCTCAGCCACGCTTGACGACAAACCCGAAACCCGTGACAGCAAGGCGGCAGACGCGGTGTTGACGTCCACCCCCACGGCGTTGACGCAGTCCTCGACCGTGGCATCCAACGTACGCGCCAAACGATATTGATCGACGTCGTGCTGGTACTGGCCAACACCGATCGCTTTCGGTTCGATCTTCACCAACTCCGCGAGCGGATCTTGCAGACGACGCGCAATTGACACCGCCCCGCGCAGGGAGACATCGAGGCTCGGAAACTCGCGCGCGGCGAGTTCGGAGGCCGAATACACCGACGCGCCGGCTTCACTGACCACCACTTTGGCCGGCGCCTTGTCTTTCAACTGTTTCAACAGATCAGCCGCCAACGCATCGGTTTCGCGGCTGGCAGTGCCATTGCCTATCGCAATCAACTGCACGCCGTGTCGTTCGCACAATGTGCGCAGTGACGCCAATGACGCATCCCATTGCCGCTTGGGCTCATGCGGATAGATGGTGTCGGTGGCGACCAGTTTGCCTGTTGCATCCACAACCGCGACCTTGACACCGGTGCGAATGCCCGGATCCAAACCCATCACGGCTTTGGGACCGGCCGGCGCTGCCAACAGCAGATCTTTCAAGTTGCTGCCGAACACGGCGATGGCTTCAGCGTCTGCGCGTTCGCGCGCCTGCTGCATCAAATCGATCATCAAATGCAAATGCAGTTTGGCTTTCCAGGTCAAGCGGCAGGCGGTCATCAACCAAGTGTCGGCGGGCCGATTGGCCGCGCGAATCCCCGCGTGCATCGCCACCTGCGCTTCGGCATAGGCATGACCTGACTCGGCGTCTGCGCCCGGTTCAAGATCCAAGGTGATGAATTCTTCGCGACGTGCCCGCAGCAACGCCAACAGTCGATGCGAAGGAATCTTTGCGAGCGGTTCGGCATGATCGAAATAGTCGCGGAATTTCGCGCCTTCCTGCTCTTTGCCGGACACTACCTTGGCGCGCAGGACACCATTGCCCTGGAGCCAGTCGCGCAGTGCACCGATCAGCGTCGCGTCCTCGCCCCAACGTTCCATCAATATGGCGCGTGCGCCGTCCAGTGCCGCCTTGTTGTCAGCAACGCCTTTCTCGGCATCGACAAATCCGGTGGCAAAAGTATCGGGGTCCTGTGTGGGATCTGCCAAGAGGCCGTCCGCCAAGGGTTCCAGTCCCGCTTCACGCGCAATCTGTGCGCGGGTCCGGCGCTTGGGCTTGAACGGCAGATACAGATCCTCCAATCGCGATTTGCTGTCGGCCGCCTCGATTTCGCCGCGCAGGGCATCAGAGAGATGGCCCTGCTCATCAATGCTCGCAAGGATGGCCGCGCGCCGGTCCTCCATCTCGCGCAGATACAGCAGTCTCGATTCCAACAGGCGCAATTGCGTGTCATCCAACCCTTCGGTCGCTTCTTTCCGATAGCGGGCGATGAACGGCACCGTGGCGCCCCCGTCCAGCAAGTCGACTGCAGCTTTGACCTGCGGAAGGCGTGCCGCAGTTTCAGCGGCAAGGGTTTCGAAAATGCGGTGTTGTGCAGCGGGGGACAGGTCGGGCATTCGAGCGAAGAAAAGGTCAGAGGGGCTGCCATTATGACGGTCGCCGCGATCACGGGTAGCGTCTCAAAATGGGCAAAATCTGTGTGGGATAATGACGCCTCAATTCCAAGGCGTCCCCGCATGTCGAATCCGACACCCAACCGGTTGAACCCGCTTCAAACCCTGATCTTTTCCTCGCGCTGGCTGCAGCTGCCGCTCTATCTCGGCCTCATCGTCGCCCAGGCGATTTACGTCTGGCAGTTCGGTGTCGAGCTCATCCACTTGATCCAACAAGTGTTTGGTGGCCACCACACGCCAGTGGAAGAAGGCGGGAAATCAGCGGAAGTTATCATCATGCTCATCGTGCTTGGGCTGATCGATGTCGTCATGATTTCAAACCTGTTGGTGATGGTGATTGTCGGCGGCTATGAGACCTTCGTGTCGCGACTGAATCTCGAAGGACATCCGGATCAGCCGGAGTGGCTCAGTCACGTGAACGCCAGTGTGCTCAAAGTGAAGCTGGCAATGGCCATCATCGGGATCTCTTCGATTCACCTGTTGAAAACCTTCATCGAAGTCGGTGATCTCGGTTCGCCGACGAGCGAGTTCACGCAACAGGGCGTGATGTGGCAAACCATCATCCATGTCGTCTTCATCCTGTCGGCGATCGGCATCGCTTGGACCGACCGCCTAATGACCTCTGCGGCAAGTACGCGAGAGCACACCCACCACTGATGGATGTATCGGCGCTTCTTGACGGGTTGAATGCGGCGCAACGTGAGGCGGTATCTGCACCGCCTGGCCACTACTTGGTGTTGGCGGGTGCGGGATCGGGCAAAACGCGTGTCCTGACCCATCGCATGGGATGGCTGAACCAAGTGCACGGCGTACCGCCCCATGGCATTTTCGCGGTGACATTTACCAACAAAGCTGCGGCGGAAATGCGTCATCGGGTGCAAACCTTGATGCCGGGCAGTCGTGGCATGTGGGTCGGCACGTTCCACGGGCTTGCGCATCGCTTGCTGCGTCTGCATTGGCAAGACGCGAAGTTGCCGGAAGGCTTCCAAATTCTGGATAGCGATGACCAATTGCGCATGGTCAAACGCGTGTTGCAACAGCTTGAGCTCGACGACCCGCGATTCCCGCCGCGACAAATCGCCTGGTGGATCAATCAGCAAAAAGACGAAGGCCGCCGCCCGCAACACATCCAACCGGGCAAGGACGATCTGTCCGATGTGATGTTGAAGGCCTATACGCTGTATCAAACCCGCTGTGACAATGCCGGGCTGGTGGACTTCGCAGAAATCCTGCTGCGCGCGCACGAATTGCTGCGCGACACGCCGGCCTTGCTGGAGCATTACCGCAATCGATTCCAAGACATCCTGATCGACGAGTTCCAGGACACCAACGCCATCCAGTACGGATTCATTCGTTTGTTGGCGGGTAATACCGGGCGCGTGTTCGTGGTCGGTGACGACGATCAGGCGATCTACGGTTGGCGCGGCGCCAAAGTGGAAAACGTGCAGCGTTTTCTGCGTGATTTCGAAGGCGCGAAGACGATTCGCCTTGAACAGAACTATCGCTCCACCGCGAATATCCTGAGTGCGGCCAATGCCGTGATCGCGCACAATCCCGAGCGGCTAGGCAAACAGCTGTGGACGGACTCGGGCGAAGGCGAGCCCATTGATCTGTATGCCGCCTATTCCGAAATCGATGAGGCGAACTATGTCGTCGGGCGCGTCAAACAGTGGGTGCATGCCGGCGGCGCGCATCGCGATTGCGCGATTTTGTATCGAAGCAATGCGCAGTCACGCGCATTTGAAGAAGCGTTGATCGTCGCGCAAATGCCCTATCGGGTTTACGGCGGCCTGCGATTCTTCGAGCGCGCGGAAGTCAAGGACGCGTTGGCCTATCTGCGATTGACCGCATCGCGGGTGGATGATGCCGCCTTCGAACGTGCCGTGAATATGCCCACACGCGGCATCGGCGATCGCACCATGGATGAAGTGCGGCGACTGGCGCGCGGTGCCGGGATGAGCTTGTGGCACGGGGCGCGCGAAGTGGCCCACGGCGACGCGGTGCCAGCCCGATCACGCAATGCATTGGCGGGCTTTATGGCCATGATCGATCAATTCGCCGATGACATCAGCTCGCTGCCCTTGCAGGACAAGATCGATCATGTGCTTGTGCACAGCGGTCTGCGCGCGCATTACAAGAAAGAAGGCCGCCATAGTGTCGATTCCCGTGTCGACAACTTGGATGAGTTGATCACCGTTGCCTCACGTTTCACCCGCGCGGACGACGAAGAATCGGCGCAACTGAGCGAGCTCATCGAGTTCTTGGCTTATGCGGCCTTGGAGGCCGGCGAAGGTCAGGCGCAGGAAGGCGAGGACGGCGTGCAATTGATGACCTTGCACAGCGCCAAAGGGCTGGAGTTTCCGGTGGTGTTTCTGGGCGGGATGGAAGAGGGCATCTTTCCCAACCAACGCAGTGTGCAGGAGAGCGGGCGCCTCGAAGAGGAGCGGCGCCTCGCCTATGTCGGTATCACCCGTGCGCGTGAGAAGCTGGTTTTGAGTTTTGCCGAAACGCGACGTTTGCATGGCACCGACATGCCGGGTATTCCCTCGCGATTTCTGCGCGAGATCCCCACCCAGCTGATCAATGAAATCCGTCCGCGGGCCGCTGCAAACCGCGTTTTTCAATCGCCGGCGCGTCGTCATGCCGGTCATGCACCGATCGCCGGGCCCGGTGTCAATCTCGGCGCCTTGGTTGAACACGCAACATTCGGCACCGGCACGGTGACTGATATCGAGGGTGCCGGCGCACATGCCCGTGTCCAGGTGAATTTCGACGGTGCTGGCAGCAAGTGGTTGGTGATGGCCTACGCCAACTTGAAAGTGCTGTAAAAAAGACCCGGCCGAAGCCGGGTCTCCTCCTCCACACGCCTGATGAATGTGCGGCTGTAACGGACGAATTAGCGACCGTCGTTATCCGCATCACCCGGCAGTGCGCGTTCCACGCCATGCCATGCGTCTTTCACTGCACCCTTGGCGTCTTGCCAAGCAAGTCGCGAGGCACCCTTGGTTCGGTTCCAGCCTTGCTCGAGATTGGCTTCAAGCTTGTCATCCCATTTCGCGTCGGTATTCATCGAGCGCGCTTGGGTGCCATAGCGATAGGCCGGACGATAGTCGTTCTCGTAGCTGTAGTCGCCCTTGGCATAATCCGAGTTCGCATACTCGTTCTTGTAATAGCGATCCGTGGCTTCATAGGTGCGATAGGTGCGATCGGAACGGTCAAAGGCATCGCGCACCGCATCCTTGGCTTCTTCCCAAGTCAATCGCGATTTCGCCTTGGCTTTTTCCCAGCCTTGCTTGATATCGGATTCCAAGCTGCTGTCCCATTTGCGATTGGCGTATTCACTACGTACTTGGTTGCCGTAGGCATAGGCCGGGGAATAGTCGCTTTCGTAGTCATACTGCTTGTTGAAGTAGGGACGCGATTGATATTCGCTTTTCCAATATTCGGCTTCGCCGGTCGGGTCGATGGATTCAGCCACGTTGTGACCTGCGGCACCGCCACCGGCCGCGCCGATGGCACCACCGATCAAGGTGCCAATCGGTCCGAAGATCGAGCCCACCACCGCACCTGCCGCAGCGCCGCCCAGCGCGCCGACACCGGTGCCGACCGGATGCGAACCGGCTTCGCCGGTGATCGGATCACGATTCATGTCACGGGATTCATTTGAGTTGCTCATAGTTCGATTCCTTCCTGTTGTGGGGGATGCACATCGTCTTGATGTGTGAACCACCATGGGACATCGCTCGTGAGTTGTCCGTGGAAGAAATGTATGTTTCCGGTGAAACGTTCATCGTCGTCAAGAGCGCGTAAAGCATTTAAAAAAAGGCTGAAAACGCGAATTCGCGAAAAGACGGGTGAATGTCCGCATTCAAGTACGTGACACCTTCGCGGCATCGGCTTGAATGCTTCAGAAAACACTGCCAAGTGATACGGATAGAATTCATCCATGAGTCAGAAAATCATCTTGATCGACGGTTCGTCGTATCTGTTCCGCGCCTTTCATGCGCTGCCGCCTTTGAGCAACGCGCAAGGCGAACCGACGGGCGCGTTGTTCGGTGTCGTCAACATGCTGCGGGCACATCTGAAAGAGCAGCCCGACTACATTGCTTTCGTTATGGATGCCTCCGGCGGCACCTTTCGCAATCAATTGGATCCCCAATACAAAGCGAATCGCCCGCCGATGCCAGACGAGCTGCGTGCGCAAATCGCACCGCTCAAGGAGATCGTGCAAGCCATGGGCTTGCCGCTGCTGTGTGTCGAAGGCGTCGAAGCGGATGATGTGATAGGCACCTTGGCCACACAAGCGGCCGAGGCCGGCGTGCAAGTCGAAGTCTCCACCGGCGACAAAGACATGGCGCAATTGGTGGGGCCGAACGTGATGTTGGTCAACACGATGACCGGCAGCAAATATGCCTCGGACGAAGACGTCTTCGCCAAATTCGGCGTGCGTGCCGACCAGATCATCGACTACCTCGCGTTGATGGGCGACAAAGTCGACAACATTCCCGGTGTGCCCAAATGCGGCGAGAAAACGGCTGCCAAATGGTTGGCGCAATACGACAGCCTCGACGGCGTCATGCAGCACGCCGACGAGATCGGCGGAAAAATCGGTGAGAACCTGCGTGAGACCTTGCATCGTCTGCCATTGAATCGCGATCTCACCCGGATCAAGACCGACGTCGCGCTGGAAGAGACGTATTCCGATTTGGCGTTGCGGGCACGCGACGTGGATCAACTGCGCGCGCTCTATGCACGCTACGGCATGAATCAAGCGCTGAAAGAATTGGACGGCGCGGGCGCTCCGGTCAATGCAGCGGGGTCGCCGCCATCCATGCCGCAACGGGTGAGTGCGCCCGAGCTGCCTGCGGCAGTAGAACTGCCTGAAGGTTGGTCCGAACGCGGCGAGTACGTCACGGTGACGGACGAGACGGCGCTCAAGGCGTGGGTCGACGAACTGGCATCAGCGGATGCCTTCGCATTCGACACGGAAACCAGCGCATTGGATCCGATGCGTGCGGAGTTGGTCGGTCTCAGTTTTTGTATTCATGCCAAACGCGCCTGCTACATTCCGGTGGCGCACGAACAGGCGGCCGCGCAACTGCCCATGGCATTGGTACTCGATGCGGTGCGTCCTGTGTTGCAGAATCCGGCGATTGCAAAGGTGGGGCAGAACGCGAAGTACGACATTCACGTGCTGCGCCGTCATGGCATCGACGTACAAGGTCTGCGCGATGACAGCTTGTTGTCCAGCTTCGTGCTCGACAGTACGCGTCGGCATGACATGGATTCGCAAGCGCAACGTGCATTGGGGTTGACGACCATCAGTTACGAGGATGTGGCCGGCAAGGGCGCGAAGCAGATTCCGTTCGCACGGGTCGAACTGGATCGTGCCACCGAATACGCGGCGGAAGATGCCGATGTCACCCTGCGCTTGAATGCGCTGAACGTGGCCGAGCTGGAACAAACGCCCGCGCTGCTTTCCGTGTATCGCGACATCGAGATGCCTTTGGTGCCGGTGCTAGCGCGCATTGAGGCCAACGGTGTACTCATCGACGCGGAAGTGTTGAAGCATCAGTCCGCGGATTTAAGTCGCCGCATGCTCGCTGCGGTCCAACGGGCGACCGAGATTGCCGGTCGCGCCATCAATCTCGATTCACCGAAGCAGCTCGGTGCCTTGCTGTTCGACGAATTGGGATTGGAAGCCCAGGTGAAAACACCCTCCGGCGCACCCTCGACCAACGAAGAGGCTTTGGAGGCCATCGCCGATCAGCACGAATTGCCGCGCGTCATTCTGGAATACCGCGGACTGGCCAAGCTGCGCAACACCTACACCGAGAAACTGGGTGCAATGATCAACCCGGATACCGGACGCGTGCATACCTCGTTCAATCAGGCGGGTGCGCAAACCGGGCGGCTGTCGTCGAATGATCCGAACCTGCAAAACATCCCGATTCGCACCGAAGACGGCCGGCGTGTGCGCACCGCGTTCATTGCGCCGCCCGGCAGGGTCATCGCCGCCTGCGACTATTCACAAATCGAATTACGAATCATGGCGCACCTTTCCGGTGACGAAGCGTTGTTGCGCGCATTCGAGAGCGGTGATGACGTCCACCGTGCCACGGCGGCCGAAGTGTTCGGCAAGACGGTGGATGCGGTCACCGGCAACGAACGCCGTGCTGCCAAGGCCATCAATTTCGGGTTGATGTATGGCATGAGTGCGTTCGGCCTGGCCAAACAGCTGGGCGTGGAGCGGCACGAGGCGGCCGAGTACATCGCGCTCTACTTCAGTCGCTACCCCGGCGTGCGCGCCTACATGGACGCGACGCGCGCGCAAGCGAAGGAACTCGGCTACGTCGAAACCGTGTTCGGGCGCCGTTTGTATTTGCCCTATATCCATTCGCGTAACCAAGGCCAGCGCGCCGGTGCCGAGCGGGCGGCGATCAATGCGCCGATGCAAGGGACGGCTGCCGACATCATCAAGCGCGCCATGCTCGCCGTCGATGCCTGGATTGCGCCGCACGCATCACGCGCGCTAATGATCATGCAAGTACACGATGAGTTGGTGTTCGAGTGTGATGCCGACTTCGCAGAAACCTTGGTGCAACAGGTTTCAAAACTGATGTCGGAAGCGGCGGATTTGCGCGTTCCGTTAGTGGTCGATTCAGGTATGGGCGAGAACTGGGAAGCCGCGCATTGATCGTCTAAATCCTCCCTGAATATCGTTTGGAATCGCGCGACGATTTTACGAATTTCCAACATCCAAAATGGTCTTATGCACGTGTCGGATGCAACGTTCGACACGGATCGAAAAACTCCCCTCCCCTGGAGCAGATCCAATCAGGAAGCCACTCTCCCCAAGACGGCTTCCGACCCACCCCGCCGGCTCCCCCTCCGGCGGGGTTTTTTTATGCGCGCACACGTTGCGCAAGATAGACTCCATGTATGCAGCACTTCCTGGAACTCAGCGCCCCCTGGTGGCAATTCGTGCTTCGCGCGGTGGTCATCTACATCTTGGTGATGGTGCTGCTCCGGGTGTCGGGCAAACGCTCCGTCGGGCAGTTCACGCCATTTGATCTCGTGCTGCTGATCTTGATCGGCAATGCCGTGCAAAACGGCTTGAACGGCGGCGACAATTCAGTGACCGGTGCGGCCATTCTTGCCGGCACTTTGATCGCGCTGAACTATTTGGTGGCGTTCCTGACCGCGCGCCACAAGCGTTTCAGAAAGCTCGTCGAAGGCGTGCCCGTGGTCTTGGCACGCAATGGCGAGCTTTTCCACGACATTCTCAAACGCGAATTGGTGAGCGAGGCCGATTTTCGCGAAGTATTGCGAATGAACAACATTGATTCCCTGTCCGACGTCCACATCGCGTGGCTCGAGACCAACGGTCACATCAGCATTGTGTCGACCAAGGCCCTGAAAGGCGCGGAATCAAAGCAGCCCTAGCGTCAGGCCAACCAATCCCGCGGTTTCAAGTACTCGGATAGCCGGGCCTCTTCGCTGCCGGGCGCAGGTTCGAAGCCATACTCCCAACGCGCCAACGGCGGCATGCTCATCAAGATCGATTCGGTGCGTCCGCCGGACTGCAGGCCGAAATGGGTGCCGCGATCGAAGACCAGATTGAACTCGACGTAGCGACCGCGGCGATAGAGTTGGAACTGCCGTTCGCGCTCGCCATAAGCATGGTTCTTGCGACGTTCGACAATCGGCAGGTAGGCGTCCAGGAATCCGTTGCCGACCGCTTGAAGGTAGGCGAAATCACTTGCGTAGTCGGTTTGCAGGTCGTCGAAGAAGAGGCCGCCGACGCCGCGCGTTTCATCCCGGTGTTTGAGATAGAAATACTCATCGCACCATTGCTTGTGTTGCGCGTAGCGCTCGGCACCGAACGGGGCGCAGACATCACGCGCGACGGTATGCCAGTCGCGGACATCCTCGTCAAACGGATAGAACGGGGTCAAATCGAAGCCGCCGCCGAACCACCAGGCCACCGTCTCGCCGTCTTTCTCGGCGCGGAAGTGGCGCACGTTGGCATGGGTGGTCGGCACATAAGGGTTGCCGGGGTGGAAGACCAGCGACACGCCGCAGGCACGCCAATTCGCGCCGGTCAGCTCAGGACGGGCCGCGGTGGCACTGGGTGGCAGTTGGCTGCCGGACACATCGGAAAAACCGATGCCGGCCTGCTCAAACACGGCGCCATTGCGCAGAATACGGGTACGACCGCCGCCACCGAGCAGCGCGCCGCTACCCTCACGCGTCCACGCGTCTTCTTTGAATGTCGCTTGGCCGTCGGTGCCTTCGATGGCACTGCAAATGCGGTCTTGCAAAACCATCAACCAAGTGCGGACTTCATCCATATCACCGGTTTGGTCGATCGTGTTCATCAATTCTCCGTGTCAGGCATCACTTTGAATGAATGCCTTCCTTACAATTACAAGTTTGGATGAGGCTATTCTGCTACGCATGCAGGCATATATCTATCGAAGCAGGAAGAAAGAAGACACCTACGTGTTCCTCGCCAAGGAAGACGGGTTCGATGTCTTGCCTGCCGGGCTGGACGCCCAACTCGCGCCTTGGGACTCGGTGATGACGCTCGAGCTGCACCCTGAGCGCAAACTTGCGCGCGGCAATGCAGCCGCCGTCATGGAAAATCTGAGCCAGCGCGGCTTTCATCTGCAATTTCCGCCGGCTTCCACCATCGATCCGATGAGCAGCGATTGGGGCACGGATGCTTGAGGCGCTTCCCTCGCGTCTGCGACTTGCGCTGATCGCTGTTGCCGTACTGACGGCGTTGGCAATGGGCGTCAGCGGATGGCAAGCATTGGTGCTCGGCGCGCTGTCGAATTTGACCGCAGGTCTGGCGTTTTCCGGGCGCGAATTGCTCGCGCAATGGAAGGCTGTCGCGTCGTGGGCACTCGCGTGGTTGCTTGCATTGGCGGGCATCGGGTTGGTGGTCGCTTGGCCGATGCGCAGCTTGCTCGAAACCGGAGGGCTGCATGCCGCACTCGCATTGAGCGCCACGCTTGGCTTGGCACTGGTGGGCGTCTGGCGTTTTTCCGAGGCATGGCGCATGCCGCAGGTGTCCGCGACCAGTGCCTTCAAGGCATCCTCTGACGACTTAACACCGGCGCAGGCATGGTCATGGCAGGGCTTGGCGTTTGCCGTCGCGACGCTCACTGCGCTGATTTGCGTGCTGGTATTTGCGTGGCCCGGCTTGTTGGAAGGTCGCAGCCGTTGGATTGCCGCAGCGCTTGCCGGTGCCTGGATTCCGGCCATGCACTTTTTCAAACGGCCCACCGGTTTGGTCCGCACGGAAGTGACCAAGACGCCGAAAGCGGAGAAAGCATCGATTCCCGCCAAGCGCGGCTTCGCCAACAATGCCGAGATGGTGCCGCTCGATCAATGGCCCACCGAGGTGTTGTCGCCGGTGGAAGATGTCGCCTCGATCCTGCCGCCGGCGAAAGTGCCCGTTCCCCGGCAAGCGGCAATCGATTCGGCGCCGGGCGAAGTCCTCACTCCGGATATCTCCGTGGTCGTCCCCGCATCGACTGAAACGGAAACGGCAGCATTGGCATCGGTCGAAACGACTGAGCACGCGCCGGCACCATCCCGCACTGACGCCGAGCAAGTGGCGCTCGACCAACAGTTGTACGCGGCCGCGCGTGCCGGCAAGGTGGATCTCGCATTGCAGTTGTTGAAGCAAGGGGCGTGCGCCACAGCGGTTCCGGATGGACAGGACAAAGACCAACGTCGACTGGTCGTATTGGCAGCGGTGTTACCCGATCTGCGCTTGTTGCGCGTGCTGATCGAACAGGGTGCAGAATTGAATCCGGAAAATGCGGCGCAAGCACCGCTGGCGGTGGCAACGCGCGACAGCTGGCATGGCCGCCCTGAAGCGGTCGCGACGTTGCTTGCCAATGGCGCGGATGCGCGGCGCACCGACGTTCATGGCAACACGGCCCTGCATCACGCCGCACATAGCACCGACCCGGCGGTGGCGGCGCTGTTGTTGGACGCCTCGTCGGACATCAACGCGATCAATCAAGAAGGCATCACCCCGCTGTTGGTGGCGGCGAAATCGGGCAACTGGCGCGTGGCCAAATTCCTGATCGAGCGCGGTGCAAAATTGAACATCGACGGCGCGCAACCGGCCTTGAACGCCGCGGCAAGTTGCGATGACGATGATGGCGCAGGCGTCGAACTGTTCATCAAGCACAAAGCCAAATTGGATGCGACCGATGCCGAAGGGCGCAGTCCTTTGCATATGGCGGCTCGCTTGGGTCATATCGGGATCTTCCAAACCTTGTTGGATCACGGCATCAATCTGGCGGCGCGGGATGGCAATGGCCGCGGCGTCGTGCATCACGCCGTGGAAGGCGAAACCAGCGCGGACTTCCTGCAAGAACTCTTGCACATGGGGGCGCGTGCCGATTTCGAAGACATCGAAGGCTTTACGCCGTTGAAGCGCGCGCATGCCAATGCGCGTTGGGCGTTGGTCTCGGTCTTGGACCCGACCTTCAAACCGTCGTCTGTTGCCGAAACCATGCCGGTGCAGCGTGCACCCTATGCACAGGTGTCAGACGCGCTCGCCGCGGGAGACCGCAGTCGCGCGCTTGCCGCCGCCGAAGACTTAAATACCGAAGAGCGCATCCGTCTGTTTGAAGAACACGGCATGAAGGATGCCGACTTGGCGGCGTGGTTGCTGTCGAACGGCGTCGATCCGCAAGCGGTGAACCGAGAAGGCAAATCGCTGGCGGGGATGTCCTTGCAGGCATCCGCGCAGGACACCGAATTTCTTGCGGTGGCGCAATTGCTTTTGGCGCGCGGTGCACAGCCGAACGGACGTGGCGTATTTGCCGACTATCTGGCGACAGTTGCGTCGAACCCGCAAGCACGGGCGCGTGCGAATGGCGAAGAACTGGCGCGCGTTTTGTTGGCGCGGGGTGCAGATGCTTTCGGCGAAACCGAAGCGGGCGAAACGCCGTTGCATTTGGCGATCCGTTTGCGCTGGTCAAACCTTGCCGATGCGCTGCTGGAACGCGGCGCCTGCCCTGATGCGCAGGATGCACAAGGCATGACGCCCTTGCATTTGGCGATCGCGCAGGGCGACCGTCGTTTGGTCAAGTCTTTGATCGCGGCCGGCGCATCGCCGCGCCTGCGCGCGAATGATGGTCAAACGGCGCATGGTTTGGCACTGGCCAGCGGCCGGAAGGATTTGATCGAGTGGGTCGATTGGCGTCTTTGGCCGGCGCCGGCGCGACGCTTGCGCGCGCAAGACTTGCCTGCCGCGGCGATTTCCGGTGACTTGCATGCGGTGAGCCGCTTGCTTGAGCTGGGCTTCGAGGTGAACGTCCGTGATGGCCAAGGCTGTACGGCCTTGTTGCGCGCCGCAGGCGGCGGCCACGTCGACGTCATCGATGCCTTGCTCGACCAAGGTGCGGATCCGGGTTTGGCGGCCGATTCCGGCGCCACGCCGTTGTCTGCCGCGGTGTCGATGCGCAATCTCGCTGTGGCCGAACGGTTGATTGTGGCCGGCGCTGATGTCGAGCAACGCTTGCCGGGCGACGTAACCGTGTTGATGCTTTCCTGCGCGCTCGGGCTCCCCACGATGGCGGCATTGCTGATGCGCCATGGCGCCCGTGTGGATGCCATGGACGCACAAGGCTTGACGGCATTGCACTGTGCTTGCCTGTTCGCCTTCGGCGCGCGTGACCGCACTGCCGCGGTGACGTTGATGGACAACTTGTTGTTGGCCGGCGCCACCCCTGATCCGGAAAATTCGCAGGCTATCGCGCCGTTGCTGATGTTGTTGGGCGCACGTGCGGAACCCGGCACCGGCACCGACGAAACCGTCATCTTGTCGGTGCTCGATCAGTTTCTGGCCGAAGGTGTTTCGCTGCAATCGAAGGACGCACGCGGCTTCGGGCCGTTGCATGTGGCGGCGCTTCATGGCTTGATGCGCGTCATCAAAATGTTGCTGCGTGCCGGCGCGAATCCGGACGCGCGCGACAGTCTCAACAGGACGCCGCGTGAAGTGGCGCTGATGCGCGGCTTCGTAGACGTTGCGACGGAACTCGGCAGCGGAGAGAGCAAAGGGCCGGCCTCCATGGCCAGCTATTTGCGGACTCCCGATGCGCGCGGACGTACCGAATAGGCGCCGTCAAACGGGCTTCGCGCCTTCCGTTTCCGAAAGTTGCTTGCGTTGCGCGTCGGCATTGAACAATTGCTCGAGTTCCAACCGCGCTTCTTGCGCGGTTTGCTTGAGCGCAGCTTCGTCGTCTTTGACCAGGCGTTGCGTCTCAAGCAGCGCTTCATCGTGCGCTCGAAACTTGATGATGTGGGACTTGGCTTCCGTTTCCGGAACGCCGAGCATTTGCATCACTTGCATGGCGGTTTCCAATGACGCCGCAAATAACTCACGAACAGGAATGCCGCCGCGGTCGCGGATGTACCACGCATTGCGGCGGTCATTGGCGCGCGCGATGATCTTCGCATCGGGAAATTGGCGGCGCAGCATTTCCACCTGCAGCAAGGTTGTTTCCGGATCATCGAGGGTCAATACGAACACGCGCACACCTGCGGCACCCGCGGCGCGCAAGGTATCCATGTTCATGATGTCGCCGTAATACACCTTGTTACCGAAACGGCGCACGAAATCCACTTGCTCGACATCGTGCTCGAAGGCGACGAAAGGGATATTGCGTGACAGAAGCACGCGTCCCACGATCTGACCGAAGCGTCCGAAGCCGATCACCATCACCTTCGGATGTTGATCCTCAACCTTGTCGTGCGGACGATCATCGACGGGTTTGGGTTTGCCGTCCGCGACGCGTTCCATCGCCAAGACCAGCAGGGGCGTCACCGCCATCGACACGCCAACGACGGCGATCAATGTCTCTTGCATGGCCGCATCCAGCAGGCGCACCTTCGACAATTCGTTGAACATCACGAAGGCGAATTCACCCCCGAGCGCGAGGGTGGCCGCGAGCTTGCCGGAAGAGAGATGGCTCAAGCGGCCGACTGTCCGGCCCACCACGTACAGCACAAGTCCCTTGGCGAGGATCAGCGCAATCACACCCGCAATGATCTGCAACGGATGGGCGAGAATTTGCGCGACGTTGATGCTCATGCCCACGGCAATGAAGAACAGGCCCAGCAACAAACCTTCAAACGGTTTGATCTGGCCTTCAAGTTCGTGGCGGTATTCGGATTCGGCCAACAGCACGCCGGCCAAGAAGGCGCCAAGGCCTGCCGAGAGGCCGACCGCCTGCATCAACCAAGCACTGCCCAGGACGACGAAGAGCGCGGCCGCCGCAAACACCTCGGGCATGCGGGTGCGCGCGACGGCGCGAAAGATCGGACGAAGCAATGCACGGCCACCGAGGACCAACAAGGCAATCGCCCCGACCACCTTGAGCACCGCCACCCACCACGGCAGATGCGCTTGTGTCGACACGGCATGGCCCATCAAAGGAATGACAGCGAGCATGGGGATGGCCGCGATGTCTTGGAACAACAAGATCGCGAACGCCAAACGACCATGCTCTGAAGACAGTTCTTTGCGCTCTGCCAACAATTGCAACCCGACCGCGGTGGAAGACAGGGCCAACGCGCCGGCAATGAAGACAGCCGTCAACCATGGCACATGTTGGAAATAAACGAATGCGGCAAGCAGTGCGACGCTGAGACCCACCTGCAAACCGCCCGCACCGAAAACCGGTTTGCGCATCACCTTGAGACGCGGCAATGACAGTTCGAGTCCGATGACAAACAACATCATCACCACGCCGACTTCGGCAGCAGCTAACACGCGGTCCGGATCATTGACCACGCGCAGGGCGTGCGGTCCGAGCAAGATACCGGTGACGAGGTAACCCAAAACACCGCCCAATCCGAAGCGTTTGAACAAGGGCACGACGAGAACTGCCGCCAAGAGGAAGATCAGGACGATATTGAGTGTGGCGCCGTGCATGGAAATTCCGATCGCGCAATTGCGTCTATCATTCAGCTCATGATGATACGAGGTGACCGCGATGACGGACACGGCGATGCGGTCGCCTGTGCCATCGCGCCTGCGTGCGTAGGCAATATCGGTGTCGGTTTCGATCTGCTCGGGCATACCTTTTTCGGCCCCGCTGACCTTGCCTGCGTTCGTCGGCAGGAGGCCGGCGTCACCATCACCGCCATCCATGGCGATTTATCCGGCGTGGCAGACATTCCGCGCGAATCTGCTTTGAACACGGCGGGTCGGGCGCTGCAGGCCATGGTGGATGACTTGTCGCTGCCGTTCGGGTTCTCGCTCGAGTTGCACAAGGGCATCCCCTTGGGCTCAGGCATGGGCGGCTCCGCGGCCTCAGCCGTGGCCGCGGTTGTGGCGGCGAATGCATTGCTGGATACGCCGTTGGCGCCGGCAGAGTTGTATCCGTTCGCCTTGCGGGGCGAGAGCGCCTCTACTGACGCCGCGCCCGGCGACAACGTCGGCCCGATGTTGCTTGGGGGATTGGCCCTGGCGCCAACGCAAGTGTTGCGGAAACTCGCCGTGCCGGCGGGCTTGCATTGTGTTGTCCTCAAGCCCGACATGTCGATCGAAACCCGACGCGCGCGTGAAGTGTTGGCGGCGCCGTTCCCGCTTGATGTGTGCATCCAGCAAACCACGCACTTGGCCTTGGTGTTGACAGGATTGGCGAGTGGCGACTTCGACTTGATACGTTTGGGGTTGGAAGACGCCATGGTCGAACCGCGACGCGCACACTTGATTCCCGGGTTTTACGACATCAAAGCTGCGGCGTTGGCAAACGGCGCGCTGGGCGCAAGCATTTCAGGGTCAGGGCCGACCGTGTTTGCTTGGTTTGACACACAGGAAAGCGCGGCGCTGGCGGTCGAGTCGCTGCTTGCCGTTGCGCGACAACACCATGTCGGCGTGGCCGCGTGGGTGTCTCCCGTGGAAGGTCCGTCGGCGCGCATTGTCGATCGGCAGACCGCGCTGGCCATGGTGACGAGTGGTAGCTTGAAGCAGAACCCGTTTAAGCTCTAGGCATTCGATTCTGGGGAGCATGCATGAAGATTCCATCGGCCGTGTTGGCGGCATTGTTGTTCGTCGCGACGCTCGGCTTCGCAGAGATTGGAAGCGCGGCAGTCGATGATGCGCAGGTCGGCGAAGCCGAGTCGGTGATGACCATGCGTGTCCAGGGAGAAATCGGTTTCGATACCTCCGGGAAGGTGGTTCGTCATCAGATCACCACACCCATTGATGCGCCGATTCGCGCGATTGTTGAAACGGTTGTCAAGAAATGGCGCTTCCACCCGTATCTGAAAGACGGAGTGGCGGTCAATGTCAAAACACCGTTTGAACTCACTCTGGTGGGGCGGGCACAGGCCGACGGCAACTATGCGATTACGGCCGAGACCGCGCGTTTCGGCGTTTCGCGTTATGACTGCAAAGACGAAAACAGTGACAGCTGCAAGCAAGCAAACCCGATCGTGCACACGCCACGCAAACCGGCGTATCCACCGGCGCTGGCACGTGCTGGTGTGGGCGGCCAAGTCATGGTGTATCTGTACATCAACCCGGATGGCACGATTGCCGATGCCAAGGTCGCGCAAACTGCGCTATTCGGCGTGAAAGGCAATCCGCAGGAACTCGAGAAGGCTAGGCGAAGTCTTGAAGTCGAGTGTTTGGCCTATGCAAAGCGCATCCAAGTGACACCCGGCTCCGGTGATTTGGTCGGCGGTGGCGATACGCATCGCGTTGCCGGCCTGCCGTTCCGATTCAACGCGAACGGCGCGTTCAATGACAATCTCGGCGAATGGCGGTTGGAAGCACGCGGACGCAAACGTGTCGCCGATTGGATGAAAGACTTTGAAAACGTACCGGGGGCGTCGGATGCGGCAGGCGGTGGTTTGCTGTCCATGCGCAGCGAATACCGCCTGATGACGCCGCCACCGCAAGGTTGAACAGACCGGCATCACTATGAAAAACGCCCCGATAACGGGGCGTTTGTTTTTCAACAGTTGCGCAACAAATCAGCGCTTCATCGAACTGAAGAACTCGTCGTTGGACTTCGTGTTCTTCATCTTATCGAGCAGGAATTCCATCGCGGCGATTTCGTCCATCGGATGCAACAACTTGCGCAAGATCCAGATCTTTTGCAGCAAGTCCGGATCGATGAGCAAATCTTCGCGACGCGTACCCGACAAGTTGACGCCGATGGCAGGGTAGACACGCTTTTCGGTGATGCGGCGATCCAAGTGGATTTCGGAGTTGCCGGTGCCCTTGAATTCTTCGTAGATCACCTTGTCCATCGCCGAGCCGGTGTCGACAAGCGCGGTCGCGATGATGGTGAGCGAGCCGCCTTCTTCAACGTTACGTGCGGCACCGAAGAAACGCTTCGGACGGTGCATGGCGTTCGAATCGACACCACCGGTCAACACTTTGCCGGAGCTCGGCAAGACGTTGTTGTAAGCGCGAGCCAAACGGGTGATCGAGTCGAGCAGGATCACCACGTCCTTTTTATGTTCAACCAAGCGCTTGGCGCGTTCGATCACCATTTCCGCGACTTGCACGTGGCGTGCGGCAGGCTCGTCGAACGTCGAGGAAATGACTTCGCCGCGCACGGTGCGCTGCATTTCGGTCACTTCTTCAGGACGTTCGTCAATCAGCAACACAATCAAGTGCACGTCGGGATGGTTGGTCGTGATCGCGGTGGCGATCTGCTGCATCATCATCGTCTTACCGGCTTTTGGCGGTGACACGATCAATGCGCGCTGACCCTTGCCTTGCGGCGCCATCAGATCCAGGATGCGGCCGGTGATGTCCTCGCTGGAGCCGTCGCCGCGCTCGAGGCGGAAACGTTTGCGAGGGAACAGCGGGGTCAGGTTTTCGAACAGGGTCTTGTTCTTGCTGGCTTCGATCGGCTCGCCGTTGATGGTGTCGACCACGGCCAAGGCGAAGTAGCGCTCGCCATCTTTCGGCCAACGGATACGACCGCCGAGATGGTCACCGGTGCGCAAGTTGAAGCGACGTATTTGGCTCGGCGAGATGTACACGTCATCCGGGCCGGCAAGGTAGCTCGCTTCGGCAGCGCGCAGGAAGCCGTAGCCGTCCGGCAGGATTTCCAGCACGCCATCAGCGGCGACACCGTCACCATGACGGGTCAAAACCTTCAGCACCGCGAAGATGACATCTTGCTTGCGTGCGCGCGCCACGCCTTCGTGAATCTGCAATTGTTCGGCAATGTCCAGCAACTTTGCGGCCGGCATGCGTTTCAAATCGCTTAGCGAATACTGCGGAAAACCTTCCGGGATGGTCGGCATCGGCCGGTTGTAGCCCGGTTGCGCATTCGGATCACCGTTGTCGTCTTGTGGCAATCCTTGTTCGCGATAGCGGTCACGCTGGCGGTCACGGCGATTGCGGAAGCGCTCGCGGCGGTTGTTGTTGCGCGGGCCGCCGTAAGCGTTGTCGTTGCCACCGTCGTCTTGACCCTGGCTCTCGCCGGCATCGTCGCGGCGGCTTTCTGCCGGGGCGTCGGCGCGCGCGCCTTCTGCGGCTGCCGTCGGTGCGTGTGTGTCAGCGGAGGCGTCGGTGTTGTCGCGCGGCGGACGCGGTTTGCGCGAGGCGATTTCGGCGCCTTCGGGCGCTGCTTCGCGGTGCTCTGCGCCGGTGTTTTCAGGGGTGGTGGCCGCGGATTTGCTCACGCGCGGCTTGCGAACACGCTTGGTGGTAGCGGTTTCGCCAGTGCTTTCGATTTCGTCGGACAAGTGGATTCCTCGCAAAGGGCGAGCGCCTGAGAATCAGGCGGATGGGTGGGTGTCAAGGGAATTGGGCGGCGGGGACGCACGCCAGATGGGTGAAACTTAGCACTGAAGCCGCGCCGCGGCAAGCACCGCGGCGGGCAGGGTTCATTCTCAGGCGATGGCTTTATCGATCATGCCGCCGAGGACGCCGGCCACATTCGGCGGGGCGCCGACTTGGGTGGCGGCCGGCTGGCCGTCTTTGAACATCACCAGCATCGGAATGCTGCGCACGTTGTAGCGCATGCCGATTTGCGGGTGGGCCTCGATATCCACCTTCACGACCTTGGCCTTACCGGAATATTGGTCGGCCAGCTGGTCGAGCACCGGGGCAATCGAACGGCAGGGGCCGCACCACGGGGCCCAGAAATCCACCAACACCGGCTCTTTCGAGGACAGGACGATCTGGTCGAAGTCGGTGGTGGTGGCGTGAATTACTTTAGGGCTGGACATTCTTTACTCCAAAAAACGGGGGGTTCAAGCCAAGCGCGCCGGCGCGTGCCGGACGTCATTGGTAACATGGGGCTCTCATTTGACAACAACAAGCGCGTCACCGCGCACCCTGCTTCCAGTCTGAACAGACATGCGGCCGTGTGCAAGGGTGGTCTGCACAACCGAGCCATTCATGTCCGATAAACCGCTGACCGATATCACCTTCGATGCTTTGCCGATCGAGCCCGCCCTGCTCGAAGGACTGGAATCGGCGGGTTTTGTCCGCTGCACACCAATCCAAGCCCTTACGCTGCCGGTCGCCCTGGCTGGGCGTGATGTGGCCGGCCAAGCGCAAACCGGTACTGGCAAGACCTTGGCCTTCTTGGTGGCGGTGATGAATCGCTTACTCAGCAAGCCGGCCTTGGCAGAGCGCAAACCTGAAGATCCGCGCGCACTGATTCTCGCGCCGACGCGCGAGCTCGCCATCCAAATTCACAAGGACGCCGTCAAGTTCGGCAGCGATCTCGGCCTGCGCTTCGCGCTCATCTATGGCGGCGTTGATTACGACAAGCAGCGCGCGCAGCTTCAAGAAGGGGCCGATGTCATCATCGCGACGCCGGGCCGTTTGATCGATTACGTCCGCCAACACAAGGTCGTCTCGCTGCATGCCTGCGAAATGTGCGTGTTGGACGAAGCCGATCGCATGTTCGATCTCGGCTTCATCAAAGACATCCGCTTCCTGTTGCGACGCATGCCGCCGCGCACCGTGCGCCAAACGATGTTGTTCTCGGCAACTTTGTCGCACCGAGTTCTCGAGCTTGCCTACGAACATATGAACGAGCCGGAAAAGCTCGTTGTCGAAAGTGAATCGATCACCGCGGCGCGCGTGCGCCAAGTGCTGTATTTCCCGTCCGACGACGAAAAACTCAAATTGTTGATCGGTTTGATGTCGCGTGTTCCCGATGCGCGCAGCATGGTGTTCGTGAACACCAAGATGTTTGTTGAACGCGTTGCCCGTGGCTTGGAGAAGGCCGGTTATGCGGTCGGTGTGCTGAGTGGCGATGTCCCGCAGAAAAAGCGCGAATCCTTGCTACGCAAATTCCAGGCCGGCCAGCTCGAAGTCTTGGTGGCTACCGACGTGGCCGCGCGCGGTTTGCATATCGCCGGTGTCAGTCACGTGTACAACTACGACCTGCCGTTTGATGCCGAAGACTACGTGCACCGTATCGGACGCACAGCGCGTTTGGGTGAAGAGGGTGATGCGATCAGTTTTGCCTGCGAACGCTACGCGATGGCCTTGCCGGATATCGAAGCCTATATCGAACAATCCATTCCGCGCGGGACCGTCACCGAGGAACTCATGACGGCCTTGCCGCGCGCGCCGCGGGTCATTGCCGACGAAGACAAGGAAGACCTCGGTGAGGTGTTCAAAGAAGCGCGCGAGTTCCGTAAAGCGCAAGCCGACAAGCAAAAGCCACGCAGCGGACGAGCGGGCGAACGCGACCGCAAACCGCGCGGGCTGCGACCGGAGGGCGATCGTGCGACGCGCAAACGAGAGGATGCAACGACGACTGCGACGGTCAACACGGCACCGGAAGGCGCCGAACGTAAGCGTCGTCGTCGCCGTCGTGGCAAACGTGTCGAAGGCGGCGATACGGCATCGGCGCCGCGCATGAATGGCGCAGCGACAGCAGCGCCGCCGAGTAAGGCTAGTGCGCCGGTGCAAGCACAGGAAGCGCCGGGGTTGCTGCGCAAGATCGGCAGCGGCTTGCGCAAATTGCTGAAACGCAGTCCGCAAAAACAACACTGAGTGTTTGTATACGGTAGGCGATGCCATCCACGCTGGGCATAATGGGCGCATGAGTATTCTTCGCTTCGACGGTGTCGGTAAAACCTATGCAGGTGGGCGCGAGGCCTTGCGCAACGTGACCTTCTCCGTTGCGCCGGGCGAGATGTTGTTCATCACCGGCCACTCGGGGGCTGGCAAGAGCACACTGCTCAAACTGATCCAACTCACCGATCGCCCGAGTTTGGGTTCGGTGTTGTTCGACGAACGCAACCTCAGCAACGTGACGGGGCGGCGTATCGCCTTCCATCGTCGCGAAGTCGGCGTGGTGTATCAGAACCATCAATTGCTCGCGGAACGCTCGGTCGCTGAAAACATCGGTCTGCCCTTGGTGTTGCGCGGCATGCCGCGCGCCGAAATCCAAAAGCGCGTCAGCAGCATTCTTGAACGCATGGGCTTGGGTGCGCGTGGCAAAGCCTTGCCGTCACAGCTCTCCGCCGGCGAACAGCAGCGCGTCGGCATTGCGCGCGCCATGATCGGTGAGCCGCGCATGTTGATTGCCGATGAGCCCACCGGCAACCTTGATCCGACACTCAGCGCGGAAATCATGGAGATCTTCGCCGCACTCCCGGGTCGCGGTACCAGTGTCATGGTCGCGAGCCATGATCTTGCACTGGTGAAACGCATGAAGAAGCGCGTTCTGGTGCTATCAGACGGCGAGTTGGTGGATGACATCGCACCGGAGGACCTCGCCGATGAGTGATGCGACACGTGTGAGCGCGCCGTCGGCGTTCTCGATTTGGATGGATCACCATTGGCGCAGCTTGCTGGCGAGCTTGCGGGCACTGTTGCGCAAGCCGTTCGCCTCTCTGTTGACGATCGCGGTGTTGGCGCTGGCCTTGGCACTGCCGCTGGGCTTGCTTGCGAGCCTGCAAAACATTGAACGTTTTGCCGGCAATGTGCAGCAGTCGCGCGAGATCAGCGTGTTCTTGAAACAAGAAGCGAGCACCGACGACGCACGTGCCTTTGCCGAGAATTTGCGCGCGCGCGATGACGTCGCCAATGTCATTTGGAAAACGCCTGATGAAGGCCTGAGCGATTTGCGCAAAACCTCCTCCCTTGGCGAAGCCTTGGACAGTCTTGATTCGAATCCGTTGCCGCACTTGATGATCGTTACGCCGAAGGCCGACGATGCGGCGTTGTTAACGGCACTGCAAACAAACTCGAGCGTGGACATCGTGCAGCACGATGCGGTCTGGCGGAAACGACTGGATCAATGGTTGGGCTTCGGTGCGCAACTGGCCTGGATTCTGGCCATCGTGCTCGGCGCCGCCGCGGTGTTGGTGATCGGCAACACCGTTCGCCTCGACATTCAGGCGCGTCGTGAGGAGTTGGGCGTGTTGCAGTTGCTCGGTGCGACCGATGGCTTCATCCGCCGTCCGTTTCTCTATCTCGGCGCTTGGTACGGCATCGCCGCCGGTGCCTTGGCACTCGTGTTGCTGGCGGGCGTCAATCGCGCGCTGCAGCCCTCCTTGTCGGCATTGGCCGGTAGTTACGGCAGCCAATTCGCATTGCAGGGTTTCAATGTCGTGCAAGCAGCTGTTGCGATCGCCGTCGCCGGATTTCTGGGTTGGATCGGTGCGGGTTTCGTCACCGGTCATTTCCTCCGTCAAACCCGACCGATGGGGCGCTGATTCATGGCAATGCCTCCCCGCGATTTGCGTCACGTCGTTGCCGACAATCCACGCGTGCTGATTGTTGAAAGCTCGCGCATTGTGCGCAAGCTCATCAGTGATTTGTTCAAGAAAGAATTGCCGAACGTCACCATTGTTGAAAGCAAGGGACTCCGAGATGCCCGTGCCTGCCTTGCACTGGGTGCCGTCGATCTGGTCACAACGTCATTGAGTTTGGATGACGGGGATGGTCTGCAAGTGGCCAAGGCGGTGCGCGACGCGGCCGGTCAAGCCTATGTGCCGGTCATCGTGGTGTCGTCCGAGGTGAACAATCGTTTGGCCTCGCGCACTCTGGGTGATGATGTCACCGACTACTTCGACAAGAGCGCGGGATTCCCGGCATTGGCTGCATTCGTGCGCGGCTATATCCAACCGCAGCCCATCGATGGTGCGCGAATTTTGTATGTCGAAGACAGTCGCGTTGTCGCACTCGCCACCAAACGCATGCTGGCAGCGCAAGGGCTGACCGTCATCCACGTCGACAGTGCCGAAGCAGCGATCGAATATCTCGACTTGCATCACGGCGCTGTGGATGAAGTTGGCGCCGATCTGGTCCTGACCGATGTGTATTTGAACGGCCCTCTGGGGGGCTTGGATGTGCTCAAACACGTGCGCCAGACCTTGGGATACAGCAAACGGTTGCTGCCGGCCTTGGTAATGACCGGTGATGAAAATCCCGACAAGCAACGGGAACTGTTTCAAGTCGGTGCGAACGATCTGGTTTTGAAGCCGGTCGAAGAACGCATGGTGGTGACCAAGATCCTGTTTCAGTTGCGCGCGGCCAGACTCGGCACGTGAGCGCAGCGGCCGCGCTCAAACTCGAGGCGTCGTGGAAACAACGCGTCGGCGACTGGTTCGAACGCGAAGACATGCAAGCCCTGTCGCGCTTCTTGCGCGAGCGCATCGCAAGCGGTCACACCGTCTATCCCGCGCCCGGCAATATTTTTGCCGCCTTCGACGCCACACCGTTCGATCAAGTCAAAGTGGTGATCCTCGGACAAGACCCGTATCACGGTGAGGGTCAGGCGCATGGCCTGTGTTTCTCGGTATTGCCGGGAACACCGGTGCCGCCGTCGTTGCAAAACATCTACAAAGAATTGAAGACCGACGTCGGCTTTGTTCCGCCTGCGCACGGGTACTTGATGCCGTGGGCAAATCAAGGCGTGTTGCTGTTGAATTCGGTGTTGACGGTGGAAGCGGGCAAGGCAGGCAGCCACCAGAACCGGGGTTGGGAAGGGTTCACCGACCATGTCGTTGAGACGCTCAATCGCGAGCGCGAGGGGCTGGTGTTCATGCTGTGGGGTAGTTACGCCCAGACCAAGGGCCGCGTCATCGACGATCGCCGCCATCGGGTGCTGCGCGCGCCGCATCCGTCGCCGCTCTCGGCACATCGCGGCTTTTTTGGCTCCGGACATTTTTCTAAGGCAAATCAATGGCTTGCGAAACGGGGCGAGCGTCACATTTCTTGGCAACTGCCTGAGAAAGTCCAACTGCCCCCTTTTGATCGGCAAAACGCGCCCCCAGCTGAATAAAAGGATTCGAGGAGTGCGCCCAATTAGCACTCCCGGGGGACGACTGCTAAAATGACTGCCATGACTACTTTGACCCCCTCGCGGGCGCTTGTCACAAACAATCTGCCCGTACCCAACGCGATCGGCTCGCTCGAGGCGTACATCTCCGCGGTGCATCAAATTCCCGTTCTGTCCGTCGAAGAAGAACAGGCACTCGCCACGCGCTTGCGCGAAGACAACGATTTGGCGGCCGCACAAGAACTCGTGCTTTCGCATCTGCGCTTCGTCGTCCATGTCGCGCGAGGCTATGCCGGATACGGCTTGCAAGTCGGCGATCTCATTCAAGAAGGCAATATCGGCTTGATGAAAGCCGTGAAGCGTTTCGACCCGGACGTCGGTGTTCGCTTGGTGAGCTTCGCGGTGCATTGGATCCGAGCCGAAATGCACGAGTTCATTATCAAGAATTGGCGCATCGTCAAGGTGGCCACCACCAAGGCGCAGCGCAAATTGTTCTTCAATCTGCGCAAGAACAAAAAGCGTTTGGGTTGGATGAACGCTGAGGAGGTGCGTGCCGTGGCGCGTGACCTCAACGTCTCTGAACGCGAAGTCATGGAAATGGAATCGCGTCTGTCGGGCCGTGACATCGGTTTCGATGCGCCGGCAAATGAAGACGAAGAACGTGCACCGCCGTCTCCGGCCGCTTACTTGGTCGACGATAGCGAAGACCCGTCACAGGTGTACGAGCGCGCAAATGGCGAAGATCATCAATTGGCTTTGTTGCGCAACGGATTGGCGAGCCTCGATACGCGTTCGCGCGACATCATCAAGCGCCGCTGGCTTGATGCCGACAACAAAGTGACTTTGCAGGATCTGGCTGCGGAATACGGTGTTTCCGCAGAGCGCATCCGTCAGCTCGAAGCCAATGCCTTGAAGAAAATGAAGGCATTGTTCGCCGCTTGATCTGCACAGACTATGAAACGCAAAAGGGCACCTTCCGGTGCCCTTTTTGTTTGCATGGCGGTTCAATACAAATCGATCGGGTCGATATCCAACGACCATCGCACCTTACGTGCCTGTGGTGATGCATAGAGTTGCGGAACGATGGCGTCCAAGGCCGCGTGCAGCGCCTTGCGGTCTTTTGACGAAATGAACAACTGCATGCGCTCGAATCCGGCACGCTTTTGCATCGGTGCGGGCACCGGACCCGACACTTCAACGCGGGGATCATCAAACAGGCGACGCGCGGCCTGAAGAAACGCGCGCGGCGGTTCCGCTTGTTTGGCTTCCGCACGCAGCAAGGCCATATGGGCGAATGGCGGAAAACCGGCAGCTTCGCGCAAGCCTAATTCCGCGTCGGCAAAGGCGTGATAGCCGCCATCGACCAAGGTGTTCAACAGCGGGTGGTCGGGATGGTGCGTTTGCAAAATAACTTCGCCCGGAATCTCGGCGCGACCGGCGCGACCCGCGACTTGGATCAAGAGCTGCGCCACACGTTCGCTGGCGCGAAAATCGGTCGAGAACAAGGCCTCGTCAATCCCCAATACCGCCACCAATGCGAGCTTCGGCAAGTCATGGCCCTTGGCCAACATTTGCGTGCCGACCAAAATGCCGGGTGCGTCACCCAAGGTCTCGAAGTGACGCGCCATCGCGTCTTTGCGTTGCGTGCTGCCGCGATCGATGCGAATCACCGGCACGTCATCGAAGTGATCGGCCAGAAACGTTTCAATGCGTTCGGTGCCTTGTCCCTGCGGCTCCAACGCCAGGTTGTTGCAGTTCGGGCACGCCGTGGGCGCTGCACGACTTGCGCCGCAGTGATGGCATTGCAGACGCCGTCCATGGCCATGCACGGTCATGGCGGCATCGCAGCGCTGGCACTGCGCCGACCAGCCGCAATCACGGCACATCAACACAGGGGCATAGCCGCGCCGGTTGCGGAATACCAAGACTTGGCCGCCCGCATCCAAGGCGCCGCGTATGCGGCCGATCAGATCGCGCGACAGGCCGGCTTCGAGCGCTTGCTTGCGGACATCCATGATGCGCACCCGCGGCGGTTTGGCGACGCCGGCGCGTTTGGACAAACGCAAATAGGTGAAGCGCCCCTGCGAAGCAGCGTGCAAGTCTTCCATCCCCGGCGTGGCAGAGCCCATCACGATCGGCACGTTCAATCCGCGCGCACGGACCAGCGCAAAATCATGCGCGTTGTAGCGAATGCCGTCCAACTGTTTGTAACTGCTGTCGTGTGCTTCATCGATGACAATCAGGCCCGGACGCGCTAACGGCATGAACACGGCCGAACGCGTGCCGAGCACCACATGGGTGTTGCCACTGTTCGCTGCCTGCCAGGTCTGTAAGCGCGCCAAGTCGGTCATACCCGAATGAAACGCATGCACCGGAATGCCGAGATGTTTTTCGAACCGCCGCACGGTCTGCGGGGTGAGGCCGATTTCAGGCACCAATACCAGGGCTTGCTTGCCTGACAAGATGCAGTCGCGAATCGCCGCCAGATATACCTCGGTCTTGCCGCTGCCGGTCACACCGTCCAATAAGAAGGCTTGAAACCCTTCGGCGGCTTTGATCGCGTCCGCCGCCGCGGCTTGTTCGTCATTGAGTGCGAAGGCGCCTTCGGCCAAGTCCGGTAAAGCCGGTGCCGTCAGCGGTCGTTCCACGCGGGCGATCCAACCCTTCCCGAGCAAGCTGCGCAGTGTGGCGGTCGAATCTTCCAGCGCGGGATCACGGCTGGCAAGTTCACCCGCGGCCAAAAGCTCAAGCACCTGCTTTTGTTTCGCGCCACGCACATTGCCCCGGGCCGTCGCCCCGCTTTCGGAAAGTTGCCAAAACGTCTCGGTCTGCGGCGGGATCTCGCCGCCATTACGCAGCACCGTGGGCAGGGCGGTTGCCAGCACTTCGCCCAAGGGCATGTGCAAATAGCGCGCCAGCCATCCGAGATTGGCCCAAAGTTCGGGGGTGAAGACAGGCTCGGCATCCAAGCGCGCATCAATGGGCTTGAGCATCGCGTCCGCGGCGGTCTCTTCGGGCTCGGAGATGGCCACGCCGACCAGCTGGGTGTTGCCGAAGGGCACCCGAACCCGACAGCCCGCCCACGGGCCGTTTCCGAACGATGCATCGATCGAATAATCAAAGGCTTGAAGCATCGGCCGGGGGACAACGACCTGAATCTTCAGCCGTCTCTGGCCCGGATCGCGGGGGGTGCTCACGCGTGAAAGGTTATCCACACAAGATGTGGATAAGTCTGTGCAATGAACGGCGAAAATCCATGTGCCGTGGGACTTTCCCTATACCTTGCACCAATGGACAAAAAAGTGCCATTTGCGCAAATGCGTTTAAAATCAAATACTTGCATGTTAATTTTCATTCATTTTGCAGTCATGTCATTACAAGTGAGCTTTAAATGACCAAACGATGACCGCTGTGCACAATTTTTCGCGGGCGGCATATTCGAAGCGCAATTGCAAGCTTTTTTTGCAGCTTGAAGTGCCGGAGTCGGACGTTATCATCCTAGCTGATGAATGCACCGGCAGAGCGCTGATTTGACGACTGGATTGACGCCTGCGGGACTGCTGGATGCCCGACTCCGCGGCGATGAGAAAAAAGCATTGGCCTTCTGCGACTGGGTGCTCGGCACGCCGGAACGCGGGTCTGCGGTCGCGATGGCGTGGTTGGCGCAATGGCACACTCTGGGTGCCCTGAATACGGCGGCCTCGCCGCCGACCCGCGGCATGCTGTGGCGCCCGTTGCTGACCCGGTTGCCCGCGCAGACCCCGGCACTGGAAGAGGCGAAGCCCGAATTCGAAGACTTGGCCAGCTTGCCAACGGCTGCGCGCGTTGCGGTATTGCTGGCCCTCCTGGGTCTGACACCGGAAGACAGTGCCGAGGCGATGCGCCTTTCCATGCACGCCCATGCCGAGCGCTTGGCCGCCGGTTTGCCGCGCGCCGCCGACGGCTCGGTGGACGGCGCACGCTGGCAGGCTTGGGCACGCGCACTCCATGCCTACGTCGAACACTTGCCGCTCGATCGGACCGCGCCGTTGATTCAAGCGCGGCTCCATGGTCAGTCTGCCGCACTGGAGACCTTCGACGACGTATCGCCCGAACAGCGTCGCAGGGTCACACGGCGCAACTTGATGCTGGTCGGTGTCGGCTGCGCCACGTTGATGGCACTGACCTTTGTGCCCAGCGTGCGTGAACGCATCGCCGAAGTCGGTGAGGTGCGTGTTGAGACGCGCACGCTTGAAGGTGTCGCCGACGTGCCTGCAAAGGCCGCGCACGCGTCAACACCGGAAACGCCGTCGCTTGATCCGGTGACGGCAGATTTGGCCTTTTACGCTTGGTACGCCCGTCAGCGATTGGATGAGCGTCCGAGCATCGTGCTCGAGCCCTTGATCGCCGATCCCACCCCGAACGTGCCGGAGTCCGACGATGCGCCTTGATGTGCGTTTGCTGCCACTGATGCTAAGCATCGTTCTGCTCGGCGCATGTACCGACACCTCGGGCAAGCGGGTCGACAGTGCTGCAGCGCCGGACGCCGACCAGGCTGCGGCCTTCGAATCGGCTGAAAAGTCGCGCATTGCCAAACAGCAGCAAGCATTGTGGTCGGCCTTGTCGGACGAGGAGAAATCGCGCGTTCGTGCCGCGGCGCAGGCTTTCAGCAACCTGCCGCGTGACAAGCAGGAGCAATTGCGCTCACAGTACGACGCGCTCGACGACGTCACCCGTCGCGGTTACTTGCTCGGTCCGCAACTGGGAGAGGCGTGGCCGCATTTGCAGCCGGTGTTCGGCTACGTGCCGGAAACCGAGCGCGCCGCGACACTGACCATGTTGCGCGGCTTGGATCGCGAGCACCTTTACGCGTTGGAGCGTGTCGCTTGGCGGACGCCGGTGGAATATCGCGATGCACTACGTGCGAAGTTGTTTGCGATGTCCCCCGCGCAACGGAATGCGTGGTTGTTTGATCAAAACCAGTAGCGCGCAACGTCCTACTTCAGAAACATCATGATGCCGGCCGCGGTGGCCACAAAGACCAGCAACATGAAGTGCATACTCCCGAGCAACAGGTACTTCAGTGTCGTCATCAAAGTGGATTGCCGGTAGATGCGTTTTTGCGACAAGTACAGGTATACCATCGCCCAGATCACCACCGGTACCACAGCAAATCCGACGAATTTCTGCAGGACGGCACTTTCCGTCAAATGCACCAAGCACGCGCCAAGTAACAGAAGGGCGCTCAGCATCAGCAAATGCGCATGGCTATACAGCGCGACCACCAACTGTTCGAGATACGTGAACGAGCTGCGCCAGTAGACGATGCGTAGCAAGAGCGCAAACACCGGCACCATGAAGAACAGTGCGGTCGGCACCGAGCTCAGCCACAACGGGCCGAGTCCGTCCTGGCCCTTGGCGAGCTTCCCAATGTTCGACAACATGCGCAATTTCAATTTCTGTATCAACGCGTCATACCAATCTGGCATATGCGCTGAGCGATACGGATTGGCGCGTGCCTTCGCGATTTCCTTCTCGATGTTCGTCTGCATGGAGACATTGAAAGAATTGGACGCTTGCTGAGGCGTTTTCCCGGTCAATTGCGCGATGCGTGCATCCGCCGCTTCGCCGATCTTGTCGATCGAGATTGATTTTGCAGGTTCGGGCACTTCGGCCATGGCAGCCAACGTGTCCGCACGCATCTTTTCGACTTCGGCCACCGTCTTCGCTTCGTTGAAGGAGCTGTCGTCGCGCACTTTGAAGGCGGTGTCTTCGGGCATTGCGAGATGCGCGAGGAAGAACGTGAAAATGGATAGGATCAGGAAAATGCGCAGCGGTGGCAGATAGCGCGCACGCTTGCCCGACAAATAGTTGATGGCGGCGCGTCCGGGGATGCAAATGTCACGCAAGGTGCGGAAGATCCGTCCGTCTACGTGCCAAAACGACTCGAAAACTTCTTCCAGTGCGTGCTTCACGCTTTGCAAAGGATTGTGTGCGTGCTGTCCGCAGCTGTGGCAGTACTCGCCCAGCAAGCTTGCGCCGCAGTTTTCGCACGCGCTTGCGTGCGGGTGTTCCATGGGAAGCGGTTCGGTGCCCATCGACGTATCCGTGAAGTCCGGTTGATAAGATACCTGCTCGCCGCCGATTCGCGGCGTTTCTTCTGGAAACACGTGACTTCGAAGAGCGGAAAACGCGCATTGATGCGCCACGAAATGCGAACGACGGCGGTCCTCGCTGCGCCTTTGGTGTTGGGTCACGTCTCTTCGGGTTTGATCGGCTTCGTCGACTCGGCATTGGCCGGACATCACGGCACCGATACTTTGGCCGGCGTTTCCGTGGGCAATGCGCTGTACTGGCTGCCGATGATGGTGCCCATGGGCGTGTTGATGTCATTGCCGCCATTTGTCTCGGAGTTGGATGGCGCCGGTCGGCGTGAAGAAGTGCCGGCGTTGTTCCGCCAGGCCCTGTGGCTGGCAGCGGGATTGGGAATCGCGCTTTTTCTGGTCTTGAGCGTTTGGCGTTATTTGCTCGGACCGATGGGCATCGATCCACAGGTCATTCCGCATGCGGTCGCCTTCGTGGAAGGTATTCGGTGGGGCATTCCAGCTTTCACCTTCTACTTGTGTATGCGGTATCTGAGTGACGGTCTGCATTGGACGCTGCCGACCATGGTGCTGGGATTCGGCGGGCTGCTGGTGTTGGTGCCTTTGGGCTATGCCATGGCCTTCGGCGTCGGTGGGTTGCCTGAGATGGGGGCATCCGGTCTCGGCTTTGCCTCCGCCATCATGTTGTGGGCACAAGCGATTTGTTTTGCTTTGTACTTGTGGAAATCGAAACGCTTTGCCGATCTGGCGTTGTTCAGTCGCTTCGAAGCACCGAACAAAGCCATCCTCACCAATTTGCTGAAAACCGGACTGCCGATCGGCGGCATGGTGGCCATGGAGGGCGGGCTGTTCATCGCGACTTCCTTGCTGATGGGGCGGCTGGGCGCCACACCGGCTGCCGCGCATCAAATCGCGATCAATGTGTCGAGTCTGTGTTTCATGATTCCGATGGGGATTGCCGAGGCGACCACTGTGCGTGTCGGGCACGCCTTGGGCCAAACCAACACGGGCAAACTCCGGCGCGCGGTCGTTGCCGGCTATACGTTGTTGCTCATCACGCAAACCACGTCGGCGCTGCTGTTGATTGCCGGGAACCAGTGGGTCGCGGGCATCTACACCAACGACATGGTAGTGGCGACGATGGCGAGCCAGCTGCTGATCCTGGCGGCGGTGTTCCAGCTGCCCGATGGCGTTCAGGTGATCTCCGCCGGCGCCCTGCGCGGGCTCAAGGACACGCGCGTGCCCATGCTGCTGGCGGCGTTTGCTTACTGGGGCATCGGCATGCCGGTCGGGGCGGGCCTCGGCCTTGCTGCCGGATACGGTCCGGCCGGGATGTGGGTCGGTTTGATTGCCGGTCTGACGGTCGCCGCCCTGTGCTTGAGCTGGCGGGCCATGCGCACCATCAGGAAGCTTGAAATGCAGGCGCTTGGATGACCTCTGGCGCATCCGCCTTCAGGGTCCGACTGCTACGCTATTCCCTATCTTTTCAGGCTAGAGCCTCCTCCCGATGAATGAAGTTGTCGTCCGCCGCCGTGGTCCTATTGCACGGTTCTTTTTGGGCCTGTGGAATGCGGTGAATTTCACCCGCCGCTTGATCCTGAACATCGTCTTCTTCGCGGTGGTGCTTTTCATCGTCGGCCTGTTGATGCGGGAAGAACAACCGGTGACCATGTCCGCCAACTCGGTGCTCTTGCTTGAGCCGCGCGGACGCTTGGTGGAACAAGATGACCGCGATCCGTTGACGCGCTTGTTGACTGATGCCAACAGCGACAGCCAACAAAATCGCGTCGTGCAATTGCGTGACCTGGTCGGGGCCATCGATGCGGCCACGAAGGACAGCCACATCAAACACATCTTGTTGGATGTGGATGAATTCAGTCCGTCAGGATTCGCCTCGTTGCACGAAGTGATGGCGGCACTGCAGCGCTTCCGCGCCAGTGGCAAAAAAATCACCGCGTTCTCGCAAGGGCTTTCGCAAGGCCAATACTTGCTGGCTTCGCAAGCCAATGAAATCTTCCTCGATCCGCAAGGCTACGGCGTCATGCTGGAAGGCTTGGCGAACTATCGCCCGTATATGCGTGAAGGTTTGCAAGACAAGCTGGGTGTGGACTTCCGCTTGTTCAAAGTCGGTGAATACAAATCTGCCGCGGAACCCTATGTGCGTGACAACGCTTCACCTGAAGCCAAGACCGCCGATCTGTTCTGGATGAATGATCTGTGGACGCGTTACATCGGCGACGTGGCCAAAGCGCGCAATCTGAGCCCCGAGGTGATGCGTGCCGGCATAGACAACATGGCCAGCGGTGTCGCCGCAGCCCAAGGGGACTTGGCCGCTTATGCCTTGCAACAAAAATGGGTCGACGGTCTTAAGACGCGTGAGCAAGTTGAAGACTATCTCGCCAAGCAAGGGTTCGCCGATGACAATTCCGACGACGGACTGCGTTCGATCGGCGCCAATGAATTCATCGCCAGCAATCGCTTGAAAGTGCCGACGATCTCCGCGTCCTCCGTGGGTGTGGTGGTGGCTGAAGGCGAAATCGTGCCGGGCAAACAAGACCCCGGCACCATCGGCGGCGATTCCACAGCAGAGCTGTTGCGCTCTGCGCGCGAAGACGACAGCATCAAGGCAGTGGTCTTGCGTGTGAATTCACCGGGTGGCGAAGTGTTCGCGTCGGAGCAAATCCGTCGCGAAGTCGAAGCCTTGAAAAAGGCGGCCAAACCCGTGGTGGTCTCGATGGGTGATGTCGCGGCATCGGGCGGCTACTGGATCAGCATGAACGCCGATCGCATTTATGCCGATCCGTCCACCATTACCGGATCGATCGGCATCTTCGGATTGGTGCCCAATGTCAGCCGTGCGCTCGGCAAGATCGGCGTGCACACCGATGGCGTCGGCACCTCGCCGCTCGCCGGTGCCACCGATCCGACCCGCCCCTTGGATGAAGGTCTGGCCACCTTGATTCAAAGCGTGATCGAGAAGGGATACCGGGATTTCACCGGCAAAGTGGCTGCGGCCCGCGGCAAGCCGGTGGCCGATATTGATGCGGTCGCGCGCGGACGCGTGTGGAGCGGTGCCCAAGCCAAAGAACGCGGCTTGGTGGATGCATTCGGTGGTTTGTCTGATGCGGTGGGCGATGCCGCGCAACGGGCCAAGCTCGGCAAGTCCGGTAACTACAACGTGCGTTACATCGAAAACTCGGTCAAGCCCTTTGGTGGCCTCTTCGGTAGCCGGCTGGAGTCGCGCATCGCCGTCGCCATGTTGAAGCACTCCGGTACCTTGCAGGGCGCTGTCGCCGGATGGGTGCCGAATGCCGACAAACAGCTGCAGGCGGTGCAAGCACAGTTGATTCGTCGCGATGCCTCGCCGGTGAAAGCCATGGCACATTGCTTCTGCGCGTTTTAAAGGATTTGGAAAGTCAGGATGTTTGTTGTGAAATACCGTTTGCCCTTGTTGTCTGTGTTGCTGTGGATGGGCGTGTGTGTTGGCGCGCCCAAGGCCGATGCGAAAGAGGCCGCTGATGCACCGTTTGTGGTCGAGCATACCTACTGGGTGAAGCCCGGCCGCTCGCTCCAGTTCGTGACGCTGTACAAGCGCAGTGAGGTGCCGAAGTTGGATGCTTGGGTGGCGTCTGGAAAGCTACGTGGCTACCGCATCAGCCAGCCGGTGCTGACATCCAGCAACGGGCAATGGGATTACCGGGTGACCTTGTTTTGGCGCGACGCCGCCACCGCGATCGACACCGCGACATCGCAGTCGGAACAACGCAAAGCGGACGCAAATGATCGCTATGAAGATCAGCTCATGCTCGAGCTAGTGGTGGATCACAACGAAGAAATTGTGCGCGAAATGGTGAAAGGCGCCACACCGGGCTGATCACCGCGCCACGTTATTCGCCCGTGGCGTCCTTTAATGCCTGTTCGTTTTGCGCCGCTTGCGCTTTGGCGGCGGCCTCGGCTTCATGTGCACGATTCAACGGGCGTTCGATCTCGCGCTTGAGCGCTTGTTGATCTTGTTTTTGTTGCGGTGTCTCGCGCGCGGTGCATGCCGCCAATGCGCCGAGCAATAGCATCAAACTGATGCGACGAATCATGTTGCGGCTCCTTGGCCGGGGTGCTTCCCGCACTCTATCGCGATAATCTTGAGAAAACCAAGTTTCGGGTGGCAGATGGACAATGCGCGTTGGCGGCTGGACGGCAGTGCCGCACTGGTGACCGGAGGAACGGCCGGGATTGGTCTTGCGACCGTTCGCATGCTGCTCTCGCTGGGGGCGGACGTGCGTATCGTGGCGCGAGAGGATGCCGCGCTGACCGCGTTGCAAGATGAACTCGCCGATGAATTTCCGGCGCGGGATATTGCCGTGTTCGCCGCCGATGTCGCCGATGAAGTGTCACGCCGCGACCTCTTGGATTGGGTGGAAGACCAAGGCGATCTGCACATTCTGGTCAACAACGCCGGCACCAACATCAGCAAGTCAGCGGTCGAATACAGCGAAGACGAATGGCGCGGCATTTTCGAAGTGAATCTCTTCAGTGCCTTCGAGCTGTCGCGCTATTTGCATCCGTTGCTGTCGCAACATCCGAGTTCCAGCATCGTCAATGTCGGCAGCGTTTCCGGACTGCTGCACGTGCGTACCGGCGCGCCCTACGGCATGAGCAAAGCCGCCATGCATCAAATGACCCAAAACCTGGCCGTGGAATGGGCGGAGGACGGCGTGCGGGTGAACTGCGTGGCGCCTTGGTACATCCGTACGCGGCGCACGTCGCCGAAGCTGTCGGATCCGGATTATTTGGATGATGTATTGCTGCGCACACCGATGGGTCGCATCGGTGAACCGGATGAAGTCGCGTCCGCGATTTGTTGGCTGTGCATGCCGGCGGCGAGTTACATCACCGGGCAATGCATTGCGGTGGACGGGGGTTTCAGCCGTTACGGATTCTGAGACGGCGGCGCCGCACAACTGCTCTGTGCCATCACCTTGCCGGTGCGTGCTGACAACGCAACCGCCTCATTGATGAATTCGGGATTGCCCATTTCCACCAAGGCTTTGGCCTCGCGATCGTATTGCGCCCACGAGGCGCAGGCGTCCTGATCCGGGATCCGTTCGCAGGTGTCCTGCTGCATGTCGCACATTTTCGGTGTGTTCGGATCGTTGGGATCCGCATTGCTCGGCATCAACGGCACACATCGCGGCTTCGGTGCGCCGTTGTCGCTCAGATAGCTTTTTTGTTGCGGTGTGTAGCAGCGGTAGAGCGGTGGCGGCGGCAGGTTGCTCGGTGTCATGGCTGATTGCAACGTGACCGGAGCAGCCGGCGTCGGTGGTGCAACGGGCGGACTTGCCACAGGTGCCTGATAGGGCAACGGAGCGGGGGTGTAAGCCGGTGCGGCGGGCTTTTGCATGACTTGTCGGGTCTGTTGTTGTCCCTTTGCGCAAGGCACATCGTTCTGCAAGCTGACATTGCCGGCTTTGTCGACGCAGCGATAAAACACCACCGTGTTCGGGTCGTGTTTGGCGGTCTTGGCGCGTGCGGCGGATTTTTGCGCAACGCCCGGGATCGACAGCAACAGCATTGCACCGGCAATCAGGGAAACACAGCTGAGCTTGGCGAAGGTCATGGACTGCAGTCTGCACGCAAGCGCGCATCAATGCCAGCGGCCTCCGCCTCCAATGCCGCGCGATCGCTGGGTTGCAGCGCGACATTCTTCCTTCTGATCTCGGCGCGGCGATCGGACAGCAACGCACAGGTTTGTGCTTGGGGCAACGGCGTGCAAGCATCGCGGACCCACATGCCGCCGGCCAATGCGACCGGGGGATACATCAGCGGCGGTCGCGTTGTGGTGCCGCCAATGTCCACACGCGTATGACGGTCGCTGTAGCGCAGCCAGGCACCGCCGGACGAATAGCCGGGCTGGACGGGCACGGTTTGAATGCCGTAGGTCACGCCGTAAGCGGGCACCCAGCGCGCGATGCCTTCAGGCGATTCGCTGGTATAGCGCTCACCCTCGGGTGAGGTGCACTGATAGACGGGCCGCGCGTCGCGCGCCGGGCTCTGCACGATGTAGGTGATATTGCGGCTCGCTGTGGCAGCGTCCCGTGATGCCGGCCTGCGCACGGGGGCGACCGGGTCGCGCGGACGCGTCATGTTTTGCCGCGACACTTCCTTCCCCGGTTTGCAGGGTTTGTCTTGGGTCACCACGCGTGTGCCGATCTTGCAGCGGAAAATTTCGACATCGTCGTTCGCCTGAGCCGATTCAACCCGCAGCGCGGCAGATGCTGCCAGAGCGATCAGTACGCCTGTCAAAAAAAGTTTCATGTCGCCATGTTGCACACGGACAGGCGAGGACTGCGCGAAACCGCGTCCAATCGTTCGCGATGATTCAGGCGCGAAGCGTGGCGCCTGTGAGGGCGTCACGGATCGGCGTTGCCGAGGCCAGTCCGCCGGTTTCGCCGGCGACCACGCCTTCAATCATGGCCAGCAATCGCGGATCCAGGGCGTCAGCAGTCGACACAGCCGGCTCGCCGGTCAAATTCGCACTGGTGGAGACCAGTGCGCCACCGAAGGCGGCGCACAGCGCCACCACGTCCGGATGTGCCGACACGCGCACCGCAATGCCGGTGTGCGCGCCGGTAATCCATGCGGGCGCCCACACCGACGCCGGGACGATCCAGGTGTTGGGGCCTGGCCAACTGTCGCGAACGCGCGCTTTGGCATCGCCACTCAAGGCCGACATGTCGATAAAGGGCGCGAGCTGGATTTCGTCGCCCGCGATCAAAATGAGCCCGCGCGCGACTTCACGGCGCTTGATCGACAAGACATGCATGACCGCCGCCTCATTGCGCGGATCGCAGCCCAGCCCCCAGACGCCTTCGGTCGGGTAGGCCACCACGCCGCCCGATTTCAGGCAACGTGCGGCATGCTGGCTGTCGAGTCGGTCCATGCGTGTTTAGAACGGTGGTGCGTCGTCGTTGCTCGCCGTCTTGCTCACCCGTTTGGTGACTTTCTTGGTGGCGGTTTTTTTCGTCGCGGTTTTTGTTGTGGCTTTCTTGGCGGTCTTCTTGGTGGCCTTTTTCGCCGTCTTTTTTGTCGCTTTCTTGGTCGCGGCCTTCTTGGCCGGCGCCTTCTTTGTTGCCGTCTTCTTTGCGGTCGCTTTCTTTGCGACCTTCTTACCCCAACCCTTGCGCACCGGTTTGCCGGTTTCGGCCAGCAGTTGGGTGACTTCGTCCAAGGTCAGTGAGGCGGGCTCGCGATCTTTCGGTATCTTGCCGTTCATCGCGCCATCGCTGATGTACGGGCCGAAGCGCCCGTTCAACACTTGGATTTCGCTGCCTTCGAACGACTTGATGATGCGATTGCGCGCGATCTCTTCCTTTTCCTCAATCAAGAACACGGCGCGATCGAAATCGATCTTGTACGGATCATCTTCCTTTTTCAAAGACGCATAGGTACTGCCGCGCTTGGCGAAGGGTCCGAAGCGACCGATGCCGACCGTGACCACTTCACCGTTGGATTCACCCAGCGTGCGCGGCATGTCGAACAGCTTGAGCGCCGCGTCGAGCGTGATCGAATAAATACTCTGGCCCGGTTGCAGCGAGGCGAACTTCGGTTTTTCCTCATCTTCGACCGTACCGATTTGTACCATCGGGCCGAATCGGCCAATGCGCGCACTGACCGGTTTGCCGCTGACCGGATCGGTACCGAGCACCACCGCGCTGCCCGCGTCGGTGCGATCAACGCTTTCGGTTTTGACGTCCACCAATTCCTTGAACGGTCCCCAGAATTTCTCGAGCAAAGGCACCCATTGCTCTTCGCCGCGGCTGACCGCGTCGAGCTCGTCTTCCATTTTTGCGGTGAAGTCGTAGTCGACGTAGCGGGTGAAGTGCGCACTCAAGAAGTTCGAAACGGCACGACCGACATCGGTGGGTCGGAACGCGCGGCCTTCCATTTCCGCGTACTTGCGGAACAGCAGTGTTTGAATGATGGAGGCATAGGTGGAAGGACGGCCGATGCCGAACTCTTCCAAGGCTTTCACCAACGACGCTTCGGTATATCGCGGCGGCGGCTGCGTGAAATGTTGATCCGTGTGCACGCTGCCGAGCGGCACGTTGTCACCCGGCTTCATCGCCGGCAACTTGCGCCCTTCGTCATCGTCGTCGGCGGCTTTGGCATCTTTGCCTTCTTCGTACACCGACAAGAACCCCGGCACGACCACAGTGGTGCCGGAGGCGCGGAACACATGTTCGGAACCGGCAGACAATTCCACCGACACGGTGTTGAGTGTGGCCGGAATCATTTGCGATGCAACGGCACGCTTCCAAATCAAGTCGTACAACTTGCGTTCGTCATCGGTCAGGAACCTCGCCAATTGCGCCGGCGTGCGCAATGCCGAGGTCGGGCGGACCGCTTCGTGCGCCTCTTGGGCGTTCTTGGATTTGGTTTGATAGAAGTTCGGCTTGTCGGGGAGCGACTGCGTGCCGAAATCGCGCGCGATCACATCGCGGATGTCGGCGAGCGCTTCTTGCGAAAGGCTGACCGAGTCGGTACGCATATAAGAGATCAGGCCGACCGTGCCTTCTTCGCCGATGGCCACACCTTCATACAGTTTCTGCGCGACCTGCATGGTACGGCGCGTGGTGAAACCGAGCTTTCGCGACGCTTCCTGTTGCAGGGTGGAAGTTGTGAACGGCGGCGACGGGCGGCGTTTGCGCTCTTTGCTGGCGACGTCGGTGACATGCAGGCGTCCGCCCGCTGCCTTGACGATGCGCTCGCGCGCCGCTTCCGCGGTGTCGCCGTCGGTAATGGTGAACTGTTCGAACTTGGCGCCATCGAGCTTCACCAATTTCGCGGTGAAGTTCTGCGACGGATGCGCACACTCCGCTTCAATCGACCAATATTCGCGCGCGATGAAGGCTTCGATTTCTTCTTCGCGCTCGACAATCATCCGAAGCGCAGGTGACTGCACGCGCCCCGCCGACAAACCGCGTTGCACTTTGCGCCACAGCACCGGCGACAAATTGAAACCGACGAGATAGTCGAGCGCGCGGCGCGCCTGTTGCGCATCCACCAACGGCGCGGCAATTTGACGCGGTTGGGCTATGGCTTCCTTGATCGCACGTGGCGTGATTTCCGTAAAGATCACCCGATGCAAAGGTTTGTCTTTCAGCAGTTTGCGTTCGGCCAAGATCTCGGCAATGTGCCAACTGATGGCTTCACCTTCGCGATCCGGGTCAGTCGCCAGAAAAATGTCGTCGGCGGTCTTTGCGGCGCGGGCGATGGCATCGACATGTTTTTCGTTCTTCTCGATCAAGTCGTAGCGCATCTTGAAGCCATGCGCGGGATCGACCGCCCCTTCCTTCGGTACCAGGTCGCGCACGTGCCCGTAGCTGGCAAGAACGGTGAAGTCCTTCCCCAGGTACTTGTTGATGGTCTTCGCTTTCGCGGGAGACTCGACGATGAGCAGGTGTTTCGACATGTGTTCGGTTCCAGGTGCCGCGCAGGTGGGCGCAGGCAGACAATGATGCGGGAACGCCCGGATGGGTCCGGGCGCTCTCGACTTCCTATTTATAGTGGAATCACGTTGGAGGGCGGTCTGTCAAGCGGGAAAACCCGCAAGCCGCACTCAATGCACCGATTCGGGGTCTTCCTCGCACATCTGGGTTTCCATCCAGGCGTAGGCGGCTTCCGAGCCGGGCTGGTTGAAAAGCACCATCAAAACGACCCATTTCATGTCGTCGAGGTCAATTTCGTCCTGGTCCAAGGCCATGGCCCGGTCCACCACGCGTTCACGCTGGGACGGCGAGAGCACGCCTTGTTGTTCCAAATAGGTTAGGAAACCGCGGCTTTCGACGTCGAACTTCGTCAATTCGGGGCCGAAAAACACGCGAGTGGGGCCGATATTGCCGGTGTGGGTGGCGGTCATGGGCCGCTCTTCGGCCAATCCTTCCAGCCATTCGAATGCACGGTGGATCTCGGCGGGGCTGAAACCGGCACCGATCAAAGTGCTTTGGAGCGAGTCGCGATCGCGGCCGAGATCGGTGTCCGCGGTGAAGTAATGCTCAAAAAGGTATAGCAGTACGTCCAGAATGCTTTCCTTCATGACCCCTCCTGTCGCCGAGCCGGCGTGATGATTCCGCGTTCTACACCCTTGCTGGAAGCTTCCGGCGGTAGCGGCCGAAGTACTGTTCGACCCGTCCATCCAATTCCATTCCAAGCAGAATGGGGCCAATTTCCGGATACGTCAATCCGCTTCGAAGAATCAGCTCATCCATAGGGGTGGGGTCATCGCCCAGCGATGACCACAGCAGCTTGTGGTCGGTGGGCCAGTCGGCGGGTGCCGCCGAGAGGTTGGCGGCGACCCCGGTTGGGATCGCTTCCGGCGTCGCGACCGCTGACAGTTGGGCGCGCAATTCGGCCGACAGACCGGCCATGACATCGGCCGGGGACGTCGCAAGCCCGGCCCCTTCGCGGATCAAGCGATGGCAGCCTGCCGCAGCCAAATTCCGTACTGAGCCGGGCACGGCGAACACATCGCGTCCGGCCTCGGCTGCCAGCCTCGCGCTGATCAGGGCACCCGAGCGTTCGCGTGCCTCGACGACGACGGTGGCCAGGGCCAGCGACGCCACGATGCGGTTGCGGTCGGGGAAGTGCGTGCGCTGTGGGTGGGTGCCGGGCGGATATTCGGACAGCAAAAGGCCCTCCTCGGCAACACTGCGCATCAGCCGGGCGTTACCGGTCGGGAAAGCGATATCGGGGCCGCAGCCGAGAACCGCGATGGTTTTCCCAAGGAGCGGCAGCGCCGCCGCATGGGCAGCAGCATCAATGCCGGCTGCAAGGCCGCTGATTACGCAAAGGCCGGCCTGCGCAAAGCCTTGGGCGAATTCCGCGGCGATGTCGATGCCCATTGGCGTGGGCGTACGGCTTCCCACCACGGCAATGCCAGGGGCGCTGAGCAAGGCGGCTTCTCCCTCGCCGAATAACAGCATCGGCGGCGAGGGCGATTCCGCCAGCCGAGCCGGGTAGGCCTGCGCCCCGAACGGCAGGACAAACCGCCGCGCGTTTCCACTGAGCCAAACGGTGACAGATTCGACCAATGCCGGCAGTGCGCAAGTGGAAAGGGCGACCTCGAGCTCGCGGGGCAGCGGTGTTCTGCCAAGCAGGGCACGGCGCCCGCTGCGCCAAGGCTGCCAGCCGCCGGCAGCGGTGATGGCGTCACGCAATGGCGCGCGGCGACCGCGCAGATGCAAGAACCGCAAAGCGGCTTCGATGTCTTCAGTGGGATGGCGTGCAGTCAGCATGCCCCCATGATTTCGCCTAAATGCAAACGGCGCCCTAAGGCGCCGTCTGTTTCAGCTGTCGGTGGAGTCCGAACTCAGTAGGCTGCGTCCGGGTGTTTCAGCTCATAGCCCACGCGTGCGGGTTTGATGCTGTCCATGATCAATGCGTAAGCCATTTTGTCGAAGGTGCGGAACACCATCGCATGTCCGGCGAACTCGTCCGGCAAACGGACCTTGGCACCGTCCGACACGGATTCTTCTGTGCGGAAGCCGCGGTGATAGCGATCCGCCACGCGGTCCACCTTGTTGGCGCCGACGCGCCACAACGAGAACACGGTGCCGTTATCGATACCGTCTTGCGCACCGAGCGAAATGGCGATCACGTCACGCGGGCCACCAGTGGAGAACATGTCTGCCACGGCCACGATGCGGCCACGGCCGTATTCGGTGGTTTGCTTCGGCGGATGGGGCATGAAGTACAAGTCGTACGGCTGTGCGTCGACCGGAACGATGCGATCGCCTTCGCGGATTTCCTTGATCGGATCATCCACACGGAGGGTCGAGGCTTCAATACCGCCAACTTCGCCACGGGTCATCGTGGCCACACCGACCTTTTGCATTTCATAGCCGAGCAGTTCGTGACCCTTGTCCGGCGTGATCGCGTTGGTCCAGAAGGTTTTGCCATCCGGAATCACGTTGCCTTGGAAGTCGAGGTCTTTGCGCCAATGGATATCGCAGCACATGGTGCGGTCCAGACGCGAGAACTTATAGGTGGGACGCAGAATCTGGAAGCGGCGACCGACATCGCTTGATGCGAGGCCACGCGCATACACCACTTGGCCGGACACGCCGCGCAATTGGTCTTCTTCGATACCGACCACATAGGGTAGGGTGCGATAGCTTTCGTCCATCACCCGCAGGTCTTTCAAGAACGGCTCGATTTCCGATAACGGAATGGCGCCGATGGCATTACCCGTGCGCGGACCGGCTTGGACGCCGACGCGATTCAGGTAGGCCAGGCTCAAGACGTCGCCCGGATAAATCAAATGCGGGTTCTTGACTTGCGGATTGGCTTGCCAGATTTCAGGCCACAGCCACGGCCGCTTCAGGAAGCGTCCGGCAATATCCCAGAGGGTATCGCCCTTTTTCACCACGTAGGTGTCCGGATGGTCGCCACGCAGTTCAACTGCGGCGAGCCCGGCGGTGGCAAGCGATACGGCCAAAACCGCCGCGCACACGCGCACCGGTGTCTTCAAACGCGTGAGAATGCCGTGCATGGGCACACTCCCCTTTTCTAATTTCCCCAATCAGGACTTACATTTACATCACATTCTTCACGTTTAGACAAGCCTCTGACCACAATTTCGATACACTTGGATCAATTCCGCGACGCACGGTCGCGTATTGAGCACCTCCGGAGACACCCATGGCCTTGCTGCCAATCCTTGAATTCCCTGACGCGCGCCTGCGCACCAAGGCCGTCGCGGTCGCGGTTGACGCCATCACCACCCCCGAATTCCAAACCCGCCTCGATGACATGTTCGAAACCATGTACGACGCGCCGGGTATCGGTCTTGCCGCCAGCCAGGTCGATGTGCACGAGCGTTTCATGGTGATTGACGTCTCCGAAGAGAACGATGCGCCGCTGGTCTTCATCAATCCGGAAATTCTCGCCAAAGACGGCGAGCAGGTGTATCAAGAAGGCTGCTTGTCGGTGCCGGGTATTTTTGCCGATGTCACCCGCGCTAACGAAATCGTGGTGCGTGCGCATGGTCGCGACGGTCAGGCATTTGAAATGAAGGCCGACGGTTTGCTCGCGGTGTGCATCCAGCATGAAATGGATCATCTCGATGGCAAGTTGTTCGTCGACTATCTTTCGCCGCTCAAACGCGAAATGGTGAAACGCAAGCTCGCCAAGCGCGCCAAAGACGCGGCCTGATATGGCGCTGCGTGTTGTGTTTGCCGGCACCCCGGACTTCGCGGTGCCGAGTTTGCGTGCAGCCGCCACGCGTGCCGAAGTGATCGCCGTTTACACCCAACCGGACCGACCCGCGGGCCGCGGTCGCGCGCTGATGCCGTCGCCGGTCAAGAAAGAAGCTTTGCTGCGCGGCATTCCGGTGTTCCAACCGGAAAATCTGAAATCGCAAATTACCAAGGATGCATTACGCGCCTTGAAGCCGGATTTGATGATCGTCGTGGCTTACGGGCTGATCTTGCCGAAATCGGTGTTGGAGATACCGGGTGGCGGTTGTTGGAATGTGCACGCCTCGATGCTGCCGCGCTGGCGCGGCGCCGCACCGATTCAACGTGCGATTGAAGCAGGCGATACGCGCACCGGTGTGTGCCTGATGCAAATGGAAGCGGGTCTCGACACCGGTCCGGTGTTGTTGTCGAACGAGACCGAGATCGGCGCGAATGAAACCGGTGGCGAGCTACATGACCGCTTGGCGGAGCTGGGCGCGCGCACCTTGTCCGATGCTTTGGCATTGACCTCGATGGGCATGCGTCTGCAGCCGGTGGTGCAAGCCGAAGAAGGCGTGACCTACGCGCACAAGTTGGACAAAGCCGAAGCGCGTTTGGATTGGCAATCCAGCGCGACGACATTGGCGAACAAGGTGCGTGCATTCAATCCTTGGCCGATGGCGGACGCCATGCTCGCGGGCGAGCGCGTACGCATCCACTCTGCCATTGCGGTGCCGCTAGCGCGCGCCGTTGCGCCGGGAGAGATTGTGCAAGCAGACCGTCACGGCATTGATATCGCCTGCGCCGACGGCGCGTTGCGCATCCGAACCTTGCAGCGTGAAGGAGGCCGGATGATTACTGCGGCCGATTTCGTCAACGCGCGCCGCGATTTGCAATTGCCCAGTCCGCAATGAATCACGACCGTCAGCCGGGTGTCGCCAGCCGCGTCGCCGCAGCGCAGGTCGCAGATCAAATTTTGCATCGCGGCGCATCGCTGAAAGCGGCAATGAACACCGTATTGCCGAAGTTCAAAGATGTACGCGATCGTGCTTTGGTCGAGGCGATGGTGTTTGCCGTCGTGCGGCAGCATGCGCGCTATGCGGACGCGTTGGAACAATGGATGTCGCGACCCCTCGCGGAGCGCGATGGGGTTTTGCGCAGTTTGTTGTATGTCGGCTTTGCGCAATTGGATGCGATGAAGTTGCCCGCGCACGCAGCACTGGATGCGACCGTCGAAGCGGTGCGACACATTCAGCGACCGAAACATGCCGGCATGGTGAATGCCTTGCTGAGGCGCGCGCAACGCGACGGTATTCCCGGCGCCCCGTCACTGGCTTGGCCTGCGTGGTTGCGCGAGCGCGTAGCAACGGCATGGCCGGCACAGGCCGAATCGATTTTCGAACAGAGCGCGCTGCCGGCACCGCTTTGGCTACGCGTCAACGCCGACACGATGTCGGTTGAATCGCTGGTGGATGATTTGCGCGTGGAAGGCATCGACGCGCAGACGGATGCCGAGCTGCCGCAAGCAGTGCGCGTTGCCGAAAGTATTCCGGTGGCACGCATTCCCGGTTTCGAGAACGGCGCTGTGACCGTTCAAGACGGCAGTGCGCAACATGTTGCACTGGCACTGACGCCCGCGTCCGGCTTGCGCATTTTGGACGCTTGCGCGGCGCCGGGTGGCAAAGCGGCGCATCTTCACACGTTGATGCCCGACGCCAAGCTTCTTGCTTTGGATGTTGATCCACGGCGCGTACGGCGCATGCAGGACAGTTTCGAACGGATGCATCTCAACATCGAGACGCGCGCGGCCAATGCCTTGGACGTCGAAAGTTGGTGGGACGGCGCGTTGTTCGATGTCATCGTGATTGATGCGCCGTGCTCAGCCACCGGCATCGTTCGCCGGCAACCGGATGTGCTGTTGCATCGTCGTGAACACGACCTTGCTGAGCTCACCGTTCTGCAGGCGAACTTGATGGACAACTTGTGGCGCGTGCTCAAGCCGGGCGGGGTGATGATCTACGCCACCTGCTCGATTTTGCCGGAAGAAAACGAAGATCAAGTCAGCGCTTTTTTATCCGGCACGCCGGATGCGCAGCTTCGCCCCTTGGATCATCGGTTCGGGCACGACACAGGCGCCGGCTCGCAGCGATTGACGGGCGAACGCGGCATGGATGGCTTTTTCATCGCACGTATAGAAAAATCCTGCCGATGAACACACTCGCCAATTCCCGAAACACAGACCTCCGCACACGCGAGACCTGGATTTTTTGGGGCATGGCGATCTTGATGATCGGTGTCGGCTTGGGGCTGCGTGACCCATGGCCGGCCGACGAACCGCGCTTCGCCTTGGTGGCGAAGCAGATGGTGGAAAGCGGCGACTGGTTGTTTCCGCATCGCGGTCACGAACTCTACGCCGACAAACCGCCGATGTTGATGTGGCTGCAGGCGATCCTGCTCAAGCTCACCGGCGAAATGCGCATTGCCTTCTTGCTGCCGTCATTGCTCGCGGCCTTGGGCACGCTCGCTTTGGTACGCGATCTCGCAACACGACTGTGGGATCGCAGAGCAGGCATCTGGGCGGGCTGGCTGTTGCTGGTGGCGATGCAGTTCACCTATCAAGCCAAAAAGGCACAGATTGATCCGCTGGTGACTTTCCTCATCACCTTGGCGAACTACGGCTTGTTGCGGCATCTTTTGCTGGGGCCGAATTGGCGCTGGTGGTGGATCGGCTGGGCTGCCGCCGGTCTCGGCACGATTACCAAAGGCGTCGGCGCGGTGGCGTTGTTGATGTTGCTGCCGGCGATCGTGTTGTCTTTGCGCGGCGGGCATGTGCGTCTGCATGCACGTCGATGGCAATTTTGGTTGGGACCAATCATGTTTCTGGCTGCGATTGCGCTGTGGTTGGTGCCGATGGTGTGGGCGGTGCAGGCACGCAACACGCCCGAATACACCGCTTACATGAACAATATTTTGTTCAAGCAAACAGCGAAGCGCTACGCCGCGTCATGGCATCACGTGCAGCCGTGGTGGTACTTCATCGAAGTGGTGCTGACCCAGTGGTTGCCGCTGAGCTTGGCGTTGCCCTGGGCTCTACCGAAATGGTGGGAGCGCATCAAAGCATGCGATGCGCGTTTCATTCTGCCGCTGGCATGGATCGTGTTGATGATCGTGTTCTTCAGCATCCCGGCCGGCAAACGCGATGTCTACATCTTGCCGGCGCTGCCGATGTTTGCGCTCGCGCTTGCACCGTTGGCCGATGACTTGCTGCAAAAAACCTGGCTGCAACGGTTGCTCGCGTTGTTCGCGGTATTGCTCACTGCGGGGCTGATTGTCGCCGGCGCTTTGCTGGCGTTTTCGACGCAAAAATTCGAACTGAAACTGATGGCCGATCGCGGCTTGTCGTCCGGCGATGGTCTGGGCTGGATGTTGTTGGCGATGGGCGCGGCAGGCGTGCTCGCGTGCGCGTTGCATCTTCGCCGCCGTCCGGCGTTGGCGGTCTTCGGGGTGTTCGCCGGGATTTGGATGTTGTTCGGCGCGATCGGCTATCCGATTCTCAACGACTCGTCTTCATCACGCGGTTTGATGCAGGAAGTCTCCCGCCGCATCGGGCCGCAGGCTGAGCTCGGATTGGTCGGCTGGAAAGAGCAAAACTTGTTGATGGCAACGCGGCCCGCGGAAACTTTCGGATTTACACCGGACGCGGAAAAAGCGTTGGATCAAGCGGCCAAAGGGATTGCATGGGCAAAGCAAAAGCCGGCGCAACGTTGGCTGTTGATGCAAGACATCTCCACCCCCGACTGCATCCCGGCATCGTCACGCATGGCGCTGCAAAACGCCAACCGCCGGGGATGGTGGCTGGTGCGCGGTGACGCCGTCCAATCCTGCCCCTGACAATCTCCCTTCTCCACTGCGTGGAGAAGGGAGAGCTTCCCCTCTCCATCTCCGATGGAGAGGGTGCCCCCGAAGGGGGCGGGTGAGGCCCTCTTCGCCCCAACTCACATCCCAGCCAACAACACATACTTCCCATAGACATATCTCGTATGCAGCCAGTGATACCGATGCGCCCGGCCGCCATCCAAGAAACCGCCGCGCAACACATAATTCTTCAACCAATAAGCAAATGCATGCAGCGGTCCAGACAGCGCATTGGCCGAACGCCCGGCCGCATGCTTCTGCTTCGCCCACAGCACCGCATAGCGATCCAACTTCTGCGCATACTCCGCATCGCTGCGCGCCGTGTCATGTTCGATGCGTGCATCCAACGCCTTGACGCGCTTGCCTCTTGTGTCCAGCGCTTCATGTACATCCGCTTGCTTGTAGCGCAAGTCGCGCCTGAAAAGACGTTCGACTTTTTCCTTGCCCCATCCGCCGTGATTCAACGCTGTGCCGAGATAGTGCGTGCGTCGCAGCAAGGTCCAAACATCCGCCGATTCCATTTCGCCGCCGGCCAACAACTGCGCGATTTTTCCACCGGCCGCGTCATCCAGCCATTCGTCCGAATCCAGTAACAACACCCACTCGTTGCGTGCGGCACTGATCACTGCATTCTTCTGCGCAGAAAAACCCAGCCATGCCTGTTGCACCACCCGTGCACCGTTATCGGTGGCGATGCGGGCGGTGTCGTCGGTACTGCCGGAATCCATCACGATCACTTCGTCACACAGCGGCGCCAGACTCGCAACGCAACGCGCAATACGGTCCGCTTCGTTGAAGGCGATCACCACGCCGCTGATCGGCAGCTTTTGCATCAATGCGTTTCCAGATCGCGATAGGGATTGGGTGGCACGGTGCCGGGCGGCGTCATCGTGAAGCGCTTATACGTCCACTGATATTGCGCCGGGTCGCGTGACGCGATACGTTCGATATCGGCATTCAACGCCGTGGCAGCAATCAACGCATCGGCATCGGCCACGGCGTCATTCGCGGGCTCGATATGTAGCGTGAAATGACGGCCATCCGCCGCGCGTTCGCACCATGCATGCAGCACCATCGCACCGGTCTTGTTGGCCAAACGATTCAACAAGGTCATGGTCAACGCCGGTCTGCCGAAGAACGGTGCAAACACACCATCGCGCACATCGCCGGGTTGCTGGTCGGGCAAAATCCCGACCACGCCACCGCTTTGCAAGGTGCGAATGAGCGTTCGCAGCCCGGCACCCCCCGCGCGCACCTGACTTACCTCGTGCCGTGTGCTGTGCCGAACCAAGCGCAAGTACGCCTCGCCAACCGCCGACTCCGGTGGACGATACAGAATGGCGAGATCTGTGGTGTCGGCCAACCATTGGTTCAGCAGTTCCCAATTGCCGTAATGCGGCGCAGACACAATCACGCCGCGACCTTGGGCGATCGCGTCGGTAAATGTTTGCCGGGCGGCGTCATCGACTTTCAACATCCGCAAGTTTTGCTCGGGCGGATGCGTCCAAAAGCGCAGGGTTTCCAAGAATTGACGCCCGGTGGTCCGTAGGATGGCGCGGGTCTGCGCTTCGCGAGCGACCTCTGACTCTCCGGGCCGGATGAGTGCCAAATTCCGGCGCGCAATTCGTGCCTCACGGGCATCCATCTGCCGCCACAGCCAGCCCATCGCATCGCCCAGAGCCTGTGCCAGCCGGACAGGCAGTCGACCCAGAATCCAGGACAGGGCATAGAGGGCGCGGGCGGCAAGCGGCGTATTCACAGTCGTCAGTCTAAAGGGCAGGCCAGCGTGCTGCCTTATGATTTGGCCATGATCGTGCTCATTCAACGCGTGACCGAAGCCGAGGTCACTGTCCACGGCGAGACCACCGGCAAGATCGGTTCGGGCATCTTGGCACTGGTTGCCGCGCAGCCCGACGATAGCCCGCAAAAGCTCGAGAAGATGGCGGAAAAGCTACTTAATTACCGCATCTTCGGCGATAAAGACGGCAAAATGAACCTATCGCTGCGCGATGTGGGCGGCGGTCTGCTGCTCGTAAGTCAGTTCACCTTGGCGGCCGACACCGGCAGTGGTCTGCGGCCGAGCTTCTCCAGCGCCGCTTCCCCGGCTATCGCTGAACCGTTGTTCGAGCAGTTCGTGGAAATGTGCAGAAATCGGCACGCAGGGGTGGAAACTGGGCGCTTTCGTGCCCATATGGAAGTCAGGCTGGTGAATGACGGCCCCGTCACCTTCCTGCTACAGACCTAGGAAAACAGGCCTCCAGCGCAGTATAATTAGGGGTTCACTCTCTGTATCTGGTGTGTGCCGCACATGGCCAACGAGCGTCAAGTTCAGCAATCCGAAATCAAGCAACTGATCAGCAAAGGCCTGGAACAAGGCTATCTGACCTACGCCGAAGTCAACGACCATCTGCCGGATGACGTGGTCGACCCGGAACAGCTCGAAGACATCATCGGTTTGATGACCGGTATGGGCATTGACGTGCTCGAATCCGCGCCCGATGCCGAAACCCTTTTGTTGGCGGGCCAAACCACCGGCGGTCGCGATGTCGATGATACGGCGGCGGAAGAAGCGGCTGCTGCATTGTCGTCGCTCGATACCGAAACCGGTCGTACCACTGACCCGGTGCGCATGTACATGCGCGAAATGGGTACCGTTGAACTGCTGACGCGCGAAGGCGAAATTGCCATCGCGAAACGCATCGAGCACGGCCTGTACCAAATGCTGTTGGCGCTCGCCAGCTTCCCGCTCGTCAACAAGCAAGTGCTTGAAGACTACGCGCAAGTGAAGGCCGGCAAGAAGCGTCTCGCTGAAATGGTGCTCGGTTTCCACGAAGAAAACGCCGAGCCCGAAGAAGAGATCGAAAACGAAGACGCGCTGGCGGCCATGGACGTTGCGGTCGACGACGAAGACACCGACGACGATGACACCGCCGAAGACGATCCGGCACCCACCGGTCCGAATCCGGAGGAAGTGCGCGCGCGCATGGAAGTTCTGGAAGACCTGTACGGCAAATTCGAAAAGGCGTATGCCAAGCATGGCCCGACGCACAAGAGCGTGCTGAAGCTGCGCGAAGAGATGGCCGAAGTATTCTCGGCGTTCCGTCTGCCGCTGCCGATGCTGGAGTCCTTGGTGACCTTGCTGCGCGACTCGATGGACACCATCCGTGAACGCGAACGTCGCATTGCGCATTTCTCCATCGTCCGCGCGAAGATGCCGCGCAAAGACTTCATCCGCAGCTTCGAAGGCAACATCACCAATCTCGATTGGGTTGATGAAATGCTCAAGCGCAAGCAGAAGTGGGGCTCCGAGCTGCGCGAAGTGCGTGATCAAATCATCGCCCAACAAGACTCGGCCATCGAGCTTGAAAAAGCTGTCATGGTGACCGTCGCCGACATGCGCAAAATCGAACGCATGCTGGACGAAGGCGAACGCATGGCACGCGAAGCCAAGCGGGAAATGGTCGAAGCCAACTTGCGTTTGGTGATCTCGATCGCCAAGAAGTACACCAACCGCGGTCTGCAATTCCTCGACTTGATCCAGGAAGGCAACATCGGTTTGATGAAGGCGGTCGACAAGTTCGAACACCGTCGCGGCTTCAAGTTCTCGACCTATGCCACTTGGTGGATTCGTCAGGCCATCACCCGTTCGATCGCCGACCAAGCGCGCACCATCCGTATTCCGGTGCACATGATCGAAACGATCAACAAGTTGAACCGCATTTCCCGCCAAATGCTGCAGCAGTTCGGTCGCGAGCCGACGCCGGAAGAACTGGCCAAAGAAATGGAGATGCCGGAAGACAAGATCCGCAAGGTGATGAAGATCGCCAAAGAACCGATCTCGATGGAAACCCCGATCGGTGACGACGAAGATTCGCATCTGGGCGACTTCATCGAAGACTCCAACGCCGAGTCGCCGATCGAAGCCACCACCAATATCAGCCTGGTGGAAACCGTGCGCGACGTGTTGGCCGGCCTCACCCCGCGTGAAGCCAAGGTGCTGCGCATGCGTTTCGGCATCGATATGAATACCGACCACACGTTGGAAGAAGTCGGCAAGCAATTCGACGTCACCCGCGAACGCATCCGTCAAATAGAGGCGAAGGCGTTGCGCAAATTGCGTCACCCGAGCCGTTCGGAAACCTTGCGGAGTTTCCTCGACGTCGAATAAGACGCTCGTCGGATTCCAAGAACACAGGCGCGGGCACCGAAAGGGCCCGCGCTTTTTGTTTGGGGTGGGTTGGCCGGAACTTGCCCGTTCGCTGCTGATAGAATGACCGCTCGGGCCTATAGCTCAATGGTTAGAGCAGAGGACTCATCGAAAGGTGCCGCCACGTGGAAACACGTGGACGGGAACGGGATGAATTCAAGGAACCCTCAGCGGCGCGCAAGCGGCCGGTGGGAACCCTGAGCCAAGCCGGTGGTACACCACCGGAAGGTGCAGAGACTACCTGAGGGCTGAAGTGCCCTTCATAACAGGCTAGAGCGTCCCGCACCCTACCTGCCCGAGGCAGCGGGTGAAGAGATAGTCCGTCCCTGCGGGAAATCGTGGGAATAGGCGAATCCTTTGGTTCCAGGTTCGAGTCCTGGTGGGCCCACCAAACTCTAAATAGCGATTGGCTCGGCCCTAGAACCCAAGGCCGGCACACGCCGTGCCGGCCTTGCATTACTCACGCCAACGTGCGCAGCGTCGGTTCGCGATCCCACTGTCGCGTCTTCGCCTGCTTCAGAAACGCGTCCACTTCGGCAATATCCATCACGCCTGCATCCGGCTCGATCCCGGCCACCGGCAGGATGTGCTTGCGCGTCCCACCGCATGCGGCAATGGCCTTCAGGTGGCCGAATGCATCACGGAACCAGTCGATGCATGCGGCCTCATTGGCCAAGCGTGCGGCGTCTTCCGGCGTCAGCACACAGGCCACTGCGTCGAACAACACGGAAGGGGTGCCGGCCAATTGGCCGTCTGCTTTCTGCGGCTTGCGGCCCTTGAGTGTCACTAGGCGTTTCGGTGCCACCAACTTCACCGTGGCGCCGGCGTCCTCGACGGCCTTGCGAACCGCGTCGACCGCTTTTGCGTCGCTGCCGTCCGACACCAGAATCCCGACGCAGCGCCCGGCCAACGTCGGCTTCATGCGCGGAATCAGCGTCGTCGCCGGTGAGAGCGGCAGGTCCTGCACCGGGGCTGCCTTCGGTGCCGCGTCCGGAAGTGCTGTCATGCCAAGCCCATCGGCCACGCGCTGGGCCAGCGATTCATCGATGTTTCGCAACTGTGAGACGGTGCGCTCCCGCACGACGTCGTCGTCGACCTTGGACAGCTCAAACACGAACGCCGAGGCGATGTGGGCTTGCTCCAGCGGCGATTGGCTGCGGAAGAACATGCGCGGTTGACTGTAATGATCCGCAAAGGTTTCCGCACGAACCCGGCCCTTGCCTTCGCCTTTGGGTGCTGTCTCGGAAAAACTGCGGAAGCCGTTTGAGGTTTCGCGGCCATTCGGTGTTGAACCGTCGCGATCCAGCGAGGCCGGTTCATAAGCGACGCGCCCTTTGGGCACCTGCATCTGCATGTGCGCGTCGCGTTGATGGTTGGCGAAAGGGCACTTGGGCGCATTGATGGGAATCTGCGTGAAGTTTGTGCCGCCCAGGCGTGAGAGTTGCGTGTCCAGATACGAGAACAACCGGCCTTGCAACAAAGGGTCGTTGGAAAAATCGATACCCGGGATCATGTTCGCCGGGCAGAACGCGACTTGGTCATTCTCGGCGAAATGATTGTCGGGGTTGCGGTCCAGCACCATCCGACCGATCACCGTCAGCGGCACCAATTCTTCCGGAATCAATTTGGTCGCATCCAAGTGGTCAAACGGGAAGGCCTCGGCTTCCGCTTCAGTGAACAACTGCACGGCAAATTCCCATTCCGGGAAGTCCCCTTTGTCGATCGCCTCAAACAAGTCGCGGCGGTGGAAATCGTTGTCCGCGGCTTGCAGCTTCACGGCTTCGTCCCACACGGTGGACTGCAGACCCAACTTGGGACGCCAGTGGAACCGGGCGAAAGTCGATTCACCCTTCGCATTGATCAGGCGAAAGCTGTGGATGCCGAAGCCTTCTATCATGCGCAAGCTGCGCGGAATGCCGCGGTCGCTCATCGCCCAAGTCACCATGTGCAGCGTTTCCGGCGAAAGCGACACGAAATCCCAGAAGGTATCGTGCGCACTGGCCGCCTGCGGGAACCCGCGGTCAGGCTCCATCTTCACCGCGTGGATGAAGTCGGGAAATTTCATGGCGTCTTGGATGGCGAAAACCGGCAGATTGTTGCCCACCAGATCGTAGTTGCCTTCCTGCGTATAAAACTTCACTGCGAATCCGCGCACGTCACGCGGTGTATCAACGCTGCCGGCCCCGCCGGCCACGGTAGAGAAGCGCGCAAACACCGGGGTGCGTGCCTTCGTGTCGGTGAACAATTTCGCGGTCGTGTATTTCGACAGCGAACGCGTCAATTCGAAATAGCCGTGCGCGGCAGAACCGCGCGCATGCACCACGCGATCGGGAATGCGTTCATGGTCGAAATGGGTGATCTTTTCGCGAAGAATGAAATCTTCCAGCAAGGTCGGGCCGCGCGAATGTGCGCGCAGTGAATTCTGGTTGTCGCTGACCGGTATGCCTTGCGCGGTGGTCATCACGCCGGTATCTGCGGTGGCGGATTGATGGGTTTCGCCGCCGGACCCGGACTGCATTTTACGCTTGGAGGGAGCGGAAGCTTTCTTTTTTTTGACGGCCATGTCTTTCTCCAGCTTGTGGGGGATCAGACAAGCAGGCTAGAGCAATCAATGTGACGATTTCGACGTTATCGCCGATGAATGCGCAGGTGCGAGATAGCGTCCGGAGCAGCGAGTTTGATGGAATCCGCGATGGTTTCGCGTTGAAGTTTGGTCAAAATCTTCTCTTCAACGACACAAGCGAGCTGCCGTTACATGCCACGCAAAACCCGGTTTCGCGCAATGGCATCACGTAGCCGCCGGTGAAGGCGGAAAACGCAGGCAACACCGTGCGCTGCGCGCGCAACCAGAACACCGGCGTAAGACCCACGCCGGGCAGGCGAACGACGGGGTGAATATGCCCGGCCAGCTCGTGTGCGTTGTCGGTCTGAGCGGGTTGCGGCGCATGCCTGAAGATAAAGGGTCCGTCTCGCGTGCCATCGTGAAGCTGCTTTATACCCAGTTTTCCGGCATCCAAGTGCCTGTCGTGGTTGCCCGGCAGCACGGCGAAATCGACCGACGCATGTTGGGAACGGAATCGGGCCCATTGCGCATCCACCGCGTCGTGGTGATTCGCATGAAGCATGTCACCCAAGATCCAAAGGGACTTCGCTTGCGTGTGGGCAAGCAGCGCCGTCAATCGATTGAGATCATGCGCGGTGCCGCCGGTGGGAATGCCGATGCCCCATTCGCGAAACGTGTTGCCTTTGCCCAAATGCAAATCGGCGATCAGCAGCCGGTTTTGCGCGGGCCAAAACAATGCGCGATCTGACAACAGTTGCATCGACTCGCCTGCGATATCGACGGCCATCGATTCAGTCATGGCGGAGCTCAAGCTTGGCGGCGGCACGTTCCACGCGGGTTTTCCAATCCTCGGTACTGAGTCTGCCGCGCGCGAACTCGGCCCAGAGTGGAAATGCGAACGGCGTCAGTGACGGCGGTTCATGCAACCGGATCTGACGCGCAGCGCAGTCAGCGAGACAAGTGCGCAATGCGCGAAACTCCAACTGCTGCTCCAAAACTTCGCGCTCGGCCAAAGCCAACAACATATGCCCCGGGTCATACTGCTTGAGCACGTCGAAAATCAAACCGGCCGACGCTTGCAGTTGGCGCATGCTGCGTGCGGATTTCCCCGGCACATTGGGCGGCAGCAGGCCCGCCACCCGAGCGATTTCCCTGAACTGGCGGCGGGCCATTTCTGCGAGGTTCAAGCTTTCGCGCAAATCCTGCAACAAATGGTCTTCCCGCAAGATTTCCCGCAACAACTCGGCATCTGCCGTTATCGGTTTGTCGCTGCTCAACATCAATCCGTAGTCGTTGACCGCGAATTCGAACGAGTTGGGCGTGTGCCGGCCCAAGCGCAGTGCCAACAATGCGGCCAAGCCTTCGTGCACGGCTCGCCCGGCGAACGGAAACAACACAAAGTGGAACCCTTGCCGGGTCTTGTGGCGTTCGACTAACAACAGATCGGGTGCCGGCACGTCGGAAAGCCGGGCTTGCGTGGCAATCAGGCGACGCGAGGCACGCATTTCCGCAGATGCAGGTGCCTTTGCCAAAATCACCTCCATTGCATGGGCGAGTTCTGATGACATTGGCATTTTGCTGCCCATCCAACGCGGGACCGCATCGGTTTGCTTCTTCGCTGGCCGGACATAGGCGGTCATGCCCTCTATGCGCACGAATTCCAAACTGCGCCCGGCGAATTGAAAAATTTGTCGGGGCCGCAAACGCCCCGCGAAGCTTTCCTCCATTGTGCCCAGATGTCCGCCACGCATCATTTTGATGCTCACCTGTGCATCGCTTGCGATAGTGCCAATCGACAAGCGCTGCCTCAGGGCGATTTTTCTATCCCTTACCGTGTAGCGGCCGTCCACCACTTCCACCCGACGAAATTCCGGATAGTGTTCCAACGCTTCACCACCGCGGACAATGAAATTCAACACGGCGTGCCACTGCGCATCGCTCAAGTCTGCGAACGCGTGGGTCGTACGCACTTCCGCCAACAACTCATCGGCGTCGAAGCCACCGCCCAAGGCGACAGTGACGGCGTGTTGGGCAAGCACATCCAACGAGAGCACTGGCGGTTCCCGTGATTCCACCCGGCCGGTTTTCAACGCCTCTCGCGCAGCGGCGTATTCGGTGATTTCAAGCGCATGCGATGGCACGCAAATCACGTGGCCCGCTTCGCCCGGTCGATGCTTCGAGCGCCCTGCCCGCTGCAGCAAACGGGCTAAACCTTTCGGGCTGCCAATCTGAAAGACCTGGTCGACCGCCGGAAAGTCGACGCCCAAATCCAGGCTCGATGTGGCGACCACGCAACGTAATGTCCCCTTGCTCAATCGGTGCTCAACGTCAAGACGTAGCGCGGCGTCCAACGAACCGTGGTGCAAGGCGATCGCTTCGGGCGCGCCCAACCAACTCGCTTGCAGCGCCTTGTGCCATAGCTCTGCTTGCGAACGCGTGTTGGTAAAAATGATGGATGTGCCGACCGCGGAAATTTTCTCGTGCACCCGTGCCAATTGCGATAGACCGAGATGGCCGGCCCAAGGGAACCGCTCGGCTTCTGCGGGCAGCAAGGTTTCCAGCGTAACCGTGCGAGGCCGCGCCGCAGTGATGATGGCACTGTCCGGGCGATGTGGCAGCAACACCTGCGCCGCTTCTTCCAGATTGCCAAGCGTGGCCGACAGGCCCCACGTGCGCACCTGTGGGTTCCATTTGCGCAAGCGCGCCAAGCACAGTTGCAACAGTACGCCGCGTTTATTGCCCAGAAGCTCGTGCCACTCATCGACGATGATCGCTTCCAGTTTGGCCAGCGTCTGATCTGCGTCCGGGTAAGACAGGTGCAAGGCCAGCGATTCTGGCGTTATCACTACGACCTCCGCCTGCCCTGTTCGCACCAAGCGTTTGTCGCGCGACTTGGCATCGCCCGTGCGTTTTGCCACCGCCCAATCCAACCGCAAGGCCTCAATCGGTGCAGACAAAGCGCGCACCGTGTCGTTGGCCAGGGCGCGCAACGGCGTCACCCAAAGCACACGTGTCCGCGCCGGCTTCGCCGAGCCGCGTGATATGGGTTTCGCAGGGGGCGTCGGGTTTCTCAATGCGTCAAGCAGCGGCCCGCCGAATGCCGCGAGGGTTTTTCCGCTGCCCGTGGGGGTCACCAGTAAACCGGATTCGCCGGCGAGATACCGGCGCCAAACGTCCCGCTGGAACGGTGCAGGGCGCCAACCTTGCGATTCGAACCATTGGGCCAGCGCGTGCCGCTGCGAGGCGGTCATCGCGCCAGCGCCTTCAAGGATTCGAGCCGGTCGGCGTCTTGCGCGCGCTTGTCTTCGCGCCAACGCAAAATGCGCGGGAATCGCACCGCGATGCCGGACTTGTGACGCGAAGACATGTTGACGCCTTCGAAACCGAGCTCGAAGACTTGGAAGGGTTTGACGGCGCGCACGGGTCCGAAACGTTCCGTGGTGTTCGCACGAATCCATTTGTCCAGCCGGAGGATCTCCGCATCCGTGAGTCCGGAGTAAGCCTTGGCCACCGGTAACAAGGCGTCGCCTTCCCATAATGCAAAGGTGTAATCGGTGTACAGACTGCTGCGGCGTCCATGCCCGGCCTGCGCATAGATCAACACCGCGTCAATGGTCAGCGGGTCGACTTTCCATTTCCACCAATCGCCCCGCTTGCGACCGAACTTGTAACTGGCATCCAGCCGCTTCAGCATGAAGCCTTCGACGCCGCGCGCTCTGGATTCTTCTCGCAAACGGGCGGCGTCCACCCAATTCGCCACTTCAATCCGTGGCGATACTTCAATGGCGTCGGAACCGAGCGCTTCAATAACCTGCTGCAAGCGCGCGCGTCGCGCCGACAGTGGCCATTCGCGCAGGTCTTCCCCCGCGTGTTCCAGCAAGTCGTAGGCCAACACGCGAACCGGTGCCTCCGCCAAACTCTTGGCGCCGGGTTTGCGCCGCTGGATTCTCTTTTGCAAAGCCGTGAACGGCATGGGCGATGCGTCCGCCGAATTCCACGCCAGCAGTTCGCCATCCAGCACCGCGTCTTCCGGCAACGACCGAAGCGCTCGTTCCACTTCAGGGAAACGGCCGTCCATTCGCTCCTCTCCGCGCGACCAAATCGCAGCTTCCGTGCCACGCCGAATCAGCTGCGCACGAATTCCATCCCACTTCCACTCAAGCAGCCAATCATCCACCGACCCCAGCGACTCGGGCGAAGACTCCAAAGGCGAAGCCAGATAGAACGGGTACGGTGAGGCCGCATCACCCGGCTGGGGGTCATGTGACAGTAACGACAAATACGCCTGTGCCGACGGTCGCCACTCGCCCAGCATCCGCTGCGCGATGACGGAAATGTCCAAGCCGGATACTTCTGCCAATGCCTGCTGCACCAAACCTTGCGAAACACCGATGCGCAAAGCGCCGGTGAGCAGTTTGTTGAACACCAGGCGCTGCCAGTAGGGCAGTTCGCGCCACGCGCCCACCACCACATCCCGTCGCACCGCCACTTCTGCGTTGGCGACTTGCGCCAGTACGTTCTCGATCCAGAACGAGAGCGCGACGTCCGACGTTCGCGTCGCCGGGTCGTCGAGTAGCAAAGCCAATGTTTCGGCCAAATCGCCCACCTGATTGTAAGACGCTTCGACCAGCCAAGCGGGCGTTGCGCTTTCTTCCGAAATCCACTCGCGCAACTCCCCGCTGCTGGCAATCCGCGCGCGCGCACCGCCAATCTTGCCCCCGGAGAGTAGGTGGATTGCCCAAGCCGCGTCTTCCGGTGCGGCGTGTCGAAAGTAAGCCGACAGCGCTGCGCGTTTCTCGTTGGTGGCAGTGAGCCGGTCGAGTTGTTGGTAGAGTTCGGCGAAGAGGCGCATCAGTCGTCTCCGCCGAAATCGGTGTCGAAAATCCGTGTGTGAATGCCGGATGCGTTCAGCACGCTGACCAAAGCATCGGTGTTGCCATGGGTCGCAATCACTTCGCGGGCACCGGTTTCTTTCACCGTCCGCAGCAGGTCGGGCCAATCCGCGTGGTCCGACAAGATGAAACCGCGATCGTAGTTCCCTCGACGGCGATTGCCGCGCACCCGCATCCAGCCCGATGCAAATCCGTGCTGTGCGCGTTTGAATCGTCGTAGCCAAGGACTGCCGGCGGCAGACGGGGGTGCAATGATGAGCTTGCCGGCGAAATCAAAATGTTTTTCCGCCTCAGCCACGGGATGCGTTTCAACCATGTCGATGCCCGCGCTGCGATATACCGCTACACCGGTGTCCACGGCGCCATGCAGCCAGACGGGTTCGTTGTCGACGCTCAACAGTTCCGCCAGTACGCGTTGCGCCTTGCCGAGCGCGTAGCAATACAGCACGGCCGCTTGGTCTTTCGCGGCGCAGTCTTTCCGCCAGGCGGAAATTTCCTGGACCACCGCTCGCGTTTCCGGCCAACGATAAATCGGTAGCCCGAACGTGGCTTCGGTAATGAAAGTGTCGCAGGCGATTACCTCGAATGGCACGCAGGTCGGGTCGGGCTGTCGTTTGTAGTCGCCGCTGGCCACCCAAACACGTTCGCCGACTTCAATGCGAACTTGGGCCGAACCCAACACGTGCCCGGCCGGATGCAAGGACACGCGCGCATTTCCGAGCGTGAAGGGTTCGCCGTACTCGTTGACGGTGTAGTTTTGATCCGCCCCCAAACGCCAGTGCAAGATCGGCAACGACGCGCGTGTCGTGAAGTAACACCCCATTCCGCGGCGCGCGTGGTCGCCATGCCCGTGGGTGATGACGGCGCGTCGCACTGGTTTCCACGGGTCGATGTGGAAGTCGCCCGCGGGGCAATACAGCCCCTCGGGCCGCAACACCACCAGGTCTTCATTGTGTTTTTTGTCCGCCACCGGGTTGTTCGCCGTGCACGTCGTTCCGCGACAGCTTGCCGAGTGCAAAGTCGCAAATGCGTGACGCAGTTCGGATTGTGAAACACCGATTTAGCAAGTTCACGTCTGCCGCACAAAGCTTCAAGTAGCGTGTTAAGTCGACCCAAACTGTCTCTGAACAATGCCCTCAAGTTCTGAAGCCTCGCTCTCCGATGCGCACCAACCCTCTCGTCTGGAGCAACTGCTGGAGGCGATGAACGCGGTCAAACGCGGTGACTTCACAGTCAGCTTGCCGGCGCACTGGGACGGTATTGAAGGCATGTTGGCCAACGCCTTCAATGAGATCGTGGCCTCGGATCAACAAGTGGCGAACGAATTGGAACGACTGGGCGACCTAGTCGGAAGGCAAGGCCGCTTGCGTGAGCGCATGAACGCGGGAAACCGCCAGGGCTCCTGGTTGCAAATGGAACAATCGGTCAATCGGTTGATCGACGATCTGGTTCGCCCGATCGACATGATGACCGAAGTGGTCTCGGCGGTTTCCAAGGGCGATCTGGGTCGAAGCGCGCCGCTGGAATACGGCGGTTTGCCGTTGCAAGGCGAAGTCTTGAGCTCAGCCATCATCGTCAACCGCATGATCCAGCAAATGGGCGCCTTCAGTTCGGAAGTCACCCGGGTGGCATTGGAAGTGGGCACGGCTGGACGCTTGGGCGGTCAGGCGCAGGTCGAAAACGTGTCCGGCGTGTGGCGAGATCTGACCGATTCTGTCAACCAGATGGCGAACAATTTGACCGCGCAGGTGCGAAACATTGCCGAAGTAACGATCGCCGTGGCCAACGGCGACTTGTCTCGCAAGATCACGGTGGACGTCCGCGGCGAAATTTTGGAATTGAAGGAAGCCATCAATCGGATGGTGGACCAGTTGCGCGGCTTCGCGGCAGAAGTAACGCGGGTGGCGCGGGAAGTCGGGACCGAAGGCAAGCTGGGCGGCCAGGCCATCGTGCCCGGTGTGGCCGGCACGTGGAAAGACTTGACCGACTCGGTCAATGCGATGGCGTCGAACCTGACGTCGCAGGTGCGGAACATCGCCGAAGTGACCACCGCGGTGGCCGAAGGCGATCTCTCCAGAAAAATCACGGTCGACGTGCAGGGCGAAATTCTTGCGCTGAAAAACACCATCAACACCATGGTCGACCAGCTGCGCGGCTTTGCATCAGAAGTGACCCGGGTGGCGCGCGAAGTGGGTACTGAAGGCAAGTTGGGCGGTCAGGCACAGGTGCCTGATGTGGCCGGTACCTGGAAAGACTTGACCGACAACGTCAACTCGATGGCGTCGAATCTGACCGCGCAGGTGCGCAACATCGCCGAGGTGACCACCGCGGTGGCGCGCGGCGACCTTTCGCGGAAGATCACGGTAGACGTGCGCGGCGAAATTCTTGAACTGAAAGACACGATCAACACGATGGTGGAGCAGCTGCGCGGCTTCGCGGCCGAAGTGACGCGGGTGGCGCGCGAAGTGGGTACAGAAGGCAAGTTGGGTGGTCAGGCTCAGGTGCCGGGGGTGGCGGGTACATGGGCTGATTTGACCGACTCGGTCAACGCAATGGCTTCAAATTTGACGGCGCAGGTGCGTAACATCGCAGAGGTGACCACCGCCGTCGCCACTGGCGACCTCTCGCGCAAGATCACGGTAGACGTGCGCGGCGAAATTCTGGAACTGAAGAACACCATCAACACGATGGTGGACCAGTTGAATGGCTTCGCCGCCGAAGTGACACGGGTGGCGCGGGAGGTGGGCACGGAAGGGAAGCTCGGCGGTCAGGCGCAAGTGCCAGGTGTTGCGGGCACGTGGAAGGACTTAACCGACAACGTGAATTCGATGGCCGGCAACCTAACCGCACAGGTGCGCAACATCGCTGAAGTGGCCACCGCGGTTGCCAACGGCGATTTGTCGTTGAAGATCGACGTGGATGTCCAGGGGGAAATCCTGGAGCTGAAAGACACGCTCAACACCATGGTGGACCAGCTGCGCGGCTTTGCGTCTGAAGTGACACGTGTGGCGCGCGAAGTGGGTACCGAAGGCAAGTTGGGCGGCCAGGCTCAGGTGCCGGATGTTGCCGGCACTTGGAAGGATTTGACCGACCACGTGAACTTGATGGCCTCCAATTTGACGGGCCAAGTCCGCAACATCGCGGAAGTCACGACGGCGGTGGCCCAAGGCGATTTGTCGCGGAAGATCACGGTCGACGTACAAGGAGAGATCCTTGCGTTGAAGAACACCATCAACACCATGGTGGATCAGTTGCGCGGCTTTGCCGCTGAAGTCACGCGGGTGGCGCGCGAAGTGGGCTCGGAAGGCAAGCTCGGCGGTCAGGCCCAAGTTCCGGGTGTCGCGGGCACCTGGAAAGACCTGACCGATAACGTGAACTCCATGGCCACTAACCTCACCGCGCAGGTGCGCGGTATAGCGCGCGTGGTGACGGCGGTTGCAAATGGCAACCTGCAACAGAAACTGACGGTGGAAGCGAAAGGCGAAATTGCCGAACTCGCCGACACCATCAACTCGATGACCGATACCCTGGGCATCTTCGCAGACCAGGTCACCACGGTGGCGCGCGAGGTGGGTGTCGAAGGACGCTTGGGTGGGCAAGCCAATGTGCCGGGCACCGCAGGCATTTGGAAAGACCTCACTGCAAACGTTAACCAATTGGCGGAAAACCTCACCACTCAGGTGCGAGCCATCGCCGACGTGGCCACCGCAGTGACCCAGGGCGATCTCACCCGGTCGATTCAGGTCGATGTGCGCGGTGAGCTGGCAGATTTGAAAGACAACATGAACGCGATGATCGGCACCTTGCGCGCGACCACCGAATCCAATCGCGAGCAAGACTGGCTGAAAACCAACCTCGCGAACTTCGGCCGCATGATGCAAGGCCAACGCGACCTGAAAACTTTGGGCGGCATGCTGCTGTCTGAATTGGCGCAACTGGTCGGCGCCCATCAAGGTTTGATTTATGTTGTCGATCCGGAAACCTCGTCCACCGAAGGTCGGCTGCATTTGCTCGCCGGGTATGCCGACAACGGCGAAAACAGCGAACGCATTCTCCAATTCGGCCAGGGCTTGATCGGCCAATGCGCGGCGGAGCGACGCACCATTTTGTTGCGCGAAGCGCCCGCTGGTTCGGTGCGAATCACATCAGGCTTGGTCAGTGCAGAGCCGCACAACATAGTGGTGTTGCCTGTGTTGTTCGAAGGGCAAGCAAAGGCGGTGATCGAGTTGGCGTCGTTGTCCGCCTTTACGCCCAGCCAGTTGAGTTTCCTCGAGCAGTTGTCCGGCTCGATCGGTATCGTCTTGAACACCATCGAAGCCTCGATGCGGACCGAGCATTTGCTGGCGCAGTCACAACAACTCGCCACGGAGCTGCAAACCCAGCAGCGCGAACTGCAACAGACCAACGAGGACATTGCGCTCAAGGCACAGCTCTTGGCCGAGCAAAAGAATGAGGTGGAAGCGAAGAATCAGCAAATCGAACAGTCGCGGGTGGCGTTGGAAGAAAAGGCCGCGGAGCTCGCCCTCACATCGCGCTACAAATCAGAATTCCTTGCCAACATGTCGCACGAGTTGCGCACGCCGTTGAACTCCATCCTGATCCTCGGCCAGCAACTGGCGGAGAACCCGGAAGACAACTTGAGCGACCGGCAGGTGGAATTCGCAAAAACCATTCACGCCGCAGGCACCGATCTCCTAAACCTGATCAGCGATATTCTAGATTTGTCGAAGATTGAATCCGGCACGGTCACGGTCGACAGCGAAGACCTGCGCTTCGCAGCACTGCGTCAAAATCTGGAGCGCGGTTTCCGCCACGAAGCCGAACGTCGCAATCTGGACTTCATACTCGATTTCTCGCCCGATCTCGGCCGGTCGATGACCACCGACCCCAAGCGCTTGCAACAAATTCTGAAAAACCTGTTGTCGAACGCGTTCAAGTTCACCGAGCAAGGTAGCGTCAAACTCAAAGTCGCGCCGGCGCGCAAGGGCTGGACCCCGGGCCACGAAGTGCTCGACCAAGCGCCCGCAGTGGTGGCCTTCGAAGTCACCGACACGGGTATCGGTATCTCCGCCGACAAACAGAAGATCGTGTTCGAAGCGTTCCAGCAGGCCGACGCGGGCACCTCGCGCAAATTCGGCGGCACCGGCCTCGGCCTCGCCATCAGTCGCGAAATTGCCGGTTTGTTGGGCGGTGAGTTGAAGTTGGAAAGCCAACCGGGCGTAGGCAGCACCTTCGTCTTGTATCTGCCGTTGGACTACGTGTCCACAGAATCAAGCATGCCGGCGCAGCGTGAGCCGGTGGAGCCCGCCGATGTCGATACCGTCGGGCGCGTGCTGGAAAGCATCGAAGATGATCGTACGCAACTGGGCGAAGGCGAGCCGTGCTTGCTCGTGATCGAAGACGATCCCAACTACGCCTCGGTATTGCGCGATCTGGGGCGCTCGCGCGGATTCAAGGTGCTGGTGGCCAACCGCGGGGCGGAAGGCTTGCGACTGGCGCGCGAGTTCAAGCCGGTGGCGATCACGCTTGATGTGTTCCTGCCGGACATGCTCGGCTGGACCGTGTTGTCGCGTTTGAAGCAAGACCAAGAAACCCGGCACATTCCGGTGCAGGTGGTGACGGTTGAAGATGAGCGTCAACAAAGCATGGAGCGCGGCGCGTTTTCTTATCTGGCCAAGCCCTCGGACACGGGCACGATTGATGCGGCCCTCGAGCGTATTCGCCAGTACTCGCTGCCTCGTGTCAAGCGATTGCTGGTGGTCGAGGACGACCCCGTCGAGCGCATGAGTATCGGCGAACTGATTCGCCACGATGACGTGGCGGTCGATATGGTCGGCACCGGTGAAGATGCGCTGGCAGCCCTTCACAGCGGGAAGTTCGACTGCGTCGTGCTGGATTTGAAGCTGCCCGACATGAGCGGATTCGATTTGCTGGAGCGGATAGCCGATCAGCCTGAATGGTCTGATCTGCCAGTGGTGGTGCACACCGGGAAAGACCTGACGGCTGAAGAAGAGGTGCGATTGCGCAAGGCGGCGAAATCGGTGGTGATCAAAGGCGTCGAGTCACCCGAGCGCTTACTGGATGAAACTGCATTGTTTCTGCACCGGGTGATCGACAACTTGCCCCCCGGGAAGCAAGCCATGGTGAAACGTTTGCACGACTCCAACGAAATCCTGGCAGGCAAACGCGTGCTGGTAGTGGATGATGACATCCGCAACATCTTCGCCTTGTCCACCTTGTTGGAACGGCAGGGTATCGAGGTGGTGTCCGCCAACAACGGACAAGAGGCCATCACCCAAGTCGAAAAAGAACACTTCGACTTGATCCTGATGGACATCATGATGCCCGGAATGGATGGGTACGAAACCACCAAGACGATTCGTGAGAATCCCGCGTACCGCGCGTTGCCGATCATTGCGTTGACAGCTAAAGCGATGAAGGGCGACCGCGAGAAGTGCATGGAAGCCGGGGCGTCGGATTACATGGCCAAACCGGTGGTCACCGACCAATTGCTTTCCATGCTGCGCAACTGGATGCACCGCTGATGCCCGTCAATGTTCTCCTGGTGGATGACCAAGCGAGTCGCCGTTTGACCTACCGGGCGATTCTCGAACCGCTCGGTGAAAGGTTGTTTGACGCAGTCTCGGGTGAAGATGCCTTGCGGCTTTTGATGCAGCACGAATTCGCTGTCATTCTGCTCGATGTCAATATGCCTGGCATGGACGGGTTTGAGACCGCCACCATGATCCATCAACATCCGCGCTTTGAAAAAACGCCGATCATTTTCGTCACTGCGGTGAACATCGACGACATGGACCGCCTGCGCGCGTACAAACTCGGTGCGGTCGACTATGTGTTGGTGCCTGTCATTCCGGAGATATTGCGCAGCAAAGTGATGGTGCTGTGTGAATTGGCTCGAAAGGGTCGGGATTTGAAACGAGCGAATTTGGCTCTTGCGGAAGCCAATGAGGCGCTGAGGTTGGAAAAATCGCGTGAGCTCGCCATGCTCAACGCTTCGTTGAAAACAGCCAACGAGCGATTGGAAGAGCGCAACGATGCGCTCTTTCAAGAAGTCGAAGAGCGACGTCGTATTGAAACCAAGCTCCGCGATGTCGATCGTCGCAAAGACGAGTTCCTTGCAACGCTCGCGCACGAATTGAGGAATCCGCTGGCGCCACTGCAAAATACGTTGATGATTCATGCGCGGACAGGCGAAAGGTTACCGCCCGAATTGGTGGAGATGATGCAGCGGCAAGTGCATCAGTTAGTTCGCCTGATCGACGACTTGCTGGATGTCGCTCGCATTTCCCAAGGCAAGATCAATCTGCAATTCAAAAATATCCCCCTGAAAGAAGTGGTTTTGCCTGCGATCGAGGCGGCCAAACCGCTGATTGATTCGCGCGGTCACACTTTCCACATTGCCATGCCGGAAGAATATATCCATCTGAAGGCAGATGCGGAGCGTCTCACCCAAGTGTTTTCCAACCTTCTGAACAATGCGGCGAAGTACACGGAGCCGGGCGGAGAAATACTTTTTGAATTGACCGTCGTTGACAACGAACTTCGTGCAGTCGTCAGCGACTCGGGCTTGGGCATGGACGCCGATGAAATAGATCGCGTTTTTGATATGTTCTCCCAGCTGGAGCGCGGCTCTATCCACTCGCAAGGCGGCTTGGGGTTGGGTCTGACGTTGGTACGCGAGTTGGTCGGGATGCATGGGGGGGTGGTCAAAGCCAGTAGCGGCGGACGTGGCAAGGGCAGCGAGTTCAGCATCCGGCTCCCGGTGCTTGCCGCCACAAGCGAAGTGCAAGACGAACCGGAAGCACGCGCCCCTCTAAACACGCCGCCCGCGAGAAAAACCGTTCTGGTGGTCGACGACAACCGGGATGCCGCCGACAGCTTGGCGATGATGATTCGCATGTTGGGCCACGACGCGCAAGCGCTGTACGACCCCACCACGGTCGAAGCCGCAGTCATTGCGCAGCGACCGGACATCATCTTTACCGATATCGGTATGCCGGAAATGGACGGGCGCACGCTTGCCGCACGCTTGAGGCAACTTCCCGGAGGAGAGGCGATAGTGCTGGTGGCCGTCAGTGGCTGGGGACAGGCGCAAGACAAACGCATGAGCATCGATGCCGGCTTCGATCAGCACTTGGTCAAACCGCCCCAGTTCGAGTCCATACAGGCTATTTGCAGTGTCGCTCGGGAAGAAGCAAAGTCATGAACGGGAAACCCACTGTCACTTGGCTGGGACGTCTGGCGCACGATTTGCGCGGACCCATGGGGCCATTGCAAATGGCGGCCAGCATGATTGCGCAACCAGGACTGGATGACGGACAGAAAGCCGAGCTGTGCAAGTTGGTCGAACGTCAGGTCTCCTTGCTGGCAGATATGGTAGATGAACTTGCGGATTGGGCCAGTTTGTCTGAGGGTAAATTGGTGGCAGGGCTTGAAGAAGCCGATCTGGAATGTTTGCTCATCAATGCCATCGATTCATTGGATGCACCGTTGCGCCGCAGAGTCACCTTAACCGCGGGCGTCCCCACAACAATTCCAGCGGATGCGTCACGACTGATCCAAGCATTCAAGGCGTTGATCGAGGCGCGTGCAGCCTTGAAGCCGGAAGAAACCATCGCCATCGGCTTCACTGTGTTGCCGGACGGCATGATCGAGCTTGCCATCGGTGCGCCCACAGAGCGCAGCGAAATACTGGAGTCGGTGATGGACGTTCCTGCGCCGGAAGGGAAGAAACTCGGACTCGCCTTGCCCATCGCTAGTGCCATTGTTCGCGCGCACGCAGGCCGATTGACCTGGGTAGGTGAATGCGGTGAAAAAGTGCTTACCCTGAATTTCCCTCAATACGAAACCTGAACAACGCCGGTCTATTTCTCCCCGACTTCACGTCTGAATTTTCAAACTCCAGTTGAGATTTTCAGATAGATGGGATTGGCAAATGTCAAAGAAAGAGCTGGACGCACTTGAAGCCGCTGTTGAAATTCTATCCAAGGATCACGAGGAAGTAGATCGCCAATTCGGCGAGTACAAAAAGCTAATGGATTACGAAGCGCCGGCCGCTCAACGAAAGGCGCTCGCCGACAAAATTTGTGATGCGCTCTCACAGCATGCCGAGATGGAAGAACAGATTTTCTATCCGGCTGCGCGCCGGTATTTGGAAAAAGACAGTGAAGAGATCATGGATCACGCCGACGTGGAACACGCCACGCTGAAAGTCTTGATCGCACGCATCACGTCTACAAAAGCAAGCGACCCGCACTTCGATGCCTATGTCCACGTATTGGGGGAATACGTGAAACACCATGTGGAAGAGGAAGAAGACGAAATGTTTTCCGAACTGCGCAAACAAGGCGCGGACATGGACGAGGCACTAGAAGCGATGAAGGCCTTCAAAGTAAAAAAGAAAGGAGCACGAAAATGACCGATGCAACAGTCCTTGTGGAAAAATTTTGGAAAGCGCTGGACGCTGATCGCACGGTCATGTTATGCGCCGAGGGGGTCGCGCCGCGACCGATGACGGCATTGCGTGAAGATGGGCAGGGTCCGATATGGTTCTTCACAGCAATCGACACGGAAATGGGCCGTGCAACCGAAGGTGGAAAACCTTTGGGCGCCGTGCTGATGTTGACCTCTAAAGGACATGACTTGTTCGCAAGTGCCACCGGTCAGTTGGAACAACACAATGACCGTGAAGTAATCGATCGTCTTTGGAATCCGTTCATTGCCGCCTGGTATACGGGAAAAGATGACCCGAAGCTGCGTCTCATGCGCTTTCAACCGGACCAAGCGGAGGTGTGGGAAAACGGCAATAGTTTGCTCGCCGGAATCAAGATGCTAATCGGCATCGATCCGAAGCGAGACTTCAAAGACCAAGCAAAACAGGTCAAGCTGTAACCGGATCTGTTTAGGAAAGCACTAGAGGCTCCGGTTCTTAACCGTCTGCGACATCATTTTCGCGTCGCAGGCGGTTTTGCTTTGCCGTCCCTCAACAGTGCGCTGACGACAATGCCCAAGCCGAGCACTGCGGCGATCACGAAAAGTACAAATGCCACCGCCGGATAGCCAAGAAGGCGTGGGCCGCCCTCGCTGCGCATCAACATCGCCGATGCCACTATCAGTGCGGCAACAATGATTCCGGTGCTGATCCGATTCGCGACCTTTTGAATATTTTCAATCAGGTAAGACTCTTCCAAGCCGGTCATTTTCACTTGAAGCCGGTTGTTTGCCAGTAGACCCAAGATCTCCGAGAGTTGCTGTGGTGCCTCTCGCACCAGAGCTTGCATTGCCATCGCTTCGCTGGCGATTTTGGCCGGTGAAAACGATTTGCGCATTCGTTGTTTCATCACGTGCTCAAGGTGATTCTCCACCACACGTTTGACGTCAAGCTCAGGATCCAACGCCGAGCTCACCGCTTCCAGATTTAGAAGCGTCTTTCCGAGCAGCGTGAGTTCAGGGGGCGTGCGCAATCCGCATTCCGGGCCGAGTAAGGTGATATCAAGGACCAACCGCCCTTCGCTTAACGAGCGTCGTCCGGACAACGCCGCATATCGCGCCACCATCTGACCCACTTCGCGCACGTACTTTTCTTCGTCGAAGTCCTCCAGGCGGGTGCTCATGGCTATCGATTCCGCAGCCGCGTCTTCGCCACGTCCATCGATCGCCGCGAACAAAAGTTTCAGTAGCTGCTCGCGCCTTTTCGGCGGCACGTGCGCCACCATGCCGAGGTCGAGCAAGGCAATGCGGCCGTCCTCCGTGACCAACAAGTTGCCCGGGTGGGGGTCGGCGTGAATTTCGCCGTAGACGAACACTTGGTCCAGATACCCGCGCATGACCGCCGCGGCCAACGCACTCATGTCTTGTTCCGTTCTGCGTATGCCGGAAATGTCCGTGGCTTTGGTCCCCTCGACCAAGGTCATGGTCAAGACTCTTTCGCGCGTGTAATCCCAGATGGGTTGCGGAACGAACAGCTCGGGGTAGTCGGCGAAATGCGCATCGAAACGTTGCAAATTCTCTGCCTCGACGCGGTAGTCGAGCTCTGCCAGCAAGGACTTGCTGAACTCATGAGCCCAGTCCGAAAATTGCACGCGTCGGCCGATGTCGGTCCAGCGATCGGCTTTGTCCGCCAGGGCGGTGAGGGCCGCCAAGTCAATGCGAATGCCTTCGATGATGTTGGGGCGTTGCACTTTGACTGCAACAGGTCTTCCGTCGCGCAATCGTGCGCGATGCACTTGTGCCAGTGAAGCACTACCCAAGGGCGCGGGGTCGAATTCCGCAAACGCGGTACTGATTTTTACGCCGAGGTCTTGTTCCACCACTGCTTTTACCGCATCAAACGGTAGCGGTTCAACTTGGTCCTGAATCCGTTCCAACGCCTTCACGTAGTCAGGCGGAACCATATCCGGACGCGTCGAGAGTGCCTGACCGATCTTTACAAAGGTTGGCCCGAGTGCCTCAAGATCGGAAACAAACCGTTCCGCCCGTCCCTCGGATGCTTCGGGGGGCGCGGGAATATTCGCCGCATCCGCTGAAAGTCCGCTAAAGATTCCGGCGGAGCGATATTTCAGGAAGAAACTCAAGATTTGCGCCGAGCGCGCGATGTTGGTGGTTTGTGCCGTCATAAAAATCCTCTCCGAGCACGAGAGGATGCCTCGGATCATGTGAGGATCCCGCGCAAGCTACGGTCAGACGCCATGCCGGGGATCGCCTATGAGGCTCGGCTTCAGGGCTTCTTCCCTTCCACCCAAGCCGGCACGAAATCCGATCCGGCCAACCACCGCACGGGCTTGATCATCGAATCGATCGATCGTGTCATATGCGCGAAATCGATCTTGCCGTTTTCGTCAGAGGCGTGGTGGTAGTCCTTGTGCAAACCATAGCTGGAAACGGTGTGCGCAACGACCCCTTGTCGTGCAAAGGTGTAGTTGTCAGAACGTTGAAAGAAGTTTTCCTCCGGGTGCGGGTCGGCCACCAATCGCGCACCGCGTTTGGCAAGTTCCGCACCCAGATTTGAGCGGTCGTAGCCGGTCAGCCACAGCGTTTGCGCAGCGACCTTGTCATCCGGGCGGCCGATCATTTCAAACTGCAAATTGGCGACGAAGTTTTCTTTCGGGAAGGGCAGGGTTTGCAGGAAATGACGCGAGCCATAGCCGCCGGCCTCTTCGCTTCCGAAACAGACGAAATAGATCGTGCGCTTTGGCTTTTTGCCCGCGGCCAGTGCGCGGGCTAGTTCCATCACCGCCACCGACCCCGAGGCGTCATCGTCGGCGCCGTTGTTAATGCGATCCGTATCGGTCTCTTTGGTGCTCACGCCCAAGTGATCCAAGTGCGCACTCAACACAATCGTCTGTGCCGCCAGCTTGGGATCGCTGCCGGTGATTTTGCCAATGGCGTTCCACGTCGATGTGTCCGCCTGTTTCTTGAACATGGTGTCGAAAGCTATTTCGCTGCCGTCCTTCAGGGAAGACAGGTGCTGACCAAGCGCCTCATCCACGAACAACAAGTTGCCTTGCTCACCGGCTTCCACGTCCCGTTCGGCAAGCGTGGCCCAGTTGTCGCGAATCTGTTTGTTTGCCGGCACGATCACCGTGCGCGTGCCAGCTCGAGTCAGCTTGCGGAATTCCGCGAAAACATCGTTGAACTGCGCATCCTCAGCAACGGATAGCAACACCACAGCATCCTTCTCTGCAGCCTCACCGGCCTTGAGCTTTTGCAGCTTGCCTTGCACATGGGTATCCGCCATGCGGAAAGCCACCACATTGCGCTTCCAATCCATTTGCTTGGCAAGCGCGCCTTGTGCCTCGAAGGAATCGACGACCTTCTTGCCAAGGACCGGCACCGTTTGCACGAAACTCGCACGGCCGACGGTATCCACATCGCCAGCCGGCTCAAGGCCAAACTGCATGAATTGCGAGCCGATATATTCGGCCGCAATGCGCTCGAACAAGGTGCCACTACCCCGACCTTGCATCGCATCGCCCGCCAGGAAATACATTTCCGCGCGCACGTCGCGCTCTTGCACGCCCGTTTGTGGGGACGCGGCCTGTGCGCTGGTGAGTGCGCTCGCAAGCAGGCAGGCGGCAACAAGGGCTTTCAGTCGAGCTTGAGGCTTGGCATTCATCATGGGCAAATTCACATCAGACGAGATGAATGCCAGTCTAGCCGCAGTCGTCGTCAGGCGGCTTGTGCCATCAGCTCATCTTGCAGTCCGAATCCGAACGAATCCATGGACAGCACACCATAGGTCATGCCGCCTTCGATCAAGCTGCGCGCATCATCCGGATGGCTAGCACCGACGGCCACCAACAAGGGCAAGTAGTGTTCTTCAGTCGGATGCGCGCGCGTCGCGTGCGGTGCACGAGCACGATAGTCGATCAAGGCCGCCACATCGCCGCGCGCCACCGCATCGCCCACCCAATCGGCAAATGCTTTTGCGTAGTCGGGATCCGCTATCGGTGCACGAAACTCATACAGGTTATGGGTGAGGCTGCCCGACCCGATGACCAGCACACCGCGCTCGCGCAATGGGGCCAAGGCAGCACCGAGCGCGTAAGCACGTGCTGGTGTCACGTCATACGGCAACGACACTTGCAGCACCGGCAAGTCGGCTGAGGGTCGCAAATGGCGCAATGGCACCCACGCACCGTGGTCGAGTCCGCGGTGATGATCCAAGCGCGCTTCAATGCCGGCGGTCGACAACATCGCAACGATGTCTTCCGCCAGTCCAGGCGCACCGGGCGGCGTGTATTGAAGGCTGTACAACGCGGGCGGGAATCCGCCGAAATCGTGCACGGTTTCCGGCGCGGCGGTGGCGCCGACTTTGACGCCATCGGTTTGCCAGTGCGGCGACACGACCACGATCGCGGTGATCGCATCGAAGTGTGCACCGATATGTTGCAGGTTCGGTCCAAGCACGCCGGGTTCCAGTGCAAACATCGGCGAGCCGTGCGAGATGAACAGGGCGGGTGCGCGGGTCATGAAGTGAACTCCAAAAGGCGCCGCGCGATGTATTGCGCGGCGAAAGGGAATGGAAATGCGTTGTTGAAATCAGCGGGCAATCGCTCCGCGGCGTTTGTTCAACCACGCGTCGATGCTGAAGTCACCGGCACCATGCGCGGCCAACACTAGGAAACCGCCGGCCATGGCCACGTTTTTCCAGAAACTGATGGCCTGCATTTGGTCGCCGAAATCGGCGTGGAACAGCGCGGCGGAAACTAGTGAGAAGCCGGCCAGCGCGAGAGCGATCCAACGGGTGAACGCGCCGCCGAGCACAGCAAGACCCCCGCCGAGTTCAAGCGCGATGACGAGCGGCAGAAGTGCGCCGGGTACGCCCTTGGATTCCATGTATTGCTGGGTGGCGGCATAGCCCGCGATCTTGCCCCAGCCGGAAATGATGAAGATGAGCGAAAGGCCGGTGCGGCCTAGCAGGGTGAGCAAAGCGTTCATGAGAAGTCCTTTGTGCAGAAGCGGGTGGAAAAGCGATAAGCCAACTTTGGGCTGGTGACCACTGTATTACGAACACCTGTGGCGATAAATGCGGAATATAATGAAACACTGTTGCATTTAGCGAGACAATCGATGCTCGATCCCCAGCAACTCAGCAGCTTTCTTGCGGTGGTTCGCGCCGGGAGTTTTGTCGGTGCCGCCGAGGCTTCGGGTCTGTCGAAGGCAGCGGTGTCACGACATGTCGCCGATCTCGAAGGGCGGCTAGGCGTACGTCTCTTGCATCGAACCACCCGGCGACTCTCCCTCACCCAAGAAGGACAGCGTTTCCATGCGCGCGCGCTCGAATTGGTGGAAGCGCTTGACGACCTTGAGTCAGAAACCAGTGCCAGCGGTGGCGAGCCCACGGGCGTGTTGCGCGTGAATGTGCCGGTCACTTTCGGGAACTTGCACCTTGCGCCCTTGTGGTCGCAATTCATTGAACGGCATCCCAAAGTGTCGCTGGATGTGACTTTGAATGATCGCGTGGTGGATCTTTTCGAGGAAGGCTACGATCTTGCCGTGCGAATCACCACCCTGGCCGACTCGCAGTTGGTCAGCCGGCGACTTGCCACTACCCGTGTGGTCTTGTGCGCCGCGCCACAGTATCTGAAGCAACACGGCACACCGACGCATCCACGAGAACTTTCGCGGCATCAGGTGCTGTCTTATCGCTATTGGGGTGGCGGTGATCTCTGGCGCTTCAAAGGGCCCGAGGGCGATGTGGAGGTGCGTGTACATCCACGCTTGCATAGCAACAGTGGCGACACCTGTCGCGCGGGCGCGCTCGCCGCCCACGGCATCATTCTGCAACCGGACTTTTTGGTCGGTGCCGACTTGGCCACCGGACGCTTGGTGGAATTGATGCCGGAGTATCGCTCGATCGAACTCGGTATCCATGCGGTGTATCCCACTCGCAAACATCTGCCGATGAAAACGCGCAGTCTGCTCGACTTCCTGGTGGCATCGTTCGAGAAGCGACCTTGGTAAAGTGACAACGCGTATGCAAGGAGAGCACGCCATTTGAAACGCATTGCCAAACGCACTTACGTGCTTGTCTTGCTCTGTATCGTCTTCCTCGGATTGGTGGCGTGGACGGCTTGGCGCGTCTACACCGCTACATATGTGTTCAAAGGACTGCATGGTCCGGTAGCTGCAACGGTGATGCCGCATATCGATGCGGCGCAAGTGGACACTTTCGATCAGGGTTCCGAACAGCGCATCGCAGTGTTGATCACCGATCCGGACTCGGATTGGCTGGGCTGGGTGCGCGCCTTCAAAGCGCATGGCATCCCGGCGCGATTCACGCTTGATCCGGCGGTGGCCTTTCGCCATCACGTGGTGCTGGTCTATCCCATCGTGTCAGGCAAGGCGATGTCGGCGAATGCCTTGCGCGGCTTGGCAAACCACATACATAGCGGGAACGTGGTGCTGGCGTTTGAACTCGCAGGAGGCGGCTTGAACGACGTGTTCGGCGTTTCGGGCTATCGTCCCGCCAAGTCGCGCGAGGAAATCCGCTGGATGCAGCCTCGCGGTATTCCGCGCGAAGATGTCGTTCGCGTCAATCGTGAAGAAAAGCTTTGGACGCTGGGTTATTCCGCAACGTCGGCCACGGTGCTCGCGCGTTTCGACGATGACACGGCAGCTCTCACCTGCAATCAACAAGTGGGCATGGCTTGTTTGATGGGTCTGGATGCCGGACGTCTGATCCAAATGGGCATGGACGGTCGCGCCGAACCGATCAATCGCCAATACGTGAACGGCTACGAGCCCGGCATGGATGTGTTGGTGCGCTGGATCCGCGACCTTTACCTCGCGCAAGAACCGATGCCCTGGCGCGTTTCGACGGTGCCGGAAGACAAGGCTCTGGCGATGTTGCCGACGCACGATGTGGACTATGGTCCCTCGGTGCGCAATTCCTTGGCCTTCGCGAACGTGCTGAAGGATCGCGATGTGTCTGGCACTTTCTTTTTCCAGACCAAGTACCGCCGCGATTACAACGACGAAGTGTTTTTCGACCCCGATGCCGTCAAGGTGATGCACAACCTGGTCGGCATGAAGATGGAGCTCGGCAGTCACACGGTCGCGCACTCGCGTCAGTTCGAACACATGCCGCTGGGAACCGGGCACGAACAATATCCCGACTACCGTCCGTTTGTGAAAGCGCGCGGCACGGTCACCGATGGCACGGTGCTCGGCGAGTTGCGAATCTCGAAGTATCTGATTGAATCCCTGTCGTCTGCACAGGTGGTGTCGTTCCGTCCGGGGTATTTGTCGTATCCCTTTGTATTGCCGGAGGCGCTCGCGGCCACCGGCTACCGCTACTCCTCTTCACTGACCGCCAATCGCACCCTCACGCATTTGCCCTATCAAATGACGGTGGGTCGTGCCGGCCGCGCTTTGGCGCCGGTGTTTGAATTTCCAGTCACGATCGAGGACGAGGCGCAGCCGCCGTTGGGTGAGCGTTTCGATCAAGCGCAAGAGGTCATGCACGATATCGCCCGCAATCAGGGGCTCGCAGTGCTGCTGAACCATCCGGATATCACCGGGCACAAGTTGGAATTCGAGCGGCGCTGGATTGATGCTTGGCGCGATCGTGCATGGATCGGCAACCTTGAATCCTTCGGGCAATGGTGGGTGGCGCGCGATCAGGTCGACATCAATGTGGTGCGTGTTGGCAAGGGCTGGGTGCTGGAAGCACATTCGCCACTGGCAATACGCGGTTTGGTCGTCCATCTGCCAAAAGCTCCGCGTAAAAAGGTGCGTCTGGATTTGGCAGCGGGGGAGACGGTACGCATCGCGCTGTAAGGTCACGGCGCGAGTTGCGAACGACGGGGTTAAGGTCTGTCTTCTGGCGAAGCGTCGCTATCCTCTTTTTCGATGTCGCGAAGAATCTCGTTCAACGCTTTTTGCACGCCTTGCGCATCCCAGTCCGTCATTTCCAGAACATCACAGGCCACAGCCTGCGAATCGGCATCGCAAATGGCCTTCAAACGTTCCTCCGGCACTTCGTCGTTGAGCTCCACGGCGGCGCGCGCGAGATTCTCACAACCGATGCGGATGTTGGCGCGGCACAAGCGGGTGTAGTCACGTGCGGCGGCGTCCCAATTGCCGGCGAGTGCGGATTGGTTGCCACGCGTATTGCAGCCTTGCAGCTTTCCGGCATCGCAACATGTAGCGACTTCCGCCGGTGAAACCACCGGGCAATCGGTTGGCATCGCTACTTCGCGGTATCGCGGCGGCGGCTGACAGTGTGATGCGCCACCCGATGCAGGCACGTAGACGTTGCCTTGGGTCCAAGTATCTGTCCCGATCAGCATGTCGCCCGCAGCGCGGAACACGAAATCTGCGCCTTTGTCGTGTCGAACCTTGACGACACCGTCCTCGACACGTGCACGCCGTGTACTGAATCCTGAAATCGTCACGCGTCCGCGATCTTGGAAATCAAGCTCGCTGTACAAAGTGTCGGCTTCATTAAGCGCCACAAAGCGGCCGCATGGCACAGCGTTCGATGGTGAGAACGCTTGCACCTGCCGCAGTCGTTGCAAGGTACGTGGAAAGTTCGGGCAGGCACGTTGATTGTCGTCGAAAGCACAAGCCTGCATTTGTGTGTCCAACCAAGGCGCAAAGCGACCGGCTGCCAGCAGCGTGTCGGCAAACGCGGCGCAACCTTCTCCCGAGCGCGATCGCTTGCACAAGGCCGGAAGTTCATCGAGGATGGCGGCCGGAATCGGCGGTGGTGAACCGAACGCAGCAGCGATGCCCGCGGTAAAGGCTTGCCCGATATAGTTGCCGATCGCCGCTTCGCAATCCGCCCTATTGAAATTGCGGGCTTTTTCGTCGCATGCGCGCTTCAGCGCCTCGGGGGGTTCGCGATCAAGTTCAGGGGGGCGGGCCGCTGTTCTCAAAAAGGTCTTGCAGCCGTAGCCGATGCCTTCCGCGCAGACTTCGCGCATGTTGCCGAGGTCGGACTTGTCGAGCACGGACTTTTCGCAATGGGCGAGATCGTTGCGGCAACGTCCGGGCGGTGGCAAAACGACATCGGGCTCGCAAGGAAGACTGGCATCGCGACTCAGACGGTCGCCCGGCGTGCCCTCATCGTCGATTTCGACTAGGTCGTCACCCTTGATCCGGTAATGGCGAACCACGCCCACATCGGGATCCAACGTATACAAATCCCCATCGCGAACTTGATATAGGTGACGCCCGAAGATCGCGCCGCTGTGTGCGGGCTCGATTTGCTGCGCATTGACCACGCGAAGTGTCGAACCGGCATCGGCGGTGCTCCGAAACACGGTCCCGCAAACCAAATTTTCCGCCTGCGCTTGCATCGCAACACATGCCAACAGGCCGGCAGCCCACAGTCGCCCGCGTCCAAGCAATGACATATCGACCTCCCCGTCGAAGAATTTTCAGCGCGTGATCATACGCTGGATGTCTTCGAGACGACGGCCGCGTGTCTCGACGCCGGCGCGCCAAATCATCACGCCGGCAATCGCGGTCGCGACGGCGATGACCAGCGCCGACAACGCGAAGTGCGTAAACAATCCGGCGACGCCTAGCCCTGCGCCCAACATGCCGCCGAACTTGGAGCCGGCCGCGATCAGGCCGGAGCCCGTGCCGCGCAAATGCACCGGATAGATCTCTGCCGCATAGGGAATCAACATCGCAATGACGCCACTGATGCTGACCAGCAAAGACGCCGTTGCCAAAATCGTGGCGCTTTGCGCGCGCACCTGCATCACGCTGATCGCCCAAAACGCCATCAGCGACAGCGCCGACAACCCCACAAACAACACCAACGATTTGTAACTGCTCCAGCGGTGGTACATCCACACAACCACAGCGATGCCCGGCAAGGCGAACAGTGCGGATTTCGCCAACAGCGCGCTCGCGGCTTTCGGATCCACACCGAGCTCGGTCAAGTTCACCGGCAACCACAGCAGGAAGCCGAAATTGGCGAGTCCCCAAGCCATGCCACAGGTGAGCAAGCCCCAGCTGATCGCAGCATGCGGGCCACGCAACAGTTCGCGCATGCCGACGGCCTTCGGCAAGGCATCGAGATTGGGCGTGCCCGGGTGCGTGTCATCATCCACTTCAACATCGGCTGCATTGCCGGAAAACTTGCGCAACACCGCGCGCGCGGCGTCTTCCAAACCCACGTTCGATAGAAAACGCGGCGACTCCGGAATGAAGCGGTACAGCATGATGATCAGTGCGCCGGTGGGCAAGCCCAACAACCAGAGCACGCGCCAGCTAAACATCGGTTCCAGGGTCGCTGCGGCACCCGATGCCGCGAGATAACCCGCAGAGGTGCCCACACCCCCCAGGGCAACCAACAACCAACCGCGGTGGGCGGCAGGCACGGTTTCGGCCATGAGGGTGAAGGTGATCGGCAACAAGCCGCCGGCCGACGCGCCCATCAAAAAGCACATCGCAAGGTTCCAGTTGAAGCTCGGCATCGCACCGCAGATCGCGGTGCCGATGAACATCAAGGCGCCCATCAAGATCGCCGAACGGCGACCGAACACATCGGCCACGCGGCCCCACACAATCGAACCCACGACCGTGCCGGTCAAGGCAACAAAGGCCAACAAACTGGCCGAAGGCTTGCTGATGCCGTATTCCTCGCTCATGCCGGGCACGACGAAACCCAAGGTGGCCGGTTTCATGACGTCCACCGCCAAGGCCACGACCAACACAGCCACGAGTTTCCAATGTTCTTTATTCAATGCGACCGAGTCGGCCACATGAAAATGCAAATGGCCACCATCACCCGCCGCGGCCGATCGCATTTGCGACAGTCGCGGCATCATGCCGTAAGCGGCAAAGGCAAGGCCGATCGGAATCGCGGCCATCCCGAGCCACATTTCCGTGGTCATCGGCATGCCGACCATGTGCCAGTGCGTGTGTTGGCCCATCATGAACATCGGCATGTGCGCGAACACACCGCCCACGATCATCAAGCAGCCGAACCAAAATGCCAGTGGGTGAGGGAAATTCAGCGCGTTCTTGGACACGTTCAGGCACTCATGGGGTCAGCGTGGGTGCGCTGAAAAATAATGGAAGAAAAGAAATCAGCGATGGCGTTTTTTGAGTTGTCGTGAACCGAGCAGGATCATCGTCACCATTTGGGTCATCTGCCGGGTCAAGTCGGCATCTTGTTCGACCGGTGCATCCATCGCATGCGCGCCCATCGCAAAAATCAAACGCGTGATGGCTTTCGCCGTCAGTGCCGCGTCATGCAAGGGTTCGTCCATGGCATCGGTCAAACGCACCAACTCGATGCGCAATTCGTCCTCGAAAAATTCGAGCTGGCGGTCGACCGCTTGTTTGAAGGCGTCGGAGCCGGTCGTGCCTTCACGCAACAAGACACGCAACAAGCCGTCGTCGGCGCGCAGCTGCGACATGAAGGCATTGATCGACCCCCGCACCACTGTATGGCCGCTGTTGGCGTGCACACGCGCTTCGTCGACCACCTTCCGAAGCGATTCACCCGACAACTCAATCAGTGCGACGGCGAGTTCGTCGATATCGTGGAAATGGCGATAGAAGCTGTTCGGCGCAATGTTGGCCTCGCGCGCCACTTCGCGCAGACCCAAAGACGACACGCTGCGATGCGGACCGAGCAAGCGCAGCGCCGCCAGCAGCAAATCATCGCGGCTGATCTGGTTCTTGCGCCCGATCTCGATGACGGACGTGTCGGTGGCGAATTCGGTCACTACGCGGGTCTTTTCTAGCTGAACGGAGAATAGCAGAGCCAATAATATACACTTGTATATACAACTGTATATTTCTTTGTATAATCGCCGACATGAGCACGTTCTCCCCCGCGTCCGCAGACCCTCGTTGGCACTGGCTGAAGCCGGACCTGCAGGTGGTCGATTTCTGGTTATCCCGTTGCAATGCCCTGTGGTCCACCCACGAGGCACGTGCGCGCGTGGTCGCGGTGATTCCCGAGGCCGATGGCGTCTCCACTGTCGTGCTGAAGCCCAATCGTCATTTCAAAGGCTTCCGTCCCGGGCAGCATGTCAACGTGTCGGTGGAAATTGACGGCATCCGGCATACGCGTTCTTACAGCCTTTCCGATGCGCCGCGGCCTGACAAATTGTTGCGGGTGACGGTCAAGGCGGTGGAAGGCGGCAAAGTCAGTCGTTATTTGCAGGCGGTGCGCAGACGCGCGGTGGTGCATTTGAGCCAAGCCTTTGGTGATTTCGAATTGCCGATGGACAATGCGCCGGTGGTGTTGATGGCTGCAGGCAGCGGCATCACCCCGATGTTGTCACTACTGAAAGCACAAGCGGCGATGGCGTTTCCTCGCCCGGTGCTGCTGGCGTGTTGGGCACGTAATGCGCGTGAGTGGGTGCAGGCGGAAACCTTGCGCGACTGGATGGCCAAGCACGCTAACTTCAAAGTTCACCTGATCGCCACCCGAGAAAAGCCCGAGGGTGATGCGGGCTTGTTCGGTCGCATTTCCAAAGCGCATATCGATACCTTGTTTTCCGGTTTGCCCTCGCCGCATGTTTTGGTCTGCGGGCCGTCAGGTTTCGTCGGCACGGCGCGTGAGCGCGTCGCGGCTTGGGCGAAGTCTTTTCAGGCCGAGTCATTTACGCCGCCGGTACAAGTCGTCGCACCGGAGTCGGAAGGGACGGTGCAAGTGACGTTGCAACGCAGCGGTCGCACGCTCGAAGTGGCACGTGGCGCAACGCTTCTTGAGGCCCTTGAAGCGCAAGGCGTCAATCCGGCTTTTGGCTGTCGCATGGGCATTTGCAATACCTGCGCTTGCGGCAAAAGTGCAGGCGTTTCACGCGATGTGTTGAACGGTGAACTCGGCACAGAACCCACCCATGCATTGCGCTTGTGCATTTCCACCGCGCAATCCGATTTGTCCTTGGAGCTGTGACGCAAATGGCCTCACCGAAAAGCAAAGCGCTGAGCGCGGCCGAACTCGATCAGTTCGCCGAAGCGCTGGATGCGCTGCGTGCCAAAACCTTGGCCTCACTCGGGCAGGCCGACGCCAATTACATTCGCCGCGTCGCCGCCGGTGTGCGTTGGCTGGGTGTTGCCGGCCGCGCTTTGTTGATGGCCGGTGCGGTGTTGGGCAGCACGATTTGGCCGGTGCTCTTGTGGCCCTTGTGCGTTGTCGGCGCCTTCGTGCTCGGCATGTCGAAAATTCTCGAAAACATGGAGCTTGGCCACAACGTCATGCATGGCCAGTACGACTGGATGCGCGACCCCAAGCTCAAGGGTCACACCTATGAGTGGGACATTGCCGGCACCAGTGACAACTGGCGGCAAACGCATAACTACAGCCATCACACCTGGACCAATGTGCGCGGCATGGACGAGGACATCGGCTATGGCTTGCTGCGTATTTTTCCCGAACAACGTTGGCGGGCGTTCTACCTGATCCAACCCTTCGTCGCGGTGGTCTTCGCGTTGTTGTTCGAATGGGGCGTGGCGATACAAGGCTTGCGTATCGGTCGCTGGATCACCGGAAAAATGAAGAGCCGCGAGTTGTGGGGCCTCGCGAAGCCGGTGGTCAAAAAAGGTTTGCGCCAAATCTTGAAAGATTATGTGCTGTTTCCGTTGCTCGCCGGGCCGTTCTTTTTGCCGGTGTTGCTCGGCAACATCGCCGCCAACGTGATGCGCAATATCTGGACCTACGTGATTATTTTCTGCGGTCACTTCACCGCTGATGCGGAGGTCTTTCCTAAAGCCAGCGTCCGCAACGAATCGCGCGGGCATTGGTATTTGCGCCAGTTGCGCGGCTCCTCCAATCTCACCGGCGGCCGGTGGATGGATTTGTGGAGTGGCAATCTGAGCCACCAGATCGAGCATCACTTCTATCCCGACGTACCGGCCAATCGCTATGCCGAAATGGCGGTGGAGGTCCGCAAAATTTGCGCACGCTTCGGCCAGCACTACAACACCGGTTCTTTGCCGAAGCAGTTTTCCACCGTGATCTGGCGGATTTTGCGTCATGCTTTCCCGAGTAAACCGCGCTATGTGCCGAGCTTGATCGCCGCAGCCGCCTAGCGGTGACGCCCGTGCATACTCCGAAGTATGCTTAAGGGATGAGCGAACTCTCCCCGTACCCGAATCTTTTCAGCCCGCTGGATCTCGGCTTCACCACGCTGCGCAATCGTGTCCTGATGGGCTCGATGCATACCGGCTTGGAAGACAAAAAGGCCGATTTCCCGAAACTGGCGGCGTACTTCGCCGAGCGCGCCGAAGGCGGTGTGGCGCTGATGGTGACCGGCGGCTTCTCGCCCAATGTGGTCGGGTGGCTGAAGCCGTTCTCGGGACGCATGAGCCTGCCATGGCACGTGCAACGCCATCGCCAAGTGACGTCGGCCGTGCACGCCCATGACGCCAAGATTTGCTTGCAACTGTTGCACGCAGGGCGCTATGGCTACCATCCGCTGACCGTCTCCGCATCGAAACTCAAAGCGCCGATCAACCCGTTTACGCCGCGCGCCTTAAGTGCCCGTGGCATTGCACGCCAGATTTCAGATTTCGTGCGCTCAGCGAAACTCGCCCGCGACGCCGGCTATGACGGCGTCGAAATCATGGGCTCGGAAGGTTATCTGCTCAATCAGTTCACGGTGAAACGCACCAACAAGCGCAGCGATGCCTGGGGTGGGGACACTGCCAATCGCATGCGCTTCGCTGTCGAAATCGTGCGCCGCGTGCGCGAGGCTTGCGGTCCCGACTTCATCATCATCTATCGATTGTCCATGCTGGACCTCGTCGATGGCGGTAATGATTGGACCGAAGTGGTGGCACAAGCGAAGGCGGTGGAAGCCGCCGGCGCCACCTTGATCAACACCGGGATCGGTTGGCATGAAGCGCGTGTGCCGACCATCGCCACCTCGGTACCGCGCGCCGCATTTGTCGATGTCACCGCAAAACTGAAACCGCATGTTCAGGTGCCGCTGATCACGACCAATCGAATCAACATGCCCGAGGTGGCGGAAAACATTCTGGCGAGCGGCAAGGCGGATATGGTCTCGATGGCGCGTCCGTTGCTGGCCGATCCGCAGTGGGTGAACAAGGCCCGTCAAGGGCGGACGCAGGCGATCAACACTTGTATCGCGTGCAACCAAGCCTGTCTCGATCACATCTTCCAGAACAAACACGCAAGTTGTTTGGTGAATCCGCGCGCGTGCGCGGAAACCGAATTGAATTACACACCGACCACCTCGCCCAAATCGGTTGCCGTGGTCGGCGCCGGTCCGGCCGGTCTTGCCTGCGCCACCGTCGCCGCCGGGCGCGGACATCGTGTGACCTTGTTTGATGCGGCGGCGGAAATCGGCGGTCAATTCAATCTGGCCAAGCGCATACCGGGCAAAGAAGAGTTCTGTGAAACTTTGCGCTATTTCAATCACCGGATTGAAGAAACCGGCGTGACACTGCGTCTGAATACCGAAGTGACGGCGGAACACTTGAACGACTTCGACGAGGTCGTGGTGGCCACCGGCGTCACGCCGCGCGCCGTGAATTTGCAGGGCGCCGATCATCCGAAAGTCGTCGGCTACCTCGACGTCCTAAAACAGAACGTGGTGCCGGGAGAAAAGGTGGCGATCATCGGCGCCGGTGGTATCGGATTTGACGTCGCGGAATTCCTGGTCGAACACGGCGGTTCGCCTTCGCTCGACAAAGGCCGTTGGATGGCCGAGTGGGGGGTGGATCCCCAGTTCAATACAAACGGCGGCTTGGCATCGCCAAAACCTGAGCCGCCGGCGCGCGAGCTGTGGCTACTGCAACGGTCACCGGGCAAGCCCGGCAAGCGTCTTGGTAAAACCACCGGTTGGATTCATCGTGCGACCTTGAAAGCCAAAGGTGTACACATGCTCGGCGGCGTCGAATATTTGAAAGTGGACGACGCCGGTCTGCATGTGCGCATCAACGAAGCGACGCAAGTGCTGTCTGTGGACCACGTGGTGATCTGTGCGGGGCAAGAATCTCGCCGCGGTCTGTTCGACGCGCTTACCGCGCAAGGAAAAACACCCAGACTGATCGGCGGTGCCGATGTGGCGGCCGAACTCAATGCCAAACGGGCCATCGATCAAGGCAGCCGATTGGGTGCGGTCCTTTAAGGGATCCGCACCCGGTTCGCACGGCAACGCGCAGCGTGCTTAGAAATAAATCCGGACGCCGGCTTGAACGCCGCGTCCCCCCAGCGGCGCCAAATCTTTCAAATAGGACGTATGCGGACGCGCCTCGGTGTTTAGCAGATTTTCGCCATCGACGAACAATTCAAAGCCGGTGCCACTGGCGGTGTCGCGATGCCAAGCGAGGTGGGCATCCACCAAGGTGGAGCCGGGCGTTTCACTTTCGTTGGTGGCGACACGCGTTTGTCGCATCGTGCGAATGCCGTTCAAAGACGCGCGCCAGGGTCCGGCCTGCCATTTCAGACCCAATCCGAAGCGGGCAGGGGCCAAGCGCGGCACATTGCCGGCACTGCTGTACCAACTGGCAAGTGCATGCGTATCGCCGTCGTGAATGAGCAACGGATCGGCCTCGACATAGGCATTGCCTTGTAGTTGCGCGCGAACCACATCGCCGAAGGCGCGCAGCATGAGTTGCCGGCCGTCTTTATCCAGCAAGGTGAAATTGCCCTCGGCTTCCACGCCTCGGAAGCGTGCGTCGGATTGGGTGATGGCATACACGGGCAGTCCGTCTTCGACGACCGCATCGGCAACGCTGCCGCGTTGGAACAACTGCGTGGGGTGAATGAAGCCGGTGTAGTTCACTTGGTAGGCATTCAAGTGAAATTCGGTGCGTTCACTGTGGAAACGCAGGCCGATTTCGGCGCGACGTGCGGTTTCCTTCTGCAGGCGATCGTCGCCGATTTCAATCGTGCGTGTCGCCGCGTGTGCGCCGTTGGCGTACAGCTCCTCGGCGGCGGGCGCGCGTTGCGATTGATCAAGACTCAAATCAATGGCCCATTGCGGCGTCCAATGCCAACGCGCGGCGGCGGAAAAGTTTTGCGCGGTGAAGCTTCGGTCGTTCACTCTTGCCGGTAGCGCCGGATTGGCTTCGGCACGTACGCGCACGCGCTCCAATCGCGCCCCGGCTTCCAAATCCAAGGCGCCAACGCTGCGCTTGCCGAGCCAAAACAGACCGGCATCGCGCGTATCGCTCTTGGGTACGAAGGCCTCGTCACCCTCGGCATCAAAATCGCGTTTCGACAATTGCAAGCCGAACGCGCCGTCCCAACCGGCGATGGCGGCGTGCACCAGTTCGCCGCGGAATTCGTCGGTCTTGTTGTTGAAAATCGTGCCGACATTGCCGCCTTCGTACTCGGTGTGCGTGTAGGCGGTCTGTGTGTAATTGAATTTGCCGTTGCGAATGAATCCATCGGTATCGAATCCGCCGTGCAAGGTATGGCGGGTTTGGCGCATGCGCAGCACCACGTCACCTTCCTCTTCGGGCGCGCCAGGGTCATGCGCGTGTGCTTCGTGCCCCGGTACGCCATAGCGCGCATCGTAAAGACTCGAAGACATGCCCAAGTGCGCGCTATCGCCCACCCAGGTGACACCCAGCGCCCCGTTGGCGATGCGCGACGCGCTGTTTTTCAGTACACCTTTGTCGGCCGGGTCCGGTGTTTCACCTTCGGCTTGCAACAACGCATTCGATTCACCGAAGCCGGGAATTTTGAGATCGTTGGTTTCGCGCAGTGAACCGTCGGCATGGAATACAAATCCGGCACCGCCGGGATTCGTGCTGCCGTCAACGCGAAACACACCGCTCCGCAAATCCTCGGCGCCGCCGCCGCGCAACTCGACACGGCCGCTTAAGGGGCGTTCTCCGGATTCATGAGGCGTCCGACCGTCGGTCACGTTCACCGCACCGCCCATGGCGCCACTGCCATAGAGCAAGGTTGCAGGACCCTTCACGACTTCCACTTGGTCGGCCAAGAACGGATCGATGCTGATGGCGTGATCGGCGCTCAATGCCGACACGTCGCCACTGGACATGCCGTCGCTCACTACTTGCACGCGCGCACCTTCCAACCCGCGGATGATCGGACGGCCCACACTCGGCCCGAAACTGGTTGACTGCACGCCTGGCAATTGCTGAAGTGTTTGTCCCAAGGTGGCCGCGCGCGCATCGTCCAGTTTTTCCCCGCTCAGGACCTCGACCGGTCGCACGATGTCGCGGGCCGATTGCATCCATGGCAGCGAAGAAATGTTGATGGCATCCAATTGTTTGGGCGTCGACGTGTGCGGGTCCGCACCGGTGGCAGGCGCGGTTTGTGCAAATACCGACATCGGCAATGCCAACAAAACAGCGGCGGCAAGACGGGTTCGACGTGGGGCATTTGCGGCGTGGGTCATGGTCGTGATCTGGGTAGAGAGGATGTAAAGTTATAATGTAACATTAAACCAAAACACTGCCATTGGTCACGGTTTCTCGGGGCTACAATCGAATTTCTCCCCCGAGTGCTTCCACCATGTCCAGATTCCTGATTCCGATATGCCTGTGTATGGCCACCTCGATTGGCTTGGCGCATCCGGTCGCCGGTGATGCCAATCCTGCCGATGGCAAGACTGAGGCGGCGACAAAGGCGACCCCATTGATGAATCCGCGTCCAGGCGTCTATACCGCCGGGCAGCCTGTGAGCACCGAATGGAAATCGCTGCGCAAGCGCGGCATCACCACAGTCGTGAACTTGCGCCCGATGAAAGAAATGGGCGGGCGCGACGAGGCCAAGGAAGTGCGCGCTGAAGGCATGACATATATCGAAGTGCCGATTTTCACGATGCAAGACATCAATGATGTCAACGCGAAAAAATTGAAGGCTGCATTGAATGCAGCGAACGGCACGCCGGTACTGGTGCATTGCGCGTCGGGCAATCGCGTCGGCGGGTTGATGGCCTTGATGGCGGCGCAGGAAGAAAATATGCCGGCCGCACAGGCGCTCGCGCTCGGCAAGGCCGCCGGTATGCAAAGTTCCGAAGCCCGGGTGCGGGAACTGTTGCATTTGCCGGCAGCCGCACCAATGCCGCCGGCACCCCCAACACCACCAGCACCCCCCGCCAAAAAGGACTGACCCGTTTCATGACGTTGTTGACTCGCGATAGCGCGGATTTTCTATCTGCGGCACGTCTTCTTGAACCCGACTTCGGACCTGCCACCCCCCGCAGTGTTTTCCTGATCACCCCGGAAGGGTTTTCGCTGGCGGAGGAGTCAGCGCAAGACAACAGCTACATGGCGGAAGCACAGGCCTTCGATCCGGGGCGGGCGCTGGAACAACACCGGCAACTGCAATTGGCGATGTCCGCTGTCGTGCCGGTGATCGGTTTTCCCGGCCGCGAGGAAACGCCGGACGCCGTATTCCCCAACAACGTATTTGCCACCGCACCGGGTCGCGTCGTGATCGGACGCATGCGCCATCCGGTCAGACAGCGTGAGGCAGCGCGCGAAGACATCCGAGGCTTCTTCAGCGATACTTTGGGTTATCAGACCGTCGATTTGTCTACGCAAGCGCACGTAGCGGAATTGACCGGGGCTTTGGTCATTGATCGCGCGCGCGGTTTGGGCTTCATCGGACTGTCCGAGCGCTGCGACGAAGAAGGCGCGCGTCTCATGCATGAGGCATTCGGCCTGCGCGCATCGTTGATGTTTGATCTCGCACCCTCGGAATATCACACCAACGTGGTGTTGGCGGTGCTTGCCGGGCGTGCGGCGGTGGTTTGTCCGGCCGGCTTTGCCGAGCCCGCCCTCGTCGACGTGTTCTCGGACTTGTACGGCGACCATGTGGTTATTTGCAATGCGCAGGAACACGCCGACTTTGTCGGCAATTGCATCGCGGTTTCAAACAACACGGTGTGGATGAGTGCGCGCGCCGGACAATCATTGACGGCGGATCACAACGCCACATTGAGCGCCGCAGGTTTCGCGCTGCGGACCGTACCATTGGATTCCATTGAAGCGGCAGGGGGTTCCCTGCGCTGCTGTATCGGGGAGATCTATTGATGTTGGATTGTGTGGAACTCGAAACCGGCTCGTCACCGCAATGGTCCGTGATCTGGCTGCATGGGCTGGGTGCGGATGCCAACGATTTCGTGCCCTTGGTGCCGGAATTGGTCAAGGCGGAATGGCCGGCGATCCGCTTTGTCTTTCCCAATGCGCCCGAGCGCGCGGTCACCATCAACAATGGTTATCGAATGCGCGCCTGGTACGACATCTCGGATATGGATTTCGCCAATCGCGCCGACATGACCGGTGTGCGCGAGTCGATTCGCGATTTGGACGAATTGGTTGAAGAGGAGATCCAACGGGGTGTGCCGGCCGATCACATCTTCATCGCCGGTTTTTCGCAAGGCGGTGCGGTGACTTTGTCGTACGGTGTGCGAAGCACGCGCAAACTGGCGGGGTTGATTGCGTTGTCCACCTATCTTCCTGCGCCGGCAGAGTCCGCCGCCGAAAAAGCGGAAGGCGCCGAGCAGGCAAAGATCTTCATGGCCCATGGCACGCAAGATCCGGTGATTCCCATTCGCGAAAGCGAGCGATCCGCACACGCGCTGCGCGCCATGGGGTTTGAAGTCGAATGGCAGGGTTACCATCCGATGCAGCATTCCACCTGTCGCGAAGAAATCGACAGCCTTCAAGATTGGATGTCGGCGCGTTTCAACGCCGGCACGTGAGACGGGCATGACGCCGCTGCGCATCTTGGTGGTGGATGATGAGGCGCTGGCACGAGAGCGTTTGCGCGCGATGCTGTTGCAAATGCCGGACGTGCATGTGCTGGATAGTGCGGATGAAGGCGCCGCCGCGCTAGCAACGATAAACAACGAGCAGGTGGACGTGCTCTTGCTCGACATCCTGATGCCGGGCATGGATGGATTGCAGCTTGCGCGCGTATTATCCGAACGCGCGGATGCACCCGGTGTGATCTTTGTCACGGCGCATGACGCACATGCGGTGACGGCGTTTGAAAACCATGCGGTCGACTACTTGGTGAAACCGATCCGCAAGGAACGATTGGCGTTGGCATTGACCCGGGCGCGGCAATTCCTGCTCGGGCGCGCCGCGGCAAACCGCATCTCAGGCAGCGGAAAACATTTTGTGTCGAGGTCGCGCGGCGCCCTTCGAAAAGTGCCGTTTGACAGCATCCACTATTTGCAAGCGGACGAAAAATATGTGACTGCCCACGCCGAGGATGGCGTGCACGTCATTGATGACACGTTGAAATCCATCGAAGCCCAACACGGAGAGGATTTCCTTCGGATTCATCGCAATTGCCTCGTGTCCCGGTCCGCGCTGTCAGCATTGACACGCGGCGACGAAGGCCAAGCATGGGTGCATTTGACCGCGGTGGAAAAACCGTTGGAGGTGAGTCGGCGCTGCCTGGCACAGGTCAAGCTCGCCTTTGAGAACAGCACCCGCGCTTGAGGCACGATCAGCGATAATGGCGAGATGAAAATTCTCCGAATCGCCACGCGCAAAAGCCCGCTCGCCCTGTGGCAAACCGAGCATGTGGCCGAGCGTCTGCGTGTCGCGTATCCGGACTTGCAGATCGAATTGGTCCCCCTATCGACCCGCGGCGATGAGCAACTCGACCGTTCCCTGGCCGCGATCGGCGGCAAGGGGCTGTTCTTGAAAGAGCTCGAACTCGCGATGGAACGCGGCGAAGCGGATTGCGCTGTGCATTCCCTCAAAGATGTGCCTATGGAATTGGAACCGGGTTTCAGGTTGCCCGCCATCCTGCAGCGGGCGGATTCGGCCGATGCTTTCATCAGCAATCACTTCGACGACATCGCAGCGCTGCCAGAAGGCGCGCATGTGGGCACCTCCTCATTGCGCCGCCGCGCGCAGCTGTTGAAATTGCGTCCGGATTTGCGTGTCTCCGACCTGCGCGGCAACGTCAATACGCGTCTGGCGAAGTTGGATGAGGGCCAATACGACGCCATTATCTTGGCCTGCGCCGGACTTCTGCGCTTGGGTATGGCGGACCGTATTCGCAGCCGACTGGATGCGCCCGACTGGTTGCCGGCGCCGGCGCAGGGTGCCATTGCGATTGAGTGCGCAGACAACGCCGACGATATCGCCCGTCTCGTGGCCGTGTTGGATGACGCCACCACACGCATTTGCGTGGAAGCCGAGCGTGCCGCGAATCGCGCCTTGGGTGGCAGCTGTCATCTGCCGATTGCTGCGCTGGCAACTTTGAACGGCGAGAATTTGCACATTGCGGGATTGGTCGGTGATGCCGCCACGGGCCGCTGCGTACGTGCGCAAACCAGCGGCGCCGCTTCAGGCGCTGATGCGCTTGGCAAAGCGGTGGCGGCAAGCCTGCTCGAGGCCGGGGCGGGGCAATTCATCGCCTGAGCGAAGCACAGGCGGTAAGCTTAAGGTTCTCCCGTAGAAAACCAGCGTCGCTCATGGATCGGAACGAACGTATTCACGCTTTGCATCGTGTGTTTCAAGCACGTAAAACACCCATCACGGTGCCGCAATTGCAGGAAGAGTTGAGTTGTTCTCGCGCCACCGTGTACCGCGACATTGCCTACATGCGCGACGCGTTGATGGCGCCGATCACCGGCGATGGTGAAAACGGTTTCAAGTACGACCGAAGCGAAGACGATCGCTTTGAATTGCCGGGGCTGTGGTTGAGCTCGGAAGAGCTGCACGCTTTGCTCGCAGCGCAAGCGCTTTTCGGTCGGACCAGTGCCAATATTCTGTCCAGTGCGCTGGCGCCGCTGCAGTCACGCATCGACAAACTGCTAGCGGAGCAGTCCGGCGGCAAACAATGGCCGGTCGAGCGCGTCCGCATTCTTGCGCACAAGGCACGCAAGATGGACGAGCACGCGTTCCGGCTGGTGGCGTCGGCGGTGCTTGAGCGCAAACAGATCCAATTCGATTATCGCGCGCGCTCGACCGACGAACGCACCCGCCGCCATGTGTCGCCACAGCGCATCACCCACTATCGCGGCAACTGGTATTTGGACGCGTGGGATCACGATCGTGACGGTCTGCGCAGCTTTTCCGTGGATCGCATGAGCCAGGTCAAGGTCATTGAGTCGCCGACGCATGATGTCGACGAGCAGCAACTGTCGAAACATCTGGCCGATGGCTACGGTATTTTTTCCGGCGAAGCCAAGGGCATGGCCACCATCCGCTTCAATGCCAAATCCGCACGTTGGGTGGCCGACGAGCATTGGCATTCCCGCCAAGAAGGCAAGATGTTGCCCGACGGCCGCTATGAATTGAAGGTGCCATACAGTAACGGGCGCGAGTTGCTAATGGATGTGATGCAGTACGGCGCCGATGCCGAAATCATCGAACCCGTGGCCCTGCGTGAGCAGGCGAAAACCTTGTTGAAACTGGCCTTGTCCAACTACGGCGAGTAGCGTCGCAGTCTCTGAGATATCACTGCGGGAAGCTGTCTCCATCGTCCAATGGAGTTCCGCCATGAAAGCTTCCGGCAAAGTCTCGTCGTTTGAACTCGTCCTGCGTCGCACCTTGGTCTTCGGCCTGATTTTGGTCGTCGCGGTGCCGCAGGCGCGCGTTACCACCGATTGGTTCGGTTATCTGCCCATGTGGTTGGTCGGCATGCCGGCGGTGATGCTGTGGGCCATGCGCGGCTTTGCGATACCGTCCGTGCCGTTCAGCATGGCGCCGGTACGCGCACCCCAAGCGGTGCGTGTGCGCCGCTGATGTTACTTCAGACCCGAGTGAACGGCCGCGCTGCGTGGTAGCGTTGAAGGTCGTTCATTCCAAGGGGTCTTGATATGCTCACTCGCTTCTGGTGGATTGGTGCACTTTCCGCCGCCATGGCCACCGGTGCCCACGCACAAACACCTATGCAAGACGATCCCTATCAATGGCTTGAAGACATCAATGGCGAGAAGCCGATGGAATGGGTGCGCGCCCAAAACGCCCGCACTGAAAAAGCCTTGGGCGAAGCCGCCCTGTACACCTCTCTCTACAACGACATTCTGGCCGTCCTCGATTCGAACGAGAAGATTCCCGCCGTCAGCAAGATCGGTGACTACTATTACAACTTCTGGCAAGACAAGACGCACGTACGCGGCATTTGGCGCCGCACCACACTGAACGAATATCGCAAGAAGTCGCCCACTTGGGAGACCGTGCTTGATCTCGACGCTTTGAACAAAGCGGAAGGCAAGAATTGGGTATGGCACGGCGCGTCCTGCTTGCGTCCGGAATACACACGCTGCCTGGTTTCCCTCTCGCCGGGCGGCTCAGACGCCGACACCACGCGCGAATTCGATCTGAACACCAAGTCCTTTGTGAAAGGCGGCTTTGAGAAGCCCGTCGCCAAAGGCGATCTGAGCTGGATCGACCAAGATCATGTCTACGTCGACACGGATTTCGGCGCGGGCTCGATGACCACCTCGGGTTATCCGCGCACCACGCGCCTTTGGACCCGCGGTACCCCGATGTCCGAAGCGAAAGTGATTTACGAGGGCAAGGCCGACGACATGTCGATTTCGTCCTATCACGATGACACGCCCGGCTACGAACGTGATTTCGTCTCACGCAATCTGGCCTTCTACAACGATGAGTTGTATTTGCGTGATGGCAACGCCCTGCGCAAGATCGACGTGCCGAATTCCGTCGGCAAATCGGTTGTGCGCGAATGGTTATTGCTTGAACTGCGCGACAACTGGACCGTGGGTGGCAAAACCTACGCCGCCGGTTCGCTGCTGGCGACAAACTTCGACGCTTTCATGAAGGGCGGACGTGTGTTCGACGTGTTGTTCACGCCGACGGCCACGACCTCCCTGGCCAGTTTCACGCCGACGCGCAATTACTTCGTGCTCAACGTGCTCGACAACGTGAAGAACCGATTGCGTGTCCTGAAGCACGACGGCAAGCGTTGGCAAACCAGTGAGTTCACCGGTGCGCCGAAAATCGGCACCGTCAATGTCTCCGCCGTGGATGCCGACAGCTCCGATGCGGTGTGGATGAGCTACTCCGACTACATCACGCCTTCAACCCTGGCGCTGGCGGAAATTGGCAAAACGCCGGAAGTACTGAAGCAGAATCCGGTGTTTTTCAACGCCGACAACCTCGTGGTCGAGCAGCATTTCGCCAACTCAAAAGATGGCACCAAGGTGCCGTTCTTCATCGTGCATAAGAAAGGTGTGAAACACGATGGCAGCAACCCGACCCTCCTCTACGGCTATGGTGGTTTTGAAGTCTCATTGACGCCGAACTATTCCGGCACGATTGGCAAAGCCTGGCTCGAGCGCGGCGGTGTGTACGTGGTCGCCAACATCCGTGGTGGCGGTGAATACGGTCCGGCCTGGCACCAGGCTGCGCTCAAGCAAAACCGTCACAAGGCCTATGAGGATTTCGCGGCGGTCGCCGAAGAATTGTCCAACCACAAGATCACCTCGCCCAAGCATCTGGCGGCGATGGGGGGAAGCAACGGCGGTTTGCTGGCCGGCAACATGCTGACGCAGTATCCGGAGCTGTTCGGCGGCATCGTCATCCAAGTGCCTTTGCTCGATATGAAGCGTTACAACAAGTTGTTGGCAGGGGCTTCGTGGATGGCCGAATACGGCAATCCGGACATTCCGGAGGAATGGGCCTATATCCAGAAGTTCTCGGCCTATCAATTGTTCGATCCGGCCAAGCACTATCCGCCGACCTTCATCTTCACCACCACCAAGGATGACCGCGTGCATCCGGGGCATGCGCGCAAGATGGCGGCCAAAATGTTGGCGGCCAACAAGGACGTGATGTACTTCGAAAATACCGAAGGTGGCCACGGTGCTGGTTCGACCAACGAGTTGGCCGCCAAAGCCACGGCACTGACCTATACCTTCTTGTGGAAAGCGCTGGACGGAAAATGAGCAAGCCGATTCCTGACGCGGAAAAGCGTCAGCACGTCGTGGAGGCGCCGCATGGCGCCTCCCGTTCTGACGAGTATTACTGGATGCGCGACGACCGTCGCGAAGATCCTGACGTTCTCGCGTACTTGAACGCGGAAAACGCCTATGCCGATGAGGTGATGGCGCCGCTCAAGCCGCTGGAAGAAACGCTGTACGGCGAAATTGTTTCGCGTATCAAGCAGGATGACAGCTCGGTGCCTTATCGTGATCGCGGCTGGTGGTACTACACGCGATTCGAAGAGGGCAAGGACTATCCGGTGTACGCGCGGCGCGAGGATGCACCGGGCATGGATGCACTGGGCATCCAATCTGCCAACAATGCCGCCGACTTCGCGGGCGAGCAGGTCTTGTTTGATGTCAATCAAATGGCGGCCGGAAAAGACTACTTTGCCATTAGCGGCAGGACTGTCAGCCAGGACAACACCAAAGTGGTTTACGGCGAAGACAGCAATGGTCGCCGGCAGTACACCTTGCGGGTCAAATCGCTCGACACCGGCGAGGTCTATCCGGAGTCGATTCCCGGTACCGCGGGCTATGGAGTGTGGGCGGATGACGGAAAATCGTTTTTCTATATTGAGAATGATCCCGAAACCCTGCTGACCAAACGGGTCAAGAGGCACGTGTTGGGCACTGCCGTCGATGCCGACGAACTGGTGTATGAAGAGGCGGACGACAGCTTCTACATGGGCATCGGGCGCACGCGCGACGATCAGTACATTGTCATTTCGCTCGATAGCACCGTCTCGAATGAAGTGCGATTCACCCCGGCTGCCGCGCCGTCCGAGTTCGTTTGCTTGGCTGCACGCGAGCGCGACCTTGAATACGACGCGGATCATTTCGACGGCCGTTGGGTGATTCGTACCAACGCCGATGACGCCACCAATTTCAAGATTGTCACTGCGGGGGATGCCGCGCGCGGTCGCAGCGAATGGCAGGATTGGGTGGTGCATGATTCCGAAGTCTTTGTCGAAGGTTTCGAGCTCTTCAAGACATTCACGGCCATCGCCGAGCGCAGCGGCGGACTCGAGCGAATTCGTATTCTGCGTGACGGCCAATCCACTTACGTGCGTGCCGATGACAGCGCTTATTCGATGTGGCCGGACGTCAACGCCGAGCCGGATTCACAAGAGCTGCGCTACGGCTATACCTCCTTGACGACACCGGCAACGATCTTCGCGCTCAATGTGCATAGCGGTGCGCGACAGCTGTTGAAGCAACAGCCGGTGCCGGGTTTCGATCCGACCGCCTACGCCACCGAACGTGTGTGGGTGCCGGCGCGTGATGGCAAGACCCACGTGCCGGTGTCGTTGGTTTACCGCAAGGATTTCAAGCGTGACGGCAGTGCGGCGATGCTGCAATACGGTTACGGCAGTTACGGCGCGTCCATGGATCCGGGCTTCACCGCATCCATCGTGAGCTTGCTGGATCGCGGCATGCTGTATGCGCTCGCGCACATCCGCGGCGGTCAGGAAATGGGCCGTGCCTGGTATGAAGACGGCAAATTGTTCAACAAGAAAAACACGTTTACGGATTTCATCGACGTCACCGCTTGGCTGGTGGAAAACGGGTATGCAGCCAAAGATCGCGTCGCCGCAATGGGGGGTAGTGCCGGTGGCTTGTTGATGGGGGCGATCACCAACATGGCGCCCGACGTCTATCGGGTGATTGTGTCGCAGGTGCCCTTTGTGGATGTGGTCACCACCATGATGGATGCCAGCATTCCGCTGACCACCAACGAGTACGACGAGTGGGGCAATCCCGAAGAAAGTCCGCAGGCTTACGACTACATGCTGTCGTATTCGCCGTACGACAATTTGTCCGCGCACGCCTATCCGGCCATGTTTGTCGGTACCGGTCTATGGGACTCGCAAGTGCAGTACTGGGAACCGGCGAAATATGTCGCGCGATTGCGTGATCTCAACACCGGGGATCGGCCCGTGGTGTTCCGAACCAATATGGAGGCCGGGCACGGCGGAAAGTCCGGCAGGTTCCAGCGCTATCGTGAAATCGCCGAGCAATATGCGTTCATGTTGAGCGAGCTCTCGGTCGAAAATTGAGGCTAAAATCGCCAAGATGAAATACACAATCCCCCTGATGTTGGCTTCCGCCTTGCTCTTGTCCGCCTGTGGCAACAAGGGTCCATTGGTCATGCCGCAGAAACCGGTACCGGTCGACGTCGCAGAGCCTGCGGCGAAACCGCAAGGCGAAGCGTCAGAAGTCACGACGCCTGAAGCGGACGCCGTCGCGGTGCCGCAGGAAGGCAGTGACGCGCCGACCGACGCCACGTCGCCGCCGCCCACGAAATAACCGATGGCTCGACTTCGCTTCAGCAAGATGCACGGGATCGGCAACGATTTCGTGATGATTGATCAACGCACAAACCCGACAGATTTGACGCCGGAACGCTGCCGACTGTTGGCGGACCGCAGGTTGGGTGTGGGTTGTGACCAAATCATTGGCATCTATGCGGCCAAACACAGCAATGCCGTCGTGGCTTACCGGATCTGGAATGCCGACGGTTCCCAAGCCGGGCAGTGCGGCAACGGCGCGCGCTGCGTTGCCGCTTGGGTCCAGCGGGAAGCACCCGGCAAGGTTGGACAAGTGATGCATTTGGAAAGTCCGAAGGGCGTGCATCGTGCGCAGTGCATGGCGGATGGTCAAGTGCAAATCTCGATGGGCGTGCCGGAGTTTACGCCGCGCAACATCCCCATGGTCGGCTTCGCCGATATGCAAGACAGCTACGCGTTGGCTTTGCCCGGATTTCCCGAAATACACTTCGGCGCGGTGTCGATGGGTAATCCGCACGCCGTCGTTGAAGTGGACGATGTTGCAGGTATGCAGATCGAGCCTCTGGCACGCGCAGTACAAACCGACATTCATTTCCCGGATTCGGTCAATGTCGGTTTTGCGCAAGTCATTTCTCGCGACGAAGTTCAACTTCGCGTCTACGAGCGCGGCGCGGGAGAGACACTGGCCTGTGGCAGTGGTGCCTGTGCCGCCGCGGTAGTGTTGATGGAACACGGACGTGTCGCGCGGTCGGTGACGGTTCGATTGCCGGGCGGTGATCTGCAAATCGAGTGGCCGCAGCACGGGCAATCGGTTTTGATGACCGGCCCCACGGCCTTCGTATTTGAAGGCGAATTCGATTTTGAAGGACAAGGACTGTGAGCGATAACGAAGAACGTTTGGGTGCGCATGAAGTTGCGGTGTGGTTGCGCAGGCATCCCACGTTTCTCCAACAGTTTCCGGATCTGGCATTGACGCTGGTCGTCCCGCGCGATGAGGGCCCGACGGCTTCATTGGCAAGCTATCAACTGGAAGTTTTGCGGGATAAGAATCGCGAGTTGAACCGTCGCTTGCATGAGCTTGCGGTCAATGCGCAGGAAAACGAGCGTCTTGCCGTGCGTGTGCATCAGTTGACCTTGGCCCTGATGAAGCAGTCGACTGCGGCCGACACCATGAAAGTCATGGCGGCGATTTTGGAAGAGGATTTCCAAGGCGAGCGAGTGCGGATTCTGTCGCTGGCGCCGATCGAGGGCGTCGGCCATGTCGATTGGTATGGCTTGCTGCCGCCGGATAGTCTGGAGCAGGGGCCGTTCAAGGATTGTATGCGAGATGGCGAACCGCTGTCCGGTCGACTCAATGCAGACAAGCACGTCGCGCTGTATGGCTCGCACGCTGATGAAGTCGAATCCAGCGTATTGATTCCGGTGCACGGGCGGGCGTTGGTCGCCGTCGGCAGCAAAGATCCGAACCGGTTCTATCCGGGAATGGGCACGCTGTTCGTGCGCATGATGGGCGAGGCCTTGGGCACGGCGCTCGCGCGCTTCGACTGAGCGTCTGACGGTGCACGGCACCGGCGATTTCATCCGGCATTTGCGCGATGCGCGCGGCATGTCGTCGCATACCGTCGATGCCTATTCGCGAGACCTGGCGCGCTTGGACGCGTATGCGGAAGCGATTGCGAGAGATGTGACAACGTTCGGCGCAGAAGACATCCGTGCCTGCGTCGCAGACGCCAATCGTCGCGGACTATCGGCGAAAACGGTACAGCGCAATTTATCGGCCTGGCGTAGTTACTACCAATGGTTGCTCAAGAACGCGGTGATCGCGGCCAATCCGGCGGCGGGAATTCGTGGCCCCAAAGCGGCACGCAAGTTGCCACAAGTGTTGGATGTGGATGAAGCCGTACAACTGGTGAGCATCGATACGGCGGCGCCCTTGGGTGTCCGGGATCGCGCGATGATGGAGTTGTTTTATTCGTCAGGCCTGCGCGTGTCAGAGCTCTGCGGCCTGCGTTGGAACGCCTTGGATGCGGACACCGGACTGATCAAGGTGCTCGGCAAGGGCAGCAAGGAACGCGTGGTACCCGTAGGTTCCCACGCCTTGGCTGCATTGGAAGCGTGGCGCAACGACTCAGCCCCGGCGCACAATGATGCCTTCATTTTCAACGGTCGCAACGGCGCGGCATTGAGCACGCGCGCGGTGCAAAAACGCGTGCGCGAACTGTCATTGCGACAAGGTATTTTCAAGCGCGTGCATCCGCATTTGCTGCGCCACAGCTTCGCCAGCCACGTGCTCGAATCCTCGGGCGATTTGCGCGCGGTTCAGGAACTGTTAGGCCATGCCGACATCAGTACCACGCAGATTTATACCCATCTGGATTTCCAGCATCTGGCCAAGGTGTATGACCAGGCGCATCCGCGCGCCAAGCGCAAAGCGACGACGGAAAAGCCGGGCGAAACCGACGACTGAAAGCCTTGAGTCTCCGATCTTGCAGCCCCATGTTTGGAATTCAACAAGGAGCAACCATGGATCCGAGCCAAAACCCGAATGTCTTTCACGCCACCACCATCTGCTCGGTGCGTCGTGGCAATCGCGTCGTGATTGCCGGCGACGGGCAAGTGACGCTCGGCCATACCGTGATGAAATCCAACGCACGCAAAGTGCGTCGCTTGGGCGAGCAAGGTCAGGTTCTGGCGGGTTTCGCCGGTGCGGCGGCCGATGCGTTCACGTTGTTCGAATTGTTTGAAGCCAAGTTGCAGAAACACGGGCAATTGACCCGCGCCGCAGTCGAGATGGCGAAAGACTGGCGCACCGAACGCCGCCTCGGAAAGCTCGAGGCGCTGTTGGCAGTCTCCGATAAGGAAACATCGCTGGTCATCAGCGGTACCGGCGATGTGATCGAGCCCGAAGACGGCATCATCGCGATCGGTTCGGGCGGCATGTACGCACTCTCGGCCGCCCGCGCACTGATGAAACACACCGACCTCGACGCGCGCGCGATTGCCACCGAAGCGCTGCATATTGCCGGTTCGGTCTGCATCTACACAAACGACAACATCGTGTTTGAAGAGCTGGAATCGACGACGCCGGCCACGGTGAACGGCTGATGGGCCAGCCGCTGATTCCGCTGTCGGTCTTGGACTTGGCGCCGATTGCCGAAGGGGCCACCGCCACCGATAGCTTTCGAAATACCGTTGCTTTGGCGCAGGCTGCCGAGCGTGCCGGCTACAAACGCTTTTGGTTGGCCGAACATCACAACATGCCGGGAATCGCCAGTGCCGCTACCTCGGTCCTGATCGGTCACGTCGCTTCGCAAACGCAACACATTCGTGTCGGTGCCGGTGGCGTGATGTTGCCGAATCATGCGCCCCTGCAAGTTGCCGAGCAGTTCGGTACGTTGGATGCGCTTTTCCCGGGACGCATTGATTTGGGACTGGGGCGCGCACCCGGCTCCGACAGCGCGGCCGCCAAAGCGCTGCGTCGTTACTACGCGTCGGCCGACGAATTCCCGCAGGATGTTCAAGAGCTGTTGGCCCTATTGGAGCCGGCGCATCCAGGCCAAGCTGTTCAAGCCGTACCCGGCGCGGGCGCCGACGTGCAACCTTGGATTCTGGGCTCCAGCACGTTCGGTGCGCAGCTCGCCGCAGCCTTAGGCTTGCCGTACGCGTTTGCGTCGCATTTCGCGCCGGCGATGTTGGACCAAGCGCTCTCGCTCTATCACCGCCATTTCAAACCTTCCGCACGGTTGCAAAAGCCGCAAGTCATGCTTGCCGCCAATGTCATCGTTGCTGACACGGAAGCCGAAGCGCGCCGTCTCTTCACCAGCGTGCAGCAGTCGTTTACGCGACTTCGCCGCGGCGAACCTGGCAAGTTACCCCCGCCGTTGGCATCTGCCGAAGCCTTCAAGGATTTCGCATCGCCGATGGAACGCGCCGGCGTCGAGCAGGCGCTGTCGATGTCGGTGTTGGGCACTGCACCACAGGTGCGCGACGGCGTGGAAGCTTTGATTGCGAAGTACCAGCCCGACGAGCTGATTCTCACCGCCAACATTTACGACCCCGCGGCCCGGGTGCGCTCTTTTGAACTTGCCATGCAAGCGCTGTCTGACTGACCGCGCATTTTCACTAAACATCTCTCGAGCCATATGAAAAAGCCATTCGACATAGACACCGTTTCGATGACCCCGCGCGAGATCGTGCAGGAACTCGACCGCCACATCATCGGTCAGCAATCCGCCAAGCGTGCGGTCGCCATCGCCTTGCGCAACCGCTGGCGGCGGATGCAACTCAGTGATGCACTCCGCCATGAAGTGATGCCGAAAAACATTCTCATGATCGGACCCACCGGCGTCGGCAAGACCGAGATCGCGCGTCGCTTGGCGACCCTGGCCAATGCGCCGTTCGTGAAGGTCGAAGCCACGCGATTCACCGAAGTCGGTTACGTCGGCAAAGATGTCGAGCAGATCATTCGTGATTTGGCTGACACCGCGGTGAAGTTGTATCGCGAGCAAGCGAAGCAGCGTGTCCGTACCCAAGCCGAAGAGCGGGCAGAAGACCGCGTGCTGGATGCCTTGTTGCCGAAGCGCGCCGCGCCTTCAGGTTTCGGTTTCCAATCGGCCGACGCATCCAATGAGCCTTCCGCGATCGATAACGACACCCGCCGTAAACTTCGTCAGCAATTGCGCGCAGGCGAGTTGGATGATCGTGAGATTGAAATCGAAACGGCGGTGAATGTCGGTGTCGACATCATGGCGCCGCCGGGCATGGAGGAAATGGGGCAGCAACTTCGCTCCATGTTCTCGCAAATATCGGGCGGCAAAACCCAAAAGCGCAAGCTCAGCGTGAAAGCGGCACGCGTCGTTCTACAAGACGAAGAAGCCGCGGCCTTGGTCAACGAAGATGAAGTGCGCGAAGCCGCGATAGAGTCCTGTGAGCAAAATGGCATCGTCTTTATTGACGAAATCGACAAAGTCGCCAAGCGCAGTGAAGGGCAGGGCGCGGATGTGAGTAGGGAAGGCGTGCAGCGAGATCTATTGCCCTTGGTTGAAGGCTCCACCGTCAGCACCAAGTACGGTCCGGTGAAGACCGATCACATTTTGTTTATCGCATCGGGTGCCTTCCACTTGGCCAAGCCGAGTGATCTGATTCCGGAAATGCAGGGCCGGTTCCCGATCCGCGTCGAATTGCAGCCGCTGGAAAAAGGCGATTTTGTCCGCATCCTGACCGAACCCAAGGCGGCACTCACCAAACAGTATGTCGAGCTGATGCGCACCGAAGATTTGGGTCTGTCTTTCAGCGATGACGCAGTGGATCGGATTGCCGAAATCGCCGCTACGGTCAACGCGCGCCAAGAAAACATCGGTGCGCGCCGACTGCATACCGTGCTCGAGCGCCTGTTGGAAACCCTTAGCTTCGACGCGCCGGACAAAGGTGGCGAACTGGTGATCGATCGCGCCTACGTGGATGCGCACTTGGGTGAGTTGGTGCAGGATCCGGATTTGAGCCGGTATATTTTGTAAGGGATTAAGCGCTTAAGAGCGCCTCATCCGGCGCTGCGCGCCACCTTCTCCACAAAGTGGAGAAGGGAGGTGGGAGGGGAGGGTGTTAGATGACGCCGCGCTTTTTTTCCAACAGGAAATAGGCGAGGCCAATCACGCCGCCGATGACGAGCGATGGCAGCCAGCTCAAGCTGGAAAGCCACTTCACCAGCAGGGTCACCAACAGTCCGAGAACCACGAATTGCGAGTAGCGCCATTTGCTGTCGCGGAAAGTCGTCAGAGGTTGGGTGTCTTTGGGCGTGTTCATGTTCAGACTTTGTAGCCGGTGTGAATGGCCACAATCCCGCCGGACAAATTGCGGTAGTCACAGCGCGCAAAGCCCGCGTCGGCCATCATGCCTTCGAGTTCCTTCTGCGGCGGATGCTTGCGGATCGACTCGGCGAGGTATTGGTAGCTGTCCGCATCATTGGCAAACAACTTGCCGAGGCGCGGCAAAACCTTGAACGAGTGGAAGTCGTAAATCGGTTTGAACCAATCCGCCGTCACTTCGGAAAATTCGAGCACACGGGCTTGTCCGCCGATTTTCAGTACACGATGCATCTCGCGCAGCGCGGCGTCTTTCTCAGTCACATTGCGCAGGCCGAAGGCAATCGTGACCAGATCAAAGCTGTTGTCCGGAAACGGCAGCTTTTCGGCATTCATTTGCACGTAGTCGAAACCGCGCACATTGCCGCGATTGGTCATGCGGTCGCGACCCACGCGCAGCATCGCGCCGTTGATGTCGCCCAACACGATTTCACCGTCAGCGCCCACGCGATCTTTCAGCAGTGCGGCGATGTCACCGGTGCCGCCGGCCAAATCCAACACGCGGTCACCTTTGGAGACGGAGGATGTCGCCACGAAGTAACGTTTCCAAACACGATGGATGCCCAAGGACATCAGATCGTTCATCAGGTCATAGCTGTCGGCGACCGAGGAAAATACCCGGCCGACCAACTTTTGCTTTTCTTCCTTGGGAACGTCGCGGAAACCGAAGTGGGTGGTGTCGTTGCTGTGGTTGTCGTTCATGGGCGCATTATGGCACCCCGGACATCAAAACTACGGTGCCCAGGCGTAGCTGAACTTCATGAACACACCGCGTGAGTCTTGGAACAAGCTGTTCTCACGATCGCTGACATAGCCGCCGGTGGCGCCGCCAATATACAGGGCGGTGCGCGGATTGACCCGGTAGGAGTAAATCAACTGCGCGGCGAGATTGCGCGAATGCCGTTGCATCGGCATCGCATAGAGGTCGGGATTGCGATCGATCTGATTGCCTTGCACGGAAAGACGCAGGCGTTGCTTCGGATCCATCTGCCAACTCAATGTGCCGTCGTACGAACTGGCCGAGAAAGCCTTACCACCGTCGCGGCGCATGGTCTGATTGAACGCGTCGAAGGTGAACATCCAGCCTTGGCCGATGGACGCGGTGCCCCAAATCTCCGAAACCGTTGCCCGGCCGATACGCGTTGCTGCCAAATCAATGGATCGTCCGCTGGAGATGTTGCCACCCAACTCGAGCCAAGGGCCCGGGATGAAACTGGCAAGCAGGCGGAAATAATTCTCGTTGAACATCTGGCCGTTCCAGTAGCGCTTGCGCACCAGCGGGACGATTTGAAGATTGCTCTGCATCGGACCACTGAAGCTCAGGTTGGCTTCCCATTCGCTTTCCAGCAACTGGCCGTCGTAACGATAGGTCACGTCGTAGTCGCCCGACAAATTGATCTTGTGGATCTTCTTGCCGTCGCGGAACCAGGAACGACGCCCGCCCACCAAGCCTTTTTCATACCCCACTTGGCCGATGAAGCCGAGGTCGGCGCGGAAGCCGGGATCGATGTTCGTGTAGTACGTGTTGAAACCGTACTTGCGGTTACTGAAGCTGTAGCCGAGCGAATACACGTTGCCTGACGGGCTCTCGTCTTGCAGACCCAACGCGACCGGGTAGGTCGAGGTGCTGCGCATGACTTCGCCACTGAAAGTGTGGCTGCCCTTTTGGTAATTGAAATCAGAACCCACCACGGCATTGCTGTAATCGGTGCCGCTCCGATAGGTGCTGATCAAACCGACGCTCAATTCCTTGCTGAAATCGTAGCGGTAGCGTCCGGCAAAGACGTTCGACTTTTGATCGAGCACGGTGAAGTTCGAGCCCAAGGGGCCGGGCAGCAACAATTGCGTGGTGGCGTCACGTGCCAGCAACGCCGCAAATGTGCCGGCACCCGAGCGACCCGTTGCACGAACACCGGCGTCCGGATTGGCGATTTGACGCGTGTACAGCACTTGGAAGGGGAAGTTGAAGTAATCGGCGCCTTCCAGGAAGAACGGACGCTTTTCCTGCTGATACAACGCGAAATTGCTGCTCAGATCGATTTGTGAGGAGTCCGATTCGACCTGTGAAAAATCCGGATTCACGGTCAAATTCAGCGTCAGGTTGGTGGTCGGCGCCCAAGCGACGTCCAAGCCCGGCGAGATGTCAAAGCCCTCGCCGGTCCATTTGCGATCGGCGGGACTGCGCGTTTGGACATTGGTGGTGGTGACCGACGGCACAACCAGCAAGTTGCGACCGGGCTTGATGCCTTGGAAGCCTTGGTATTTCTCAAAAGTGCAAAGGAAACAATTGGCGTCGCGGCTCACTTTTTGGTTCGCGAGTTGGTAGCGCTTGTCGCGCGGCCGTGCGCGGAAAAAGCTGATGCCCCAAGTGCGGATGTCGTCGGTATTCTTGAACCGCAAGGTTGAAAACGGAATCCGGATTTCCACTTCGTAACCGCGCTCGGTGATCCGGCCGGCACTGGTCCACAAGCCGTCCCAGCTGTCGTCTTCGTTGCCGGTGACTTCTTCCTTGATCAAATCCATTTGTACGCCGAGCGGATTGACGAAGAATTCGTAGCCACGGCGTTGGTCGTTGAACGTGTCCATCATCATGCCGACGAAATCGTCGCGATACGGTTGGTCGCGGTCACGCAAATGCGCGCGGATCTGCTTCGGGTCCGGATCTTCGGCAATGAAAGACACAAGAAATGCATCGTGCGTATGTGCCACGCGCACATGGGTAGCCGTCGCCGGCTTGTTGTTGTCGCCGGGTGAGATTTCATAATCCAAGGACACCGGCAATGCGTCCTTCCACTCTTCTTCGTTGACCACGCCGTCGATGGTCGGCTCGTTGACGATGACAGGAATCGTCGTGCCAGCCACTTGCTGCGCCCAGGCGGGCGCTGCTGCAAGTGCGAGAGAAAGGCAGAGCAGGTGGCGTCTGGGGAGCTTCATGGTGCGGTCTTTGATTAACGTCGACATAGCTTGCCGATAACGTTTTTTGAATGAATGTGCCAAAGGTGATGTGACCAATGTCAGGGGTGTCGACCGGCACGGGGTTACACTCGGGGTTTCCCATTTTCTAGGTGGATCCTGATGCGTTCGAGTCTGATTGCCCTGTCCGTCGCCAGCGTGTTGCTGGCGGGTTGTCCGAATGACAAAACCACGACCGATGCCGGCACCGCGCCGGCGACGCCGGCCGATTCGGCAGCAGTGAAACCCGACGCGGCCACTGCGGAGAAAGTCGTGGACGAACATTCCTATGCGCAACCCGAGAAGGTGCAAACTCAGGACGTGGCGCTGGATCTGGCTGTCAACTTCGACAAAAAAATCTTGACCGGCACGGCGACGCTCGGCCTGCAATGGCTTGACAAGTCGGCCACCGAGCTCACCCTCGATACCCGCGACCTCGACATCCAGAAAGTCGAAGCCGAAGGTGCCAATGGGGCTTGGGAGCCGCTGAAGTTCAAACTTGACGCCGCCGACAAGATTCTTGGCAGCAAGCTGACCATCGAAACGCCGAACCGCCCGGCAAAAGTGCGGATCACCTACGCGACTTCGCCGAATGCTTCCGGTCTGCAGTGGCTCGAACCGTCGATGACCGAAGGCAAGAAGACGCCTTTCATGTTCAGCCAGTCCCAGCAAATCCACGCGCGTTCCTGGGTGCCCTTGCAAGACACGCCGATGATCCGCTTTACCTATACGGCGCACATCACCAGTCCGAAAGACACGATGGTGCTGATGAGCGCCGACAACGATCCGAAGGCCGCACGTGATGGCGACTACAGCTTCAAGATGCCGCAGAAAATCCCGTCCTACCTGATGGCCATCGCCGCGGGTGATTTGGTGTTCAAGCCGATCAGCGAACGCAGCGGCGTCTGGGCAGAGCCGGCCATGATCGACAAGGCCACGGCCGAATTCGCCGATACCGAAAAGATGATCGCAACGGCCGAGAAGTTGTACGGCAAATACCGTTGGGATCGCTACGACATGTTGGTGTTGCCGCCGTCCTTCCCCTATGGCGGTATGGAAAATCCGCGCCTGACGTTCGCGACTCCGACGGTCATCGTCGGCGACAAATCGTTGGTCTCCCTGATTGCGCATGAGCTTGCGCACAGCTGGTCGGGCAATCTAGTGACCTTCGCGACCGACAAGGATGCATGGTTGAACGAAGGCCTGACCACCTACGTGCAAAGCCGCATCACCGAAGATTTGTACGGCATCGACGCGAAGGACATGGAAAACAAGATCGATCGCGACGAGCTGGAAAAGGAATACAAAACGCTCGATCCGGCGCTTCAACGCCTGTCGCTGAAGCCGGGCACGCTGGCGGATCCCGATGGTTCCTCCAGTGCCACCGTGTACACCAAGGGCGCCTGGTTCATGCAGTATCTGGAAAACGCCTACGGGCGTGAGGTGTTCGATCCGTTCCTGCGCGGTTACTTCGATCATTTCGCTTTCCAAAGCATTCCGACGGCGAAATTCCGCGCTTACCTGCAAGAAAACCTGATCGACAAGTATCCGGGCAAAGTGACCATGGCGCAGGTCGATCAGTGGTTGTTTGAACCGGGTATTCCTGCGGATGCACCGAAAACGACGTCGGCGAAATTCGACGCCGTCGACAAGGTGCGCACGGCTTGGGTGGATACGAAGAAACTCCCGGCAAAAACCGAGACCGCGAAGTGGAGCACGCAAGAATGGGTGCACTTCGTGGAAGGCTTGCCCGACACACTGAGCGAAGAACAACTGAAAGCCTTGGATGCGGCGTACAAGTTCACCGGGACACCGAACGGTGAAATCGCCATGCGCTGGTATCCGTTGACGGTTCAAAACAACTATCTGGCGGCACGTCCTGAGATCGCGAAGTTCCTCGAACGCGTGGGGCGTCGCAAGTTGATCATGCCGACTTACAACGCATTGGTGAAAACCCCGGACGGCTTGGCCTTCGCCAAAGAAGTGTTTGCCAAAGCGAAGCCGAGCTACCACCCGATCACCACCGGTAGCGTGGACGCCGTCATTGCTGAAGCCGAGAAGGGCGCTACCAAGCAATGAAGCAGGCGTTGATGGCAGTTGCGCTCCTTGCGGCCTTGGTTGGCTGCAAGGATGAAAAAGCCGATGCCGCCGCCCTCGCGCAACAGCGCGAGGCAGCGGCTGCGCCGGTGCTTGAACGTTATAAAGCGGCCATGGCCGGTCAGGATTGGGAAACTGCGCGGGTCCAAGCGGATACGCTCCGTTTCGACTATGCCGGCACCCGCGCGGAAGCCGCCGTGCTGGCCGACTACGACGATCTGAAAGATAAGTCGGATAAGAAGCGCGAAGACCGGCGCATGGAAGCGCTCTGGGATTACCAGCGCAATCCGGAAAAGAAAGGTGAGCAAATCACGGCGGCGATCTACGCCAAGGAGAAAGTCGACACACCGGATGGACGTTCATCCGTACTGCTGATTTTCCGTGACCATCCGGAGTGGGGCAACAGCGCCTATGTTGTCCTTGACCGTGCCGATTTTGATTGTTGGAAAGGTTGCAAGTTGAAGGTCACCGCGGACGAAAAGGAATTCACGATTCCGGGCCAACGACCAGACACAAAAGAAGCGATCTCGATGTTCATCAACGATCAGCCGAAACTTTGGAAGCTATTCAAGGACGCACGTCTCGTCAAGATCGATCTGCCGATCAAAGGTTCCGGCATGCACACCGCTACCTTCGAATCCGCAGGTCTCGATCCCGCGCGCATGCCCAACTGGAATTAGCCGTGCGGTCCTCTCCCTCTCCACACAGTAGAGAGGGTGGCGCGCAGCGCCGGGTGAGGCGCTCTTCGAAAGGGGGTCAGAGTGACTTTTTCTAAAAAGTCACTCTGACCCCCTTTTTTGCTTGTCTGAATCTTCCATGGATACGCGCACTGGAATACCGCGCCCATTCAGACCCGCGTGCTTAGCCTTGGGGCATACAAAGAAAACCGCGAGGTTGCCATGAAGAAGTTTGCATCCACCCTTTTGAGTACTGCCGCGCTGGCGATGGCATTGGTCGCGACACCGGTGATGGCGCAGAGTACGCCGGCCGGCCAGGTTCGCAGCATCAAGGAAAACATCAAGCAGGATGCCCGCAGCGTCACGCAAAACATCAAGCAGGACTGGCGCGATTTGAAGAGCGGTAACTTGAAATCCGCCCACGAACGTCACAAGCGCGTGATTCGCGGTGACCACCAACGACACCGCACGGCCGTGCGCCGCTCACACGAACGCCGTATGACCGCAGCGCAATGCTTGGTGAAATACGGCAAGTTCGACTGCCAACGCCGCGGCTACCGCTATGGCCGCACTTGATCAAGCAATCCATTTGTTGAAAAGCGCCTCATCCGCCCCTTCGGGGCACCTTCTCCACTTTGTGGAGAAGGGCGGCATTGCCCCTCTCCACAAAGTGGAGAGGGTGGCGCGCAGCGCCGGGTGAGGCGCTCTTAAGGCGCTCTTACCTTACAACGCGTACCCATACTGCCGCTCAAACTCCGCAGCAAATTCAGCATAAGTAAAACGCTGATTCTGCGTGCCGTGATGACTCACCTTCAGCGCACCCATGAGATTGCCGATGCGGCCGATGGTCGGCCAGTCGTAGCCCTTTTCCAGACCGAAAATCAGACCCGCGCGGAAGGCGTCGCCGCAGCCGGTCGGATCAACCACCGCCTTTTCCTTGGCCGGCGGGGCATGGATGGTTTCACCGCCCACGTGGATGTCGACACCCTTCGGACCGCGCGTGGTGATGTAGGCCTTGACCTTCGAGGAGATGGTCGCTTCGTCCCACCCGGTACGGTCCTGCAGCAGGTTCGACTCGTAGTCATTGGTGATCACGTAGTCAGCCAACTCGATGAACTCGCGGAATTCCTCGCCATTGAACAGCGGCATGGCCTGGCCCGGGTCGAAAATGAACGGAATACCGGCTGCCTTGAACTCGCGTGCGTTCTGCAACATGCCGTCACGGCCATCCGGTGCCACGATGCCCAGTGTGATTCCCGGCACATCTTTGACGTGGTTTTCGTGGCTGAACATCATCGCGCCCGGGTGGAATGCGGTGATCTGGTTGTTGTCGTGGTCGGTGGTGATGAAGGCCTGCGGCGTAAACGTACCCTGCATCTCACGCACGCACTGCATAGGGATGTCCAGCGCCTGGAAATAGGCACGGTAGGGCCCGAAGTCTTCACCCACGGTGGCCATCGGCACCGGTTTTCCGCCCAAAAGCTTCAAGTTGTAGGCGATATTGCCCGCGCAGCCGCCGAATTCACGACGCATCCGGGGCACCAAAAACGACACATTCAGGATATGAACCTTGTCCGGGAGGATGTGGTTCTTGAACTGGTCCGGGAACACCATGATGGTGTCGTAAGCAAGCGAGCCGCAAATGAGTGTAGACATCGTGTCCGATCGAAGAGTCTGGGCAAACGTGCATAGCGTAACCAAATGCACGGTTTCCCGCCAATGAAGCGCGAATTGGCAACGAATTTCCAACATGCGACGGCTGCTTTTTTGCTAGCATTTATCGCTTGGTTTCCCGTCCTGTTTCCAGAGTCCCCCAACGATGTTCAAAAAGCTGCGCGGTATGTTTTCCAATGACCTGTCCATCGATCTGGGCACGGCCAACACCCTGATCTACGTGCGCGGCCAGGGCATCGTGTTGAATGAACCTTCGGTCGTGGCAGTGCGCCAAGACCGTGGTCAAGGCAGCGCCCGCTCGGTGGCGGCCGTGGGGTCGGACGCCAAGCAGATGCTGGGTCGTACCCCGGGCAACCTTTCCACCATCCGTCCGATGAAAGACGGCGTCATCGCCGATTTCACCTATACCGAAGAAATGCTCAAGCACTTCATCCGCAAAGTGCATAAGAGCCGTTTCCTGCGCCCGAGCCCGCGCGTCCTGATTTGCGTACCCAGCGGTTCCACCCAAGTGGAACAACGCGCCATCAAAGAGTCGGCGCTCGAAGCCGGCGCCCGCGATGTCTCCCTGATCGAAGAGCCCATGGCCGCTGCCATCGGTGCCGGCATGCCGGTCACTGAAGCGCGCGGTTCGATGGTGATTGATATCGGTGGCGGCACGACGGAAGTCGCCGTGATTGCCTTGAACGGCATCGTCTATGCGCAATCGGTGCGCGTCGGTGGCGACCGTTTCGATGACGCCATCATCGCGTATGTGCGCCGCCATCACGGCATGCTGATCGGTGAGGCCACGGCCGAGCGCATCAAGATCGAAATCGGTTGCGCCTATCCGCAAGAAGAAACCCGCACCATGGAAATCTCCGGACGTAATTTGTCCGAAGGTGTGCCGAAGGTGATCACGATCAACTCCGTGGAAGTGCTCGATGCATTACGCGAACCGCTCTCGCAAATCGTTGCAGGCGTCAAGCAAGCCTTGGAACAGACGCCGCCGGAACTCTGTGCCGACGTCGCCGAACGCGGCATCGTGCTGACCGGTGGTGGTGCCTTGCTGCGCGACTTGGATCGTTTGTTGAGCGAGGAGACCGGTCTGCATGTGCAGGTTGCGGATGATCCGCTCACCTGTGTGGCGCGCGGTGGTGGCCGGGCACTCGAGTTGCTCGACATGCACGGCAATGAGTTCTTCTCCAGCTATTGATGCGGCGTGTCTTCGTACGCCGGCCCGGACTCCAACGATACTGAAAACATTGCGGAAACCCTGCGCCTGTTGGCGTGGTTCGCGGTGTGCATCGCCCTGATCGCAGCCGACCATCAGGGCGGTTGGTTGCGCATTGTCCGTTCACAAGCCGAACTCTTGATCCAGCCGTTGTGGAAGATTGCGGGTACACCTGCGCGCTTGGGCAAGGCGGCGCGCGAGAATGCGGTCTCACGCGAGCAACTGGTGAAAGACAATGCCGGTCTGCGCAACGCCTTGCTGATCAGCAGCGCACGCGTGGCGCGTTTGGCCTCGGCCGAAGCGGAAAACACACGGTTGCGCGCTTTATTGGGCGTGGCGCAAGAAGAAAAGTTCAGCGTGCAGCTGGCGCCGATCCTTGATATTGACTTGGATCCGACCCGGCAGCGCTTGATGCTCGACATCGGCGCCAACCAAGGCGTTCGCGTCGGCCAGCCGGTGATCGATGCCGGTGGACTGTTGGGGCAGGTCACTGAAGTGAACCCGTCCACGTCGTCGGTGTTGTTGTTGACCGATCCTGATCATGCGGTGCCGGTCCAAGTGGTGCGTACCGGCATGCGCTTGATTGTTTACGGGCGTGGCGACCATCTGACGTTGGCCAACATTCCGCGTTCGGCGGATATCAAGCTCGGTGACGTGGTGCAAACCTCGGGCATCGGCGGGCGTTTCCCGCCGGGCTTTCCGGTTGGCACAATCACCAAGTTGCATCCGGATGTGTCGCGCGCCTTTGTCGAAGGCGATCTGAAACCGGCGGCCCTGATGGATCGCGGCCGCGATGTGCTGTTGCTCAATACCGTTCTCGTGCCCGTACGCAGCACGCCTGCCAATGTGACCACGGTGGCGGCACCGATCCCGGTGGATGCCATGCTGCCGCGCAACACCCCCGTGTCGCCCCAGTCGCCTGCGGCGGAAGCGGCCAAGCCGGAGGCGACGCCGTGATCCGGGGCAACCAGGGCCTGATGATTTTCCTGACCTTGTCGATTGCCTTGGTATTGGCGATTTTGCCGATGCCCGAGGTGTTGTTGGCATTCCGTCCTCTGTGGCTGTTTTTGGTGATCGCATTTTGGACGCTCGAAGCGCCTGAGCACGTGGGTCTCGGTGTCGCTTTTGTGTTCGGCGTACTGATGGACTTGGTGGTGGGCAGCGTGCTCGGCGAGCATTCGCTGCGTTTGGTGGTGTTTACCTTCCTGCTCGGTCGCTTCCGCGCGCGCTTCAACTTTTATCCGGGGTGGCAACAAACCTTGGTGCTGGCCGCTTTGTTGGTCAATGACCGCATTGTCGCGGCGGCGGTACATTTCGCCACGCATGGTGCTGCTGCGCCATGGCGCTATTGGGGCACTGTCGTGATCACAGCGATTCTGTGGGTGCCGGTGTTCGCGCTGTTGGATGCCATCCGACTCAGGAAGCGCTGAGTGTTTCGCGAACGTCGACGACCGGTCAAGAACGCCTCGTTGGAAGTCGAGCAGTTTCGACGCCGCGCGTTCTTGGGTTTTGCCGTTGTCGGATTGTGTTTGATCGCATTGGGCGGCTGGTATTTCAAGCTGCAAGTGGTAGATCACCAAAAATACGCCGCTGATTCCGAGGCCAACCGGATCAAACCAAGACCCATCGTGCCCGGCAGGGGTTTGATTTTGGACCGCAAGGGTCGCGTACTCGCCGACAACGTGCCCGAGTTTCGATTGGACGTCATGCCGGAGGAAGCCGGTGACATTGATGTCCTTTTGACAAAGCTCTCGAAGGTCGTGCCGCTGACTGACGATGAAATCGCCGCTTTCAAGAAAGCGCGGGAAGGGGGACGGTCACACCGTCCGGTGCCCCTCAAATTGAAATTGACCGAAGCGGATATCTCCGTCTTCGAAGTGAATCGTTGGCAATTCCCGGGCGTGGATGTCGTGCCGTATTTCGGTCGCGTGTATCCGTACGGTGATTTGTTCACCCACGTGATCGGCTACGTCGGACGTGTGGATGCCAAGGACAAGGAACGCTTGGGTAATTTGGAAGGCGCCATCAGTCACGTCGGCAAATCCGGACTTGAGCGTTATTACGAAGACCAATTGCGCGGCAAAGTAGGTTACGAGCGCATAGAAACCAACGCCGACGGACGGCCGCTTCGCTCGTTGGGCACCGAGCCCGCCAGTGCGGGCCAAGATCTCAAATTGTCGATCGATCTGGATTTGCAGCGCGCCATGGTCCAGGCCTTCGGTCCGTACGAAGGCACCGGCATCGCGATTGATCCGCGCACCGGTGAAATTCTTGCGATGGTGAGCCTGCCCTCATTTGACGAAAATCTCTTCGTCAACGGCATTTCGCACGCCGACTTCAAGGCACTGCAAGACAATCCTTCGCGACCGCAATTCAATCGCGCGGTGTTGGGTGGCGTCGCACCGGGCTCGACCATCAAGCCTTTTCTGGCCTTGGCGGGCCTCGATAGCGGTGTGCGGAAACCCGGCGATACCGTCATGTCCACCGGCATGTTCTATCTGCCGGGAAGCCGCCGTGGCTTCGGCGATTCGCACCGTGGCGGACATGGTCTGACCGACCTGCGCAAGTCCATCTACGAGTCCGTCAACACCTATTACTACAAGCTTTCGCTCGATATGGGCATCGACCTCATGGTCGACTACCTTGATCGCTACGGTTTCGGCAAACCCACCGGCGTGGATTTGTCAGGTGAGGTGGCCGGCATCCTGCCGTCTCCGGCATGGAAGCAAAAGCACGCGAAAGGCGATCGTCGCTGGTATCCCTTCGAGACCGTCAATGCCAGCATCGGACAGGGCCTTTGGAAAGTGACGCCCTTGCAATTGGCGCAGGCGTTGGGCGGTCTCGCAAACGGCGGTTATTTGCGTCGGCCGCACTTGGTCAAAGAAACCCGCAACGGCCCGACGGCGAACTGGGTCGAAATGCCGCAGCCGACACCGACGCGCATTAGTACCAATGCGGCGAATCTGCAAGTCGTGCGCGAAGGCATGATCGGTACAGTGCATGGCCACGGCACCGCTACCAATATTCGCAGTGGCCTGACGTATCTGATCGCGAGTAAGACCGGTACTGCACAAGTCGTCAGCCGTCGCGGACACGCCGCGCTGAATCCGCGCGCATTGCCGATGCATTTGCGCCATCGCGCGCTGTTTGAAGCCTATGCGCCAGCCAATGATCCGACCATCGCGGTGGTCGTCGCGGTGGAAGGCGGTGGTTATGGTGCCGACACAGCTGCGCCGATTGTTCGCAAGGTGATGGATGCGTGGATCAATGGCGTGATGCCGGATGGATCACGCATCGGCAGCGCCGCCGGCGCGACAATCACCGCCTCGACGGATCCGCGCTTTTCGGATGTCCAAGCCTCGGTCAATGGAGGCGCACCATGAATCCGTTGCTGTTGTTGGTGGCGAAACACGTACAGCGCTTCTTGCGTACGATCGACTTGCCGTTGATGGCGCCTTTGCTCGGCCTCATGATTTTCGGCTTGGTGACGCTTTACAGCGCCGGCGATGGCAGTACCCGCATGGTGTTCTCGCAAGGCTCGCGATTCGTGATCGGGCTGGCACTGATGTGGATTTTTTCCAGGACGCCACCACCGTTCCTGCGATCAATCGCGCCTTACTTGTTCGTGATCACGCTGATTCCGTTGATTGCGGTGTTGCTGATCGGTCAGGGACGGCACGGCAATTTGTGGATCAATCTCGGCATCTTTTATTTCCAACCGTCCGAGCTCATCAAGCTGAGTTTGCCGCTGATGTTGGCTTGGTTTTTGCATGACGCGGTTTTACCGCCGCGTTTTCGCACCGTGTTGATGGCCGGCGTTCTCGTCGGCGTGCCCGTCGGTTTGATTCTGCTGCAGCCGGATTTCGGCACGGCGATGTTGATTACCGCCAGTGCGGTGTTCACCCTGTTCCTTGCCGGGTTGTCGTGGTGGTGGTTCGGTGCGGCGGCAGGCGGCGTTGCGGTTGCCGCGCCCGTGGCTTGGATGTTTTTTCTGCGCCCGTATCAGAAAGACCGCATTTTGAATTTCCTGCATCCGGAAATGGACAAACTCGGTTCGGGTTGGAACATCACACAATCGAAAATTGCAATTGGTTCTGGCGGTTGGACTGGCAAAGGCTGGGGCCAAGGCTCGCAATCCCATTTGGATTACTTGCCTGAGCACACCACGGATTTCCTCTTTTCGGTATTGAGCGAAGAGTTCGGTTGGTTTGGTGTGGCGCTCGCGTTTACACTCTATTTGTTAGTGATCGCACGTTGTTTGTGGATTGCGGTGGAGGCGCGTGACACCTTTTCGCGCTTGCTTGCAGGCACCTTCGGCTTGTCGATGTTCGTCTATGTGATGGTGAACGGCGGCATGATCGCCGGCATGCTGCCGGTGGTGGGTGTTCCGATGCCGTTGTTGTCCTACGGCGGTACCTCTGCCGTGGTCTTGTTGACCGGCATGGGCATGGTGATGTCGGTCCGCGCCCATTCACAAACACGCATCCGTTAAATGATTTGATTGTCCCTACGCCGTGAGCCCCCTGAGAAAAATGACACGACGACTCCTACTGATCTGTGCGGCCACCTTGTTGGCCAGCTGTGCAACACAAAAAGTCCCGCCGCCGAAACCCGAACTGCCGCCGGCGCCGCCGGTCGTAGAGCCCGCGCCGAGCGCGGTCACGCCGACGGGTCCGGTGCCGGATCTGGTCGCAGCCAAAGAAGCCTTTGCGCTCGACACCGCGGCCAAATATCGCGTTGATGCCAATCGCGTGCGATCGGTCTTGGCGAGTGCGGAAATCAAAGACAGCATCATCACCGCCATGTCTCGGCCGGCCGAGGGCACCAAGCAATGGCGGGACTACCGTCCGATCTTCATCGTGCCTTCGCGCATCGAGGGCGGCAAAGCCTTCATGACCCAAAACGCGGCATTGTTGTCGCGCGCCGAGTCCCGCTACGGCGTGCCGAAGGAAATCATCACGGCGATCACCGGTGTTGAAACGGGCTATGGCAGCAACATGGGCAAGTACCGTGTCATCGACGCCTTGTACACCCTGGCATTCCGCTATCCGCGCACCAATCTGCCTGAAAAAATCGCGCGCGAAAACGCCCGCGAGGCGTTCTTCCGCGATGAGCTTGCACAGGTGTTTGCGCTGGAAGGTGAATCCCATATGGACGCCACGCAGTTGAAAGGCAGCTATGCCGGCGCGATGGGCTGGGGTCAGTTCATGCCGTCGAGTTATCGCCAATATGCGGTGGACGGTGATAATGACGGCAAGCGTGATTTGCTCACTGATCTGGATGACGTGATTCCTTCGATCGCCAACTATTTCATCGGGCGCGGCCAATGGGTGCCGGGACGTCCGGTGATGGTGCGTGCCAACCGGCGCCCCGACGCGCAAGCCTTCAACCCTGGAAACACTGTCGATCAGCTGTATTCGCAGCAGGCATTGGCATCGATGGGCTGGCGACCGCTGCAGGACGTACCGGCCGACGAGCCGGCCACCATCATCACCTTTGAAGGTGCGAACGGGACTGAGTACTGGATGGCCTTCCGCAATTTCGTCGCCATCACCAAGTACAACAAATCACCGATGTACGCTGCCGCGGTTTACCAGTTGTCGCAAGAAATCGCAGGCACGCCGGTACCGGGCGCATGAGGTGGCTTGTGGTCGGTGCGGCGGTGATGTTGGCGGCCTGTAGTACCGCGCCGAAAAAAAGCGACACTTCCGCCGCCAAATCCGTGAGTTCATCCGCCAAGTCGGCCGGTCATGCCGCACCCAAGACCGTCGCCAAAGTGTCGCCGTATGCGCCGGCCAAGGAAGATCCTTCCAAGCGTGGCAACTACGTGGCCGGCGGCTTGTATGCGCCGGGCGAGAAAGATTCCGTGCCGGATGAGATCCCGGATGTGGATGCCATTCCGGAACCGGTGGTCAAATACGAAGCGCGATCCCGCAGCGGCAACAAAGACTATTCCGTGCTCGGCAAACGCTATCGCGTGCTCGACGACCACGAGGGATACGACGAAACCGGCAATGCTTCCTATTACGGCAAGAAATTCCACGGCCGGCGCACGTCGAACGGTGATGTCTATGACATGTACGCCTTCACTGCGGCACACAGAAGTTTGCCGCTGCCGAGCTATGCGCGCGTGACCAATCTCGCCAATGGCAAGTCGGTGGTGGTGCGCGTCAACGACCGCGGGCCGTTTCATTCCAATCGCATCATTGATCTGAGTTACGCCGCGGCCGTCAAGCTCGACTACCGAAAACAAGGCACCGCACGCGTCCGCGTTGAGGCTTTGTCGCCGGATGATGCCAATGAAACCCGCGCGGTTTTGGCCAAGGCGAAAGCCGCGCAAAATGATCCGGACGCGCGCAAGGATCTGGCCGCACAAATCGCGACCGACAACAAGCCGCAAGGTATCGCCTTGCAAGACCCGAAGTCAGCTGCGAAAGGGGAGTACCGTTTCGACATGACCCAAGAGGGTCGGCCCATGACGGCAGATGAATTCGATCGCTGGCTTGCGGCGCGACGGGTGCGGATTGCCACCGGCAAACCGGGTGCGCCTGACAAGGCGGTGACGACGGTGCCGGAAGCGACGCCGCCTGCGGTGTCGAAGGCGTTGGCACCGGAAGTTGCGGCGCAAACGCCCATCGCGACCGCGCAGTCGTGGGGGCAATCCACGCACGTGTTTCAGGTGGCGAGTTTTGCCAGCCAACAAAACGCCCAACACGCACTGGGTGTTTTGCAATCCGCCGGCATTCGCAATTCACGACTCGTCGCCGCGAGTGTCAACGGCAAACAAGTCTGGCGCCTGCGCGTCGGACCGGTGCCGGAAACAGACGCTGCCAAACTTTCTTCGAGCATTGCGGGTTTGGGCTTCGGCCAACCCACGCGTGTTCGCGACTAACTCAAACGGATAACTCACAACAACAATGAACAAACTTGTATTGACTGCCGCGCTCACGCTGAGCCTCGGACTTGCACAAGCGCAGCAAGCGTCCACACCGGTGACAACGCCCGCAGCACCGTCTGCTGTGGCCACGGGGGCTTTGCCCATTCCGCCGGCGCCGGCGCCGAAGGTCTCGAAAGCCTGGGTGTTGATGGACTACGCCACCGGACAAGTGTTGGCGGGTGAAAACATCGACATGCAACTGGAGCCGGCGAGCATCACCAAGGTGATGACCAGTTACGTCATCGCGGCCGAACTTGCCAAAGGCAAATTGAAGGCGACCGACCAGGTCATGATGTCTGAGAATGCTTGGAAATCCGGTGGTGCCGGAACCGACGGCAGTTACAGCGGTTTCGAAGTCAATAAGACCGCGCCGTTGGAGCAAATGGAAAAGGGCATGGTGGTGCAGTCCGGCAACGACGCGGCAATCGCCTTGGCCGAACATGTTGCCGGTAGCGAAGAAGCCTTCGCGCAATTGATGAATGCCCATGCCCAGCGCATCGGCATGAAGAATTCGCATTTCGAAAACGCCACCGGTCTGAGTGCGCCGGGACATATCTCCAGTGCCCGTGATTTGGCATTGTTGGGCCGCGCGTTGATCCACGACTACCCGCAGGCGTATTCGTACAACAAGATCAAGGAGTTCACCGTCGGTCCGATAACCCAGCCCAACCGCAACTTGCTGTTGTGGCGTGATGCCTCGGTCGACGGCATCAAGACCGGTCACCATTCCGCGGCAGGCTATTGCTTGATGGCGTCGGCGTTGCGTGGCGACCAGCGCCTGATCAGCGTGGTCCTTGGCGATACCAGTGAAGTGCAACGCGCCGTCGATTCGCAAGCCTTGTTGAATTGGGGTTTCCGCTTCTTCGAAGCGCACAAGCTCTATGAGCCCGGCAAAGCCATCACCACCCAAAAGGTTTGGAAAGGTGCCACGGATACCGTTCAAATCGGCGTCGCCGAACCGTTGGTGATTTCGGTGCCGCGCGGTCGTTACGATTCGCTGAAACCGACCATGGAAATGCCGCAAATGTTGGAAGGCCCGATCAAGAAGGGTCAAGTTCTGGGCAAAGTCAAAGTCATGCTTGACGGCAAACAAGTGGCCGAAGCGCCGCTGGTTGCGATGCAAGAGGTTGAACGTGCCGGTTTCTTCAAGCGCCTGTGGCATTCCTTGCTGCTGTGGTGGAAGTCTGTCTGATGAGCATCCAGTCCGATAATCCGGAACATGGCTTCCAGTTTCCGGGCGAGTTTGAAATCACTGCGATGGGGCCGGCGAATGCCGGTCTCGAAAGCGAGATTCCCCTGCTGCTTGAACGGGCAGGCATAGCGGTGTTGCATGAAACCGTTTCCAGCCGCGATTCGAGCGGCGGCAAGTATGTCTCGGTGAAATTGAGTTTTCGCGCCGAGACACGTGCGCAATACGATGCCGCCCATGCGGCCTTGCGCGATCATCCGGAAGTGAAGTGGACGATCTGAACACAGTTCGACCGGTTCTCGTCAGACAACTCGGCAGGCAAAGTTACGAGCCGGTCTGGCGGGCAATGCAAGGGTTCACGGATCAACGTGACAGCGACACGGTCGATGAACTCTGGGTCGTTGAACACGACCCGGTGTTTACGCTGGGTCAGGCCGGAAAACCGGAGCACGTCTTGATGCCGGGGGACATTCCGGTCGTCCAGGTCGATCGGGGCGGTCAGGTGACCTATCACGGCCCCGGTCAATTGGTGGTGTATCCCTTGTTGGATTTGCCGCGTCTGGACATCGGTGTGCGTGACTACGTCTGCAAGATCGAACAGGCAATTATCGATACGCTGGCGGAGTGGAACATCGGCGCCGCACGTCGCGAAGGCGCGCCGGGCGTCTACGTGAACGGTGCGAAAGTCGCCGCCCTGGGTATTCGGGTCCGGCACGGCTGTACCTTCCACGGATTGGCCTTCAATATCGCCATGGACCTTTCGCCATTTCAGCGTATCAACCCCTGCGGCTACGTCGGCCTCGAGGTGGTCTCCATGTTCGATTTGGGCGGCCCGAGCCGCATGGCGGATGTCACGCCGGTCTTGCTGGGCGAATTGGCGCGGCAATTCGGTCTGCAACCGAGCGACGCACCGCCCCCGGATTTGGTGGCGTTGAAGGCGGCAAGAACGCAGTTCGCGCCGGGTGAAGCGGTGCGATAATAGCCGTATGAGCAACGCTACCCGCATCATCCCCTCGGTTCTCGAAGACGGTCCTGACAGCTTGGTACCGGGCGTCAAACAGGTCGCACAAGACAAGATCGGCCGTTCGCCGGTGCAGTTCGTCGATGCGCCGGTGCTGAGAAAACCGTCGTGGATCCGCGTTCGCATTCCGTCTGGCAACTCTGTGCAGCTTCTGAAAAACAAGTTGCGCGAAAACCGGCTTGTCACCGTTTGCGAGGACGCCAGCTGCCCCAACATCCATGAGTGCTTCAGTCATGGCACGGCCACGTTCATGATCATGGGCGATGTCTGTACGCGACGTTGCAGTTTTTGCGACGTCGCCCATGGACGCCCCAAGCCCCTGGATGCGGATGAGCCCAAGCGTTTGGCGCAAACCATCGCCGACATGGGTTTGAAATATGTCGTCATCACCAGCGTCGATCGTGACGACCTCCGTGATGGCGGTGCCCAACACTTCGTGGATTGCATCCGCGAAACCCGTGCGCTGTCGCCCAACATCAAGATTGAAATCCTGACGCCCGATTTCCGTGGCAAGGGGCGTATGGAACGCGCTTTGGAGATCATGGCCGCCGCGCCGCCGGATGTTTTCAATCACAACATCGAAACGGTGCCCGACCTGTACAAGAACGTCCGTCCGGGCGCCGACTACGCCTGGTCTTTGCGTCTGTTGCAAGCGTTCAAGGCTCAGCACCCTGACATCGCCACCAAGTCCGGCATCATGCTGGGGCTCGGTGAGACAATGGAACAGGTTCAGACAACCTTGCGCGACTTGCGCGCTCACGATGTCGATATGGTCACCATCGGCCAATACCTCCAACCGTCGCCGGCGCACCACCCGGTGCTGCGCTATTGGGCGCCGGAGGAATTTGCCGAGCTCGAGGCCTTCGGAAATGCGCTCGGCTTCAGCAACACTGCTTCGGGCCCCATGGTTCGCTCCAGCTATCACGCCGATCGTCAGGCGGCCGAGCTTCACAAGGCCTGACTGAACAGGCACTTACGATTCATTTGAAACTTCCGGCGCTTTCGTGTGTCAATACATGAAAGCGTGCGTTGTCGCCATCGAGGAAATATGAAGAAGCGCAGTAGTGTATTGATCGGCATTTGGGCCGTCCCGCTGGTGTTGGGCGCCGCGGTGATGACGCAGCATCACGACGCGTCTTCGAAGGCGACATCGTCGATGCAGTTGGCGCAGGTGGCATCACCGGTCAAGGCGAAGGATGCCGCGCGCAAGCCCACCGGTGCGCTGGTTCAAAATGTCGACCAACGCGAAACCGCGAAGACCGTTTACGGCGTGTTGTCCGATAGCAACTATGCCTACCGACCGCGCCCGTTGGATGATGCGCTGGCGGCTGAAATTGCCAAGCGCTACCTCGAGGCATTGGACGGCGGGAAAATGTTCCTGACCGCACAAGACGTCGCGGACTTCAACGCACAACGTAGCCAGCTCGATGACGACATCAAGAACGGTGACTTCAAACGGCCGTTTGCTGTCTTTGATACGTATCGCGCGCGCGTGAAAGAGCGTTCGGCATTTGCCCGTGCTTTGTTGAACAAAAACATTTTCGATTTCACCGGTCACGACAAGGTTGAGTTCGACCGTGAAAAAGCCCCTTGGGCTGCTTCGAACGCCGAGCTCGATAAACTCTGGACCGATTCGGTGCGCAACGACTGGCTGCGCTTGAAGCTGGCCGGCAAGCAGCCTGCCGAAATCCGCAAGACGCTTGATAAGCGTTACGCCAACATCGAAAAGGCGGTCAGCGAATACAGTTCCGAAGACATTTTCCAAATTGCGATGAATGCCTACGCGAACTCGATCGATCCGCATACGGACTACTTGAACCCGCGCACGGCGGAACGCTTCAATCAGCAAATGTCATTGCAACTGCAAGGCATCGGCGCGGTGCTGACCAAGCCCGATGATGTCGTCGTCGTGCGTGAGTTGGTGCCGGGCGGGCCGGCCGCATTGAGCAAGTTGGTGCAGCCGGGTATGCGCGTAATCGCCGTCGGTCAGGGCGAAAAAGGGCCGATGGAAGATGTAGTCGGCTGGCGCATTGACGACGTGGTCGAAAAAATTAAAGGCGACAAGGGCACCAAGGTCCGCTTGGATCTGGTCCCGCCGGGCGTGCCGATCGAGTCCAAGCCGAACCGTGTCTTGTTGACCCGTGACATCGTGAAGTTGACTGAAGACGCGGCGAAATCCGAGATCATCGAAGTTCCCGCGCAAAATGGTCAGCCGGCCAAGCGCATTGGCGTGATCAAGCTGCCGAGCTTCTATGAAGATTTTGAAGGGCGTCGCCGCGGCGGCGAGTTTGCCTCGTCATCGCGTGACGTGGCGCGCTTGTTGCAGGGTTTCCAAGGTCAAAACATCGACGGAGTGGTGCTCGACTTCCGTAACAACGGCGGTGGCTCCTTGGGTGAAGCCGTTCGCATTACCGGTCTTTTCATTGATCAAGGCCCGGTCGTACAAGTGCGCGAATCCGGCGGCCGCGTGACGGTCAACCAAGACCGCACGCCCGGCGTGATGTGGCGTGGTCCGTTGGCCATTGTCATCAACCGTGCGACGGCGTCGGCCTCTGAAATCGTGGCAGGCGCCATCAAGGATTACGGGCGCGGCATCATCATCGGCGAAACCACCTACGGCAAGGGCACGGTCCAAAATTTGATGGATCTCGACCGTTGGCCGGGACGCGGTGCCACGAATTACGGTCAATTGAAGTTGACCATCGCCCAGTTCTTCTTGCCGGGCGGCAGCAGTACGCAAAACAAAGGCGTGACGCCGGACGTGCATTATCCGGTCACAGTCGATGCATCGGATTTTGGTGAAAGCACCAACGACAACGCACTACCCTGGTCGAAGATCGACAGCAGCGACTTCGAGCGCGTGGGCGATCTCACTGCATTGAACGCGACGTTGGAAGGCCAACACAAAGTACGTGTGCAGACCGACCCTGAGTTCAAGTGGCTGCTCGAAGATCTTGCCGAATACAAGGAACGCAAAGATCGCAAGTACATCTCTTTGAACGAAGCAGAGCGCAAAGCGGAACGTGACGCGGCCGAGGCGAAAGTGAAATCGCGTCAAGAAGCGCGTAAACGCTTGGGTCTTGCTTTGGATCCGTTGGCCGATGACCCGGCCGATGACGGTCTGTCGTTGAACGAGCGTGACGTCGCGAAGCAAGTCGAGCGTGAAAAGCAGGCCGACAAGCGACCGGATCCGCTGCTGCGCGAGTCTGCCAACATTTTGGTGGATGCCATCAATGATCTAGGCCGTGACCCGGCCTTGCTCAAGCGCAGCCTGCCGCAGGCGGAGAGTCCGGTGCTATGGGTGAGATAAGTCCCGCCAAAACACCGGGAACATCCATGATTTGGACGGCGTTGATCGCCGTCTATCTCATTTGGGGCTCCACCTATTTGGCGATTCGCTTTGCGCTTGAAGGCGGATTGCCGCCGTTTCTGATGGCGGGCGTTCGCTTTGTCATCGCCGGCGCGTTGATGCTGATCTTCCTGCGCCTTCGCGGCGAGAAAATGCCGACGCGCATGCAGTGGCGCAACGTCTCGATCATGGGGTTGCTTTTGCTCGTGTTCGGCAACGGATTGGTCTGTGTCGCCGAGCAAACGGTTTCCTCCGGACTCACGGCGGTGGCCGTTGCATCCGCACCGATCTGGATGGGCATCTTTTCCGCATTGCGCGGTGAGCATCCCTCCAAGCCGGAATGGATCGGAATCGCCATCGGCTTCATCGGTGTGTTGTGGCTCAATGCCGGCAGCAGTCTGAGCGGTTCGATGACGGGCATGATTGCCCTGATCCTGGCATCGTTGGCTTGGTCGTTCGGCTCGATCTGGAGTCGTGGCAAAGATTTGCCCACGCCGTTTGTCACTTCGGGTGGCCAAATGTTGGCGGGTGGTCTGTTGATGCTCGTGGTTGCCTTGGTGTTGGGCGAACGCTGGCCGCATGAAGTGTCGAACAAAGCTTTGGGCAGCGTCGCCTACCTGATCGTGATGGGGTCCATCATCGGTTTCTCAGCCTACGTCTGGTTGCTGAAACATGTGCGTCCCGCGTTGGCAGGGAGCTATGCCTACGTCAACCCGGTGATCGCGGTGATTCTTGGTGCATTGCTTGCCAATGAAAAATTCGGCACAAACGACTTGCTGCCGATGGGCATCATTTTGTTGGGCGTGGTCGCAATGACCGTCGGCAAAGCGCGCCGCGCGAAATAGTCGCGGCGCTGCCGGTTCATCGACGGATATGGCCTCACTGATTCTCTGGCTTGATATGGATCACCGTCAGGCCGACCGGTGAAATCGTGCCGTCACCGCTGATGTTGGTCAGCGACCCCTTGGCGATGACGCGAAACCCGCTCAATTGGTGCATGGCGGTAATGTCGCTTTGCGCCACCAATTCGATTTGCTTGAGGTCATTGACGCGCGTGTAGGTGGCTGACGATGCGCTGGACGCTGGCGAAACACAAACCGGCTTGTCGAGGTTGAGCATCAAGGCGACACGCGTCATTTTCCCGGGCGCCGTCACTTCCTGACGTTTGGCCAAGCCGTTGAGCGTGACTTGGCTCGCGTAATGCAAGCAGCCGTCGTTGTTGATCGTGACTTCGGGTTGTTTGGCGCATCCCGAGATGAGCAATGCCGGCGCGAACGCGGCAAATCCGATTGCACGAATGATCATGGAATTCATTGCGCCTCCCAAACAGTTCGGGTGAGATTCAAGGGGTCGTTGTCGGTACACACCACGTCGTCTTCAATGCGGATGCCGCCATAGGGGCGGAACGCCGCAACCGTGTCCCAATTCACGCTCGGACCCAGGCCGCGATCCTTGAGCTCTTCAAGCAACATGTCGATGAAATAGAGGCCTGGCTCGATCGTCACGACCATGCCGGGCGCGAGATCACGCGTGAGCCGCAAATACGGATGGCCTTCGGGTCTCGCACGCGTACCTCCCTGATCGCTCTCCGCGAAGCCGGCCACATCGTGAACCTGCAGACCGATGCCATGTCCCAAGCCGTGCGGAAAGAATGCATTGCTGACGCCGGTTTCAACCGCCACTTCGGGATCGACGTGAATCAGATCGAAGTCGCGCAGCACTTGCGCGATCGCCAGGTGCGCATCCAGGTGCAAGGCGCGGTAGTCGGTTCCGGCACGGACCTTACCGCACAAACTCCTCTGCACCTGATCCATGGCTTGAATCAGATCCGCGAAAGGGCCTTCTTCCATTGCATAGGTCCGGGTGATGTCGCTGGCATAGCCATTGAAACTTGCACCGGCGTCAATCAGGAAACTGCGCGAGGGCTTGGGCGGCAAGGTATCCAAACCGGTGTAATGCAGCACCGCTGCGTGCTCGTTCAATGCCACGATATTGCGATAGGGCAGATCCACCACATCCTGACGTGCGGCTTGGCAGTACGACAAATGGATGCCGAACTCACTCGAGCCGGCACGGAATGCGCGTTCCGCTGCGCGATGCGCGCGCACCGCCATTCGGGTGGCCTCGCGCATCATTTCAATTTCATACGCGGTCTTGTAGGCACGGTGGAATTCGAGGTATTGGATCACCGGCGCCGGATTGTTGGGCACCATCGGCCAGATGGCACTGTCGGCGTCACCCAGTACCGCACAGCGTGCATTTGAATTCGGCAGCAGTGCGGTCGCTTCAGCGGGGGTCCGGATGATGTCGATGTCGAAATGTTCGACCCAATAGCCCGACGGCGCTTCCGGCACCACATGCCAGTAATCACGCGGCTGCAGGAAAATCAGGCGCGGCTTGTGGCCGGGCGTATACACCAGCCAGCTGCCCGGCGCCTGCGTGACCGGCAGCCAGGCTTTGAATTGCGGGTTGACCGCAAACGGGTAGTCGCGGTCATCAAACAACTGGTACTTGAGTACGCCCGCGGGAATCACCAAGTGGTCAAGTTCGCCGCGCGCCAAAGCGGCGTCGGCTCGGTCGGCCAAGACGGCCAAATGCTCACGGTACAGCGACTTCAATTCAGGCGACATCAATTCGATCCATCCTGCGGGGGAGAGCGCTATTTTCCCCCAAACACCGTTACTCCGGTGTCGTTATCCGGCTCATTGTTCGCGTTGCGGGTTGCATTTTGCCCACGCATCGATCGAACCCACGACTTGGGTATTCATCAAGATGATGCGCAAACCCGTGATATACAAACCGGTGACGCCGTCCGCACGAACCCAGAGCACTTGCGCGGCGCACTCGATGGCGGAACCGAGCTTGCCATCATCGCCGTGGACTTCGTCCAGACGAAAGCGCAATTGGTACAAGGCTTCGAGCTTTAACAGTTGGCTGCCGGACATGCGCAGGCCGTTGGAAGAAAGGTCATGAAGTTGCGCGACGGTGTGACCGGTCATCGTGTCGACCACGTCGGTGCCCGGTGCCACATCGCGGCGCGGGGCCGCCCGATATTCGGATTGCATCACTTAGTTGTCCTCTTGCCCGCCAGCGTGCCGCGCACATTTGCGAGCACGCTGCTGACGCCGCGCATTGCGCGGTTGAAAATCGAAATGTCATCCGGCAATGCGATCCGGACTTGGCCGACCGACATGAGGCGGGCCATGTCGTCCAACGTCATATCCACAATGCGTTGCCCGCGACGATTGACCAGGAGGACACGGTCCGACACCGAGCTGTACCACGACATGCGGCGTCGCTCGAAGTCGCCTTGCTGGTTCAGCACGAAGTCGTACCAAGTGCCAACCGGCATTTCGCGCAAGAGCTCGTAAGCGCTTTGTTCCGCAGTCGTGCGTGGCGCTTTCGTGCCGGCGTTCTTGTCGGCGGTTTCGCCTTCTTCGCCGAAGCGTGCGTGACCGGCGATGCGCGCGGCAATCGCAGTCGGCGAGGCAGAAAATTCACTTCGTGGCGCCAGACGGCCACGCGACAGCAACTCCGCAACGGCATTGGCATCCGACTCGTGGTAGCCGACACGACGTAAGCCCTTCGCCACCGTGATCTCCAGCGCCTTGTCTTCGCGCTTGTCGTTGGCTGTGACGGTTTCAATGATGCGTTCGGTGGTTTCGCGCTGTTGCGTCCAAGCCTCGGAATCCGAGCCACTGCGCAACATGACGAACGACAGTGCGTCCTGCCACGCGGTTCGAATCAGATTCTCGCAGGCGCCGGGAAGTTCGATGCCTTCGATCAGGCTATTGAGGGCTGCCTGGGTTTCGCGGCGGGCAATCAGCAGCCGCTCCTTGCCGCGTGCCGCTTCGATCTGCCGGTGCTCGGCAGCTTCAGCGCGTTTGATTTGCTGCTTTTGCTCCTCGACGAGTTCGTCACTGACCGATTTCAGTATCTCTTCTTCGCCGCGATAGGTGTTCTCGATGCGGGTAACGGCTTTCTCCACCGCACTTTCAAAGAACGGATCGACCCCGCTTTCACCCGCGATGCGCGCATCCGAATCTGCGACGAGTTCCAAAACCTTTCGCCCGGGATGTTCGTCGGCCTCAAAGAAGTTCTGGTCGTCGAGTGCGGCGCGCGCCATCGGTACTTGCAGGCGATCGAGCATGGCTGACATCGGCGAGCCGCTGCGTACTTCGCTCGACAGAGCTTGGAAAAGAAGACCGAACAAATCGAGAATGTCGGCATCTACGCGTGACAGGCCCTTCTCATCACCGTGCTCGTGACGCAGTTCACCCAGCAAGTGTTCACGCAGGTCTTCGATGGAATTGATACCGGCTTGTCGCAGATTCTCGACACTGCCCTTGGTGCGGTCCTGGATTTTGTCGAACGCCCGGTGCACGGCTTGTCGCGGCAGCTCGTCTTCCTGACGTCGGGCAACATGTGACATGGCGTCCATGCCTTTCGCCGCGCGATGCGCAGCCAGCAGCTGGCGCATGCGCATGAAATCGGCTTCACGTCGCAGCGGATGCGCCGGCGTGTCGGTTCCGGCGTCGCGGCCTGCCGTACCACCGATCGCGCGGCTCAGGTAGCTTTCGAACTCGGGTTGCGACAACCAATCCGCCACTGCCATTTTCCTAGCCACTGCGCTGTCCTGATCGCGGCTGCGCGTAGAGGCAGGGCCTTCGGCACCGAAAACCGATTGGCGCAGCGCGCCTTCGGCCTTCCATGCCGGGCTCGCGGAAAGCGGCGCTTCATTGTTCACAGCAAATGCCTTCTTGCGGATCGGCATGTGCGTCAAACCGGGCAGGATCCCTTCATCGCCCAACAACTCGTTCACTTGCTCGATGAAGCTCGGATACAACGGTGCGAGCTCTTCGTGAAAACGCGCCAGCAACTTCGGTGCAGTAAACGCGGTGCCGAAGGTCTCGGGAATCGCATCGGAAAAACGATCGAGCAGATCCTTCGGCCCCAGCGGCACGGTTTCAGGATCCATCGCCGGCATACCGGCCAAAACCCCCATGCGCATCCCGAGCAAGTACACCGACAGCTGTGACGAGGCCAGCACGATGTTGGCATACGTGGATTCTTCGAACGTCGTCTCTTTACCGGACTGCGATTCAAGCGACCAATTCGTCGAGGGCTCGAAACGATTCTCGCGCGTTCTCAACTGCAAAGGATCGGCCTCATGCCGGATGCCGGCGAGCGACGCTTCGATCCCGGCAATGTAATTCGGCAACAGGGATGTCCGATGCGTGATCAGCAGATTGTGGTCGCCGCGATCTTGCATCCATTCATCGGTGCGCGAACCGTTGGTGACATCCCACTCGAATTTTTCAACGGCGCGAAAAACGGCGCCATCGAGCACTTTCCTGACCAAAACCAGGGTCTGTTCAAGTGTGTCTCGCACCCGCGGCGGCAATCCCGCTGCATTGAGGGTTTTTGGCGGCTGTGCGTTGGGTTCGCTTGACATGAATCCGATTGTATGTCGGAAAAACGCCGCGGCGTCCACTCCTCAGATAAACAAGCCGAGCACGTCGTTCAGGAACCGCCGCCCGAGCGGGGTGGGAGTGATCCGCGCCTCGTCGGCTAACAACCAGCCTGTGTCGACGGCCTTCGATAGGGCGGGGGCGATGGCGGTCAAAGGCAGGCCGGTCCGTTTGGTGAACAGCGCGGTCGGAAAGCCGTCTTGCAGGCGAAGCGCGTTGAGCATGAAATCAAACGCCAAACGATCCGCCTTCAGAACCTCGTCGCCACCAATCGCGGCCGCGCTGCCCGCGTGCGCCATCCACATGGCGGGATGTTTGTGCTTCCAGCGGCGCAGGACGTGCTGCTCTGCACCGGAGGTGATCTTTGCGTGCGCACCGGCACCGATGCCGAGGTAATCACCGAATTGCCAATAGTTGAGGTTGTGCCGGCAAGCTTGGCCGGGTTTTGCAAACGCGCTCGTTTCATAGTGCTCGAAGCCGCCCGCCCGCAACATCGCATGACAGGCGTCTTGGATGTCTGCCGCATCGTCGTGCGAGGGCAGGCCTTCGGGCGGGCGCGCGGCGAACGCGGTGTTGGGCTCGAGCGTGAGCTCGTAGTGACTGAGGTGTGTCGGCGAGAACGCCATCGCCCGTTCGACGTCGTGACAGGCCATGGCGGCGTCTTGGTCGGGCAGGGCGCACATGAGGTCGATATTGAAATTCTCGTAGCCGGCGTCGCAGGCGCTGGCAATGGCGCGCTCGACATCGCCGCTCGAGTGAATCCGGCCGAGCCGCTGCAAACAGCCGTCGTCAAAACTTTGCACACCGAAACTCAGGCGGTTCACGCCCGCGGCCAGGTAACCCTTGAACGGGCCGTGTTCGACCGTGCCCGGATTGGTCTCGAGCGTGACCTCGGCTTCCGGCGCGATGCGGATGCGCGCACTCGCACGCTGAAGAAAATCATCGATGAACGCCGGCGCAAACAAGCTCGGCGTGCCGCCGCCGAAGAATATGGTTTGTACGGTCCGGCCCCACACCAGCGGCAAGTCGAACTCGAGGTCGCGAATCAAACCGTCGATGTAGTCGGCGAACGGCGTTTCGCCTTTGGTGCCATGCGAATTGAAATCGCAATAGGGGCACTTCCGAACACACCAAGGCAGGTGGACGTAAAGCGACAGGGGCGGTGGCGTGAGCATGGCGTTGCGTAATCAGGCCGACGGTGCGGTGATACCGCGCGCAGCAAGCGCATCGCGCAGTCGTCGCATCGCCTGACCCCGGTGGCTGAGCAGTTGCTTGCGTTCCGGCGCCATCGCGGCCGCGCTCATGCGTTGCGTCGGATCGAAAAACAAAGGGTCATAGCCGAAGCCTCCATTTCCTTCAGGTGCCGCCAAGATGCGGCCTTCCCACACCCCCTCGGCAAGGACCGGCATCGGGTCGTCGGCGTGTCGCACGAATGCGAGCGCGCACACAAAACGCGCCGTGCGCTCGGCGTCGACGACACCGGCAAGTTTCGCCAAAAGCAGGTTGTTATTGGCAACGGCATCGCCGTGCCCGCCGGCGAACCGCGCGGAGCGGATCCCGGGCGCGCCCTGCAACGCATCCACGCACAGACCCGAGTCATCGGCAATTGCGGGGCAGCCGGTCAGCCCTGCCGCATGACGCGCTTTAATCAACGCGTTTTCAATGAAGCTCAATCCGGTTTCGTCGGCGTCTTCGACGCCCCATTCCGATTGCGCCGTGAAGGCGATGCCGTGCTCGGCGAACAATGACCGGAACTCGGCGAGTTTGCCGGCATTGTTGCTGGCAAGCACCCACTTCATCCCGCCAATGCCGCCTGTTGCGCCGCGAGCAATTCACGGCAGCCTTGTTCGGCGAGTGACAGAAGCGCATTCAACTCGTCGCGCCGGAACGCGTGACCTTCCGCGGTGCCTTGCACTTCGATGAAGCCGCCGCCGTCGTTCATTACGATGTTCATGTCGGTATCGCAATCACTGTCTTCGGCGTAGTCCAAATCAAGGACCGGCATGCCGCGATAAATGCCCACGGAAACCGCGGCCACCGCGCCGTGCAAAGGATTGCGGAGAATGGCTTTCGCGTCGAGCAGGCCTTGGATTGCATCGGCCAGGGCGACATAGGCACCGGTGATGGCCGCCGTGCGTGTGCCGCCGTCCGCTTGCAAGACATCGCAATCAAGCGTGATGGTGCGTTCGCCCAAAGCCGTGCGATCTACACACGCGCGCAAGGCGCGACCGATCAGACGTTGGATTTCCAGCGTGCGACCGCCTTGCTTGCCGCGCGCGGCTTCACGGTCGCTGCGGGTATGCGTGGCGCGCGGCAGCATGCCGTATTCGGCCGTGACCCAGCCTTCGCCTTTGCCGCGCAAAAAGCCGGGAACCCGGTTTTCAACGCTGGCATTGCAAAGAACTTGGGTGTCGCCGAAGCACACCAGCACCGAGCCTTCGGCATGGCGGGTGAAACGACGCGTGATCGAAACGGGACGCATCGCATTGGCACTACGGCCACTCGGGCGTGTCGGATTTTCCATGGGCATCACCTCGAGAAACGGCTTGGAGTTTAACATTTGCAGTCCTCCATCCATTAGTGAGTGGCACGCCCGTGACGATCCGCAGCATGACTGCTTACGCTTCCGCCGAAGCGGCCACCGCCATCGGCTTGGTGACCTGCGAATTACGCGCAGTGAATCACCGGTTCTTGGAAACCGGCGTGCGTCTGCCGGACGATTTGCGAAGTCTCGAACCCGCCCTGCGTGAGCGCATCGCCTCGCGCATTTCCCGCGGCAAGGTGGATCTGATTGTCCGTGTGCGCGATTCCGCCTCCATCGACCGGATGGCCGTGAACGAAGCCATGGTGGAGCGCCTGTCGATGCTGGCCTTGCAGTTGTCGGCGAAATTTCCGGGCATGCGCACGGATTTCGCGCATTTGCTTGAAATGCCGGGCGTCATGAAATCCGCCGAAGTCGATACCGAGCATCTGCATGTGCAGGTCTTGCAATGTTTGGATCAAGCCCTGGATGCATTCGTCGCCGCCCGCGAACGCGAAGGCGCCAGTTTGGCCGCTGCGATCCGCGACCGCGCGGAGCGCATCAAGCTGCACGCCGACGAAGTGCGCACGGCGATTCCGTTGATCCGCATCGCCCAGCGTGACCGGCTCAGCGCACGTCTCACGGAAATGGCGCACAGCGCCGACCCGGGTCGCATCGAACAGGAAATGGTGATTGCGCTGCAGAAACTCGACATCGACGAAGAGCTCGATCGGCTCGACAGTCATTTGGCCGAACTCGGCCGGGTGCTCTCCATGCGCGATCCGGTTGGTCGCCGCCTCGATTTCCTCATGCAGGAGTTCAATCGCGAGGCCAACACCTTGGGATCGAAGTCGGTGGATGTGCGCACCACGAACGCAGCGGTGGAGCTCAAGGTGCTGATCGACCAGATTCGCGAACAAGTGCAGAACATCGAATAAGCTATGGCGATGCGCGGCTCCCTTTTCATCGTTGCGGCCCCGTCGGGCGCCGGCAAATCAAGCTTGGTCAACGCTTTGCTGGCACGGGATCCGGACATCTGCCTGTCGGTGTCTTATACCTCGCGTCCCCCCAGGCCCGGTGAGAAGGACGGCGAGCACTACCACTACGTGGACGAGCTGGAATTCCAACGCATGATCGCCAACGGCGATTTCTTCGAGCATGCTTTGGTTCATGGGGATTGGAAGGGCACCGCCCGCGGCTCAGTCGAACCGCAGCTGGCGCGTGGCTTGGACGTCCTGCTCGAAATCGATTGGCAGGGGGCACGGCAGGTCCGCGACAAGGTTGGCGAAGCGATCGGCATCTTCATCTTGCCGCCTTCGGTCGAGGCCTTGGATCAGCGCATGCGCAAGCGCGCACAGGATTCCGAAGACACCATCGCCAAGCGTTTGGCGGCGGCGCGCGACGAAATGAGTCATTTCGGCGAGTTCGATTACCTCATTGTCAATGAGGATTTCGAGACCGCCCTGGACGAGCTCGCGGCGATCTTCAAAGCCAGTCGCCTGCGCCGGAGCGCACAGATGCTTCGGCACGACCGCTTGATTCGCGGGTTGCTCGCCGAGCCAAACGCGTAAGCCATTGAAAGTAGGCGATTTTTACACGTTGCTATTGCAACCGGGCGCCTCGATCCTTACACTAACAGGTCCATTTCCGAAGAGGGCGGTTTACAGCCGCCGATTGCCCATGGCACGTATCACCGTTGAAGATTGCATGCAGGTCGTAGACAACCGCTTCGATCTGGTCATCATGGCCGCCAAGCGCGCCCGCCAGCTGGCCAAGGGTGTTGAAGCCCGTCTCGACAACAGCGAAAACCAAGACAAGCCGACCGTGCTCGCCTTGCGTGAAATCGCCGACCGCAAGATCGACAACGCCTTCATCAGCCGTGTCGAGAAGGAAGAGAAAGAACGCCGTGACCGCGAAGCGCTCGAGTGGGCTGCTGCCGAAGTGGTCGGTGACGACGACATGGCGCGCGGCGACGACTGATCGCAGCACGTGGTTGGAAAGCGCCCACTCCGGTGGGCGTTTTTGTTTGCGGGCCTTAGGATTGCCCGATTCGCCCTTCGCGGGTTAGGCTCGAAAGATGCATACGCCGATGTCCGAGATCCCTGCCCATCCGCATGACGGCACCGCTGCCGGAGTGCCGGATTATGTGCAGGACTTGGAGCAGATTGCCGCCTATTTGACGGCGCCGGAGCGCGAGACCTTGCGTCGCGCGTGGCGGGTGGGCGCGGCCGCGCATGTCGGTCAAAACCGCAAGTCCGGCGAACCCTACATTACCCATCCGGTCGCGGTGGCGGCGATCTTGGCCGAGCTCGGTCTCGATATCGAAACACTGGTGGCGGCCATTTTGCACGACACCATCGAAGACACACCGGTCACGCGCGTGGAGATTGCGGCGCAATTCGGTGAGTCCGTGGCGGAAATTGTCGAAGGTCTGACCAAGCTCGACAAGCTGAAGTTTCGTGATCGTCAGGAAGCGGCGGCGGAAAGCTTTCGCAAAATGATGTTGGCGATGTCGCGCGACTTGCGCGTCATCCTGATCAAGCTGGCTGATCGACTGCACAACATGCGTACTTTGGGCGCGCAATCCTCCGAAGCGCGGACGCGCATCGCCCGGGAGACCTTGGAAATCTACGCGCCGATCGCGCAACGCCTCGGCATGAACATCATGAAGGCCGAGTTGCAGGATCTCGGCTTCCGTGCCCTGCATCCGTGGCGTTACGCAGCCATTAGCGAACACATCCAGCAGCAGCCCGTCGTGCGCCGCGAAGCCATGGTGCAGGTGGAGGCGCAGCTAGCGCACCGGCTCGCGTCTGAAGGTCTCGCGCATACCTTGGTCGGGCGGGTGAAGTCGCCTTTCAGCATCTACACCAAAATGCGCGCCGAGCAGAAAACGGTCGAGCAGGTGTTGGATGTGTTCGGGTTCCGCGTCATTGTCGAGAATGTCCGCGATTGCTATTACGCGCTCGGTTTGGTGCATTCGGTGTTCAAACCGCTGGATGGCCGGTTCCGTGATTTCGTTGCGATTCCCAAAGCCAACGGTTACCAATCCCTGCACACGGTGTTGTTCGGTCCTTACGGTGCACCGATCGAAGTGCAAATTCGAACGCGCGAAATGGATCGGGTCGCGGAGCGCGGTGTGGCGGCGCATTGGACCTACAAGATCGGCGGCGAAACCAGCGCGCCGTTGAATCGTGCCAATGCATGGATTTCCAGCATGGTCGAATCCGAGCGCAACGCCGGCTCGTCTCTCGAGTTTCTTGAAAACGTCAAAGTCGATCTGTATCCGGACGAGGTCTACGTCTTCACGCCCAAGGGCAAGATTCTTTCGCTCCCACGCAATGCCACCGCATTGGATTTCGCTTACGTGGTGCACACCGACGTGGGCAATCAGGCGGTCACCTCGCGCATCGACGGCAAGTTGGCGCCGCTGCGCACCAAACTGTCGAGTGGACAGACCGTCGACATCGTGACCGCGAAATCCGCTTCACCCAGTACACAGTGGCTCGAGTTCGTGGTGACAGCGAAAGCGCGATCCGCGATTCGCCAGCAATTGAAGCAATTGGAACACGAGGATGCCGTGCGACTCGGTCACCGGATGATCGAGCGCGCCTTCCAAAGTATCGGTATCGGTTTCGACAAGGTCAGCGAAGCGCGATTGAATCGCTGGCTGGCCGACAACCGTTACCCCAGACTCGAAGCCTTGTTGGAAGATGTGGCGCTCGGCAAACGTGTGGCGTCGCGTGTTGCCGGTGAGCTGTTGGCGGATGAGGCGCGGGTGGTCGATCGCCGCCGCCGCGGCTCACCGCAGGAAGCATTGGCGGCATTGGCGGCAGACCACCTCACCTTGAACGGTTCCGAGGGCGGCGTGGTGTCGTTCGCGCAATGCTGCATGCCGATTCCCGGCGACAAAATCATGGGCTACCAAAGTGCGGAGCGCGGCATCGTCGTCCATCAAATCGATTGCGCGAATGTGCCGGAATTCATGCGTCATCCCGAGCGCTGCATTTCAATGAGTTGGGATGAAAAGGTCGAAGGCGAGTACACCACGCGCATTATCGTGATCAGTGACAACCGGCCCGGTGTGCTGGCGCAAATCGCCTCTGTGATTGCGCAAGGCGAGTCGAATATCGCCAATGTCGATTACTTGGAGCGCGATGCGCGCACCGCCACCATTCGTTTTGTGGTGGAAGTGAAGGATACTAACCACCTTGCGGATTTAATTCGACGGATGCGCAGGTTGGAAGCCGTGCACAGCGCCGAACGCGAGTGACCTTACATACACGATCAGGATTCAACATGGCCTTTGACATCATTCAGACCGATCAAGCTCCGGCAGCAATCGGCACCTACTCGCAAGCCGTGCGCGCGGGCAAAACCGTATATATCTCCGGCGCGATTCCGTTGGTGCCTGCCACCGGCGACATCGTCGAGGGCGATTTCGAAGCGCAGGTTCGCGAGGCGTTTGCCAACCTCAAGGCCATTTGCGTGGCAGCGGGCGGTGATCTCGGCAAAGTGGCACGTTTGGGCTTGTATCTGACCGACCTTTCAAATTTCGGCACCTGCAATGCCGTCATGACCGAGCTGTTTTCCGCGCCGTATCCGGCACGATCCACGATCGAAGTCAAAGGCTTGCCGCGCGGTGTCGCCTTCGAAGTCGATGCCGTCATGGTGCTCGACTAAGCGATGCCGCGGCAGGTCAAACCTGCACCCGCCCTGGTTCCACAAGGCGAACGCGCGCTCTCGACCCTGCCGGGCATCGGCCCGGCGATTGCAGGCAAGCTCGCCCGCGTCGGCTTGGTGCAGCTTCGCGACCTGTGGTTTTGGTTGCCACGCAGTTATGAAGATCGCACCCAGCTGACGCCGATTGCGGCATTGCGCAGCTGTGAAGTCGCACAGGTCGAAGGGCGCGTTATTGCGGTTGAAAGCGGGTTTCGCTTTCGAAAAGCTTTGCGCGTGATCATCGAAGACGACGAGGGTCGATCCTTGGCCCTGCGTTTTTTCAACTACCGAAGCCAACAAGTCGCGCAATTTAACGTGGGCGCCAGAGTGCGTTGTCACGGTACGCCGCGCCCGGGCGCGCGCGGCTTCGAGATGATTCATCCGACTTATCGCGTGCTTGCCGATGCCGATGAGGCGCCACTCAGCGAACGGCTGGATCCGGTGTATTCGGTGCCAGACGGCATTACGTCTGCCTCGATGCGGCGCTGGGTGGACCTAGCCCTCAAGCATTTGCCTGCGGACGAAGCAATCGAGTTGCTGCCGGCTGACCGCACAGCGGATTTGCGTTTGCCGGGTCTGCGCGAAGCATTGTTGACTTTGCATCGTCCTCCGGCGGATGTCGATTTGAATGCCTTGCGCAGCGGCATGCATCCAGCGCAACGGCGGATCGCGTTGGAGGAACTGCTTGCGCATCATTTGAGCTTGCGTCGGCGCCGGATGTCCCTGAGGGCGGAGCCGGGCGTTGCGCTAAAAGATGCACAAGGGGCTTTGCAAACATTGCTTGCCGCATTGCCGTTTGAATTGACGTCGGCACAAAAGCGCAGTCTGAAGGCTGTGGTCAAAGACATGTCGACCGATGCGCCGATGATGCGCTTGCTGCAAGGAGATGTGGGCTCCGGCAAAACGGTGATTGCCGCGCTGGCGGCGATGCAGGCCGTCGGTTCGGGGTATCAAGCGGCCATCATGGCGCCCACGGATTTGTTGTCAGAACAGCACTTCAAGAACTTGGACGCTTGGCTAACACCGCTGGGGGTCCGGGTTGTGCGCTTGTCGAGCCGTGTGATTGGCAAGGCGCGGTCAGCCGTGCTCGACGACATTGCCAGTGGTGTCGCGCAGGTTGTTGTCGGGACGCATGCGCTCATGCAAGAGGCCATCGCATTCAAATCTCTGGCGTTGGCGGTCATTGATGAGCAGCATCGCTTCGGCGTCCAACAGCGGCTTGCGCTGCGCGACAAAGGTCTCGGCGCCGGATACGTTCCGCACCAACTGGTGATGACCGCGACGCCGATTCCGCGAACGTTGGCGATGTCGGCCTATGCGGATTTGGATGTATCGGTGATTGATGAATTGCCCCCCGGACGCACGCCGATTCTCACGGTATCGATCGATGAGCGGCGTCGCGAAGAGTTGGTGGCGCGGGTGCGTGCGGCCTGTGCGGAAGGTCGGCAAGCCTATTGGGTCTGCACATTGATCGATGAATCGGACGAGATCGAGGCGCAGGCTGCCGAAGCGACTTTGGCGCGCTTGCAAGCGCTGCTTCCCGAATTGCGCATCGGCCTGGTGCATGGCCGTATTAAACCGAAAGCGCGACAGGAGGCGATGTCGGCTTTCAAGGCCGGTGACCTCGATATTCTGGTCGCAACCACCGTCATCGAGGTGGGCGTCGATGTGCCGAATGCGTCGTTGATGGTGATCGAAAACGCAGAGCGGCTGGGCCTGGCGCAGCTGCACCAGTTGCGTGGACGGGTGGGGCGTGGCAGTGCTGCTTCCACCTGCGTACTGATGTATCAATCACCGGTGGGGCAGATCGCCCGTGCGCGCATCGATACTTTGCGTGAGACCAATGACGGTTTCAAAATCGCCGAGAAAGACATGGAACTTCGCGGGCCGGGCGAACTGCTAGGTACGCGGCAAACCGGATTGGCCAATTTTCGTGTGGCGGATTTGATGCGTGACGTCGATCTGTTGCCGACGGTGCACCGCCTCGCCGAAGAATTGTTGCAGGCCGCGCCGCGCACCGCCGACCAATTGGTCGCGCGGTGGGTGGGCAGTTCCGAGCGTTATGCGTCGGCTTGAGGCGCGCCGCGCTGGGCGCGATTGAAACGCACCGAACTCATCAGCGAGGCTGCGATGAACACGACGCCGAGCAGTCCCGTGATCCACTCGGGAACGTGGTGGACGATGCCCGCCAGCATGATCACGGCCAGCACGCCGATGGCGTAATGCGCACCGTGCTCGAGATACACGTATTGATTGAGCGTGCCACGTTTGACCAGATGGATGGTCATCGAGCGAACGAACATCGCGCCGATGGCAAGACCCAGCATGATGATTACGACATCGCGGGTGATCGCGAATGCGCCGATGACGCCGTCAAAAGAGAACGACGCATCCAGGACTTCCAAGTAGATGAAGGCGGCCACGCCGGTGCGTTTGACCACGGTGACGACGCCGTTGTCGTCGACGTGTTCGGATTCACCGAAGAGGCTCGCGATCAGATCGACGCCCACGTACAAAATGATGCCAGCCATGCCAGCGACAAGAACACTGTGCTGCAGCGTCTCCGGCACGAACCAGCGTGTTGCGAACAGGACGCACAAGGCGACCATGGTCGCGATGCTGTCTAGCTTGCCGAGTTGCGACATCTTGCGTTCGAAACCGCCGAGCCAATGGCGCTCACGCGCGGTGTCGAACAGGAAGTTCAAGAAAACCAACAACAGGAACATCGAACCGAAGGCGGCGATCGACGGGTAGGCCTCATGGAGATGCTGTGAATATTCGGCCGGGCGGCTGAGGGCCATATCAATCACTGACACCAACGGCACGTGCGCCGCCACCGCCACAATCACGATCGGGAAAACCAGTCGCATACCGAACACAGCCACCAAAATACCGACGGTCAGAAACATCCGCCGCCAGAAGGCATCCATGTCGCGCAGAACTCCAGCGTTGACCACGGCGTTGTCGAACGACAGCGAGACTTCCAAAACCCCGAGAACCAGTGCCAGCCACAGGGCGTTGCCGATGCCCATGCCCGTCCGAGTGCCCCACCAGCCCGCAATGGCCAGGCAGATAAAGGTGACAATGAACGACCAGCGAAAATCCTTCATAGGGGCACAAACCTCGGGTTTTCTGAACAGAGCGGGACATTCTCGCATTTCAGGCCCGATCCGGCGGGCGTTTTTCCGAAATACCGTGGGCGGACTTGCACACGGGAGCGAGTGCAGCTATAGTGTGCGGCTCACTCACGTATTACCGGTGCAACATGAAGCCCGAACTCCATCCTGAATACCGCGAAGTCGTTTTCCAAGACATGACTTCCGATTTCAAGTTCCTCACCCGTTCGACCCTTGGCAGCAAGGAAACGGTGAAATGGGAAGACGGCAACGAATACCCGCTGATCAAAGTGGATATCTCGTCGGCCTCGCACCCGTTCTACACCGGTCAGAACAAAATCGTCGACACCAGCGGTCGCATCGACAAGTTCAAGAAGCGCTACGCCAAGTAATCGGCGCGAAGCTGCTGTATCCGGAAAACGGTCGCCACAGGCGGCCGTTTTTTTTTGCCCGGACACGCCGGCTTTCGCACGGCGACCGTACGCTTGCGGGCGCCATCGTGATCGCCGCCATCATGGGCTCGTGCGATAATTGATGCGATGCAATACGGTCGGTTCGGGACAGCCCGCCGACGCCACCCAAAAAGGAGCAATACGTGTCCGATTCGAAGATGGCCGCCCTGAGTGTGGGCGACAAAGCAACCCAGTTGCCGGTGATCGAGCCAGTGCTGGGACAACCCTGCATTGATATCGCCAAGCTGCCGAAGGAGACCGGTCATTTCACCTACGACAATGGATTCACAGCGACAGCTTCCTGCCGCTCTGCGATCACCTATATCGATGGCGACGCCGGTGTCTTGTTGTATCGCGGCTATCCCATCGAGCAATTGGCCGAAAAATCCAGCTTCCTGGAAGTCGCCTATTTGTTGATGAACGGCGAAGTGCCGTCCAAAGACGAATTCGCAAAATTCGAAAGCGAAGTCACCCACCACTCCATGCTCAACGAACGCTTCAAGCAGTTCGTTGAAGGTTTCCATCACGACGCGCACCCGATGGCGATGATGATGGGCATGTTGGGCTCGATGGCGAGCTTCTATCACAACAATCTCGACTACGAAGATCCGGAACAACGTCGTTTGGCGGCGATTCGTCTGATTGCCAAAGTTCCGACTATTGCCGCGTTGTGCTATCGCCATCGCATCGGCTGGCCGAGCGCGTATCCGCGTAACAACCTCGAATATGTGAATCGCTTCCTGCACAACATGTTCGAAGTGCCGAGCGAGCCCTTGGATTTGAATCCTGTTGCGGCCAAGGCCTTGGATCTGCTGTTCATCCTGCACGCCGATCACGAGCAAAACGCTTCCACCTCGACGGTGCGCCTGGTAGGTTCCACCGGTGCCAATCCGTACGCCTGTGTGGCTTCGGGGGTCGCCGCGCTTTGGGGTCCGGCACATGGCGGCGCCAACGAAGCCGTGCTGAAAATGCTCGAAGAAATCGGTACCGCATCAAACGTGCAAAGTGCCGTCGACAAAGCCAAGGACAAGGAATCAGGCTTCCGTCTGATGGGCTTCGGTCACCGCGTTTACAAGAACTTCGATCCGCGCGCGAAGATCATCCGCGAAATGACCTACAAGGTCTTGAACGATCTCGGCGTGCAAGATCCGTTGCTCGACGTTGCCATGAAGCTGGAAGAAGCCGCGTTGAAGGATGATTACTTCGTGCAACGCAAGCTTTACCCGAATGTGGATTTCTACAGCGGCATCATTTACAAGGCATTGAACATCCCGGCGGAAATGTTCACCGTCATGTTCGCGATCGCGCGTACCGCCGGTTGGGTCTCGCATTGGTTGGAACAACAGAACGATCCGGAGAACAAGATCGGACGCCCGCGTCAGGTCTATACCGGCGCCGCGACCCGCGATTTCCCGAATCGCTGATCCGCGTTCAACGTATCAAAGCCCCGCTAAAGCGGGGCTTTTTTTATGGGCAATGGTTAACGCGATTTAATCCGTTGGCATGTTTGCGACAAGGTGCCGCGGACTAGCGTTGACTTCACAGGGCAAGCCCGCCCCCGAGCCGCTACGGAGTCGAACATGCGCAAGACATTTCTTTCCCTCGCAATGTCGGTGATGTCCCTCACCGCCTTCAACGCCTCGGCTGCTTCACAAGTCGCGGCGCCGACCAAAGCAACCAGCGCTTCGAAAGCAGCCGCCACGCGTTGCCGCGGCGACAGCGGTCGATTCATCAAATGCGCACCTAATCCTGTCGCTGCCCACACCTGCCGTGATGCAAAGGGCAAGTTCGCCAGCTGCAAGGCCTGATTTCGCGTTTTCCCCCGCAACACTCCCAACCCCAAAAAAAGGATAGTCCCATGAAGCGTTTCACTTCCATCGGAGCACTCGCATTGGTCGCCGTTTCCGGTTTCGCCATGGCCGCCCCGGCGACCGCGCCGGCCGCCGCCGCAGCACCGACCACCAAGGCCGCCGCGCCCGCCAAAGCAAAGGTTCAACGCTCGGCACATCGCGCCGCCAAGAAGGCAAGCGTTGCGAAGACGTCGGCCGCCAAATAAGCCGCTCGCAAACTGAAGGATTGGACAACTGCCGGCATCGCCGGCAGTTGTTTTTGCGTCTTGTGCGCTAACGTCGCCTGACGGAGGTTCCATGCGCATTTTGTTGGTCGAAGACGACCGTGCCACGGCGAAGTTCATCGTCAACGGGCTGACGGAAGAAGGGCATTTGGTCGAGCACGCTGATTGCGGGCGCGACGGATTGTTCCTTGGCATGACCGAACCTTTCGACCTCCTCATTTTGGATCGCATGCTGCCCGATCCTGACGGACTGGCGATCTTGAAGGCGTTGCGTGCGGCGGGACACACCACCCCCGCACTGGTGCTCAGTGCCTTGGGTGATGTCGAACACCGTGTCGAAGGCTTGCGAACCGGCGCCGATGACTACATGTGCAAGCCGTTCGCATTCTCGGAACTGAGCGCGCGCGTGGCCGGACTGCTTCGTCGTGGCACGGGCGGTGCGGTGCAGGCAGTCGCCACCAAATTGGTGGTGGATACACTCGAGTTGGACTTGTTGAAACACACCGCCAAACGCGGTGTCCGCAGCATTGCGCTGCAGCCTCGCGAGTTCAAACTCTTGGAACAATTGATGCGACACGCCGGTGAGGTGGTCACGCGGACGATGTTGTTGGAATTGGTCTGGGATTATCACTTCGACCCGCAAACGAATGTCATCGATGTGCACGTGAGCAAACTTCGACAGAAAGTCGAAGCCGACGGTGAGCGGCCCCTGATTCATACCATTCGTGGCGTCGGCTACCGGTTGGGCGAATGAACTTTCTGCGTCCGTTTTCCACCAGTGCGCGCCTGACACTGTTGATTGCCAGCACATACCTATTGTTGCTCTTCGTGCTCGGCGCCGGCGTGTATTACAAAGTCTCCGCACAGCTTGAGGACGACACGCGAAATTTCGTGATGGCAGATGCGCAGGAACTGCGGTCGATTCATGCGTTGAACGGCGATGCCGTGTTCTTGCGTGAGGTGGATTCGCGCAGTGCGGATCCCGAAGACAGCGACATGTTCTATTCGGTATTGGATGCGCGCGGCGTGACACTGGCCGGACAAACTTATCCGCTGCCGGGCGTTCCGGCGGCAAAGCGCTGGCTCAGTTTCAGATTGACGGATGCGGGGCGGACACGGGTCATTGCGCGGACTTTCAGATTGGGCGGCATGACCCTGATTTCAGGGATGCAAACCCGCGCGGAGGACGGGTTCTTGCAGGCGATGTTACGTGCAGCCTGGATGAGCTTGGTGTTGGCCGCCGCGTTGAGCGTCCTGACGGCTTGGCTCATATCCAAATGGATGAATCTCCGCCTGATGCGCTTGAGCGATACCGCAGGCCTCGTTGCATCCGGACAAATCGGACGACGCGTGGATGTCGACCACTCCGGAGACGCCTTCGACCGGATGGGTGTCGAGATCAATCACATGCTGGATCGCATCGAAGAGTTGATCGGTGGTGTCAGGCAAGTCAGCGACCAAATCGCGCATGATTTGCGCACGCCGCTGACGCACCTGCGCAACGACCTGGTCGAATTGAAGATGGACATCGCGCACGGACGTCTGGACGCGCACGGCGTGGATCGCTCGATTGCCAAGACCGATCAATTGCTGGCTACCTTTTCCGCCATTCTCCGCGTTTCCAAGCTCGAGTCGGAACCATTGCCACCGCGTCTGGCCACCTTGGATCTAGCCACGTTGTGCGCCGATGCCGCAGAACTCTACCAGCCCGTGGCACAGGAAAAAGGCATCACGATCGACCTTTCGCTCGCGTCGGCAACAATCCAGGGCGAACGCGATCAACTGTTCCAAATGGTGGTCAACTTGTTGGACAACGCGATCAAGTATTCACCCGTGGGCAGTCGGGTGCTCGTCTTGACGCAAAGCGAAGGTGCCGGCGCGCGTGTCCGCGTCATGGATGCCGGCGTGGGTATTCCAGTGTCAGACCGTCAGCGTGTGTTCAATCGATTCGAACGACTCGAGACCCACCGGGGAACACCGGGCAACGGCTTGGGCTTGAGCTTGGTTCGTGCCATCGTGATGCGCCATGGTGGCACGATCGCATTGAATGACGCACACCCGGGTTTGTGTGTCGACATCAGCCTTCCAGCAATGCCGACACCTGCTTGAGACTTGCGCGCGCCATGGGTTTTTCCGTGACGGGCGACAGGGGCGCTTGACGAATGTAGTCGCGCGGCAAGACCGCGATATCAAAATCGATGCCGTCCACCGTTAGCAGTCGAACGTCGACATCGACTGTCCTGACGCGATCGAGCTTGAGTTTGCGCACGCGCTGTAAGGCCTTGATACCGGCGCGCTGCAAGAAGTCGTCAAACTCGAAGATCGCGTCGACGAACACGTGCAATTGCACTGCGGTGCGTGCATCGGCTGTTCCATCCAGCACCGCGCCCGTCAATCTCGGGTCGAAGGCTTGCAATGAGTTCATCGCCTCGACGGCAGCTTGGCGCAACCGCAGCACGTGTTGTGATTGATCATCGCCGGAGAACAAGCGTTGGTAGGCGCGCAGTGCCTCTTCGATTTCGCTATTGCGAGGTAGGCAGGCTTCGTCGTGAATGCCGAGCAGCATGGCCGCCTTGCGTTTGGCGAGCTGGAAATCCCGGATGCCGCTTTGCGACATCCAACGCGCGGCTTCGTGGGCAACGCGATGACGACGCTCGCGCGCACGTGCGCCAGAATGTTGTCGTGCCTGATGCATGGCGACATCCCCGGTGGATTACGCTTTGACTGTAACCCACGGAGATGAAAATTGCCTGCAGACGCGGCCTAGAAGATGTCGTAGGTCTCTTCGGTCGGTGCCGCTTCTTCCGCGCTTTGTTCCGCTTTGGGCGCCTGCGAATAATCGATGTAATCCTCGATCACGTCTTGGTCTTCTTCTTTGATCCATTCGCCGTTTTTGATCTGCACCATGCCTGATGGCGGTTCGACCGGGCTGTCCGGCACACCCTTCAGGGCCGTTCCCATGTAGTCGATCCAGATCGGCAAAGCGGCCTTGCCGCCGTATTCGCCATAGCCGAGCGTTTTGTCGTCGTCGCGGCCGACCCAAACCACCGTCACCAAGTTTCCACCGAATCCGGTGAACCAAGCATCCCGGTGATCATTGGTCGACCCGGTCTTGCCGCCGACATCCTCGCGATTGAGGCTGCGCGCGGCGGTCGCCGTGCCGCGTTTCACAACGTCACGCATCATTGAGTTCAACTGATAGGCAACGCGCTCGTCAATGGCACGCGGCGCGACGATCGCCCCGGCCGGCAGCGCTGCGGCTTTGGCGGCGGGTTTGCTCGGTGCGTCTTTGGCGACCGCCTTGGCGGGTTGCGGCGCACCGCCAAGATTGAATCCGTCCACCACGTCAGGTGCTGCGGGCGCGGCGTTCGCCGCGGTGGCCGTGCTCGACGCCCCGGTGCAGCCGCGGCAGGCGAGCGCCGGATTCTCTTTGAATATCGTCTTGCCGTCGCTATCGACCACCGTGTCGATAAACCACACATTGACGCGGAAGCCGCCGTTGGCGAATGCCGCGTAGCCGCGTGCTACGTCGATCGGGCGCAGGGTTGCCGCGCCGAGCGACATCGACAGATTGCGCGGCAGTTCTTTCTCATCAAAGCCGAAGTGCGAAATGTAGCGGCGCGCATAGTCCACACCGATGGCGTCCAACAAACGGACTGACACCAGATTCTTCGAGCGGACCAACGCTTCACGCAAGGCGATGGGGCCGGAGAAGCCGCCGCCGTCATTTTGCGGGCGCCAGACGTGATTGGCGCGGTCGCGGAATACGACCGGCGCGTCCAGCACGATGGAAGTCGGGTTGTAACCCTTTTCAAACGACGCCGCATATAAGAAGGGTTTGAAGCTGGAGCCTGGCTGGCGACGTGCTTGCGTCGCGCGGTTGAACGGCGTGCCGTTGAAGCTGAAACCACCGATCAAGGCTTTCAGGGCGCCGTTCATGGGGTCGATCGAGATCAGCGACGCTTGGGCCTTCGGCAGTTGGTCCAACACCCAGGTTTTGTCTTTGGTTTCGCGCACACGCGCCACATCGCCGCGTTTGAACAGGCTGGCGGGCGTGCGGCCGGGCCAGGATGCAGCCATGGAGGCGGGCAGATCCACCGCATTACCGTCGGCATCGACGGCTTTCATCCCGTCGTTGCCCGACGGTCCGGTAACGATCACGGCGCGCAATCCCGATTGGGTCGGGAACGCATTCAATTTCGCCGCGATCACTTCATTCGAGGCATTCGCCGGCAGATCGAAGTGTTTTTCCGCCCCGCGCCAGCCATGACGATGATCATAGGCGCGCAATCCTTGGCGCACGGCAAGTTCGGCGGCCAATTGCTTATCCGGGTCGATGGTTGTGGTGACGCGATAGCCTTTCTCCAACGCGTCTTTGCCGTAGCGTTGCAGCATCTCTTGGCGAACCATTTCCGCCACGTAAGGGGCATAGACCTCAATCTCACGTTGATGCCGACCGGCATGCATGGGCTCGCGGGCTGCGGCATCGGCTTCCGCCTGGCTCACGTAGCCGAACTGGACCATTCTCGGCAGGATGTAGTTGTTACGGCGATCCTCGTTCCGTTCGGGATTCGCCAGCGGATTAGCGGTTGTCGGGAATTTCGGCGTGCCGACCAGCGTGGTCAACTCACCCAGAGTCAATTGTTCGAGCTTCTTGCCGTAGTAGTACTCGGCCGCCGCCGCGATGCCGTAATTGCGATTGCCGAAGAAGCTCTTGTTCAAGTAAAGCTCGAGTATTTCATCCTTGCTCAAGTTGGCTTCGATTTTCCGGGCCAGCAGGATTTGCGAGAACTTGGCACTGTAATCACGCGCTTGGTTCTCTTGATAGAACTGCTTGGCGACCTGCATGGTGATGGTGGAGCCGCCGGGCACGCGCTTGTCATCGGTCGTGGCCAAAAGATAGACCGCCCGGAACAACCCTTTGAAGTCCACGCCGCCATGGTGGTAGAAGTCGGCGTCTTCCGCCGCGATAAAGGCGTTCTTGACCTGCTCCGGCACGTTCTTGATATCGACCGGGTAGCGGCGTCCTTCCCCGAACAGGCCCATCAGGCGACCGTCGGCCGCGTACACGGTCAGCGGTTCTTGCAGTTCCACATTCTTCAGTTCGGACACGTCGGGCAGCTTGCTGCTCACGCGCCAGTAAAGGATGCCGGCGGCCAAAACGCCGAGGAGAAAGAGGATCAGGCCGGCCAGCAGGCCGAAACGGAGGACGCGGGGGATCGAGGGCATCGGAAAGCTACGCAAATGCTGTCAGCTGGCAAGTATATAGACCCGCGTCTGATCCCGATGAGACGTTGCCGCGTCTGGAACGGATCAAAAAAGTTAAAGTAAAGTCTTGCATTCCCGTGAAAAGTTCGTTATTTAACTGATCTAAAGGTCCGTGAACGGGTCCACCAGCACTCCAAAGGGGGAGGCCGAAGTGGGGTTTATTCGAAAGTCGAGCGCGCCGCTTGTCGGCGTGGATATCAGCAGCACGGCCGTAAAGCTGTTGCAGCTGTCCAGGAGCGGCACCGGCTATCGCGTGGAAAACTACGCGGTTGAGCCCTTGCCGGCGAACGCCGTAGTTGAAAAGTCCCTCGCGGATATCGATGCGGTCGGACAAGCCATTCGCCGCGCCGCCGAACGTGCGGGCATCAAGACCAAAGGCGCCGCCGCCGCTGTTCCGGGCTCCAGCGTGATCAGCCGGGTGATCCCCATGGCCGCCAACCTCAGTGAAGAGGACATGGAAGCCCAGGTGGAAGTCGAGGCCGGCAACTATGTGCCTTACCCGATGGAAGAAGTGAATTACGACTTCGAAGTCCTCGGTCCGATGCCGAACGCCCCTGATTCGGTACAGGTGCTGCTGGTCGCATCGCGCTCCGAAAACGTCGAAGCCCGACAGGCAGCCCTTGAAATGGGCGGTCTGGAGGCGAAATTGGTCGATGTCGAAGCATTTGCCATCGAAAACGCATTCAGCTTGATCGTTCCGCAGCTGACGGCAAAAAAAGACGGCTTGGTGGCGCTGGTGGATATCGGCGCGTCAATGACCACCATCAATGTGTTGCAACAAGGTCGCAGCCAATATCTGCGCGAGCAGCAATTCGGCGGTAAGCAATTGACCGACGAAATCATGCGCCGCTACGGCTTGAGCTATGAAGAAGCCGGCCGTGCCAAGCGTTTGGGCGGACTGCCGGACACCTATGAAGTGGAAGTGCTGGAGCCCTTCAAGGATTCACTGGCACAGCAAGTAGGTCGTTTGCTCCAGTTCTACTATGCGAGCAGCCAATACAACCGTGTGGACCAAATCGTGGTGGCCGGCGGCTGTGCCTCCATCCCGGGCATCGCCCAGGTCATTGAAGAAAACCTCGGCGTGCCCACCATCGTCGCGAACCCGCTTGCACAAATGACCTTGGATCGTCGCGTGCAGGCGAATGCATTGGCACTGGACGCCCCGGCTTTGATGATTGCCTGCGGCCTCGCGATGAGGAGCTTCGACTAATGGCAAAAATCAATCTATTGCCGTGGCGCGCAGAGCGCCAACGCCAGCGTCAGAAAGAATTCCAATTGATGATGGGCGGTGCCGCCGTCATCGGCTTGGTCTTGTCCGGTCTCTGGTATTTGTACAACGTCAATCAGATCAGCGGGCAAACAGAGCGCAACACCTATCTCGAAGCTGAAATTGTCAAAATCGACAAGGAAATCGAAGAGATCAAGACGCTGAACCAAAAGCGTGACGATCTCTTGGCGCGCAAGACCGCGGTTGAGAAACTGCAAGCCAACCGTTTCCAAATGGTGCATTTATTTGATGCGATCGTTCGCACCTTGCCGGAAGGCGTGGTGTTGACCTCGATCAAACAGGAAGGCGAAATCCTCACCTTGGACGGCCGCTCGCAATCCAATGCGCGCGTCGCCACTTACATGCGCAATCTTGAAAGCTCGGGTTGGATGACCAATCCGCAGGTGAATGTGATCGAAGTCGGTGGTGCACCGGCTAACGGGACGATCACCAGCAGCGAAAACCTGATGCCCTATCTGTTCACGCTGAAAGTGAACTTGGCCAACCCGAATGCGCCGCGTGATCCCAATGCGGAACCGACGCCGGACCCGATTCCTGTGCAAATGACCCAGCAGCCCGCCGCCAGCGTGACGCCGGTTGTCCAAAACACAGTAGACAAGATGACGTCGACGCAACCGGCACCTCCGGCTCAACCCGGTGCACCGGCAACCGCGCCGGCGCCGCAACCGGCATCGGCGCCGCAAGTTGCGCCGAACCAAACTCCGGGGAAATAAGCCATGGCCAAGCAAAAACTTGATTTGAATAACATCGGCGCGTGGCCGCGTTCATACCAACTCGGCTTCTGCGGTTTCGTGGTCGCGCTGATTGTCGGCCTGGCATGGTTGCTCTTGTTCCGTGGCCAATCCGAAGAATTGACCAACCTCGAGCAGAAGGAATCGGAACTGCGCGGCACTTTTGAAAAGAAGGCCTCCGACGCAGCCAATCTGGAGCCGCTCAAGGCGCAACTGGCTCAGATGGAAATCGACTTGAAGCAAATGCTCCGTCAGCTTCCGAGCCGCACCGAAATGCCGGACATGATTGTCGACATTTCCCAATCGGCGCTTGGCGCGGGCCTCCGGGTGGACAGCTTCAAACCGGGTGACGAGCACAAACAAGACGTTTATGCCGAGAAGCCGATCGATATTTCCTTGGCCGGCAGCTTCCACCAATTCGGTGACTTCATGAGCCGGGTCGCTTCGCTTCCTCGCGTTGTCATCATGAACATGACCAATGTGGCGCTGACACCGCGAGACAAGTCGAAAGGCGGCGGTCTCGAGATGAAGGGCACGGTCAAGACCTACCGCTACCTCGATGAGACCGAAGTGCAGGCCGATGCGAAGGCAGAAGCCGACAAGAAGAAAGCGGAGGCCAAGAAGTGATGAAGAACGCAAGCATCCGTTTGCAACGACTCGCCGTCATCGCGCTTGCCGCGATCTCGCTGGTCGCTTGTACGCGCTCGGTCACTTCCAGCCCGAACGAACCGAAAGATCTTGAAAAGTGGGTCAAAGACACGCGGGCGAAGCCGGGACAACCGCTCAAGCCCCTGGACCCGATCGCGCCTTTCGAAACGTTCGTGTACCAAGCCGGTACCTTGCCTGATCCGTTTGATTTGCAAGGCAAGGCCGATAGTCTGAGTTCCTCGCGGCCGGATTCCGGACGCCGTCGTCAGCCGCTTGAGGCGTATCCTTTGGATGCCTTGAAGATGGTCGGGACCCTCGGTCGCGGCAACTCGATTGTGGCCTTGATCATGGCGCCGGACAAAGTGGCATACCGGGTCCCGATCGGGGCTTATATCGGCCAAAACGAAGGCCGGGTAACGGTCATCCGTGAAGACCATATCGAACTGGTGGAGCTGCAACCCGATGGGGCGGGTGGTTGGCTGCAACGCAATGCAACGATTAGTTTGAACCAATAATGATTAGGGGAATGCACATGCAGTTCATCCACACTTCGCACGTTGTGGCCTTGAAATCAGGCAAAGCGGCACTCCTCGGGGCGATGCTTTCCTGCTTGGCTGCCGGCGCGCTCGCCCAATCGGGCTCGGCACCCCAGCAGGCGTCGATGCAACCCACGCAGCTGGTGCGACCGGCGTCTGCGGTTCGCGTCGAGAACGTCGACTTCAAGCGCGGCACCGACGGTTCGGGAAAATTGACCGTACGCTTCAGCGGTGAGGGCGCGACGCCGGATTTGCGTAACGCCGATGGCAACGTGATCATCGACCTTGGCAACGCCTCGGTGCCTGCGAACTTGCAGCAGCAGTTGAACGTCAAAGACTTCGCGACCCCGGTCAGCATTGTTGACACCCAACCGAACCGTCTCGTCTTGAATACAACGACGGCGTTCGAGTCGATGGCCTATCAGCACGGTCGCGAATATGTCGTCGAAGTGGTGCCGCGTACCACCGATCGTGCCGTCGGCAGCGTGGCGTCGGCCATCGCCGGTGCGCGTACAGCTGCCGCTGCACGTACACAGGCCTATCGCGGTCGTCCGGTCAACTACAACTTCCAAGACGTTCCGGTTCGCACCGTGTTGCAGCTCTTGGCAGAAGATACCGGCCTCAACATCGTGGCTTCGGACACCGTTCAAGGCTCCATCACGATTCGTTTGAACAACGTGCCGTGGGATCAAGCGTTGGACGTCATCCTGCGCGCCAAAGGTCTGGACAAGCGTCGCGACGGCAATGTGATTTGGATTGCACCGGCTGCTGAAATCGCCAAGACCGAGCAAGACAAAGAAGATGCCCGGATCGCATTGGAAAACCGTCAGGATCTCCAGACCGAGTTCGTGCGCGTCAATTACCACAGTGCCGTTGATATCTACAAAGCAATCACCGAAGCGAAGGGCGTCGGCGGTCAAAGCCAACAGGGTGGTGGCAGTAACGGCCAGAATCAGGATTCTGGCTTCCTTTCGCCGCGTGGTCGCCTCGTGGCCGATGGTCGCACCAACACATTGATGATCAGCGATATTCCGAAGCGTGTCGCTGAAATGAAGCGCTTGATCAATGAAATCGATCGCCCGGTAGACCAAGTCGTCATCGAAGGCCGTATCGTGATCGCGACGGAAAGCTTCGCGCGTGACTTGGGTGCGCGATTCGGCGTCGGTCGTCGCGGCGGCGGCAACAACCAGTGGGGTATAGGTGGTGGTGATGGCGGCGCTCGCGCCGTGATCGGCAACCCGGCTGCCAACACCTACAACTTCAACCTGCCGGCGGCATCGACCTCCACCGCAGCGGCCTTGGGCTACACCTTGCTCGGTGCGAACTTCTCGCTCGACATCGAACTGTCTGCGATGCAAACCGAAGGTCGCGGTGAAGTGTTGTCGAACCCGCGCATCCTGACCACCAATCAGCGCGAGTCGGTCATCCAACAAGGCAAGCAAATCGGCTACGTGACTGTCACCGCCGGTGCCGGTGGTATCGCGATGCCGACGGTCGCCTTCAAGGACGTCTTCCTCGAACTGCGCGTCACGCCGACCATCACCAACGACGATCGCGTGTTCCTCAACGTCAAAGTCAACAAAGACGAGCTGGACAGCTGGTTGAATACCTCGATCGGTCAAGTGCCGATTATCGCCAAGCGCGCTATCGATACCGCCGCGTTGGTTGAAAACGGTCAAACCGTTGTGATCGGCGGCGTTTACGAGTTCACCGATCAAGACTCGATCAGCAAAGTCCCCTTCCTTGCGGACATCCCGGTGATCGGCAACCTCTTCAAACAGAAGAGCCGCAACAAGTCGAAGGCCGAGCTGCTTATTTTCCTGACGCCGCGCATCCTGCACGTCAAACAAAATATGCACTGATGGCATCTGCCAAACGAACCACAGAAAACGGGGCCTTGCGGCTCCGTTTTCTTTTGCGTGAACGTCACGTCTTCCGTGAGGAACAAATAGACGTGCGGCAGGTCAAAATGGGCATTCCCCCGAATTGATGGACGTATCGACCGAATGAATGTCGCGGAAAACGCACTTTTGTCCCGCTTCCGGCAGCTGCAGTCAGAGCTCTCGGCACGTATTGTCGGTCAATCGCATCTGGTCGAGCGACTGCTGATTGCGCTGCTTGCCGATGGGCACTTGTTGGTTGAAGGCGCCCCCGGGCTTGCGAAGACCACGGCCATCAGGGCGCTCGCCGAACGGGTGGATGCGGCCTTCGCGCGCGTGCAATTCACGCCCGATCTCTTGCCTGCCGATCTGACTGGAACTGAGATCTGGCGTCCGCAAGACTCGCGCTTTGAGTTTGTGCCGGGACCGATCTTCCATTCGGTCGTGCTGGCCGATGAAATCAATCGAGCGCCTGCCAAAGTGCAGTCGGCACTCCTTGAGGCCATGGGCGAGCGCCAGGTCACCGTCGGGCGTCAAACCTATCCGTTGCCCGCACTGTTCTTGGTCATGGCGACGCAAAATCCCATCGAACAAGAGGGCACTTTCCCCTTGCCGGAGGCGCAACTTGACAGATTTCTCATGCACGTCGAAATCGGTTATCCGGATGCAAAGATGGAAAGTGAAATTCTCCGTATTGCGCGTGACAGCGCCCGGGGTGGCGGGACAGCGGCGTCCGGTCACACATCGCATACGTTGAACGAAACCGACATTTTCGCCGCTCGCGAAGCTGTGCTAGATGTCCACATGAGTGAGGCGCTAGAGCGCTATCTGGTGGAAATTATCATGGCGTCGAGAAAACCCGCGGCCTATGACGCCGAGCTTGCGAGAAATATCGCCTGGGGTGCGAGTCCGCGCGGTTCGATCGCACTCGATCGTTGCGCGCGTGCACGTGCTTGGCTGCAGGGTCGTGATTACGCGACACCGGATGATGTGCGCGATGTGGCGCCCGATGTGCTTCGCCACCGCATTTTGCCAAGCTATCAAGCCAGTGCCGAAGGATGGAGCGGCGGCAAACTGGTTCAAGCGTTGATCGATCGCGTGCCTTTGCCGTAAGGGCGCGAAGATGGCATTGGTGCGCACAAATGATTCGACGGGGCAGGATGTCACCGTGCCGACGGTGGAGGCACTGATCGCGTTGCGTGGCGAAGTCGCGCATCATCGGCCCGCGCGGCGTGCCCAGTCGATCAAGATAGGGCCGGCTTTGTCGCCTGTGCGCGGACGTGGAATGGAATATGCCGAATCACGGGATTATGTCGCGGGTGATGATGCGCGCCACATCGATTGGCGCCTGACCGCACGCATCGGTCGCGCGCACACCAAACTCTTTCAAGCGGAAACGGAACGAATCACCGCGGTCTTGATCGATCTGTCACCGTCCTTGTTTTTCGGGACGCGAACGCGATTCAAATCTGTACAAGCCGCGCGCGTGGCAGCCAGCGCGTTATGGAGCGCAGTACGTGATGGCGATCGCGTCGGCTTGGTGATTCCGGAGGGCACAGCCGCAAGTCCGCGCTTTGCTTCGGGTGTCCGCGGCGCGCTACCGTTGCTTCATGGGTTGGCGCAGGCCTATGCTGCGCCGCGCCCACGTGTGCAAGGGGCGCTCGTCAATCCTTTGTCATCGTTGGCCAAACGGCTTCGACATGGCGCGCGTTTGGTCATCGTCGCCGATGCACATTCGGTTGCCGAAGTGCCGGATACCGTCTGGTCGATGCTGCAAGGTATCGAGGTACATGTGGTTCTGATCGTTGATGCGTTGGAACAGCAGCCGCCAGCCAGCACTTTGCCTGCACGTGTCGGTGCCTCCCGCGTGTTCTTGAGGTTGGGACAAAGCGAAACAGCGACCCGTTGGCGTGACTATTTCACGACCCCGATTGAAGCCTTCAAAGTCACCGCAATGCGGCAGAGACTGCGAATCCACCTCGTGTCTACCGACGACAATGCCACGGAGTGGCTGCACGGGTTCAACGCACCGCAGGCACATGTCGCATGAGTCCCGGCAAGGAAATCGTCCTGCGTGACGTTCACGATGTACCGGTGCCGCCACTGTGGCCGCTGACCGCCGCGTGGTGGGGGGTCATTGTTTGTGTCCTGCTCGTGTTGATCGCACTCTGTTTGGGGCAATGGCGCATCCGGCAAAAACGTCTGCATGCAGAGCGGCTTTTTGACGAATCCGTCGCCAAGGCGACCTCGCCTGAGCAGAAATTGCAGATCATGTCGGAACTGTTGCGCAGATCGGCACGCAAGATCCGAGCCGATGCCGACACGCTGACCGGCAACGCTTGGCTTGAACTACTTGAAGCGGGAATGCCATCGGGCAGCTTCACCACCGAGCCCGGCAACCTCATTGCCTCAGGGCTTTTCATGGCGGATGTGTCAGCCGAAACCGTTGAGCAGATCGAAGCACGTGTACGCACGCGATTCGTCTCCTGGATGACCGGGCGATGATGGATGCGTTCCAGCTTTGGCACTTCGCGACGCCGCAGTGGTTGTGGGCGCTGCCATTGCCTGTGCTCATTGCGCTGCTTCCTGCTGTGCGAAAGTCCGGCGCCGCGGCACTGAAACATCCGGATCAATCACCCCTCAATGACATCGCTCAAGCATCAGTCGGGCGCGGCCGGGGATTTGCTTTACCGGTTCTTTTGCTCATTGCGTGGGTGGCCTTGTGTGTTGCTGCCGCGCGCCCGCAGAGTTTTGGGAATGCCATCCAACCCCCGGTCAGTGGGCGCGGCATGATGCTTGCGGTGGACTTGTCCGGCTCCATGCAAGAAGAAGATATGCAGCTGGGTGGGCGTGACGTCGATCGTTTGACTGCGGCGAAAGCCGTGATCTCGGACTTTCTCGACGCGCGAAGTGGTGACCGTGTGGGGCTCGTGGTTTTCGGTGACCGGGCGTTTGTGTTGACTCCCGTCACCTCGGATTTGAATGCGGTGCGCGAGCAGCTCGCCGACACCGTTGTGGGGCTGCCGGGGCAATCCACCGCCATTGGTGATGCCATCGCGCTGTCTGTCAAACGCTTGATCAAACTACCGACGCAGGCGCGCGTCCTTATCGTGTTGACCGACGGCGTGAATACCGCAGGGCAATTGACGCCTTTGAAGGCCGCGGAACTTGCCCGAGACAACAACGTGCGTATCCACACGATCGCGATGGGTGGTGACGGGATGGTGTCGATCTTCGGAATGCAATTGCCCGCAGGCGCGGGTGATGTGGATGAAGCTACCTTGTCAGAGATCGCGCGTATGACCGGTGGCCAATTTTTCCGGGCACGCGATACGGAATCGTTGGCGAAGATCTACGGAGAGATCAATCGGCTGGAGCCGACGCCGGCGAAAGCGCGTGCCATTCGACCGACGATCGAGCACTACTATTCGGCGCTACTCTTCGCTGCAGCCACTTTGTTGCTGTGGCTGTTGGTCGGCGGGTGGGTGAGGAGGCGCGAATGAGTGCGTTGCATTTCCTTCGCCCCGAATGGCTTTGGTTGTTGTTGGGTATTCCCGTGCTCGGCTGGATCTGGTGGAAAAGGCAACCTAACCAAGATCCTTGGACGGGCGTTGTCGATCCCGCATTGCGACCGTATGTGCTTGAGGACAATGCCGAGCGTCCGCGCGCTTGGCTCGGCCTGCTTTGGGCGTCGCTATTTGCTGCATTGCTGGTTTTGGCACTCGCGGGGCCTGCATGGAAGAAGCGTCCGCAGACCCTGGTGCAAACACGTACGCCCTTGGTCATTGCGATGGATTTGTCGCAGCGATCGCTTCAAGCCGATCTGCCGCCTTCGCGTCTCATACGCATGCGTGCGAAGGTCGCCCAGTTGCTCCAAGCACGGGCAGGTGCGCAAGTTGCGCTGGTGGTGTTTGCAGGAACGGCACACGCGGTCACCCCGCTGACAGACGACCCTGCCAACATTGAGGTGTTCCTGCCCGACTTGCAGCCGGCGATCATGCCCGAGGGCGGACAGTCGCCAGCGGCCGCCTTGCGATTGGCGAGAAAAATGCTTCGCGACAACGGTTACAACACGGGGGACATCGTGTTGCTGACGGACTCGGCCGACGCGGACGCCATCAAAGAGGCCGCTGTGGCGCATGCGCAGGGATACGACGTTTCCGCGTTGGGCGTGAATGCGACCTCATCCGGACTGCGGTCCGTGGCGCAATCAGGCGGTGGCGGTTATGCGGCAATGGCGGTCGGTCCCAGCGACATCGCAGAACTCGGATTGAACGTCGCGAAAGACGCAGACACAGCGGCGACAAAAGCCAAAGGCGCGGCGACTTGGGAGGATGGCGGTTGGATTCTCTTGCCGTTGCTTCTGCTGCTCTTGCTTCCAATGTTCCGACGCGGCGCTGTGGCGTTGGTTTTGGTGCTCGGCTTTTTCTCCTCACTTTCGCCGTCGGCTCAGGCGGCGGATGTGTGGCGACGCAAAGATCAAGTGGAATATGCGCAGATGAAGCAAGGTAATGACGCCTATCGACAGGGTCGTTATGAAGACGCCATCAAAGCCTATTCAAAGGTGGACACCGCCGAAGGACACTACAACTTGGCAAATGCATTGGCGAAAAGCGGGAAGTATCAAGAGGCGCTCAAGGCCTACGACCGATCGCTGCAGATGCAACCCAACAATGCGGATGCCATCGCCAACCGGGAGACGGTGGCACGCGCTGCAAAGCGCAAACCCCCGCAAGGCAACAACCATCGACAAAATCAGAGCCAGCCACAGCAACAGGGCAATCAGAAACAACAGCAACAACAGCAGCAGCAACAACAGCAACAACAGCAGCAACAACAGCAGCAACAACAGCAGCAACAACAACAACAGCGACAATCGTCAGGCGATCAAACCCCGTCATCCGCTTCGCCGTCCCAAGCTCAACCTGGCGCCGAACCAAACACCGCTCCCGATCCCAAAGCACAGGCGGAGGCCGATGCCGCGCAAAAAGCACGCATGGCCGCCGCGCGCAACGCGCAGCAGAACGGCCAAGACAAAAAAGCCGCGCAAACTCGCGCAGAGACCCCTGCCGAACGCGCCGCAAGGCAAAGAAGCGCACCGGTGTTGAAGAGGATTCCGGATGATCCCGGAACCCTGTTGCAACGCAAGTTCTTGCTTGAATATCGCGCGGGTAAAGGCCGATGAAGCGATTGTGCGCACTCGTTTGCCTCGTTGCAGGTCTTTCGTCGCCGATGCTCTTGGCGGACACGCGTGCGTCCGTCAACCGCACGTCGATCCATGCCGATGAAAGCGTGCGCTTGGTGATCGAGACTGACGCACGGCAAGCGCCTGACGAAACGGCCTTCGCCAGAGATTTCGTCATCACCGCACGTTCGACGGGACGCAGCGTCAGTTATGCCGGTGGACGCATGCGATTGTCCACGCGCTACGAATACGAACTGTCGCCCCGCCGCGAGGGCCGCATCGTCATCCCGTCATTGCGAGTGGGTAACGACAACACCTCGGTCCTTGTCGTTGATGTGTTGAGCGGCAGTACAAGCAATGGCAGAAGCCCGAACGACTCGGCGGCAAGCAGCACGCAGGATGTGTTCATTCGGACCACGGTGGATAGCCGGCAACCGTTCGTCCAACAGGGTGTGTTGATGACGGTGCGTTTTTATGTCGGTCGCTCGATGATCGATGCGGCATTGGATCAGCCATCCATTGATGGCGCGTCAATGCAGCAAGTGGCCAGTGACGTTCAAACGTCTGAAAACCTCGGTGGTCGAAATTTCCAAGTCGTGACACGGCAGTATTGGGTGGTGCCGGATCGGCCGGGACGACTCCGAATCCCCGGCGCGCGCTTGGTCGGCACCACTGCGGGTGGTTTCTTCGATGAGGCCTTTGGTGACGGTCTCGAACGCGTCAATGCCGTTGCCGATACCTTGGTGCTCGATGTTCAGCCCCAACCAGCGGATGCGCCGGCTGATTGGTTGCCCATTCGCCATTTGGGACTGCGTTACTTGACGTTGCCGAATAGCGAAGTCGGTGCGGAAAAGCCAGGCCGGGTGGTCATTGAAATGGTGGCAGATGGCGCGATGCCGGCGGATTTGCCGAGCTTGGATCTCGATGCCAACAACGCGGCGCAGGTCTATCCGGAGCCAGCCGAATCCAAATTTGCCATTCGCAACGGACGCATGATCACCACCGTGACGCGCGCGTTTTCGGTTCTCCCAACGCAAGCGGGTGACATTCGCCTCACGGTGCCGCCCATCGATTGGTGGAATACCGCAGAGCGACGCCACGAGTCGGCGGCGTTAGCGCCTCAAGTCTTGCGTGTGTCGGGCGACGCAACGTTTTCCGCCGACGGCAATAAAACAACGGCGGCTGGCAAAAATGTAGATGCGCCGCGACCTGTGCTTCGGCAGGTCGTCATTGGGTCGTTGATGGCGGTTGTTCTCGCGGCCCTCGCTATCGCCGCGTGGATTGGGATCAAACGCCGCAGCAAGACACCACCGCCCACGCGAAGCGGGCGAGGGCACTCTCTGCCTGCGGGCGCGCCGGTGGATCAGATGAAACCCGAACCCCTGTCTGTCGCGTTGTCGTCCGGACAGTTGCCGCGCATTGCGGCGGCACTTTGCGCACTCAGCGAGCCGCCAACAACGCGCCTGGAGGTCATCCCTGCGCGTCTTGCCAATGCGCAACAACAGGAGGCGGTCAACGCGCTCGAGGCCGCGCTATGGGGCGGCGCGGATGTGGAAAAAGCCCTCGGCCTGTTACGCAGCGCGTTTTCCACAAAGCCTGAATGGGTGAAAGGGCTGCCCGAGCGAGATGACACCGGCCTGCCGCCACTCTATCCGACCGCATAGCCCGCCCTACCTTTTGTTAAGCTCGCTCACTGATACGTTTCAGGAACGCGCATGCATCTGGATTCAACTCCCGCCGAAACCGGCAAGAAGGGCGGTCTCGCTTTGCATATCAAAGTGCTGATCGGCTTCATTCTCGGCACCGTGCTGGGCCTGGTTGTGCATGCATCCATGGCAGATGCCTCATGGGTGCACATGCTGATTGAATACTTCACCAAGCCCTTCGGTCAGATCTTCCTCAATCTGCTCTTCATGCTCGTCGTGCCCTTGATGTTTTCCGCACTCGTATTGGGCGTGGCGGAATTGGGCGACATTGCTTCGCTCGGCCGATTGGGTTGGAAAACCTTGACCTATACCGCCACCGTCACGGCCGCTGCGGTGGGTATCGGTTTGCTCTGCGTCAATGTGTTCCAACCGGGTTCGCATATGGACCCGAACCTCGTGCAACAAGCGATGAGCAATGCGCAGGCAGGTGAAATTGTCGATAAGGGCAACGCGCTGAACTTCATCGATCTGATCGTCAATATTGTTCCGCACAACATCGTCGGCGCGATGGCCGACGACAAGCAAAAACTGGGCATCGTGTTCTTTGCACTGATGTTCGGCATCGGCCTCGTGATGAAGCCGACGCCCGGTACGCGCGCGTTCAAGAATGCGATGCACGGGTTGTTCGAGATCTGCATGCACTTGATCGGCATGTTCATCAAGCTGGCGCCGTATGCAGTTGCTGCATTCATGTTCAACCTCACGGCGCAGCTGGGTCTTGAAGTCATCAAGAGCCTGGCGTGGTTCGTGATCACCGTGTTGGTGGCGCTCGCCATTCACGGCTTCGTGGTGCTGCCGCTTTGGGTGCGCATCATGGGCGGCATGGGCCCGCGCACGTTCTTCCGCGGTACGCAGGAAGCGACCCTCACGGCATTTGCCACGGCCTCTTCGACGGCAACCCTGCCGGTGACCCTGCGCGTCGCCGAAGAAAATTTGAAGTTGCCGCGCAAAGTGTCGCGATTCGTGCTGACGGTGGGCGCATCGGCGAATCACCACGGCACAGCTTTGTTTGAAGGCATCACGGTGCTCTTTCTGGCGCAGGTGTACAACATGCATCTGCCGCTCAGCACGCAGCTGATGGTGCTGGTGTTGTGCATCTTGGGCGGGATCGGCACGGCGGGTATTCCGTCAGGCTCCCTGCCGGTGATCGCCATGATTTGCGGCATTATCGGTTTGAAGCCTGAAGGCATCGGCATCATCCTCGGGGTGAATACCTTCCTCGATATGTGCCGCACAGCGTTGAATGTGACCGGTGATTTGGCCACTGCCGTGGTCGTCTCCAATCGCAGTGGTGAGACCGATTTGCCAGATGACGACACCATGGCGCATTTGGAAGAAATCGTGCGCTGACGCTGCATCCCGCATACGCATGTGCCGTGATCCGATCCGGCGCATGTGGGAGAATAGAGGTGCCCGTGGTCCGCGGGCGCCTCTTTTTTTGCCGATATGACGACGCCCAGCCGCCGCGACCTCGCCAACGCCCTACGCTTTCTTGCCATTGACGCGGTGCAAGCCGCCAACTCCGGACATCCGGGCATGCCCATGGGCATGGCCGATATCGCCGAAGTGCTGTGGAACGACTACCTCAGCCACAATCCCGGCAACCCCAAATGGTTGAATCGCGACCGCTTTGTGTTGTCCAACGGTCACGGCTCCATGCTGCAGTACGGCTTGCTGCATTTGGCGGGCTACGACTTGGGTATCGAGGATCTGAAGCGGTTCCGCCAGTTCGAATCGCGCACGCCGGGCCACCCGGAAAATTTCATGACCGCGGGCATTGAAACCACGACCGGCCCGTTGGGACAAGGACTTGCCAACGCTGTCGGCATGGCACTTGCGGAAAAGCTTTTGGCGCAGCGATTCAATCGCGAAGATTTGAATATCGTCGACCATCGCACCTGGGTCTTCATGGGTGATGGCTGCTTGATGGAAGGCATCAGCCATGAGGCGGCGTCCTTGGCCGGTACCTGGCACTTGAACAAGCTGGTCGCGTTCTGGGATGACAACCACATCAGCATCGACGGTGATGTCGAAGGCTGGTTTACCGATGACACGCCGGCGCGATTCGAAGCCTATGGCTGGAAAGTGATCCGCAACGTCAACGGTCACGATCCGGTTGAATTGAAGACCGCGATCGACACAGCGATGTCCGTCGATGACCGACCGGTGCTGATCTGCTGTCGCACGACGATTGGTTTTGGTTCGCCGAACAAGGCCGGCAAAGAATCGAGCCATGGCGCCCCCTTGGGCGCCGAAGAAATCGCGCTAACCCGTGAAGCACTTGAATGGCCCCATGCACCGTTTGAAATGCCTGCGGACATCGCGGCGGGTTGGGACGCGCGTTCGCGCGGCGACGCCCAAGAACAGGCATGGAACGCCTTGTTCGCCAACTATCGTGCCGCCCATCCGGCCATGGCGGAAGAATTCGAGCAACGGATGCGCGGTGAGTTACCTGCCGTGTTCGAACCGGCCGCGCAAGCCTACATCGAGAAGCTGCAAGCGGAAGGACCGACGGTGGCGAGTCGGAAAGCCTCGCAAATGGCGATTGAAGCGTTCGCGCCGTTGCTGCCGCAATTGGTGGGTGGATCAGCCGATCTTGCGCATTCCAATTTGACTTTGTGGAAGGGTAGCAAGAGCGTCAACTCCGATGACGCCAATGCCAATTACATCTATTTCGGTGTTCGCGAATTTGCCATGACCGCGATCAGTAACGGCTTGGCATTGCACGGCGGCTTCATTCCCTACGATGCGACGTTCCTCGTGTTTAGTGATTACGCACGCAACGCGGTGCGCATGAGTGCGTTGATGGGCGCGCGCGCGATTCATGTCTATACGCATGATTCGATCGGTTTGGGTGAAGACGGTCCGACCCACCAACCGGTGGAGCACATGGCGTCATTGCGTTACATCCCGAACAATGACGTTTGGCGCCCGTGTGATGCGGTCGAAAGTGCTGTCGCTTGGCGCGCCGCCATCGAACGCGCCGACGGGCCGAGCTGCTTGGTGTTCAGTCGTCAGAACTTGCCGCACCAACCGCGCGACGCCACGCAATTGGCCAACATCGCGCGCGGTGGCTACATTCTGAAAGACAGCGTGGGTACGCCGGAAGTGATTCTGATTGCCACCGGTTCGGAAGTCGGTCTTGCCATGCAAGCGGCCGAAAAACTCGGCGATGGTGTGCGCGTCGTTTCGATGCCAAGTACCGATGTGTTTGACCGCCAAGACGACACCTATCGTGCGCATGTGCTGCCCGGTGCATGCCGCAAGCGTGTTGCCATTGAAGCCGGTACCGCTGATTTCTGGCGCAAATATGTCGGTTTGGACGGCGCCGTGATCGGTATGCACGGCTACGGCGCATCGGCCCCGGCCGACGTGCTGTTCCAGCACTTCGGTTTCACGGTGGATGCCGTGGTAAACGCGGTCAGTTCGCTCTAACGGAACGATCTGCCAAGCGCGCCAGTTGCGAGCCGGCAATCATTGCGGCAATAAAAATCAAAGCACCGTTTCCCCAGCCCGCGAGATTTGCAATCGCGGGCCCGGGGCAGACGCCTGCGATACCCCAGCCAATGCCGAACAGCGCGCTGCCGACCACCAAACGGGTGTCGACTTTCCTGCTTGTGTGGCCCGGCAAGGTTTGGCCACGACGACGCGCCCAAGCGAAAACAGGAAGGGCAACCGCCAAGGCCGCGGCCATCACTACCGCCAAGGTGGGATCCCAGCTGCCGGTCACGTCAAGAAAATTCAAAACCTTGTCGGGAATACACATGCCGGAAATGGCCAGGCCGCCGCCGAACAAAAGACCACTGACAGCCGCGGCGAGCAGTTTCTCGAGCTGCGAAGAGGGGATCATGCGGCACCCCCGACTACGTGACGAAGGACGTAGACCGTCAACATCCCGGTGCCCATGAAAACGGCGACGGCGACCAACGAGCGTTTGGATAGCCGTGCCAGTCCGCAGATGCCGTGCCCGCTGGTGCAGCCGTTGCCGATCCGGGTGCCCGCGCCCACCAAAAGACCCGCGACCACCAACCACGGCACCGAAACCACGGCGTTTCCTGCACGCAGGTCGAAGACTTTGAATAGTGCGACCGCACCCAGCATCAACGCCGCGATGAAAACCCAGCGCCACGAGCGCTCGGCGCGATTTTCCAGTGCCTGATTGAGGATGCCGCTGATACCGGCAACGCGACCCAACGTCAAAAACAGGACGACGACTGACAGGCCGATCATGAGTCCGCCGATGGCGGCAGACAGCGGTGTGAATAATGTGGGCATGAGTGGAATCTTCGGAAGATTGGGTCTAGCGTAACGGCTCTTCTAGGGCACCGTGTAGGACTTTTCCGACCCTTTCACATGCGCCTCATTGCCGAGCTTATAGTGACAGTTGTTCGCGCCTAGCTTGGCTCATGACGAACCAGGCGCCCGCGACCAAGGCTAGGGAGGTTCAGATGAAAAAGTCTATGGGTGGTTTGGCCACGATCGCGCTGATGCTGACGGCGTGTGCGTCAACTTCTGAGAAATCGGCAAATCTATCAAATCAGAAAGACTCGCGGGCGCGCGCCGCGAGCACGCTGTACAACGCTGGTAGCGCACATCGACAACACGGGGCGGGGCAGGCACTTTTGAACAGTGCCATTGAACGTTCTGCCGGTGGTTCGGCACGCAGTTCACGTTGATTTTTCGACGCAACAAAACGATCTTTCCGGGAGGAGTGCAATGAAAAAGCTGATCATGACGAGTGTTGTGACAGGTCTTGCGATCGCGTCTATCGGATGTGCATCGACGTCAGAAAAGACGGCGAGCAATGACAAGATGGAAACCCGTTTGAAAGATCGTGACGCCTTGATCCAGAAAAGTGATCAGCGTCGTTTGGAAGCCCTGACGGTTTCTGCCGAAACGCGCCGGCAACAAGAAAACCAGAAAGGTGCGAACAATAGTCCGTGAGGTTTCAAGCAATCCGCAGATGCGGAATGTACCGCCTGACGAATTCAATCTCGTGCCCCGAAAGGGGCACGACTCATTTTTGCGGCAGGTCCACGGGCGCGCGATAGGCCGGATCCAGCGCGGAATTCAGCAACACGGCCAGGCGATAGCCGCCCTGAGCGACACGACGTTCGGCTAGCGGCCGCATCGCTTTCGCGTATTCCGCACTGTCTTCTTCGTGTGATTCGGGATAGACACCCCAGGCATCCACAAGCTCACAGGATTCCTGCGCCCACAGCGCGGGATCGCCCACACGTGTCGCACGCGGACGACCATGCGTGGATGCCCACAGCTTGTCGGCATACTCGCGTGAACGCATTCCGGATTCGCCGAGCACGTAGTAATCCCACATCGAATGGAGGTTGGTGCCCATCACGCCGTTCTTGTACTTGTCTTTGGCGTAGGCCTCGGGCTCGACGCGGGTCTTCAGGCTCACTTGGTAGCCGTTACCGCCGGCGTCACCATGGTCGCTGGAGTGCATCGGTTGGTGCACGTCGCCCACCAAATGGACCACGAATTTCAACGCATCACGGCGTGCCTGAATCGGCTGGGTGGGGTCTTTCAAGATCGCCAGTTGCCGGTCAATCTGGGTCACGACGCAATTGCCGTCCTTGCAATCGGCTTCAGCGTTGAAGACACACTGCTGGTTCGCATGGTTGACGTAATGCCATTTTGAGGTGGCCTTGAAGCGTGCCGGGTCGGTGTTGCGCAGTTCATCCGCCCAATTCGCGACGCCCGCCAAACTCGGTTCCTTCTCGCCGGCCAACAAGCGTTTGACTTCACGTTGTGCCGTCGGCGTCAGCTGCCGCTGCGCCAAATCGCCGACCAGGCGGTGTCCGAGCGGTGCCCAAGCGACGGCCGGCGCCGCCAAAAGGACCGTGGCCAAGAGAAGCAGATGTGCCGTTTTGATTTTCATGGGAAAAGCATACCGAAAGCAGGTTGCAGTTGTATGCAAAGACGGGAGTCGACCGCGGAAACAGGCTAAAATTGCATTTTTCCGTAGCTTCCCTCCAGGAGAGAGTCCAATGGCCATCAAGGTCGGCATCAATGGTTTCGGTCGAATCGGCCGCAATGTGTTCCGCTCGGCGATCCAAAACTTCGGTAATGACATCGAAATCGTCGGCATCAACGACCTGCTGGAACCGGACTATCTCGCCTACATGCTCAAGTACGACTCGGTCCACGGCCGCTTTGAAGGCGACGTTTCCGTGGACGGCAACGATCTCGTCGTGAACGGCAAAAAGATCCGCCTGACCCAAGAACGTGACCCGGCTGCGCTGAAGTGGGACGAAGTCGGCGCGGATGTTGTCATTGAATCGACCGGCCTGTTCCTGACCAAGGAAACCTGCCAGAAGCATCTGGACGCAGGCGCTAAGAAAGTCATCATGTCGGCGCCGGCCAAGGACGATACGCCGATGTTCGTGCACAAAGTCAATTGCGGCAAATATGCCGGTGAAACGATTGTCTCCAATGCTTCTTGCACCACCAACTGCTTGGCACCGATTGCCAAGGTGTTGAACGACAAGTGGGGTATCAAGCGCGGCTTGATGACGACGGTGCACGCAGCAACCGCCACGCAAAAGACCGTGGACGGACCGAGCAACAAGGACTGGCGCGGCGGCCGCGGCATTCTTGAAAACATCATTCCGTCCTCCACCGGCGCGGCCAAGGCAGTGGGCGTGGTGTTGCCGGAATTGAAGGGCAAATTGACCGGTATGTCGTTCCGTGTGCCGACCTCGGACGTGTCGGTGGTCGACCTCACGGTTGAATTGGAAAAGCCGGCGACCTACGCCGAAATCTGTGCGGAAATGAAAGCGCAAAGCGAAGGCAAGATGGCCGGCGTGTTGGGTTACACCGAAGACAAAGTCGTCGCCACCGATTTCCGCGGCGATGCGCGCACCTCAATCTTCGATGCCGAAGCCGGTATCCAACTCGACGACACCTTCGTCAAATTGGTCAGCTGGTATGACAACGAATGGGGCTACAGCAACAAGTGCCTTGAAATGGTCAAAGTAGTCGCTGCCAAATAACCGTTTCGATAATCCAATCGAATAAAACGACGCCCCGCCTGTTTGCGGGGCGTTGTCGTTTTGGATGCGCTTCACGCCGACGAGGTGAACTGACACACGTTTTCGCGCATAATCGAATGTGGGTAGTGCACTAAGTTCCGGCAGGTGCCCCAACCAGGCGGGACAGTTCAAACTCGGGGAAGGAGAACTCAATGAACAAGATGTTTCTGAAAGGCCTGACGGCAGCGATGTTGGTGGCCTTTTCGGCCAGTGTGATGGCAGATGTCGATACCGACAAAATGAAATCGCGTGAAGTCAAAGGCAGGAACGGCACCGAAGGTGAAATTTTTGGCGAAGCCAAGCCGGGTAGCCCGTTCAGCAAAATTGAAATCGGCATGCCGCAAAAGCAAGTGTCCGACCTCGTGGGTGCCCGCGACGCGGATTGCGGCAGCTACGTGACTGGCAAGGCTTGGATTCCCTTCCACTTCGGCGGTGACAAGTACCGCACCGAATGCGCTTACAAGGGCTTGGGCCGTCTGGTGTTTTCGTCGAACTCCGATTTCGACAGCCGCGCCGTGCTGATCAAAATCATCAACGACCCGTCTGAGGACGGCTATCGCTGATCTCACGTTCGAAGTGAAACGCAACACAAACCCCGCCCGAACAGCGGGGTTTTTTGCAGGTGGATGACATGGATCAAATGGCGGCGAGGTTGCCGCGCGATAATGATCGGATGGAACAGGCGGCGCACGAGATCACTCCAGATGACATCACCCTGTTGGTAGATGCGTTTTATTCGCGTGTTCGGGAAGATGCTGTGCTCGGACCGATCTTCAATCCCGCCGTCCATGACTGGGAAGAACACCAAGCGACATTGGTGAAATTTTGGTCCTCCGTAGTGTTGGGCACGCGCGAATATCGCGGCAATCCGATGGCCGCGCATAGACCGCATCCCATCGTTGCGGAACATTTCCAACATTGGCTTGCGCTATGGCAGGGCACGGCCGAAACCTGCTTGGGCGAAGACAAGGCCCGGATCTTCATGGGCTATGCCCGGCGCATCGCGCAAAGCTTGATGTATGGCTTGGATCTGGATCCGCTTCGAAAGCCCCAGAACCGACCCTTGCCCATGCATCCGGGCAAAGCGGTTTGAACCTAAGCCCGCATCCGGTGACAATGGCTTTTTTCCGCAAGATTCCAAGGAAGGCCCGATGTCTGTCACCCGCATGTCCGATCTCGATCTCACCGGCAAACGCGTTCTGATCCGCCAGGATCTCAATGTGCCGATCAAAGACGGCCGGGTCACTTCCGACCAGCGCATTCTCGCCTCGATTCCGACCTTGAAAGCCGCACTCGAACAAGGCGCAGCGGTCATGGTGACGTCGCATTTGGGTCGTCCGGTGGAAGGACAGTGGAGTGAGGCGGATTCGCTGGCGCCGGTTGCGGCGCGTTTGGGCGAGCTCATGGGTCGCGATATCCCGTTGGTCCGCGACTACCTCGACGGCGTTCAAGTCGCGCCGGGTGAATTGGTTATGTTGGAAAACTGCCGGATGAACATCGGCGAGGGCAAGGATGATCCCGCGCTGTCCAAGAAGTACGCGGCCCTTTGCGACATTTTTGTGATGGATGCCTTCGGTACGGCGCATCGCGCACAGGCCTCCACCCATGGCGTGATCAACGCCGCTGCGCAATCCGCTGGGGGCCCTTTGTTGATGGCGGAATTGGATGCGTTGGCGAAAGCCCTCGACAATCCCGCGCGTCCGCTGTTGGCCATTGTCGCCGGCAGTAAGGTATCGACCAAACTCGAATTGCTCGGTTCGCTCGTTTCCAAAGTCGACCAACTCATTGTCGGCGGTGGCATTGCCAATACGTTTCTGGCGGCGCTCGGCTTGCCCGTGGGCAAATCCTTGCAGGAGCCTGACCTGATCGACACGGCGAAAAAAATCATGGCCGACGCCAAAGCGCGCGGCGCCGAAATTCCGATGCCGGTGGATGTTGTGGTTGCCCCCGAGTTCAGCGCAACAGCACCTGCAACCATCAAACGCGTCGAAGACGTGAATGCGGACGACATGATTTTGGACATCGGTCCCGAGACCGCCAAGGCCTACGCGGCGCTGATTGCGCGCGCGGGCACCGTGGTTTGGAACGGTCCGGTGGGCGTTTTCGAATTCGACGCGTTCAGCGCAGGCACCGAGGCGCTCGCACGCGCGATCGCGTCGAGCAATGCGTTCTCAATCGCCGGCGGCGGTGACACGTTGGCGGCGGTCGACAAATACGGCATTGCCGAAGACGTCAGCTACATCTCAACAGGCGGCGGCGCGTTTTTGGAGTTCTTGGAAGGTAAGACGCTGCCCGCTGTGGCCGCACTCGAAGGCAAATCACGCTGATGCAAACCCTTCGCCGCACACGGATTCTCGCAACACTGGGCCCAGCGACGGACGCGCCGGGCGTTCTCGAGGATTTGTTGCGCGCCGGTGTGGATTGCGTGCGGCTCAATTTTTCCCACGGCGATCCCGCCGAGCAAATCGCCCGTGCCGAACGCGTTCGCGCGGCCTCGGCGGCAATCGGACGCGAAACGGGCATTCTGGCCGACTTGCCCGGCCCGAAAATTCGCGTGGAGCGATTTGAATCAGGCAAGGTTGAATTGTCGGCCGGCCAACGTTTCGATTTGTTGGCCGAAGCCGATGCGCCACTGGGCAATGCCGGATTTGTCGGCGTGAGCTATCTCGGGCTGCCGGGCGATGTCGTGGCCGGCGACGTGTTGTTGTTGGATGACGGCATGGTCCAGTTGCAAGTCGAGGCGATCGAAGGGCAGCGCATCATCACGCGCGTCTTGAACAATTCGGTGCTGTCCAACAAGAAGGGACTGAACAAGCAAGGCGGCGGATTGTCATTGGGTGCGGTGACGACTCGTGATCGCGAATTGATCGAGGTCGCCGCGAAAATCGGTGTCGACTTCATCGCAGTGAGTTTTTGTCGCAATGCCGACGATATGGAAGAGGCGCGTGCCATCGCGCGTTCGCATGGAAGTCAGGCGGCGCTCGTGTCGAAGATCGAGCGCGCAGAAGCCATTACCAATCTCAAGGAAATCATTGCCGCCAGTGATGTGGTGATGGTGGCGCGCGGGGATTTGGGCGTCGAGATCGGCGATGCCGCGTTGCCCGGACTGCAAAAGCGCATCATTCGTGAGGCTCTGGCGCAAGACAGGATTGTCATCACGGCCACGCAAATGCTCCAGTCGATGGTCGATAGTCCGTTGCCGACCCGCGCCGAAGTCCTGGACGTCGCCAATGCCGTTATCGACGGTAGCGATGCTGTGATGTTGTCGCAAGAAACCGCGGCAGGGCATTGGCCGGTTCAGGCGGTGGCGGCCATGGCGCGCATCTGCGTCGGCGCGGAAGAAAATTTGGCGGCCGACACCGATTACGAAACGGCAAAGCGCGGGCTCGATCGTGCCGACCAAGCGATTGCCATGGCGGCGATGTTCTTGACGGAGCACATCGGTGTGGGGGCCATCGTCGCATTGACAGAAAGCGGCGGTACCGCCCGGTTCTTGTCACGATTCCGTTCGCGCGTTCCGATCTTTGCGTTCTCGAATCATGCTGACTCGCGTCGGCGCATGCGTCTGATGCGTGACGTGTTTCCGGTGGCCTTTGATTCCACCGGAATGCAACCGCGCGAAGCGGCGCGTGTGGCCATTAAGCATCTCTTCGACGAAGGCGCGCTCGAAGTGGGCGAGCGCCTCGTTTTCACTAGTGGTGAAGCGATGGAGCAATTGGGCGCGACCAACACCTTGCGTCTGCTGGTCGTGGACGAAGCCGGCAACGCTGCGGGTTTGGGCGAAATTTCGCCAGACTGAACACGCGATTCCCGTCCCCGCGTCACGATTTTCGACGCTGTATGCGCATCCGTGTATTCGTTTCAGCGTATAGTCGAGTGGAATTGGGCGAGTGGAGACCCGACATGAAACGGCTGCTGACACTGTTGCTTTGTGTGGTTGCCGGCGCAGCCTTGGGGGCCGATCGCAGCGACGTGCGCTTGTATGACGAGGGGTCGCTCGGGGCGGACTATATGATCGCGCCGGGTTCACAAATTACCTCGCCCGGATTTCCGTTTGCGGCAGAAGGACGCCCCGACAATGTGTGCATCGCTTTGGCCTATCGGGTTCAAGCGGATGGCAGTGCGCAGGGATTTGCGGTGCTCAACAATTGGACCAGCAATGCCGAGGCGGCGCGCACGGATGCTACCTATTTGGACCCGTATGCACGCGCGGCTGCCGAAGCCGTCAGCCAATGGCGTTTTGTGCCGAAGCATCGGGACGAAGGATCAAGCAACGCGGCCGTGAGCATTGCAACCTTCGCATTCAAAGGCGAGAGGGGAGGCGAAGACCTCGGCGACATCCGCGCGCATTGCAAGATCGACAAGATCGCCGCTTATGAAGGCAGACTTCGGCGCATGGGCGCCTTCGATCGCGACATAAACAAGTCAAACTATTTGGGCAACTTGGAACGCGAGTGGCGCGAGAATAATCGTTTCGTCTTCGATTATCCGCTTGATCATTTCCAGCGTTGACAATCTTTCTCTCAATTTCCAATCGCCGGTTCAAGGGGCCGCATATGAAAAAGACTCACCTGTTAGGCATCGCACTTGTGGTCGCTTCAGCAACCGTGAGCGCCCAAAGCGATCGCAACGTACGCGTCGTCAATGAAGGCGGTATTCGCGACGCGTGGACGTTGGCGCCTGGCCAAAAATTGGCGGCACCGGGCTACCCGGCGGCCTATGTGCAACGCGGCGACAACGTGTGCTTGGCGGTCGGCTATCGCGTCCAACCGGACGGTTCAACTAGCGACTTCACCACGCTTCACGCGTGGACCAGCAGCGCGGGCGGTGTCGAGCCCGAAGTGGGGTATTACGATGCCTTCGGTCAAGCCGCGGTCGCAGCATTGAGCGAGTGGAAATTCACGCCCAAGCAAGGCGTCGGCAAACCGCAGCCGGTGGATACGGTCGCCACGATCACTTTCATGAGTCAGAAATCAGCGATGGATTCGCAGACGCTGCGCAGTCATTGTGCCGTCAAAGATTTGGCCGATGCCATTGAGCGTGCGCGGGAAAAGGTCTCCGAGGAAAAGAGCATGAATCACAAGGCCTTGGAAAGAAAAATGGTCGATCAAAGCCGTTCCGAGCGCGTGCGCACGCCGCGTTGATTGGAAACAGGAGTCAAAGAATGAAGGTCCGGAATTACCCCCTTCTCGCCGCATGTTTGTTTGCCTGTACCGCATTGGCTCAGAACGCCGCTGTCAAAATCGCCGGCGAAGGTGAAATCAAAAACGAATGGGATGTGAAAAGCGGCCACAAACTGACGGCACCCGGCTATCCCGAAGAGGCGAAAGGCATGACTGACAATGTCTGCGTCGCCCTCGGCTACCGTATCCAACCCGACGGTACGACCAGCGATTTTGCGGTCATCCACAACTGGACCAGCAATATCAAAGCGGCCAACCAAAACGTGGAATATCTGGATCCTTACGCACGCGCTGCTTCGGATGCTGTGAGTCAGTGGCGTTTTTCACCTAAGCCCGGCATTGCCCAAGCGCAAGCCGTGGATACGGTCGCCACCATCGCGTTCAAAGGCAGCCGTCGCGGAGAAAGCCTTGGCGCCATTCGTGAGCATTGCAAGGTGGCCGATTTGAGTGCCGCTTTGAAGGAACGCCGCGATGTCATGGAAGGAGAGCAAATGGTGAACCACACGCGCCTCGATCGTATGTATCAGGAGCAGGCCCGCGCAGAACGTCGTGCCGCAGCCGAAAAACGCGCGCTGGGTTCCGGTGCCTATCACCCGAACGCGAGCAGCAAGGGTTACTGATTACTTGATCGGCGAGGAACGGCGGCGTGTGAGAATACGCCCATGCCGCCATTGAAGCTCCTTTTTTTTCGTTGGGTTGCGCGACGTGTCGCGCGGATGCCACCCGCGTTGCGCCTTCAATGGGCGCGACGTCTTGTTTGGCTCATCCACCCGCTCATTGCGAAGCGCAGAAGAATCATGGCGCGGAACATCACGCTGTGTTTCCCCGCTTTGTCCGCATCTGAACGTCTTGCATTAGCGCGTGCCTCATTGGTCGCCAATGCCAAAGGCGTGCTGGATGGTTTGCATGCCTGGTACGCGGCAGATTTCAACGTCGAAGAAAACTACGTGCTTTTGGGCAAGCAGCATTTGCTCGATGCCTTCAACCGGGCGCAGGGCGTCATCATTTTGTGCGCGCACTATCCAGGTGGCGAGCAGCATATGCGCATGGTCCGGCAGCTGTCGGGCACGGCGATTCTGCCCATGGTGCGTGCCTTCCGGAACGCGGAATTCGACGATGAAGTGAATGCGCAGCGCACGCGGCATCTCGGCGGTGTGGTGGCGCGGGATGACGTCCGCGGATTCACCGCATTGGTACGACGGGGTGAGGGCACCTTCTACGCGCCTGATGTCAACGTCAAGTCACGCAACGTGTTCGTGCCGTTCTTCGGCGTGCCCGCTTCCACACTGGATTCGATGTCGGTCATTTTGCGGCGGGCTGGCGGCACCATTGTACCGGGATGGGCAAAACCCCTTCCGGATGGACGCTACGAGGTGACCTTCGAAGCGCCGTGGGAAAATTTCCCGTCTAGGGACGGCAGTCAGGACGCGGCCCGTTTCACTTCATGGGTGGAAAACAAGCTCCGCGAGTGCCCGGAAGCCTATGACTGGGGCACAAAACGGTTCAAAACACGCCCGGACGGCGAGCCTGATCTGTATCAATGACGGGCTATAATAGGCGGTTGAACACACCCAACCGCAGGACGCATATGAGCATCGAACAGCTTTCCGAAATCGCACGTGCCATGGTGGCACCGGGCAAGGGCATTATCGCCATCGACGAATCCTCTTCCACTTGCCAAAAGCGTTTCGACGGCGTCGGCATCGAATGCACCGAAGAAAACCGTCGCGCCTACCGCGAACTGCTGTTGACCACGCCGAATGTCAATGAATACCTGTCCGGCGCGATCTTGTTCGACGAAACCCTGCGTCAATCGACCAAAGACGGCGTGCCGTTTGCCAAATACATGTCCGACAACGGCATGATCCCCGGCATCAAGGTGGACAAGGGGACGCACCCGCTCGCCGGTTTCCCGGGTGAAGTCATCACCGAAGGCCTCGACGGTCTTCGTGCACGTCTCGAAGAATATGCACGTCTGGGCGCCAAGTTCGCCAAGTGGCGCGCGGTCATCACCATATCGGAAGATGCACCGTCGGGCACCTGCATTGAAGCCAACTGCCAAGCATTGGCCCGCTATGCGGCCTTGTGCCAAGAAGCCGGCATTGTGCCGATGGTCGAGCCGGAAGTGCTGATGGACGGCGACCACGATATCGAAACCTGCTATGAAGTCACCGAAGTGACCCTGCGTACCTTGTTCGACGCCCTGTACCAACACAACGTCGCGCTGGAAGGCACCATCCTCAAGGCCTCGATGGTTGTGCCGGGCAAGGATTGTCCGGATCAAGCCAGTGTTGAAGAAGTGGCTGAAGCCACCTTGATGTGCTTGAAGTCGACCGTGCCGGCCATCTTGCCGGGCATCGTCTTCCTGTCCGGCGGTCAAAGCGACGAAGCAGCGACGGCACACCTGGACGCAATGAACCGCATGGGTCCGAATCCGTGGCCGCTGTCGTTCTCCTACGGTCGCGCTATGCAACAAGCGGCATTGAAGCTGTGGTCGCAAGACATGACCGGCAACTGGTCCAAGGCGCAAGACACCGTTTATGCGCGTGCGCGTGACAACGGCTTGGCCGCACAGGGGAAGTGGGAAGGCTGATTCACGCCCTCACCGCAACAAGAAAACGCCGGCGCTTCGCCGGCGTTTTTGTTTGAGCTATCGGTGTCGTGCATTAAAGCGACGCCAACCAAGCATCATCCGATCCTTCTTCCATGCCTTCCATGAGGAACGTGGAGAGATAGCGTTCGCCTGTATCGGGCAGCATGGCGAGGATCGCGTCACCGGATTGGACGGTTTTTGCCACATCGAGCGCGGCATGCACCGTTGCTCCGCCGGACAGGCCGACAAAGAGCCCTTCTTCAGTCGCCAATCGGCGCGCCATATTGCGCGCCGCTTCATCGCCAACGGTCCAGATCTGATCGGCGATATCGCGATTCAAGACCTCGGGGATGAAATCCGGTGTCCATCCTTGAATCTTGTGCGGCGACCATTCCTTGCCCGAGAGCAGAGGGGCCACGGCGGGTTCGGCGGCATGGATGCGGATCCCGGGGCGGGCCGCTTTCAAGACTTCGCCGACACCCGTCAGCGTGCCGCCGGTACCCCAGCCGGTAACGAAGTGATCGAGCCTGGCCGTGGCGAACTCGCGCAAAATTTCCGCAGCCGTGGTGTTGCGATGGTAGGCGGGATTGGCCGGATTACCGAACTGGTTGGCCAGCAGCCAGCCATGTTTGTCGGCCAATTCCTGCGCGCGCCTGACCATGCCGGTGCCGCGTTCGGCGGCGGCGGTCAAAATCACTTTGCCGCCGTAGGCACGAATCAGTTTCCGACGTTCGACGGAAAAGGTTTCGGACATGACGGCGACGAAGCGATAGCCGCGCGCAGCGCAGGCCATGGCGAGTGCGATGCCGGTGTTGCCGGAGGTCGCTTCAACCAAAGTATCGCCTGGTTTAAGCAGGCCTTTCTGTTCGGCATCCAACAAGATCGCGTGGGCGAGTCGATCCTTGACGGAACCGCCCGGATTGAAAAACTCGGCTTTCACATACAGTTGCACGCCTTCGGGTGCAATCCGGTTCAGGCGGATGATCGGCGTGCGACCGATGGTTTCCAAAACGTTGTCATAAATCATGGCGGACTCCATCGTTCTAGGGATTCCACAGCGTATAGGTCAACGTGTGACCGGTGTGGAACGTTGACATGACTTGTGGCCTAAAACGCTGTCACCTCCCCCGTTTAGAATTTGCCCATGCAAACAATGTCCCGAAAATTCCCCCGCCGCGCATTCATTTTCTTGAGCCTTGTCGCGCTGAGCTTGCCACTGGTTTCTTGCAAGAAATCGGGCAGCGACGGTGCCGCCAAACGTGAGGATGCGCCCATCGGCGTGGTGACGGAGGTCGTTCGCGAGACGCCATGGCAAGACACTTTGAAGGCGCTCGGTACGGTCAAGGCACGAGAATCCGTGTCGGTGACGTCGAAGGTCAGCGAAGTGGTGTCTGCCGTCCATTTCGAAAGCGGACAGTCGCTTGGGCGCGGTGCGCCGCTGGTCACCCTCACCGGCGAGCAACAACGCACGGCGCTGGCGGCGTTGGCTGCGCAATTGGATGATGCGGAAAAGAACTATCAACGGCTCGCGGCGCTCGGGCAGCAACAGCTGATTGCGCGTGCCACCGTCGACGCGCAGAAAGCGTCGCGGGATGCGCTGCGCGCGCAAGCCGCCACGATTCGCGCCAATCTTTCCGATCGTGTCATCCGCGCGCCGTTTGCCGGGGTCGCCGGGATTCGCGAAGTGAGCCCCGGTGCCTTGGTGACACCCGGAACCGTTATCACCACTTTGGATGATCTGTCTTCGGTCTATGTCGATTTCCCGGTGCCGGAAACCGAGTTGGCCGATGTGGGTCCAGGCCAAGCGATCGTCGGGACAGCCGCGAGTTGGGCGGATCGTCGTTTTGACGGTCGCGTGAGTGTGGTGGCCCCGCGCTTGGATGCCGCCTCGCGTGCAGCCACGGTGCGCGGCAATTTTCCGAATGCCGACCGCGCGTTGAAGCCGGGCATGCTGGTGGAAGTGCAAGTCGAACGCGGTGAGCGTCCGGCCATCGTTGTGCCGGAAATTGCGGTTTTGCAAGTCGGCGATGAAACCTATGTGTGGAAAGTCGTCAACGGTGCCGTGGTCAAGGCGCCGATTGTCGTCGGCGGCCGCGTACCCGGCAAAGTGCAGGTCAAGGAAGGCATCGTCGCGGGTGACAAGATCGTCGTCGAAGGCGTGGGCAAGCTCAAAGCCGGCGCCAAAGTGCGCGAGGCGGGCAAGCCTGCCGACGACGACAAGGCGCCCTGATCAATGAAGATTTCCGAACTCTCCATCAAACGACCCGTGTTGGCCGTGGTGATGAGCATGTTGCTCATCGTGCTCGGCGTCATGTCGTTTACGCGGCTGACCTTGCGGGAGTTGCCCGCGATCGATCCGCCCATCGTCTCGGTGCAAGTGTCGTATCCGGGTGCATCGGCAAGCGTGGTCGAATCGCGCATCACGCAATCCTTGGAAGATGCGTTGGCGGGGATCGAAGGCATCAATACGATCGAATCGAGCAGCCAGAACGGCAGCTCGCGCATCAGTATCGAATTCCTCGCCTCGCGTGATATTGAAGGTGCGGCAAATGACGTGCGCAATGCGGTGAGCCGCGTGGCCGACCGCATGCCCGACGAAGCGGAAGCACCCGAAATCTCCAAAGTCGAAAGCGATTCGGACCCCATCATCTGGTTGAACATGCGTTCGTCGACGATGAACACCTTGGAGATGTCCGACTACACGCGACGCTACGTGTTGAACCGCTTGTCGAGTTTGCCGGGTGTTGCACAGGTTCGCATCGGTGGTGAACAACGCTATGCGATGCGCGTGTGGTTGGATGGCAATGCCTTGGCCGCACGCAATCTCACCTCGGATGATGTGCGTCGCACTCTGAGCAATGAAAACGTGGAGTTGGGTGCCGGGGGTTTGGAGTCCAAGGATCGCGATTTCATCTTGCGCGTGCAGCGCGACTATGTCTCGCCGGAGAAATTCGCCGACATGCCGATCGCGCGCGGCGCGGACGGCTATGTGGTCAAACTGTCGGATGTGGCGAAGGTTCGTCTTGAATCTTCGGAACGCCGCGCTTACTACCGAAGCAACGGCGAACCAGCCATCGGCCTCGGTGTGGTCAAAACTTCAACGGCCAACAGTCTGGATGTGGCGAATGAAGCGCGCGCCGCGATCGACGAGATCAACGCGACTTTGCCGAAAGGCACCGAAATGTATGTTGCGTTCGATAACACGACGTTTATTTCGGCAGCGGTGGAGCGTGTTTACGCGACGTTGTTCGAAGCCATCATCCTGGTGCTGATCGTCATTTGGTTGTTCCTTGGCAGCTTGCGCGCGGCGCTCATTCCTGCGGTGACAGTACCGGTCTGTTTGATCGCTTCGTTCATCGCGCTCTATGCGTTCGGCTTCTCCATCAATCTGTTGACCTTGCTTGCCTTGGTGTTGTGTATCGGGCTCGTGGTGGACGATGCGATCGTCGTCGTGGAGAACATCCAGCGTCGCGTCGATTTGGGTGAGCCTGCCTTGGTCGCCGCGAAACGCGGCACGGCGCAGGTGGCCTTCGCGGTCATCGCCACCACGGCGGTGTTGGTGGCGGTCTTCGTGCCGGTGGGTTTCCTTCAAGGCAATACCGGACGATTGTTCCGTGAGTTGTCGGTGGCGATGGCGGCGGCCGTCGTCATTTCCGCATTCGTTGCGCTGACCCTGACGCCGATGATGGCTTCGAAGCTGTTGAAACCGCACAGCGGTCCGCACGCGGTGAAAAACAATCGTGTCAGCGAATGGCTAAACGCACGTTTCGAAACAGTGGCGCGCGGCTACCACGGACTGTTGTCGCGGCACGTGCATCGTTTCGGCATGTTTGCCGTCATCGTGGTGCTGGCATGTGCATCGATGGTTTTGTTGTTCAAGTTCCTGCCGAGTGAACTGGCGCCGGCTGAAGATCGCGGGTCGTTCCAGCTGATGATGGAAGGGCCTGAAGGGGCCAGCTTCGATTACACGGTCGACCAGATGCACAAGGTCGAGAAGATCCTTGCGGAAGAAACCGGCGAAGGCAAACCGATCAAACGTGCGAATCCGCGCGTGCCGGGCAGCTTCGGTGCATCACAGGAAATGCATACCGGACGCGCAACGATCTTCCTCGAGGATTGGGATAAACGCACTACCAGCACCAAGGACATTGCGGCAGAGTTGCAAAAGAAGTTTGCCGGCAATACGGCAGTCAAGGTGCGTACCCAGGTGGGTGGCGGCTTGGTGCGTACGCGCGGGCAGCCGTTCCAAATGGTCCTCGGCGGTCCCGACTATGCGGAAATCGCGCAATGGCGCGACATCATGCTCGACAAGATCAATGACTATCCGGGACTGACCGGTGCGGACTCCGACTACAAGGAAACCCGGCCGCAAATGCGCGTCCTGATCGATCATGCCCGCGCGTCCGACCTCGGTGTGACACCGCAAGCCATCGGTTCTGCGTTGCAGACGATGATGGGCGGGGTGCGCGCCACCACTTTCGTCAACGACGGTCAGGAATATGACGTGATGTTGCAGGCGGATCGCGACGCGCGTTCGTCGCAAGCCGACCTTGCGGCAATCCAAGTGCGCGCAGCCAACGCCAGCTTGGTGCCGTTGTCCAACCTGGTCACGCTGAAAGAGCTGGCCGAGCCCGCCAATTTCAATCGCTTCAACCGTCTGCGTTCGATCACTATCAGCGCCGGGCTTGCGCCGGATGCACGCCTTGGCGATGCGGTGGCATGGGCGCAGGAAACCGCACGTGCAAGTCTGCCCGAGCATGCGCAGATCAGTTGGAAAGGTGAGGCCAAAGAGCTGCAAGATTCCGGTGGCGAAGTCATCCTGACCTTCGCCATGGCCTTGCTGATCGTGTATTTGGCATTGGCCGCGCAATTCGAAAGCTTTGCCCACCCGTTTGTCATCATGTTGACGGTGCCGCTGGCGGTCTTGGGTGCGTTGTTCGGTTTGTGGATCACCGGCGGCACGCTCAATTTGTTCTCACAAATCGGCATCGTCATGTTGGTGGGGCTGGCGGCGAAAAACGGCATTTTGATTGTCGAGTTCGCCAACCAATTGCGCGATGAAGGCAGGAGCGTGCATGACGCGATCGTCGAAGCCTCGGCGGTCCGTTTGCGTCCGATCTTGATGACCTCTATCGCCACCGTGGCGGGTGCGGTGCCTTTAGTGGTCGCGGGCGGGCCGGGTTCGGCCAGTCGTGCCACCATCGGTATCGTGGTGATCTTCGGCGTGTCAATTTCGACCTTGCTGTCGTTGTTTGTCGTTCCCGCGTTCTATGCCTTGATCGCGCCCCGCACGCAGTCACCTGACACGGTGGCCAATGAGCTCGAAAAATTGGAAAGCGCCACGCCATCGGTAGGGGGTCACGCATGAGTTCGGACATCTGGAAAAATGCGCGCAGCGGCCCGTCGGGTGAGCGCGAGCGATCGGCAAGTACGCGCGCGAAGGAGCTGCGCTTGCATGGTTTGAATGCTGTGCTTGCCATGTTCACCGCGACGCCCGAGCGTCTTCGCAAACTTTATCTGTCAGAAAGTCGCCTGACTGACTTGAAGGATGTCCTCAAGTGGTGCGTGCAGCACCGTGTGGGCTATCGCGTCGTCGAGGACGGTGACCTGTCGAAGCTCGCGCAGACCTCGCATCATGAAGGCGTGGTGGCCGATGTATTGCCGCCTCAGGAGCGAACCCTCGAGGCCTGGTTGGCCGAAGTCGGTGGCGTCGAAAGCGTCTGCGCCATTTGGTTGGACGGTGTCGGCAATCCGCATAACTTGGGCGCCATCATGCGCAACGCCGCGCACTTCGGTGCTTCGGCCATGTTGATCGAGGCGACGGCCGTCAATCCGATATCAGGTGCCTCTGCGCGTGTTGCTGAAGGTGGTGCCGAGCGGATTTCGGTTGTGCGTCTGCCGTCGGATGCAAAACGTGCCATGCCATTGCTGCGCGACGCCGGCTTTGGTTTGGTGGCCACTTTGGTTCGCGATGGTGCCGACGTGTACAAGACGGATTTGCCGGCAAAACTCATCTATGTGATGGGCGCCGAACAACAAGGCATGCACAAAGGCTTGGCGCAAGCTTGCGACGTGCAAGTGTCCATTCCCGGCACCGGCGAAGTGGAAAGTTTGAATGTTGCGTCGGCGACTGCGGTTTTTCTGGCCGAGTGGTATCGCCGACGCAATTGAAAGACGGTTACGGTTTGGCCTTGACCAAGGCCGGGCCGCTGCCGAGACTGCCGTCCGCATTCGCCGCCATCAAGGCCACCGCCGCGTAAGCTGCGGTGTTTTGTTGCAAGGCCTTGGGATCAATCTTGTCCAAGGTGTCGTTCGGCGTGTGGTGCAAATCGAAGTATCGGCTGGCATCGTGGGCAAATGCGGCCGCCGCGGCGCCGCTGCCTTGCATGAGCTCCATTTCCGATTCGGCGTTGCCTTGCTGCGGTGTGTAGGCGATGCCCAGCGGTGCGATCACGTCATACATCTGCTTGACCGCTTTTTCCGCCTCTGTGCCCCAGCTGCCGCCGAAGGCATAGATGATGCCCGGGCCAGAGTCGGACTCCATCACCATCTGATGTCGGCGGATCTTGTCCTTCTGTGATTCGGCGTAAACACGTCCGCCCCACAGGCCCTGTTCCTCATTGGCGAAAGCAATGACGCGAATCGTGCGAATCGGTCGTGTTTTCATTTGCTTGATCAAGTGGCCCGCGGCCATGGTCAACGCGATGCCGCCGCCGTCGTCGATGGCGCCGGTGCCGAGGTCCCAGGAATCTAGATGTGCACCCAGCGCGACGATGTCATCGGGCTTGCCGCTACCGGTGATTTCACCGATGACATTTTGCGAGGTATAGGTGCCGTTGAATCCGCAGTCGAGTGCGAGCTTGATCTCGGTTTTGCCCAGTGCCACCAAGCGCGCCAACTGGTCGGCATCATTGTTGCTGAGCGAAGCGGCCGGAATCGGCGTCTGATCGTCATAACCGGTCATGCCGGTATGCACATTGCGATGCCAGTCGGTGCCGGCGGGTCGCATCACATAACCGATCGCGCCGGCGCGCGATGCCGCGCCCGGACCGCGACGTCGTACCGATGCGCCCACGCCATAGCCGTGGCCGTCACGGGCGCGCGGCATCGGCACGTCGACAAACACAATCTTGCCTTTCAAGCTGCCGGGCGCAACCGCTTGCAACGCTTTCAGTGAGTCAAAGCGCACCACTTCACCTTGAACGGTGCCGCCGGGACTTCCGCCCAAGGCCGTCAATGCCAGTGCTTGCGACGAATGCCCGAGCACTTCGCCATGTTCGCTTCGACGCTCCCACTTCGGAAACGTGACGTCTTGCGTCCAGACCTTGTCATAGCCGAGGGCCTTGAATTTCGCTTTCGCCCAAGCGACTGCGCGCGCATCGCCCTCACTGCCGGCCAGACGCGGACCGACTTCGGTCGTCAGCGATTCGACAATGGCCCATGCGGTGTCATCGTTCAATGCGCGATCGCGCAGGGTGGTGGCGTCTTTCACCACCTCGTCGGGAATGTGTGTTTCTGCTGCAAACGCCGCTGAGGAGAGCGGCAGACCGAGCGCGACAAGCAGCGCCCATGAAAGATTCGATTTGCGCATCAACAAACTCCGGTTGTGGAACGGGCTCTTCTTAGCCTAACAGCAGACCATCGCCCGTTGCACAACCGGTGCTTGTTTGAATGCGTTACTTTTTCAGCGAATCGCGGATTTCGCGAAGCAACAACACGTCTTCCGGCGGTGCGGCATCCGCCGCCGGCGTGCGCATGCGGTTATAGGCCTTGATGAACAGGAAAATCACGAACGCAATCAGAAGGAAATCAATACACACTTGGATGAATTCGCCATAGCGGATGGCGACTTCCGCGGCGGTCTCTTTGCCGCTGGCATCTGTCACGGCCGGGGTGATGACATGTTTCCAGTCTTTGAAGCTGACGCCGCCGGTCATGACGCTAAGTGCAGGCATCACAATGCCATCCACCAACGCCGTGACAATTTTTCCGAACGCCGCACCAATCACCACACCGACCGCCAAATCGACCACGTTGCCTTTGGCGATGAACTCTTTGAACTCGCTGATCATTCCCATCAGGTACTCCTCAAAATTGGTAAGGGGAATCACCGTCCACAAGGGTACGGGTTTCAGCATTGGAACACGATTGCTGCTACGGTTGCGTCATGAATAACCACTTCCCCGTCGCGCAGTTTGCGGACGGCTCTGTCAATGAAGTCGAAGTCGATCTGAATGGCGAGATCGAATCAGTGATCGTCCATCGCGAGGGCGACACCCTGCGCGCATGGCTCAACGTGTGCCCGCATGCCGGCCGTCGCCTCGACTATGCGCCCGGCGAATTCCTCAAAACGCCCGAAGGACTGCTGATGTGTGCGGTGCACGGTGCAACATTCGAACTTGGTCGCGGCACCTGCGTAGGCGGACCCTGTCTCGGTGCCGCATTGACGCCGGTGCCGGTCGAACAGGCCGCCGATGGCGCTTGGGTGGTCGCGACGCCCGTGTCGGTGACGCCCTGACGCAATCAGAGCAAGAGGTTGACGGCCAGCACGATGATGCAGGTATAGATCATCGACAGCGGCAGGCCGATCTGGAACAAGTCCTTCTGCGAATAATTACCGGGACCGGACACCATGGAAATCACCGGGTTGGTGGCGGTCATGAAGTTGTTGGATGCGGAGAGCGCCACAATCAAGGCGAAAATGCGCGGCTCTGCGCCGACCGCGAGCGCCATGTTGATGGCGATGGGCACCATCATGATGGTGGCACCCACATGGCTGATCACCAAGGAAAACGCCACCGTGAGCAGCGCGACCGCCAATTCGATCATCCACACCGGCGTGGCGGCGGGAATTTTGTCCACCGTATGTCCGGCGATCCATGCGGACGTGCCACTCGAATCCATGGCCCATCCGAGCGGAATCAAACACGCCATCAAGAAAACCGTTTTCCAATTGATAGCCGCATAAGCTTCGTCCATCTGAATCACGCCGGTTACCAGCATGCCGACGACACCCGTCATCAAGGCAATCGGAACGGGAATGCGCGACGACAACGCAAGCAGCATGGTGAGCGCGAAAATCGTCATGGCGATTTTGAACTTATGCGGCCGTTGCTCGCCCTTCGGATAGTCGGTCACCACGACGAAATCTTTTTGCGAGGCAACTTCGGACAGGTTCTGCCATGCGCTATGGAAAACCAGCATATCGCCCGAGCGCAACGGCAGGTCGCGCACGTTGTCGCGAATGACTTCACGATCACGGTTGATGGCCAGCAAGCTCAAGCCGACGCGTTTGCGCAGGCGCATGTCACCCGCGCTCTTGCCGATATAACGTGAGTTCGCCGGAATCACGGCTTCCGCAATACCGGCACGGCTCGGGTTGAAAAGTTCGCCGAATTCGCTCAGCCGGGTCGCCACACGCAGGCCATGCTGTTTGGCAAAGCGGCCGACCTCTTCGGCATTTCCCAGCGCGCCGATGATGTCGCCGACCCAAATCCGTGCGTCGGCCGGTGGCGCCAAACGTGACTCACCATTGCTTCGCAGCGCCAAAATCAGCGGTGAGTCTTCCAGCAACTCGAGTTCACCGATGGTAGTGCCGACCAACGGGCTGGCCGAATCGACGGTGAGCTCGAAGACCTCGCCATCGATGCCGTAGGTTTGTGCAAAGTAGCTTTGCGTGCGTCCAGGTGTGACGCCGCGATCGCTCTCGTGCAGTCGCGCATCCCCGTGGAGGCGGAAGTAAAGAATGGATGCGCCGACCAAGACCAAACCGATCGGCAGCGGGGCGAACATCTTGAAGGCGCTCAGTGATGCCGCGCCCGAGGGCAACTTGTCGTTCGCCGACAGCAACAAATCGTTTAACAAGATCAGCGGTGAGTTGCCCACCATCGTCAACGCGCCGCCCATGACAATGGCGCAGGCGATGGGATACAACATGCGCGAGGTCGCGATGCCGGTGCGCGAAGAAATACGCGACGCCACCGGCATGAACAAGGCCATGACCGATGGATTCTGCATGAGTGAGGACATCAAACCGGCAGAGAGCGACGTCATCCACAACAGCCGGCTTTCTTCGCCTTTCGATTTGCGCAGCAGCCACCCGGCCAAGCGGTTGAGGGCGCCGGTACGTTCCAAGCCCGCACCCAAAATCATTGTGGCGATGATGCTCATCACCGCGCTACCGGCGAATCCCCCGAACAGGTCTTCCGGTGCCACCAAGCCGGTGAGCCCGAGCAGAACGAGCACGATGAGCGCGACGACATCCGGCCGGAACCGTTCGAAGACAAACAGGCCCATCGTCAGCAGCAACAACCCGAGTACGAGTGTCATTTCGCTACTGAGGACGAGCGTATTTTCCATGCGTCAGGAGTTGCGCGTGTACAACAAATCAAACACGGGATGGCCCAAGCGTTGGCCGCGTGTTTCGAAATGCGTTTGCGGACGCCACGGCGGGCGCGGCACATGGCCGCGCGGCCCGGCCGTATTGGTGAGACCTTCGGTCACATCCAACACATCCCACATGTGCTCCGCATAATCCGGCCAGTCGGTCGCCAAATGCAGCCGCCCGCCGGGCGCGATCTTGCGGGTGAGCAGGGCAGCGAATGCCGGATTGATCAAGCGGCGCTTGTTGTGGCGTTTCTTGTGCCAAGGATCAGGGAAATAAATCCGCACTTCGTCCAAGCTGCCGTCGGCGATTTCATGTTCCAGAACCTCCACCGCGTCGTGGTGGTACAGCCTGACATTGCCGGCAGCATCCGTCGCCAGGGCATTCAACAAGCGACCGACACCCGGCGCATGCACTTCGATGCCGATATGATCACGCGCCGGATCCAAGGCCGCGGAAAAGCGCAGCGCTTCGCCGTTGCCGAAACCGATTTCAAGAATTCGCGGCGCGTTCCTGCCGAAGACTTCGTTGTAGTCCCTCAGGTTTCCCGAGTAATCCAAACCGAAGCGCGGCCAGAGCTCGTCAAAAGCCCGCTGTTGTGCCTCGGTGAAACGACCCTGACGCAGAACGAAGCTGCGGATTCGGCGCTTGGCATCATCCTGCGTGTAGGGCTTGGGTGGTGCTTTCGCGCCGGGACTGTTGAAGGGGTCGGTCATGAGGCGGCAATGAGACCATCAATGGGCGACGACGCACTGGCAAAACGCTTGCGCGGAATGCGTCCGGCCAGGAAGGCTTCGCGGCCGGCGATCACGGCATGACGCATCGCAGAGGCCATCAGGATGGGGTCGCGCGCGCCGGCAATCGCTGTGTTCATGAGGACGCCGTCGCAACCCAATTCCATCGCAATGGTCGCATCGCTCGCGGTGCCGACACCGGCATCGACGATGATCGGCACTTTCGCGTTCTCGATGATTTCAAGCAGCGTATAGCGATTCTGAATGCCCAAGCCGGAGCCGATCGGTGCGGCGAGCGGCATGACCGCGACGCAGCCGATTTCTTCGAGCTGGCGTGCCAGGATCGGATCGTCGCTGGTATAGACCATCACGTCGAAGTCGGCGGCGACGAGTTGCTCCGCGGCCTTCAGGGTTTGCACCACATCGGGATACAAGGTGCGCTCGTCGCCCAGCACCTCGAGCTTCACCAGCGAGTGGCCATCCAGCAGTTCGCGCGCCAACTTGCAGGTGCGCACCGCATCTTCCGCGGTGTAACAACCCGCGGTATTGGGAAGAATGGTGTACTTGTCCGGCGGCAACACGTCGAGCAGATTTGGCTCGCCGGGATTTTGGCCGATATTGACCCGGCGAATCGCCAACGTGACGATATCCGCGCCAGCGGCTTCGGTGGCCAAGCGGGTTTCTTCGAGATCTTTGAACTTGCCGGTGCCGGTCAGCAAGCGCGAGCGATAGGTCTTGCCGGCAATGGTCAGGGCAGGGTTTTTGGCTGATTCGTTCATCGACATAGTATGAACGATGCCCCTTGAACCGTCAGGCAATCCCGCTCAACCGCCGCCCAATGCGTGGACGATTTCCACCGTATCGCCATCGCCGAGAACGTGCGAGGCGTGAAGACTTTTCGGCACGATCTCGCCGTTCACCTCGACCGCCACACGTCGATCCTGCAAATGGACTTGCGTCAGCAAATCCTGCACGGTCGCCCCTTCGGCGAGCGCCTCGCTGGCGCCATTGAAAATGATGTCCATTCCCGCATTGTAATGCCGCACTGCGGCGTGAACACGGGGGCGTATCGTGAAACGATGCGGGAAAGGGGAGTGTCCCGGCCAACGAGGATTTCAATGAAGCACCGTATTCCGCTGCTGCGCGCAGCGCTTGCCGTTTCCATCGCCGTTTCCTGCGGCCAAGTCGCCGCGCAAACCAATACCACCGATTTGCACGCGCAAACCTTTTCGCAAACGATCTTTTTCGGTGACAGCTTGACCGATCCGGGCTTTTTCCGCCCGCTGTTGCCTGCCAATGCCCAGTCCATTACCGGTCAGTTCGTGACCAATCCGGGTTTGGTTTGGTCGCAAGATTTGGCGCAGTATTACGGCACGGATGCATCGCCGGCATGGCTTGCCACAGGCGCCACGCCGCGACCGTCGACCGGTAGCAACTACGCCGTAGGCGGTGCACGCGTCGGGACCGATGTGGTCGGCGCCTTGGGTTATACCCCGTCTTTGAAGACGCAAGTCAACGCTTACCTGTCACGCACGGGCGGCAAGGCCGATCCCAATGCGCTTTACACAGTGTGGGGCGGTGCCAATGATCTGTTCACCATCACGTCAACCACGCCGCCGCTGACGGCGCAAGCGACCATCGGATCGGCAGTCACCAATGAAATCGCTTTGGTCGGCCAACTGAAGGCCGCCGGTGCGCAATACATTCTGGTGCCCAATATTCCGGATCTCGGTTCCACACCGGCCACGCGCGTGCAAGGCCCGGCCGCGCAAACGCAGGCGACCTTGCTCGCAACGACGTACAACAACGCGTTGTACTCGGGTCTCACACAGCAAGGTTTGCGCGTCATTCCGCTCGATACCTTCACGTTCTTGCGTGAGGTGATTGCGACGCCGGCGACGTTCGGCTTCACCAACGTGACGAGCACCGCGTGCTTACCGGCTTACACGGCGTCGTCGCTGACCTGCAATCCGACCAGTTATGCGTCTCCGGACGCCGCCAATACCTATGCATTCGCCGATGGTGTTCACCCAAGCACGATGGCGTACAAACTGTTGGCCGACTATGCGGTGGCGACGATCGAAGGCCCGCGCCAAATCGGCGTGTTGCCGCAAAGTGCCGCCGTCTCCGGTAAAAATCGCTTCAACGCCCTGAGCGCACAACTGTCCACGGCCACACCGGGCGATGGGATGCACTGGTGGGCGGGCGGGCGCTTCGACATCAATCGTTATCACCGTGGTGCGCCGGGTGACGGGTTCGATGGCAAGGGCGGTGCGGTCAACGGTGGCGTCGGTTGGTGGAAGGGCACGATGGGTTACGGTGTTGCCCTGGGCTATGCGCGGACCGACTTCGACTTCGGTGCCCAACGCGGCGACGTCCGTCAGAAAGAAATGAATATCACCGGTTTCTTCAACTACGCCGACGAATCGGGCTTGTTTGCGAACGCGCAACTCGGCTACACGAACCTCGATTTCGATGTGCATCGCCAGATTCCGTTGGGCATCGCCATGCGTCAACACGATGGCAGCCCGGGCGGCAGTGTGGTGTCACTCGGTGTGGAAGGCGGCTACATGTTCAAGGGCGAGAAGTTGGATCACGGTCCGGTCGTCTCGCTGCTGGGTCAGGACGTTCGTGTGGACGGCTACACCGAGACCGGTGCAGGTCAAGCAACGGCGCTCGCGTTCGACGATCAGAAGTTCAATGCGCTGACGGCGAGCGTCGGCTATGAAGGCCGATTGAAGATCAACGATCACCTTTCCACGTCCACGCGCTTGTCTTGGCAGAAAGACCTCAAGAAGAATGATGCGCAGGTCACTGCGCGCATGACTTCTTTGGGCGGCATGACCTACGCTGTGCCCGGTCCGCAGTTTGATCGAGACTATCTGTTGCTGACCTCGACTTTTCGCACGCAACTTGGCGGGCTGGATGTTTTTGCCGGTATGAGCAACACCGTCATGCGCAAGGGCGGGCTGAATACGACGGTCTTCCTGAACGTCGGACGCGACTTCTGATCACCGATTGCGCCGCCTACGGGCGGCGCATACACTGCACGCTTCCGCGGGTGTAGTTCAATGGTAGAACTGCAGCTTCCCAAGCTGCTAGCGTGGGTTCGATTCCCATCACCCGCTCCAAGTATTCAAAGCGGCCAAACGGCCGCTTTTTTGGTCCGGATCCGGTATGCAAGAGTTGGTTTGCCTTGGTTGGCGTGAATACCTGTCGTTGCCGGATCTGGGGATTTTGCGCATTCGCGCCAAAGTCGACACAGGTGCACGCACTTCATCGCTGCACGTCGATAGCTACGATTGCTTCGAACGCGACGGCGTGGCTTGGGTGCGATTTGCTATCACACCGAGCAAGAAGAAGCCGGCGGTAACGGTTGAATGTCCGGTCGCCGACGAGCGCTCAGTGACGGACTCCGGCGGGCATACCGGTCGGCGTGTTTTCATCCGCTCCACGTTGCGCTTGGCCGGTGTCGACATGGACATCGAGCTCAACTTGACCAGCCGGCAGGGCATGCGATTTCCGATGTTGTTGGGGCGCACCGCGATGCAGGGGCGATTCACTGTTGATCCTTCAAAATCCTATCTACACAAACGCGGCCGTACCGCGCTTCATGCACAAGGAAGTCCATGAAACTCGCCATTCTTTCCCGCAACAGCAAGCTCTATTCGACACGTCGTCTGGTCGAGGCCGCGCGTGAACGCGGTCACACCGTGCGCGTGCTCGATCCTTTGCGTTGCTATATGAAAATTTCGGAAGACGGTTTCGAAATGCATTACAAGGGCGCGTTGTTGACCGACTACAGTGCGGTGATTCCACGCGTCGGCGCTTCCATCACGCGTTACGGCACGGCGGTGCTGCGGCAATTCGAATTGATGGGCTGCTATACGCCCAATCCGTCCGATGCCATTTTGAAAGCACGCGACAAATTGCGCACGCACCAACTGTTGGCCGCACAAGCGATCGGTCTGCCGGGCACGGTGTTCGGGGACAATCCCGATGACACCGATGATTTGCTGTCGATGTTGGGCAAGCCCCCCTACGTGATCAAACTCTCTGAAGGCACGCAAGGCGCGGGCGTGATGTTGGCGGAAAAATTATCCGCAGCGCGCGGCATGGTAGAAGCGCTTCGCGGCTTGCATGCTGACTTCCTCGTGCAGGAGTTCATCGAAGAAGCAAAGGGCGCGGACCTGCGCTGCTTTGTGGTGGGCGGAAAGGTCGTGGGCGCCATGCGGCGACAAGCGGCACAAGGCGATTTCCGCAGCAATTTACATCGCGGCGGTACGGCCAAGGCGATCATGCCCACCCGCGATGAAATCGAAGTCGCGGTACGTGCCGCACAAGTGCTCGGATTGAATGTCGCCGGCGTGGATTTGATCCGTGCCAAGCGCGGGCCTTTGGTGCTGGAAGTGAACTCATCGCCCGGTTTGGAGGGCATCGAGTCCGCCACCGGTATAGACATTGCCGGCATCATCATCGATCACGTTTGCGCATCGGATGCCGTCATGGCCTCGGCCAAGCGTCGGCGTAAACGCGTTGTGAAATCAGCGGCTTCCAAATCGAAGACCGGTGCCAAACCCAAGACCAAGTCGTCTAACGTCGCCAAAGCCGCCAAGGCCGCCAAACCGCGCAGTCGCTGACTTCAGCCCCGCTTCGGGGGAACTATGCCAGAATCCGGAGGTCTGCCATTAGGCAGACCTCATTACGGAATTTCCATGCGCATTCTCGTCATAGAAGACAACCAAGACCTCGCCGCGAACTTGGGCGACTACCTCGAAGACCGCGGACACACGGTGGATTTCGCCGCAGATGGTGTGACCGGGTTGCATCTGGCCGTGGTGAATGACTTCGACGCCATCGTGTTGGATTTGAACTTGCCGGGCATGGATGGTCTCGATGTTTGCCGGAAGTTGCGCAACGATGCGCGCAAGCAAACACCCATCCTGATGTTGACCGCGCGCGACACGCTCGATAACAAATTGGAGGGCTTTGAGTCGGGCGCGGATGACTATTTGGTCAAGCCGTTCGCGTTGCAGGAAGTGGACGTGCGTTTGAATGCACTCTCCCGCCGCGGCAAAGGGGTGCAGGCACGCATCCTCAATGTGTCCGATCTCGAATACAACCTCGATACTTTGGAAGTGCGTCGCCAAGGCAAGTTGTTGCAGTTGAATCCGACCGCCTTGAAGATTCTGCAGGCGTTGATGGAAGCATCACCGGCAGTTGTCACACGTCAAGATCTGGAAACCCGCGTCTGGGGTGAAGAACTGCCCGACAGCGATTCTTTGCGTGTGCATATTCACGGGTTGCGCGCCGTGATTGACAAGCCCTTCGAGCATCCGCTGATTCAAACGCGCCATGGGATCGGCTATCGCATCGCGGAAACCGATGCCGGCTAATCCGGCCGGAACGATCGATCGCGTGGTGGCGGGCGCCAATCGCCGGCGCCTGCGGACGCGCATCGTGATGTCGTTTTTGTTGTTGAGCATCTTGCTCACGGTTTTGTTCGCGTCGGCCACGTTCTACATTCGTGATCGATTGGAGCGCGAGGTTGTTGAAAAGACCATGCGTCGCGAAGTCGAGAGCTTGGTTCGTCAGGTTGAGGCCAATCCGGATCGTCCGCCGACCTTTGCGCTGTATGACGCTGCGACCTACGGCGAAGGCAAGACCGACGATATCAATCCGCTCTACCGGGATCTGGGCCCGGGCGTGCATGAAGTGCGCGAAGTGGGTGACGATGGCAAGTTGCACGTTTGGAAAGCCGCCGTCGCCAAAGGCCGGTTGGCTACGGGCAAAGGATTCACGACGATCGTCCGCTTGGACGTGACCGATGCCTCGGATACCACGGAAAAACTTCGGCGCTGGTTGATTGCCAGTGTGTTTGCCTTCACGGCACTCGCTTTGATTCTGAGTGTTTGGTCGGCTTCGCGCATCATGCGTCCTTTGCTTGAGCTGGTGAAGCTGATCCGCGATCGCGGCCGCAGCGAATCGGACAACGACGCCCCGCTCGCACCGCATTTTGCCGATGACGAGGTGGGCGAGCTCGCCGCCGCGTTGGACGCCTATTCCGACCGGATGAAGTCCACGGCCAAGCGCGAGCGCGAGCTCAATGCCGACGTGAGTCACGAGCTTCGCACACCCTTGGCGGTCATCCGCAGTACGGTCGAGTTGATGTTGGATGCGCCGGATCTGACGCCGAAGATGTTGGAGCGCATCCAGCGCATCCAGCGCGCACAGGAAGGCGGTACCGCCATCACCGAAACATTGTTGAATCTGTCGCGCGAAGAGCGCGTCTCGGGCAATGCATCGGTCGCCCGGATCGTGGAACAACTGTTGGAAGCGCACCGATTGCAAATGCGACGCGGCAAGCAGCTCGAATTGCGCATGGAAGGCAACGCCGCGGTGGTCGTCGATGCGCCGGACGCAACGGTCAACGTCGCCGTGGGCAATCTCATTGCCAACGCGGTGAAGTACACCGATACCGGGTCGGTCACGGTTCGAATCAACGAAGACAGCGTGGATGTCTTGGACACGGGACCGGGTTTGTCCGAGGCGGACGAACGGCGTATGACCGAGCGCGGTTATCGCGGCGATGCGGCCACCAATACCAAGGGTGGTGGTATCGGCCTCTCTATTGTGACCCGCATTTGCGAGCTCTACGGTTGGGACGTGCAGATCGGGAACCGGCGCGATGGCACGCAAGGCACACGCGCCAGCTTGTTGTTCAACCCTTAAGCGCCGGGGCAGTGCCCCGGCGTCGAAAAACTTACAGGGCTTCCAGCCAACCGTACTTGTCGGCGGTCTTGCCGTTGAACAAACCGAAGAACAGTTCCTGCATCTTGAGTGTGACCGGACCTGCGCGTCCCGCACCCACCTGGCGACCATCCACGGAACGGATGGGTGTGATTTCGGCTGCTGTGCCGCACATGAAGAGCTCGTCGCACAGGTAGAGGTACTCGCGCGGCAAATCGCGTTCGACCACATCAATGCCGGCATCGCGTGCAAGCGTCATGATCGTATTGCGGGTGATGCCGTTCAACAAGGCAGCGCTGACAGGCGTGGTATGCAAGACGCCATCGAAGACCAAGAACAAGTTCTCGCCGGCACCTTCGCTGAGCAAGCCGGTGGAGGCGAGCGCGATGCCTTCCCCGAATCCGAGACGACGCGCTTCACGCGCCACCAATTGTCCCGACAAATAATTGCCGCCGGCCTTCGCGCCGGCAGGAATGGTGTTCGGAGCGAAACGCTGCCAACTCGAAACGCAGGCATCAATGCCTTGTTCCAGCACACCCTCACCCAAATACGCACCCATTTGCCACGTGGCAACCGCCACATCGGTGGGCGTGTCTGCGGAGAGGCCGAAGCCGCCCAGCCCGCGGAACGCGACAGGGCGCAAATAGGCTTGTTTGAAATCATTCTTGCGGATGACTTCGCGACAGGCGGCATTGATCGTGGCGAGATCGTAGGGGATGTCGATCTCATGGATGCGCGCAGATTGATACAGGCGCTTGTTGTGATCGGTGAGGCGGAAAATCGCCGGCCCGTTGGGGGTGTCATAGCAACGGATGCCTTCGAATACCGAAGAACCATAATGCAGCGCGTGTGCCATGACGTGCACAGTGGCGTCCGCCCAAGGTTTGATCTCGCCGTTGTGCCAGATCCAGTCGGGGTATTCCATAGGGGCGTTCCTTGTGCCAAACCCCTATTCTCGCCCCCGCCGCCTTTGGGGGCAATGGATCAGAAGCTGAGCCAGTAGCAGCCGAAGTTGCGGACAAAGCGAAACTGCGTGGATTCGGTGGCATTGCCGCCGGGTTTTTGCTGCCGGAGGCGAAGACCTGTCGGCGGTCGCGCGGCGTGTTCGATCGGCGTCAGAAAGCCGTCGGCGTCTTCCTGCCATTCCGTGCCGCCGGCCGAGCCGCCGGTCAGTTCAATATCGACCACCGGCCGTTTCATGATGCGCTCGAACTTGTTCAGTACGGCGATCGCACGAACATTGCTAACCCCGACCCAGTGATAGATGGAGGAAAAGCGGTTGACGTCGCGTGCATCCATCGCCGCCGAGAGACTGTAAGACAGGTCGTCGATGGTCTTGGCGCACACCGGTCGGTAGGAAGAGGGACGTGCAGCCATGATGCGGCGATCTGCGGCCGCGCCGTAGGTGCTTGGGGCACGCTTTTGTTCGGTCGCGTTGAAGGCTTCGCAGGGCTTGTCGGTGCGCACGCTTTCACCCGAATCGGTGACACAGCGCTTGGGGCGAGATTGGGCGGCCGCGTCGTTGACAGCAGTCGCCCCCGCCAGCGCGAGCAGCATCAAACATAGATATGGAGTGCGGGTGGAAACCATGCCCTGACCAATCTAAGGGTTTGCCGCCGGCCTGTCACGGCCGCGCCGTTTCAGTCAGGCGAGTCGTTCAAGCACCGCGAGCGTCGGGCGGGCGAGGTTCAAGGTATAGAAGTGCAGCGCGGGCGCGCCGCCTTGGATGAGCCGGTCGCACAGCGCGGCCAAGACGTCCGCACCGAACTCGCGTACCGCCGCGGCATCGTCACCGAATCCTTGCATGCGTTGCGTGATCCAACGCGGAATCTCCGCGCCGCAACTCTCCGAGAAGCGTCGCAGTTGACTGAAGTTGGCGATCGGCATGATGCCGGGCACGATCGGGATGTTCACACCCAGACGGCGTACATCGTCGACGAAACGGAAATAGGCGTCGGCGTTATAGAAGTATTGTGTGATCGCGACGTCGGCACCGGCATCGACTTTGCGCTTGAAATTCTGCAAATCAGCCTGCGCGTCGCGTGCTTGCGGATGTGTCTCCGGATAAGCACCAACGGCAATCTTGAAGTAGTCGCCATGTTCTTTGCGCACTAGGGCGATGAGATCGGAGGCATATTGCAACTCGCCCATGCGACCCATGCCCGAGGGCATGTCGCCACGCAAGGCGACGACTTTCCGACAGTCCAGATCGCGATACTCCGCAAGCAATGCTCGCAGCTCTTCGCGCGAACCGCCGACGCAGGAGATATGCGGGACGGCGTCGACTTGGTGTTTTGTGCGCAGATGGCGAATCGTTTCGGACGTGTAGGTCAGCGTCGAACCGCCGGCGCCGAAGGTACAAGACACATAGTCAGGCGCATGCGGTTTCAACTTCGCGACCGTGCGATCGAGCTGCGCGCGTTGCTCGTCAGTCTTGGGCGGGTAAAACTCGAACGACACCTGGACCATTGGGAATGCTGCGGAAGTGGGAACGTCCCAATAATATATCGCTTTATCCGGATGAAAGTGAAAAGGTTTCAGCCTCCCACAGCAAAACGGGCGCAAATTGCGCCCGTTCCGGTCTTGCGAATGTCTGTTGCCACTCAGTAGCGGTAGTGGTCCGGCTTGTAGGGGCCGGACTTGTCCACACCAAGGTAAGACGCTTGCGCATCCGACAGTGTGGTCAACTTCACGCCGATTTTTTCAAGGTGAAGACGCGCGACTTCTTCATCGAGCTTCTTCGGCAGGATGTAGACCTTCGCTTCGTAGTTGTCCTTGTTGGCCCACAAATCGATTTGCGCCAAGGTTTGGTTCGAGAAGGAGTTGGACATCACGAAGCTGGGGTGGCCGGTCGCGCAACCCAGGTTGACCAAACGGCCTTCGGCCAAGAGAAAAATCGCGTTGCCGTTGTCGAAGGTGAACTTGTCCACTTGCGGTTTGATGTTGGTCTTGACGGCGCCGGAGGCGTACAACGCGTCCACTTGGATTTCGTTGTCGAAGTGGCCGATGTTGCACACGATGGCTTGGTCCTTCATCGCCTTCATGTGATCGAGGGTGATGACGTCTTTGTTGCCAGTGGTGGTGACATAGATGTCGCCGGTACCCAAAGTGTCTTCGACCGTTTTGACTTCATAGCCTTCCATCGCGGCTTGGAGTGCGCAGATCGGATCGATTTCGGTCACGATCACGCGCGCACCGTACGCGCGCAACGACGCGGCTGAACCCTTGCCGACGTCGCCATAACCGCAGACGACGGCGACCTTGCCTGCGAGCATGACATCGAGCGCGCGTTTCAGACCGTCGGCCAGCGATTCGCGGCAACCGTAGAGGTTGTCGAACTTCGACTTGGTGACCGAGTCATTGACGTTGATGGCCGGCACCAGCAATTGACCGGCTTCGGCGAGTTGATACAGACGGTGCACGCCGGTGGTCGTTTCTTCCGACACGCCCTTCCAATCGGCGACCACGCGGGTCCAGAAACCCGGGCGTTCGGTGGCGACGCGCTTCAACAAATTCTTGATGACTTGCTCTTCGTGGTTGGCGCCCGGTTCATCGGCCCACTTCGAACCTTTTTCAAGTTCGAGGCCTTTATGGATCAACAAGGTGACGTCGCCGCCGTCATCGACCACCAATTCCGGTCCGGTCAGGGTGCCGTCGGCGAGCTTGAAGGTCAGCGCATCGAGGGTGCAGTCCCAATATTCTTCCAGGGTTTCACCTTTCCAGGCGAACACCGGGGTGCCGGTGGCGGCAATGGCTGCGGCGGCATGGTCTTGGGTCGAAAAGATGTTGCAGGACGCCCAGCGCACGTCGGCGCCGATGTCCTTGAGCGTTTCGATCAACACTGCGGTTTGGATGGTCATGTGCAACGAACCCGTGACCCGCACGCCGGCGAGCGGTTTGGCCGCGGCGTGTTTCTTGCGGATGGACATCAGGCCGGGCATTTCGGCTTCGGCGATATCGAGTTCTTTGCGGCCCCAATCGGCGAGGCTGATATCGGCGACTTTGTAGTCACCGTCTTGCGAGAAAGTTTTGACTTGCGCGTTCATGTGCAATGGCTCCGTTCGTAAGTGGATGTCTCTCGAACGGGCGCCGTTGTTCCCTGCGATGCTTCGCGTCAACCGAGCCTGGCCGCACTATGTGCGATCGCAGCGCCCCTCGGGTGGTGTGAATTATAGCGGAGGCGGCTAGAGCGCCTCATCTGCCCCTTCGGGGCACCCCCTCCACTGCGTGGAGAAGGAAGAATCCCCTCTCCACGCAGTGGAGAGGGCGGCGCGCAGCGCCGGGTGAGGCGCTTTTCTGCGTCTCCACTTCCATGGAGAAGTCAGGCAATTACTTTTTGAGCTTCGCAGCCTTGCGCAGCTCATCCGCCTTGTCCGTCTTCTCCCATGAGAACGCGGTAGCCGTTTGCTTCTTTCCTTGGCCGTCGATGTACGACACCTGCTCCGGTTTGCGACCGAAGTGGCCGTACGAAGCGGTGCGCTGATAGATCGGGTGGATCAAGTCGAGCATCTTGATGATGCCGTACGGACGCAGGTCGAAGTTTGCGCGAATCAACTTCTCGATTTGATCATCGGCAATCTTGCCGGTACCGAAAGTGGTGACCGAAATCGAGGTCGGCTCTGCCACACCGATGGCGTAGGAGACTTGCACTTCGCACTTGTCGGCCAAGCCTGCCGCCACGATGTTTTTCGCAACGTAACGTGCGGCATAAGCGGCGGAGCGATCCACCTTCGACGGGTCTTTGCCCGAGAATGCGCCACCGCCGTGACGGGCCATGCCGCCGTAGGTGTCGACGATGATCTTGCGGCCGGTCAGGCCGCAATCGCCCACCGGGCCGCCGATCACGAAGATGCCGGTCGGATTGATGTGCACTTTGTTCTTCGGCAGCGATTCGTACCACTTCTTCGGCAACACCGGCTTCAAGATGTGCTCGCGAACGGCTTCGATCAAATCCTTTTGTTTGATGTCCGGATCATGCTGCGTGGACAGGACCACGGCGTCGAGACCATGGATCTTATGGTCGTCGTCGCTGTACTTCAGCGTGACTTGGCTTTTGGCGTCGGGACGCAGCCACTTCAGTTTGCCGTTCTTGCGCACCTTGGCTTGTTGCTCGACCAAACGGTGGCTGTAGTAGATCGGTGCCGGCATGTATTCCGGCGCTTCGTTGCAGGCATAGCCGAACATCAGGCCCTGATCGCCGGCACCCATCTCTTCCGGCTTTTTGGCTTTCTTCTTGGTGCCGTCGACGCCGGCGGCGATGTCAGGCGACTGCTTGCCGAGCATGTTGATGATCGCGCAGGTGTGGCCGTCGAAACCGACATTCGAATTGTTGTAGCCGATCTGGTTGATCACGTTGCGGGCCAGGTCTTCGATGTCCACCCACGCATCGGTGGTGACTTCGCCGGCGACGATGGCGGCACCCGTTTTCACCATGGTTTCGCAGGCCACGCGCGCGCGCTTGTCTTGCGCCAGGATCGCGTCAAGAACGGCGTCGGAGATCTGGTCGGCAATCTTGTCCGGATGGCCTTCAGACACCGATTCGGAGGTGAACAGGTAGTTCGACATCGTTATATCCTTTTATTCGGATGAAAAGATAAGGTGCGCAATGATACAGCGTATTGAACGATTCTGCCGCATAACCGTTCATGATGTGTTGCGCCGCGGTGAACACCGGGCTTGTCACAGTTTTCGCGAAAATCTGCAATATGGGTGAAGCGTCCTCCCGTCACCCTAGGTCAACGTCCGGTGCTCCGAACTGCCCATGCTGAAACTTGAACCCCTGCTGGCCTCCCGCTTCCCGAAATGGTTCCGCGGTCGTCGAGCCCGCGTCACGCGGACGCTGATCCGCGGCGTCGAAAAATGGTCGCGCCTGGACAAGATCGACAGCTTTGTCAGCTCACAGGCGGAAGTGCGCAATTTCGAATTCGTGCGTGCAGGTCTGGACTTCCTGCAGGCGGGCTACACGGTTTCAGAAGCGGATCTGGCCAAGATTCCGAAAACCGGTCGACTGGTGATCGTTGCCAATCACCCTTCCGGTGCCGTGGATGCATTTTCCTTGCTGGATGCCGTGGGTCGCGTCCGCAAGGATGTCCGCATTGTCGCCAATGACATCTTGCTCAATCTTCACAACATCGAAAAATTGATCTTGCCCGTCCGCGTTTTCGGCGGTGGCGCCGGCACCGCCGATCTCCGCGCCATCGAAGCGGCACTGGCGCGAGAAGAATGCGTCATCGTGTTTCCCGCGGGCGAAGTGTCACGTCTGGGGCCGCGCGGCATCCGGGATTCGGTCTGGCGCGCGGGTTTTGTCCGCTTTGCGCGCGCCACCGCGGCGCCGGTCTTGCCGGTGCATGTCAAGGCGCGCAACTCGTTGCTCTTTTACGGCACCTCTGCCATCTACAAACCGGCCGCGACCGCTTTGCTCGCGCGCGAAATGTTCGCACGCCGCAATCAGCGCATCGAACTGCGCGTGGGTGATGCGATGCACTTGGCGGCCGATACCGACCGGCACGCCGTTCTTCGTAGCGTTCGAAAAGCGGTTTACGGATTGTCGCGATTGCCGAGGCAGCCGGGTAGCGTGCCGTCCGGGCCGGAACCGATAGTCGCGCCGGCCGAACACGACAGCGTTGTGCGTGGCATCGCAGCCATGGAATTGCTCGGCAGAACTTTGGACGGCAAGGAGATTCGCGTCGGCCAATTGCCGGTCGGCGCTGCGGTGTTGCATGAAATCGGCAGGTTGCGCGAGGTCACTTTCCGGAAAGTCGGTGAAGGAACCGGAAAGCGAATCGATCTCGATGTCTTCGACAGTTGGTACGAACACATCGTGCTTTGGGACCAACAAGCCGGCAAAATCGCCGGCGCCTATCGCGTCGCGCGCGGTGCGGAAATCATCGGTGCGCGCGGGTTGGCGGGTCTGTACACCGCTTCTTTGTTTGATTTCGAAGAGAAAGCGGTCATCCACATCGGTCAAGGCATGGAGTTGGGGCGCAGCTTTGTGGTGCCGGAGTATTGGAACAGTCGAAGCCTGGACTATTTGTGGCAGGGTATCGGTGCGTACTTGCGCAAACATCCGCACATCCGCTATCTGTTCGGACCGGTATCCATCAGTGCGGCGCTACCGCAAGCGGCCCGCGATCAGTTGGTGGCGTTCTACAGCCGCTACTTCGGTACGGAGACGTCCTACGCGCGCTCGCGCCGCCCCTTCAAATACTTTGCAGCGCCACCGGACTTTGACGATGCCGTGGACCTCGAGACCGCCTACAAAGTGCTCAAAGGCAACTTGAATGCCTTGGGTGCCGAAGTGCCCATGTTGTATCGCCAGTACACCGATTTGTGTGAGTCGGGCGGCACCCGCTTCCTGGCGTTTGGCATCGACCCGGACTTCAACGATGCGATTGACGGCTTGATCGAAGTCGACCTCACCAAGTTGCTCGAGAAGAAACGCGCCAGATACATCGACAGCGGCAAGGATGGAGTCGCGGCATGAGCGCCGCGACCGCAACGCTTCAGCGCGCGGTCTTCCTATCGGATGTGCATTTGGGTTCCCGCCATTGTCATGCGGCGGAACTGGCGCATTTCTTGAGAGTCATTCGCTGCGAAAAACTGTATCTGGTGGGTGACATCATCGACCTGTGGTGGATGGCACAGCGGCGCGCGCGATGGGGCACGGCGCACAACAATGTGATTGAAGCGCTGCACGCGTTGCGTCGTGCCGGAACCGAAATGATTTATGTGCCAGGCAACCACGACCGGCCGGCGCGGCGGTTTTGCGGTCTGACTTTGCCGGCGATGCAGGTACGTCGTCGCTGCATCCATGCCATGGCTGACGGTCGTCGGATGTTGGTCGTGCACGGTGACGAATACGACAGCATCACCCACTTCGGCAACGTGCAGGAAAAGTTCGGTGATTGGCTGTACTACCGCATCCTCACTTGGAACCAATGGACCAATGCACTGCGTCGCAGAGCCGGCTTGCGTTACTGGTCCTTGGCGGAATACATGAAACGGCAAAGCGATGCCGCGGAGCGCTTCATTGACCGTTTTGTCAAAGCCGGACTCGACGACGCTAAGCAGCGCGGGCTCGATGGCATCATCTGCGGACACATCCATCGCGCTGCCTTGTTTGAGCGCGATGGCTTGATCTACGCCAATGACGGTGATTGGGTGGAATCTTTGACCGCGCTCGCCGAAGCGCCGGACGGCACATTGCAACTGCTCGACCTCAAAGGCAACGTGTTGAAAACCCTCGCACCGCGTCTGCGTCTGTTGACACCGGTACGTGACGCGGCGCACTTTCAAGAGGCGGCTTGATTTACGCGGCTTGTGCGTCGGTCTGGGTTTCGGTTTCCATCAGCCGGTCGAAATAATCGCGTGTGAGCTGCCGTTGGCGTTCCGCGCTCACGGCGACATTCACCACGGCACGGAAGCCAGCATTCTCCGGACGATCTTTGGCATACCAACCCAAATGTTTGCGCGCGATACGCACCCCCATGTCCTCGCCGTAGAAGTCATGCAATGCGTCCAAGTGTCCGAGAAGCGTGTCGCGGATTTCGGCCATGGAAATCGCCGGCAAGAAAGCGCCGGTTGCCAAGTGATACGCAACCTCGCGAAACAACCATGGGCGACCCTGCGCGGCGCGACCGATCATGACGGCATCACACCCCGTTTCGCGCAGCACCGCGGCCGCACGCTGGGGGCTGTCGATATCACCATTGGCGATCACCGGAATCCGCACACGCGATTTGATCGCGGTGACGGTCTCATGCTCGGCGGTGCCGGTGTAGTGCTGATCGCGTGTCCGGCCATGCACGGTCAGTGCGGCAATGCCGGCGTCCTCCGCGATGTGCGCGATGGTCGGAGCGTTCTTGACGGTCGAACACCAGCCGGTGCGCATCTTCATCGTGACCGGCACATCCACAGCCGCCACCACGGCATGCAAGATCTCAGCGACGCGCTGCTCGTCTTGCATCAGCGCGGATCCGGCCCATGCATTGCACACCTTCTTGGCGGGGCAGCCGAAGTTGAGGTCGATGATTTGCGCGCCGTGGTCGGCGTTGTAGCGCGCGGCGGCAGCCAACTGTGCAGGATCGGTGCCGGCGATTTGTACGCTGATCGGGGCCGGTTCGCCGTCATGATCCATGCGATGCAGTGACTTCGGCGTCTGCCAAAAACGCGGATCGCTGATCGTCATTTCGGACACGGCAAGGCCCGCCCCGAGTCGTTTGCACAACAGTCGGAAAGGCTTGTCGGTGACACCGGCCATCGGGGCCAGAATCACATTGGGTTCGATATGATACGGCCCGATCTGCATGCGCCCATTCTAAATGAGCGCGGATACCGGCTTCAGGGGGCGTTGACGTCGGTAGGCGTGTGGCCGTGGGCGACCTGCTCCGATGCACCCGGACCGTGTTTGTATCGGAACAGCGGTACAAACGCCACCGCCATCGCGAAGGCGTAGGCCGCGAACGCCAGCCAAATGCCGTGCCAGTCCTTCACGCCATCGGCCGCGGTGAACCACGTGTCGATCACATAGCCGGCGATCAGGCTGCCGAAAACCGCGCCGATACCGTTGGTCATCAGCATGAACATTCCTTGCGCAGAGGCACGGATGCGCGGATCACTTTGTTGTTCGACAAACAGGGAACCGGAGATGTTGAAGAAGTCGAATGCCATGCCGTACACGATGCAGGACAGGATGATCATCCACAGACCGTCACCGGGGTTGCCAAACGCGAACAAGCCGAAGCGCAAGCACCACGCGATCATGCTGATGGTCATCACCCATTTGATGCCCAGACGACGCAAGAAGAACGGAATCGCCAAGATAAACAAGGTTTCCGAAATCTGCGAGATGGACATGATCATGGCGGGATACTTCACCGCCAGCGTGTCTTTGTAAGCGGGGTTGTTCTCGAATTCGCCGAGGAAGGTGCCGCCATAAGCATTGGTGAGCTGCAACGCAGCGCCGAGCAACATCGCAAAGATGAAGAAGATCGCCATTTGCGGGTTGCGGAACAAGCGGAACGCGTTGAAACCCAGTGCATCGACCCACGTGCCGCTGCTATTGCTCTCAAGCTTGGGCGGGCAGGGTGGCAAGGTGAATGCGTAAAGGCCGAGTCCGATCGCGGCGATGGCCGCGACGTAAAACTGCATGGCCGACTTTTCGAAACCGAGCAGGCTGGTGCACCACATCGCGGCAATGAAGCCCACCGTTCCCCAAACACGGATAGGCGGAAAGTCGCGAACCACGTCCATCTGTTCGCGCTTCAACGCGTTGTAGGCGACGGTGATGGCGAGCGAGATCGTCGGCATGTAACAAATCATCGCGCCGAGCATCACCCAGAACATCGCCTGCGGACTGCCGGCGTTCGGCAATGCAAACAGGCAAACAGCGCCGGCGATATGCAGGATCCCGTACAAGCGCTCGGCGTTGATCCAACGATCCGCGACAATGCCCATCAATGCCGGCATGAACAGCGATGCGATCCCCATGGTGGAAAACATGGCGCCGAAACTCGTACCCGGCCAACCTTTGTTTTCAAACCAATATCTACCAATGGTGATCAGCCACGCCCCCCAGACATAGAACTGGAAGAAGTTCATTACGGTCAGGCGTAGCTTCAGGCTCATGGGCGCGGCTTCGGATTCGGTAGCCGCTAGTGTGGGTCAATCCACGTGGTGGACGCAATTCCTGCCGGCCGACTTGGCCTTGCGCAACCGCCGATCCGCGACCCCCATCAAGCTTGTGAGGCTCTGACCGTCGGCATCGCAGTGCGCGATACCGGAACTCAGGGTCACTTGGATGATCTGCTCGGCCCCGGGGGTTTGGAAGCGGCTTTGCTCCAAAGCGACGCGAATGCGGTCCACGCGTGTCCGCGCGGTCTCGAGATCCGCGTGAATCAGCAATCCGAATTCTTCGCCGCCCAATCGACCCACGGTGTCCGGTGCGGTGACATTGCCGTGGATGACCGACACCGCATGGATCAAGGCATCGTCGCCGGCCTGATGGCCGACTTCGTCATTGATGCGTTTGAAGTGATCCAGATCGATGATCGCAATACATACAGGCTTGCGTGCACGCATTGCGCTATCGATCAACTGCTTGGCCTGATGCAAGAACCAATTCCGATTGGGGATGCCGGTGAGACTGTCGGTGCCGGACATTTTTGACAGCCGGTGCATCCGTGTCACCGTCGTCACAGCGACGATGGTGGCCACCAGCAGCACCACGGTGCGCTGGCCGACCGTTGACCACAACGCAGTGCCGTAAGAGACGGACGCCAACTGCTCAGCCGACGAGTTGGCAAAGATCCATTGTGCCAAGGCGAGGTATTGCAAGATCGCAAGTCCGCCGGCAAAAAGCGTCAGACGTGCGTCATTGCGCAGGCAGGTCAACAGCAAATTGGTGAGATAGAACTCCCAGATGACAAAGCTATTGAGCCCGGCCGCCCGGTCGTGCAGCGACAGCAGGAACAGAAACAAGGTCACGCCGGTGATGTCATAGGTGGTACTGGCCCATGGCAGCCACGGGAATCGACCGCGCTCGCGTGCCAGCATGTACCAAATGCACCCCAAAAACACGGCGAACGCGCCGCCGAGGAAACCGATAAGGTTTTCGTTGCCCGGTCCGCCCGAAAGGGTGTTGATGATGGGGGGCAGGAACAGCAGGAAAGCAATCGCCAAACGAATGCGCGCAACCACCAACTCACCCCCGGCACCCAGCTCGAGCATGATTTTGTCGGGTGCTGCCAAGTACTGCCTCAATCGCTTGATCACACGTTTCCCTCACAATGTGCGAAGCGGCGACCCGTGGGCTTTTCGGGTGCTGGATTCGGACTATATCAGGAGGCTTGGATGGAATACCGGCGGCTGGGTCGGGCGGGACTGAAATTATCGGCCCTGTCCCTGGGGGCATGGTTGAGCTTCGGTCGCGACAGTTCGCGTGGCGAGGCGCGCAATCTGGTCGCCGCGGCTTGGGACCACGGCATCAATTTTTTCGACAATGCCGAAGTCTATGGGCATGGCGACGGCGAGCGGGTCATGGGTGATGTCATCGCCGACCTGCGTTTGCCGCGCGACGGCTTCGTTGTGTCAAGCAAGGCGTTCTTCGGATCGGTTGCGGATCCGCGACCGACGCAGCGCGGGCTCTCACGCAAACATCTGCACGATGCCTGTCACGATGCGTTGAAGCGCCTTCGCGTCGATTACCTGGACCTCTATTACTGCCACCGGCCGGACGACGACGTCCCGTTGGAAGAGATCGTCATGACCATGGACGGCTTGGTGCGGCAAGGCAAGGTGATGTACTGGGGGACGTCCGAGTGGCCGGCACAACGCATTCTCGATGCGCTGCGGATTGCCGACCGGCACGGTTGGGTGGGTCCGAGCGTTGAGCAGCCGCAATACAACGTGTTGGTTCGCGAGCGATTCGAGCAGGAGTATGCGCAGGTATTGCGCGCGGAAGGCTTGGGCGCGACGACCTGGTCACCCTTGGCGTCGGGCCTTTTGACCGGCAAATACGCCGATGGGATTCCGGAAGGGTCGCGCCTGTCGAAGGCGCACAACGCATGGTTGTTGGAAGACATGAAAAACGATGGCCGGTTTCGAATGGAGCGCGCGGCCGCCTTTGCCGGTTTGGCGCGCGCGCACGATGTCGATCCCGCCCAATTGGCCATTGCCTGGGTGCTGCGCAACCCGGCAGTGACCAGCGTCATTCTGGGCGCGAGCTCGGTGAAACAACTGCTCGATAACCTGAAATCGCTCGCCTGTGTCGAAAAGATTGATGCGTCATTGGATGCGGAAATCCGCAAGCTCTGACAAACGCAGGCGTGTCGTGCATTGCAGGTAAACTCGAACGATCTGACATTCGAGGGGAGTTGAATCATGGGTCTTTCCGTTTTGACCATTGCGATCGTCATCGCCGGCGTCATTCTGCTGGCGAAGGCGGTTCGGATTGTGCCGCAGGGCTGGGAATGGACGGTGGAGACGTTTGGTCGCTACACGGCCACCTTGCGCCCCGGTTTGCATTTGCTCGTACCCATTTATCAGAACGTCGGTCGCAAGATCAATATGATGGAACAGGTGATGGACGTGCCGAGCCAGGACGTCATTACCAAGGACAACGCTGTCGTCAAAGTCGACGGCGTCGTGTTTTTCCAAGTGCTCGACGCGGCTAAAGCCGCTTACGAAGTCGCGCAACTGGAAGTAGCCATTCTGAATTTGGTCATGACCAACATCCGTACTTCGATCGGTTCGATGGACCTCGACGAGTCGTTGTCCAAGCGTGACGAAATCAATTCGAAAGTGCTGATGGCGGTGGATGCCGCGACCCATCCCTGGGGCATGAAGGTGAACCGGATTGAGTTAAAGGACATCCAACCCCCGCGCGACCTGGTCGAATCCATGGCCCGGCAGATGAAGGCCGAACGCGAAAAGCGCGCCAACATTCTCGAAGCGGAAGGTTTGCGCCAATCCGAAATCCTGCGTGCCGAAGGTGAGAAGCAAGGTGCGATCCTGTCGGCAGAAGGCCGCAAAGAGTCGGCCTATCGTGAGGCCGAGGCGCGCGAGCGTTTGGCAGAGGCAGAAGCGCGTGCGACGCAAATGGTCTCCGACGCCATTGCCGGCGGCAATGTCCAAGCGATCAACTACTTCATCGCACAAAAATACATCGAGGCCTTCAAGTCTCTGGCGGAAGCGCCGAACCAGAAGTTCGTGATGATGCCCATGGAATCGACCGCGATGCTTGGCAGTTTGGCCGGCATCGGCGAGTTGGCCAAAGAAGCCCTGAACCAACACAAGGTGAAATGATGCGTCCCGAATTGGTTACGTGGGGTGTGATCGCACTGGCATTGCTTGCCGCCGAAGCGTTCGCACCCGGTGCCTTCATGCTTTGGCTCGGCTTCGCCGCGGCTATTGTCTTCATTCTGCTGTTGCTGGCGCCGCTGCCGATCGTCGCGCAGGTGAGCATTTTCGTCGTGCTCGGCTTTGTGTTCGCGATTGTTTACCGGAAATATTTCCGCAAGGACAAAGCGCCCACCGATCAACCCGGCCTCAATCGTCGCGCCGATCAATTGGTCGGGCAAATTCTTCACGTCCCGGCCGGCATTCGCGACGGTCAAGGTCAGGTGCAAATCGCCGATGCACTGTGGCGCGTGCGTGGCGACGACGTGCCGCCGGGCACACGGGTGCGTGTGGTACGCACCGACGGTCTCGAGCTTTTCGTCGAGTCCGAATAATCGGGGGAAGTGCGATAATCGCGCTTTCACCGAAAGCGCGAGTGCACGATGACTGATAAAACCGTTCTCAACGAAACCCATCGCGCCATGGGCGCGAAAATGGTCGATTTCGGCGGCTGGGACATGCCGATCCATTACGGCTCGCAAATCGACGAGCATCATGTGGTGCGTACCGATGCCGGCATGTTCGACGTGTCGCACATGACGGTAGTGGATTTGGAAGGCGCACGCGTCCGCGAATTCCTGCGCCGGCTGGTGGCGAATTCGGTCGACAAGCTCAAAGTCGAGGGCAAGGCGCTCTATACGGCCATGTTGAATCCACAAGGCGGCGTGATCGACGATCTCATCATTTATTTCATGCGCGAGGATTGGTTCCGTTTGGTGGTGAACGCCGCTACCCGCGAAAAAGACCTTGCATGGATCAATGAGCAGGCAAAAGCCTTTGACGTCAAAGTGTCCGAACGCCCCGAGTTCGGCATGGTCGCCGTGCAAGGACCGAATGCACGTGAGCGCGTCTCCGGCCTGTTGCAAGAATCCGACCGCGCACGAATTGGTAAGTTGGGAAGATTTGCCGCCGGAGAAGCCACCACCCTGGATGGCACCAAGGTGTTCATTGCGCGCACCGGTTACACCGGAGAGGACGGTTTCGAAATCATCGTGCCGGCCGGTGAAACGGTGGCGTTCTGGAACGCGTTGCATGCTGCGGGCGTCAAGCCGGCAGGTTTGGGCGCGCGCGATACCTTGCGTCTCGAAGCCGGTATGAATCTCTACGGACAAGACATGGACGACACCGTGTCGCCCTACGAAGCGGCACTGGGTTGGACCGTCGCTTTGGACGAAGGTCGTGACTTCATCGGACGCGAGGTGCTTGAACGGCAGGCGGCGGAAGGTGCACCGCGACAAATGATCGCACTTGTGATGGACGACAAAGGCGTCCTGCGCCATGGCCAACGGGTACTGACGGCAAGTGGCGAAGGAGAAATCCTTTCAGGCACCTTCTCCCCGACGATCGGAAAGGCGATCGCGTTTGCGCGTGTTCCGACCGGCGCGCTGGGCGATGTGCGCGTCGATATTCGCGGCAAAGAAGTGCCGGTTCGCGTGGTCAAATTCCCGTTCGTGCGTGAAGGCAAAATCGCCGACGGCATCGCTTAGAATGAATCAACCCCGCTCTCGGGGTCTTTACCGAACGCATAATCAACATTTTGGAGCCCCCGATGAGTGCTGAAATTCCCGGTGATTTGAAATTCCTGAAGTCGCACGAGTGGGTGCGTGTCGAAGGCGATGGCCGTGCCACGATCGGCATTTCCGACCACGCCCAAGGTCTGCTCGGTGATCTGGTCTACGTCGAGTTGCCGGAAGTTGGCGACGAAGTCGTCGCCGGCACCGCCTGTGCGGTGGTGGAGTCGGTCAAAGCGGCGTCTGATGTCTACGCGCCGGTCAGCGGCAAAGTCGTCGAGGTCAACGCCGCGTTGGCTGACGCGCCGGAAACCATCAACGAAGACGCGTTTGGTGACGGTTGGTTGTTCGTTGTCGAGTTGAGCGACGCGGCGCAAGCGGATGAATTGTTGTCGCCCGACGACTATCAACAACTGGTCGATGACGAAGATCATTGATCGTTCTTCCGACTTTTCGGATACGAATACCCGGCTTGAGGCCGGGTATTTTTTTGCGCAAATGGGCAGTGCAACGGCGTTAGCAGGTCACTTTCGGAAAAATTTTTTCGATCGTCGCGCGAGGACGGATCGGACGCCGGCGGGTGGTTCCCCCCATCTGTTCGCCAGAATGATTTGTTAGGCAATGCGGAAAACGTTTTGCAGCAAGTGCTTCAAATAAAGACATGTTTCCATTGTGTCGTCCGGGTAGAGCGATTTGTTTTGGACATCGCGGCGGTGCTTCATACCGCGCGCTGGAAAGTCCGACAAAAAGCGGCTTGAAAAAAACTTGAAATTATTTTCAAAAAACTATTGACAACCGAAAATCAGCTACTTACGTTTCGCTGAAAGAACAAATACGAAACATCCATGGGGATGTGTCGTATGCAGGCAACAACGATGTCGTGTGTATGCATCGCATTCGATGTCGAAAAGCATCCGCCCCGCTGCCTAGTGCGCGGAGGCGGCCCGTAACGGGTCCGATACCCGCTGCGTGTCCGGGTCTGGCTCGCCAGATCCTTTAACCAAGACGAGGAGCCATACCATGGCAGTTAAAAAGGCAGCAAAAAAGGCGACCAAGAAAGTCGCCAAGAAAGCCGTAAAGAAAGTCGCGAAGAAACCGGCAGCTAAGAAGGCAACCAAAAAGGTAGCCAAGAAAGCCGCCAAGAAAGTAGCGAAGAAGCCGGCAGCTAAGAAGGCCACCAAGAAGGTAGCCAAGAAAGCCGCCAAGAAAGTAGCGAAGAAGCCGGCAGCCAAGAAGGCCACCAAGAAGGTAGCCAAGAAAGCCGCCAAGAAGACCGCTAAAAAGGCCACCAAGAAAGTAGCCAAGAAGCCAGCCAAAAAGGCCGCCAAGAAAGCCACCAAGAAGGTCGCTAAGAAAGCCGCCAAAAAGCCGGCCAAAAAGGCTGCCAAGAAAACCGTCAAGAAAGCGGCCAAAAAGGCTGTGAAGAAAGCCAAGAAAGTGGCTTCAATGATTCCGTCGTTGATCCCGGGCTTCTAATCAAAGAACGATTTTTACATCGCTTAAAGCAATTGAATTGACTCCTCCTGCCGGGGGAGTTTTTTTTGCCCGCGATCCGGTCGCGAGCCATCAACGGTCAATCGTTGCCTTCGGGGTCGGGCGCCGACAGGTCTGCCGGAACTGTTTGTTCGCCAAGGCCGGTGATTTCTTTGGGTAGCCAGGGCAGCCCCGGGATGTTCAATGCCCGGTCGACGATGGTCGGCATCAGCCCGCTCGGCAAACTGCTCGAGCTGTTCCAGAGAATGACCAATCCGAGATCACGCTCGGGCACCAGCGCCATGGCGCCGCGATACCCTTCGACAGCACCGCCGTGGAAAATCACCCGATGACCGGCGTAGTTATACACGCGCCAGCCCAGACCGTAGCTCGCATCATTCAAGCGTCCGCGACGCCAACTCGAGCCACGCAGTTCCGTCGGCGACTTCACTTTGGCGGAGTGCATGTTGTCGAGCACGTTTTCCGGCAGGACATCGGTGCGATGACCGGTTTGGGCGATCATCCACTGCGCCATGTCGGAGATGCTGGCGTTGACACCCGCGGCAGGTGCGAGCCGGTAGTACGTGGGCTTGGGTGTCAATGATCGCCAAGCGCCCGCGCGTCCAACGTGCGGGCGCGCCCAACGCGGACTGGCTTGGATGCCACCGAGCCCGTAGCTCGCATCATTCATGCCAAGCGGTTTGAAAATCAATCGTTCCACCGCTTCGGGATAAAAATTGCCGGTAGCGGCAAAGACCACGTCGCCAATCAAACTGAATGCCACGTTTTGATAGGAATAGCAGTCGCCGGGCGCACACTTCATATTGACCGTGGCGAGCTTGGCGACAGCGGAGGGGTAGTCGAGGTTGGCTTCGATATCACGATCGAAGGCGTTCTTCGGCAATCCGACACTTTGGCTGACCAGGTTTTCAACCGTGACCCGGTCGGTCGCCGATTGCGTTGGCAGTCGGAAGGACGGCACCCAGCGGGTCACGCCGTCGTTCCAATGAATACGGCCCTGTTGCACTAGCAGTGAGGCCAAGGCGCTTGCAAATGATTTCGACAAGGAAGCCAAACGAAACACCGTGTGGGTGTCGACCGGCTCGGGGCGCGATGTATCAGTGATCCCGTAGCCTTTCATGAATTCGATTCTGCCGTTACGAACGACCGCGATCGCAAGCCCCGGCACGCGTTGTCCGGCGACCAATGAATTCGCGTAGCGGTCGATCTCACGATAGTCGACACCTTGAACAGTGGACATCGAATTGATCGGTGCGGAAGGGCGAACAATTTGGCCGCTATGACTGCCAGATGTGGAAGCTTGAACCTGCTGCGCCGGATCGCGCGATTGCCAGCCGCTGGATTGCGGTTGCGCCGCACCGATCAGGGTGGGCAACAGAGCGACACCGGTGCCGATTAGAACGCGGGTGAAACGATTGCGATGACGGAATGCGTTCGAATTCGGTATGGTCATGTATCAGTGCCCCTGAGTCTCAGGGGAAAGTGTAGAAGCGATGTGCGCGGATTGCATGAACAGGAGTAGAAAGCATGGTTAGTGTGTTGATTTTCTTGGCCGTCTTGGCCCTGATCGGCTTCTGGCTGATGGGCATGTACAACGGATTGGTCACCGCGCGCAATTTCTTCAAGAACCAGTTTGCGCAAATCGATGTGCAACTCCAGCGCCGTTTCGATCTCATTCCGAATTTGGTCGAAACCGCCAAGGGCTATATGAGCCACGAGCGCGAAACGCTGGAGGCCGTCATCTCGGCGCGCAGTGCGGCGCAGTCGGGATTGGCAGCTGCCAAAGCCAACCCGGGTGATCCGGAAGCGATGGCGCAACTGGCCGCGGCGCAAAACCAATTGAATAGCGGACTGGGCCGGTTGCTTGCCGTTGCTGAAGCCTATCCGGATCTGAAGGCCAATCAGAACATGATGCAGCTCACCGAGGAACTCACCAGCACCGAAAACAAGGTCGCGTTTGCACGTCAGGCCTACAACGACGCCGTCACGACATATAACAACAAGCGCGAAGTGTTCCCGAGCAGCCTTGTGGCGGGCATGTTCGGCTTCGCACCCGCGGCGTTGCTGGATATTGCCGAAGACAAGCGCGAGCAAGTGCGCGAAGCACCCAAGGTGAGTTTCTGATCCGGCCTTGAGGCACAGCGGCAATGAATTTTTTTGAACACCAGGCGGCGGCGCGCTCGCGCAGCCGCCGTCTGATTTTTTTGTTTGTTCTGGCCGTGCTCGGCGTTGTGTTCGCCGTGGACGCCTGTGTTTTGTTGTTGACGGCGCGCTCGGGCGACGGTGCAAGTCTTGCGGCAACCCTCGTTTGGCCGACCTTGCTGACTTTGGCCGTCATCGGGTTGGCAAGCCTTTACAAAGTCACTGCCCTGAAATCCGGTGGCGGTGAGGAAGTCGCGCGCGGATTGGGCGGTGTCCCTGTCGCGGAAAATACCGCGGATCCGAAGTTGATGCGACTGCGCAACGTGGTTGAAGAAATGTCGATCGCGTCCGGCGTGCCGATGCCGAAACTTTACGTGTTGGAAGAAGACGCCGGCATCAATGCGTTCGCCGCGGGTTATTCGCCGGCGGATGCCGTCGTCGCGGTCACCCGCGGCGCCTTGGACCGCTTGAACCGGGACGAATTGCAAGGCGTGATCGCTCACGAGTTCAGCCATGTGTTGAACGGCGACATGCGGATCAACATTCGATTGATCGGGGTGTTGTTCGGGATCATGGTGATCAGCTTGATCGGGCGGAAAGTCCTCTTTCATGGGGCGAGCTTCAGTGGCGGAAGCCGTCGCAGTAATGGCATGGGCATGGCGCTTGTCATTGGTATCGCGGCACTTGTCATCGGTTCGGTGGGCATGTTTTTCGCGCGCATGATCAAGGCCGGTGTGAGTCGACAGCGCGAAGCCTTGGCCGACGCCTCCGCCGTGCAGTTCACCCGCCAAACCCAAGGCTTGGCCGGTGCGCTGAAAAAAATTGCCGGGTTGGATGCGGGATCGACCTTGGCGCGCAAGGCCGAGGCCGAGGAAGTCAGCCACATGCTGTTCGGCAACGGTCTCGGATTCTCGGGACTGTTCGCCACGCATCCGCCGATCCTCGAGCGCATCAAAACCTTGGAACCCTCGTTTGGGACAGCGCAACTCGACGGCTTGAAGCAGCAATGGCGGCAACGGCCGCCGAACGGGATGGAAGAAGACCGCCAGTTGGGCATCGCGGGGTCGGTGCCTGCTGCGCGCGATTTGTCGTCGCCCGTGGATGTGTTGCCGGCCTCTGTTTCAGGGCAGGTTGGCCATCCGGGACTCGACGACTATGCACGCGCCGATGTCATCCTGGCCGAAATGCCGGAAGTGCTGCGCGAACTCGCGCGTGACCGGGAACAGGTCCGACCGCTGCTGGCGAGCCTGCTGTTGGGCAACGAAGAAGACCAGTTGGAAGCGCGTCATGCCTTGGTCGCGCACTACATGGACGAGGCCGATGCCGAATCGACTTGGCGAATTCACACCCAGCTCGTGGCGGACTTGCATCCGGCACTTCGATTGCCCTTGGCCATGCTGGCGTTTCCGACGCTCAGGCAATTTCCACGCCCGGACATCGAAAATTTCATTGAGATGGCAGACGCATTGATCCATGCCGATGCCCGCGTCACTTTGTTCGAATACTGCCTTGGCATCCTGTTGCAAAAACAGGTTCGCGAGGCGCTGGACCCTGGCAATCACGCGCAGATGGGTCGCCTGAAAACACAGGGCGTCAAAGACGAATTCATCACCTTGTTGCGGGTCGTGGCGCATGCCGGCGCGCGGGATCAGCAAGAAGCGCAACGTGCTTTCCAAGCTGGCCTTGCCAACGTGGTGCAACGCGAAGTAATCGAATACGTGCCGCCCGCCGACGACTATGCACAGCTGGATTCAATCTGGCCACGTCTCGATGCGCTGGATCCGTTGGCCAAGCAGGTCGTCGTTGAGTCGATGACTGCCGCGATTGGATTTGATGGACGTGTCACGATTGCCGAGGCGGAGTTGTTGCGAACCTTGTGTGCGGTCTTGCATTGTCCTTTGCCACCGATGTTGAATCGTCAGCCCTGAGAGCGAACATGACAACGGAAACCTCAAACGCACGACGCGTGCGCAGCGGTGAGATGACCGCCACGATTCTTTCCTCGGCATACTTTTTCTTCATCCTGTGCGCTTACTACGTGATCCGCCCGCTGCGTGAGCAACTCTCTGCGGCAGTCGGGTCGACGCAGCTTCCGTGGTTCTATGGCGCGACGTTTGTTGCCACCTTGGCGTTGACGCCGTTGTTTGCTTACGTCGTCTCGCGTTGGCCTCGCCGCATTGTGGTTCCGGTGACCTTCGCCTTCTTCATGGCCTGCTTGCTGGCGTTCTATCCGTTTTTTCTGAAGGTCGACATGCTCGGACCGAAAACATTGGGGACGGTGTTTTTCGTTTGGGTGAGCGTTTTCAATCTTTTCATCGTGTCGGTTTTTTGGAGTTTTATGACTGACATCTGGAACAACGCGCAAGCCCGGCGCTTGTTCCCGATCATCGGTATCAGCGGCACCTTGGGCGCGATTGCAGGTCCGGTGTTGACGCGAACCTTGGTCCCGGTGATCGGCGTCGCCCCTTTGCTGTTGGTCTCGGTGGCGTTGCTCGGGGGCGGTCTGGCATGCGTCTTGATGTTGGGGCGATGGGCCAAACACGCGCAACCTGAGCAGCAACACGAAGCAGAGCGAGCCATGGGTGGCAGCATGTGGGAAGGTCTGCGGCAAATCTTCGCGAATCCTTTCATGCGCACGATGGCGATCCTGATGATCTTGGGCGACATGATCGGCACGATCGCCTACGCATTGGTCATCGACTATTCGAAAGCCACGTTCGGAAGCGACGCGGTTGCGCGCACGGCATTCGCCGCAGACATGGACATCGCCACCAATGTCTTGCAAGTGGTCGTGCAGCTCACGCTAACCCGCTTCATCCTTGCGCGCTTCGGCGCACCATGGGTCATTGCGATTTGGGCGTCCGCAGGGGTGTCGGTGTGTTTGGCGACGGCGTTCTCGCCCGATGCGACCACGCCGGTCATCGGCGCCATGCCATGGGTCGCGCTGATGTTGATCGTAACCCGCGGCCTGGTGTACGGCATGTTCTCGCCCGCCAAAGAATCGCTGTTCACCAAGGTGCCGCGCAGCCTGCGTTACAAAGGCAAAAACGCGACGGAGACCGCCGTGTGGCGCGCCGGCGATGTGATTTCCGCGCTGGTTGTGAATGCCCTCAATGCGTCGAAGGCGAGCGTCGCCGTATTCGCACTCATCGGCGGCAGTGCGATTGCGGCCTCGGGCGTCATCACTTGGCGACTGGCGCGACGCGTCGAAGGTGGCGCTTTCGACCCGGTTACAAAGAACGCGCAGACGACTTCTTGAGTCTGACTGCCGCGCAATAAAAAAGGGCGTCCAATAGACGCCCTTTTCTTGGGTCAATCGTTTGCTCAGGCCACCGCGCGCGGTGTCGCTTGCGTGGCATCGAGCAAGGATGCGTAGCCTGCGGAACGCAATTCCTCGGGATCGAAGTCGTCCACCATGATCGCGTCCAAAGTTAGCGCGCGCAGTTCACGCAGCTGTGCGGCTTCTTCTTCCGTGATCCACGACTCGCGCACACCCTCGAGCAGTTGGTCTTCGAACTCATGCGCTTCGATGTCGGAATTCTTGAGCGCCTTCATGAATTTGCGCTCCACCGGTTCCGCCAAGATGAACTTGGGCAGGTAGCTGTAAATCCGACCGCCCGGATTGTTCTCGCAGGGCGTGGTGAAGACACCTTGTGCCAGACGTTCACGCGCATCATTCTCGCTCATCAAAATGCTGGCGACTTTGTGACCCAAGCGATCGCTGGGAGCCTGTGCACGACGTCCGAACGGAAAGATGATCGGCCACAGCAGCCATGCCACCGGACGAACCGGGTAGTTGCGCAAGGCGGTCGACAACGCTGTTTCAATTTTGTTGACGGCATCGTGGAAGGCATATGCCAACAACGGTTGGTCGCTTTCCGGACGGCCCCGATCTTCGTGACGCTTCAGGATGCAACTGGCGATATACAACTGGCTCAACACATCGCCCAAACGTCCGGACAAGCTTTCCTTGAATTTGAGCTTGCCGCCCAACATCAGCATGGACATATCCGCCATTACCGCCAACGCGGCCGAATAGCGATTGAGCTTGCGATAGAAACGGCGCGTGTAGGCATCGCCGGGCGCTGCACCGAACGCGGAACCGGTGAGCGCGAACCAGAAGCTGCGCACTGCGTTAGAGATCGCGAAACCGATATGGCCGAACAAGGCACTGTCGAACGCGTTGATGCGTTCACGCGGATCGGCAATTTCAGTCGCCTTCATTTCCTTCATCACCCACGGGTGGCAGAGGATCGCGCCCTGGCCGAAGATCATCAGCGAGCGCGTCATGATGTTGGCGCCTTCGACCGTGATGGCGATCGGCGAGGCCTGCCATGCGCGACCGGCAAAATTGCGCGGTCCCAAGATGATGCCTTTGCCGCCCACGATATCCATGAGGTCCTTCGCTACTGACCGGCCCATTTCCGTGCAGTGGTATTTGGAAATGGTGGAAGGCACGGCCGGATTTTCGCCGCGCGCAACCGCAGCCGCGGTGGCTTCAGACAAAGCGCTCACCGCAAAGGCGTTGCCGCCGATTCGAGCGAGCGCTTCTTCGACGCCCTCAAAGCGACCGACCGACAAACCGAATTGTTTGCGGATGCGTGCGTATGCGCCGACGGTGACGGCACCCATCTTCGAACCACCGCTGGCGGTGGAGGGCAGGGTGATCGAACGACCGATGGAGAGACACTCCATCAACATGCGCCAGCCTTGACCGGCATATTCATGACCACCGATCAACTGCGACATCGGCACGAACACGTCTTTGCCGCGAATCGGGCCGTTTTGGAACGGCGAATTCAGCGGGAAATGACGACGGCCGATTTCCAAACCTTCGGCCGAACGCGGCACCAAGGCCAACGAGATGCCGATGTCTTCCTTATCGCCCAACAATTTGTCGGGGTCATACATGCGGAAGGCGACACCGATCAGCGATGCCACCGGGGCCAGCGTGATGTAGCGCTTGTTCAAGGTCAGGCGAATGCCGAGCACGTTGGCACCTTCCCACTCACCCATGCAGACAATGCCGTAATCGGGAATGGAGGTGGCATCGGAACCCGCAAACGGTCCCGTCAACGCGAAGCACGGCACTTCACGTCCATCCGCCAAGCGCGGCAAGTAATGGTCTTTTTGCTCTTGCGTGCCGTAGTGCATGATCAATTCGGCCGGGCCCAAAGAGTTCGGTACGCCGACGGTTGAGCTGACGACCGACGAAATCGAAGCAAGCTTTTGGATCACCTTGTGGTTCATCAAGGCGGAGAAACCCAGGCCACCGTACTCCTTCGGAATATTCAGGCCGAAGAACTTGTTGCGCTTGATGAAGTCCCAAACCGCCGGCGGCAGGTCGGCACGCACATGGTCGATCTCCCAGTTGTCGGTCATGCGGCAGAGCTCTTCTGTCGGGCCGTCCAAATAGGCTTGTTCTTCGGCGGTCAAGGTCGGCTTGGGTTGATTCAGCAATTGCGACCATTCCGGCTTGCCGGAAAACAGTTGGCCTTCCCAACCCACGGTGCCGGATTCAAGCGCGGTGCGTTCGGTGTCCGAAAGCGGCGGCAAGATTCGCGTGTAGAACTTGAGCAGCGGCGCGGTCAGCAATGCCTTGCGCAGCGGTGAAACCAACAGCGGAATGGCGACCAGCGCCGCCAGTACGGCCAAGACGACAATGGTCGTTTGACTGCCGCTGAGCATCCAAGAAGCCACCAGGGCAACGGCGACGAGCGCCGCCCACATGGCAATGCTGAGGCGGTGATACGCGGCAATGCCGGTGGCGATCAAAACAGCCAAAACAGGTAACAAGACACTCACGGCAGACTCCGGGTTAACGGTCATTTCATGGATTGAGCATGCAGCGATCCCAAACGCGCTGCACCATACCTAAAAGTATGGCGGTCGCGACTTGAAGTCAAGACGCGCTCTAGCATCCTCCCAGTGTCACCTTCGTATCGTGACGGAGGCGTATGGGGGCGGCTACACTATGTCCATGACAGACATCACCACCGAGCAAGCAGGGGGGCGCTCCGAGCGGGCCAACCGTCTCAGTGCAGACGATTGGGCGGCCGCGGCGCTTGAACAGATTTCCAGCCATGGCGTCGCCAGTGTTGCCGTTGAACCGCTGGCGCGGACCTTGGGCGTGACCAAAGGCAGCTTTTATTGGCATTTTCCGTCGCGGGATGCCTTGCTGCAGGCGGCCCTCGACCGCTGGGAAGCCTATGAGCGCGACAACATCTTTGCCAAGCTCGAATCCGTCGACGACCCCAAGAAGCGCCTGGGTCAATTGATCAACCTCGTCGCGCACGACGACAAGTCGCACGTGATCTACAAGCAGTTGCTGAAGGCCATGGACCATCCGTTGGTTCATCCGGTCATCGGCCGTGTTTCGCGCCGACGTCTGGAGTGGGTGCGCGATTCATTTGCGGCCGCCGGCTTCACCCCGGATGATGCGCGCCATCGGGCGCGACTGCTGTATTCGGCCTACGTGGGCTTCCAACAACTGAATTTGCAAACGCCGCAAGACCGTCCGCCGCAAGAAGAGTACGAGGCCTATGTCTCGCACTTGATGGACACCTTGATCCACCCGCCGACGAACGCTCAGCAATAAGGAAACACAATGACCGATCGCAATACCGACGCAGGCAGTTCGCTTGCGGCTCTGAACCAGTGGGTGCTCGAAGTGGCACGCTTGACGCGCCCTGAAAACATCCATTGGTGTGACGGCAGCGACAGCGAGAACGATGCGCTCATTCAAAAGATGCTTGCCGACGGCACCTTGATCAAGCTCAATGAAGAGACCCATCCGGGCAGCTACTTGCATCGCTCGCATCCGGATGACGTGGCGCGCGTTGAGCATTTGACTTTCGTGTGTACCACGGAACGCGACGATGCCGGTCCGAACAACCATTGGATGGCACCAGATCTCGCCCATCAACAGATGGATTCCTTGTTCGACGGCTGTATGGAAGGCCGCACGATGTATGTCGTGCCCTATTGCATGGGTCCCATTGATTCGCCGCTGTCGCGTTGCGGTGTCGAGATCACCGACTCGCCGTATGTGGTGGCGAACATGCGCATTATGACGCGTATGGGTGCAGCGGCGCTGGCACGTATCGAACGTGAAGGCACCTTTGTGAAAGGGCTGCACTCCACTGGGGATCTGAATCCCGACCGTCGTTTCATCATGCACTTCCCCGAAGAGCTTTCGATCCAGTCTTTCGGTTCGGGCTATGGTGGCAACGCTTTGTTGGGCAAGAAGTGTCATGCCTTGCGCATTGCTTCGCATCAAGCACGCAACGAAGGGTGGTTGGCAGAACACATGCTGATCCTCGGCATCGAAAATCCCCAAGGCGAAACCCACTACATCGCGGCAGCATTCCCGAGTGCGTGTGGCAAGACCAACCTCGCCATGTTGATTCCGCCGCAATCCTATGTCGAGAAAGGTTGGAAAGTTTGGACCGTCGGTGACGACATCTGCTGGATGCGTCCGGGCCCGGATGGTCGCTTGTGGGCGATCAATCCGGAAGCCGGTTTCTTCGGTGTGGCTCCGGGCACGTCGGACAAATCGAATCCGAATGCGCTCGCGTCGATTCAACGGAACACCATCTTCACCAACGTCGCGGTGACCGAAGACAACCAACCATGGTGGGAAGGTTTGGACAAACGCGTGCCGAAGACCGATTGGAAAGGCAACGCGTTTGATGCCAGCAAAGGCCCGGCCGCCCATCCGAATTCACGGTTCACCGTCAGCGCGAAGCAATGTCCGAGCTATTCGCCCCACGCCGAAGATGCGCAGGGTGTGCCGATTTCAGCGATTGTTTTCGGCGGGCGCCGCGCGTCGTTGGTGCCTCTGGTGTTTGAAGCCCGTGACTGGACGCACGGCGTCCTGGTCGGCGCCGCGATGGGCTCGGAGACCACTGCCGCCGCAACGGGCGCTGTCGGTGTGATGCGCCGCGATCCGATGGCGATGAAACCGTTCTGCGGTTACAACTTCGCCGACTATTTCGGCCATTGGTTGTCGATGGAGAATGCGGGCTCGAAGATGCCCAAGGTGTTCCACGTCAACTGGTTCCGCAAGGGCGATGACGGCAGCTTCCTGTGGCCGGGCTTCGGCGACAACATCCGGGTGCTGGAGTGGATGATCAAGCGGGTCAAGGACGAAGTGGGGGCGGAGACGACACCGATCGGTCATTTGCCGAAGGCCGGCGACTTGAACCTGGATGGCGTGCAGTTGTCGGCTGAAGCCGATACCAAACTGTTCGGCTACGAGCGTGAGGGCTGGGCCCATGAATTCGCCAGCATCGCCGAATATCTGCAGGAATACGGTCCGCGGATGCCGAAGGCCTTGCTGGAAGAGTGCGCAAACACCCAGGCCCGCATGGCCGGGTAACGCCCCAGCGGTTCTGCCTATTGGAAAACGCCCCTTGGGGGCGTTTTTTTTGGCCTCAGGTTGATCCTTGTCAAGGTGTCATTAAAAAGCCAGAAAAATGTGCTTGGGAGCCCTTGTTCGAAATAGTTCCCATGACTATAGTCATGGTGTCAGGCCATTTGCCTGCCGTTCATCTTTTAAATCGGGGATTCTTCTTAATGAAATTGAACATGCATTTGAAGCGCAGTGCCTTGAGTGTCGCACTCACACTGTGCTTCGCAGGAACGTTGCAAGCCCAATCTGCGGTGGGCTCGGTGTTCGGCCAAACCGCGGCCAACGGCACCGTCACCATTGAGAACCTGGGGACCGGCACCAAGCGCGACATCAACGCCGCTGCAGATGGCCGTTTCACCTTTTCGCAGCTGGCACCGGGCAACTATCGCGTCACCTCCAACGGTGTAACCCGCGATGTGTCGGTCAAGGTCGGCACCGGTACGCAAGTGAGCTTCGCGCAAGCCAGCGGTACCTTTGACGCAATCACTGTTTCGGCAGATGCCGTGCGCATCAATCCGATCGACGTGTCCTCGGTCGAGTCCACCAGCGTGTTCTCGGCAGAAGCCATCAACAAGCTGCCCGTCGGCCGCGAAATTTCCTCGGTTGCGTTGCTAGCGCCGGGCACGGTTCGCGGTGATTCCGGCCTCGGCAGCGGCAACTTGGCCGCGTTCTCTGGCGCTTCGGTCGCTGAAAACGGCTACTACATCAACGGTTTCGATGTCACCAACATGCGCAACCAGCTCTCCTACGCGGATCTGCCGTTCGACGCGATTGCCGAAGAACAAGTCAAGACCGGTGGCTACGGCGCGGAATACGGCCGGTCGTTGGGCGGCGTGATTTCGCTCGTGACCAAACGCGGTTCGAACCAGTGGAAGGGCGGCGCCACCATGGTGTATTCGCCGAGCTGGGGTCGTGAAAAAGGTCGCGATGTCGATAACGCCAACGCCGATGAAGTCGCAACCGGCGTGAAGTATCTGGCCTACCGTTCCGACAATCGCGCGAATTCCTGGACCGCGGACATTTGGGGTGCGGGCCCGATTATTAAAGACAAATTGTTCGCGTTCGTGATGTTGCAAGGCGGTCGCTCGACCTCCGACAGCTACGGTCGCACCACCAGCAACCACATCGAAGACAGCTCGCCCTCCGGCCTCGTCAAGTTGGACTGGAACATCACCGACAGCCACATTCTTGAGTTCACCGGTATCTACAACCGCAACAAATACAACCTCGTTGAATATCAAAACCCGGCAGGTGCCAACTACACCGGCCAGCATGGCACGGTCACTGCGGACCGCGACATCGAAAACGGTGGCAAGATCGGCATCCTGAAGTACACCGGTTATTTCACCGACAACTTCACCTTGAGCGCACAAGCCGGTTGGCTGCGCAGCGTGAGCGGCTATGCAACGCCGGAATCGCTGCCCGGCGGAAATTGCCCGCGCGCCTTCGATAGCCGCGCCAACCCGAACACCACCACCTACATCGGCTGCTGGAACCAATCGCAAACCTTCATCCGCGACACGAAGGCCGGTCCGGATCAAGACACGCGCCGTGCATTCCGCATCGACGGCGAATGGGTGCTCGGCGACCACACCTTGCGTTTCGGCGTGGACGACGAAAAGTACACCTCGACGCACGCCGGCCAGGTCTACACCGGTGGCGAGTACTGGCGTCACTACCGCACGGGCGCAACCTCGCGCACCGTCAACGGCGTGGTCGTTGCACCGAACACCAACTACGCACGTCGCTGGGATTCACGCACCACCACCGGCTCGTATGACGTCAAGAACTCGGCGTACTACCTGGAAGACAGCTGGAAGGTTACCGACAGCCTGCTGCTTTACATCGGCCTGCGCAATGAAGCCTTCTCGAATTTCAACAGCGATGGCGAAAAGTTCATCGAAGCGAAGGACTTGGTTGCACCGCGCCTGGGCTTCTCTTGGGACGTGATGGGTGATTCCACCTTCAAGGTGTTCGGCAATGCCGGCCGCTACTACATCCCGATTGCCACCAACACCAACATCCGCGCCTCGGGCGGTGAAGTCTTGATCGAAGACTTCTACTACACCACCGGCGTCGATACGGCCACCGGCCTTCCGACCGCAGTGGGTGCGCATTTCGGCCCGACCAACGTCAACGGAAGCTTGGCCGCACCGGACCCGCGTACGCTCACCGTCACCGATTTGAAGCCGATGTACCAAGACGAGTTCATCCTGGGCTTCCAAAAGCAGTTGAACAACAACTGGACGATGGGTGTGAAGGGTATCTACCGCGAAATCAAGAGCGGCATGGATGACTTCTGTTCGCACCAAGGCTTCGTGGATTGGGCGCGTGACAAGGGCTACACCAACTTCGACTACACCGAAATGGCCGGTTGCATCACGATCAATCCGGGTCGCGATATCCAGTTGGCCATCGACGTGGACGGTAGCGGCAACCCGACGGTGCAAACCGTGCCGGCGCGCTACTTCAACTTGCCGGAATACCGTCGCCACTACAAAGGTCTGGAGTTCAGCTTCGAACGTTCGGCCAATGACGGCTTCTATTTCAACGGTTCGTACACCTACTCGATGAGCAAGGGTAATGCCGAAGGTTTGGTCAATTCGACCTTGGAGCAAGAAGATCCGGGCGCAACGCAGGACTTCGACAACTTCCTGTTCGAAGACGGCGCATTCGGCTACTTGCCCAACGACCGTCGCCACGTCTTGAAGCTGTTCGGCAGCATGAAGGTTGGCCAGGATTGGAACGTCGGCTTGAACATGCTGATTCAATCCGGTCGCCCGGTGAACTGCCAAGGCTACATTCCGTTGACCGATCCCCGCCTGGGTGTCGATCGCAGCGGGTTGGCGGCGTACGGTCCGTCCAGCTTCTACTGCCTGGCACCGAACGGTTCGCGTTACTTGAGCAACCGCGGCGCCTACGGCCGTACCCCGTGGCTCAAGACCCTCAACCTCGGCGTGTCTTACATCCCGAGCTGGGCGGACAAGAAGTTGAGCTTCAAGCTCGACGTGTTCAACCTGCTGAACTCGAACGGCGTCACCGAGTACTGGGAAACCACTGCCCGCGGCAGCTCGGCGTCCCCGGTCTACGACAACAACTTCCTGCATCCGGTCAACTATCAGGCACCGCGTTCGCTGCGCTTCATGGCCAGCTACGAGTTCTGATACAGGCAACAGCGTTTGGAGTGGGGGAGACCGCCGGCTTGCCGGCGGTTTCCTTTTGTACGCCTGAACGATTTCGCCCATGTGAATGCGATGTAACACACTGGTAACGCAGAATTCATCAAAAATAAATAATGAATGGGGATTCAGGGGCTTGTTAAAGATTCGTTGACTGGTCTATAGTCCGGAGGTCGGGCTTTTCCGAAGCAAGACTTTACCCACTCCAAATACACCATTACGGGGATCTCTATAATGGCAATGAACTCTAGCTTCAAGCGCAGTGCCTTGTCGGTTGCACTCGGCTTGTGCTTCGTTGGTGGCGTGCAAGCGCAAACCAACACCGCCGGTAACGTGGTCGGCAAGGCCGCTGCAGGCGACACCATCACCATCACCAACCCGGCTACGGGCTTCTCCCGTACGATCACCGTCGGTTCGGATGGTTCCTACCGTTTTGCACAGTTGCCGACCGGTAACTACCAAGTGTCCCGTAATGGCGGCGCCGCACGTGACGTGAACGTCAACGTCGGTACGTCGGCCAACGTCGACTTCGTCAGCCAATCCGCTACGGGTAGCTTCGACGCGATCACCGTGACCGGCGCCGTGAACCCGATCGACGTTTCGTCGGTTGAGTCCACCACCGTTCTGACCGCGCAACAAGTCGCCAAGATCCCGGTGCCGCGCAACATCACCTCGGTGGCCTTGTTGGCTCCGGGTACCGTTCGCGGTGCAACCAACGCAGGCTTCGGCTCCTTGCCGTCCTTCGGTGGTTCGTCGGTTGCTGAAAACCAGTACTACGTCAACGGCTTCAACGTCACCAATACCTTCAAGAACCTGGCATTCGCCCAAGTTCCGTTCGAAGCGATTGCTGAGTCGCAAGTCAAGACCGGTGGTTACGGCGCAGAATTCGGTCGTTCGACCGGTGGCGTGATCAACATGATCACCAAGCGCGGTACCAACGAATTCCACGCCGGTGGCAGCTACTACTGGTCGCCGCGCAAGTTGGCTGAAACCTCGCCGAACTTGTACTACAACAACGGCCTGTGGGTTTCGAACAACGAACGCGACAAGGGCTGGGAAGCCACTGCCGCTGTGTGGGCGAACGGCGCGATCGTCAAAGACCGCTTGTTCTTCTACGTGTTGGGCCAATACGGCAAGACCCACGACACCACCCTGACCAGCCGCTTCGGCTCGGCCAACCTTGACAGCCGTTCGACCCGCCCGCAGTGGTTGGTCAAGTTGGACTGGCGCATCACCGACAACCACTCGTTGGAATTCACGGGTTTCTCGGATAAGCGCAAGTTCGAAGACGACTACTACGCGGCCACGTTCCCGAACCAGACCGCAACCAACACAAGCGACCCGACCACCGATTTCGGTCGTTATCTGGGTACCGACTTCAATGAAGCCGGTGGTAACAGCTACGTCCTGAAGTACACCGGTTACCTGACCGACAACTTCACCCTGTCGGCGCTGGCCGGTCGTGGCGAATTCTCGCGTACCAACTACGGCGTCGCCGCGGGTGGTATCCGTCAAGCCTATGAAGGCAACCTGACCGGTCCGGTCTCCGGCTGCCCGATCATCACCGACAGCCGTACCGGCGTTTCGACCGGTGCTATTCCCGCTATCCGCGGTTGCAGCTTCGTCAGCACGTTGGGTCGTGCGGACGCCAAAGACACCCGTGACCAGTTCCGTATCGACGCAGAATGGCAGTTGGGCGACCACTTGCTCCGCGGCGGTATCGATACCGATAAGTTCCGTTCCATTGACGGTACGGCCTACTCGGGCGGCGCTTCGTGGGTTTACCAAAGCACGGGCGGCGGCCGCGTTCGCTTCCGTAACTTCCGCACGGGCGCCGATGTCGGCGTTGACCAACGCGCGTTCTACATCGAAGACAGCTGGTCCATCACCGACAACTTCGTTGCTTACCTCGGCCTGCGCTGGGATACCTTCGAAAACTTGAACGGCGAAGGCGAGAAGTACGTCCAAATCGAAAACCAATTCGCTCCGCGTTTGGGCTTCTCGTGGGACGTGTTCGGTAACGCCGGTCGTTACGCGCTGCCGTTGACCGCAGGTGTTGCAACGCGTGCCGCTTCGGCCTCGTTGTATGAAGAGTATTACTACAACTACACCGGCGTTGATCCCGTCACTGGCGCACCGACCGGTCTGACCCCGCGTGCCAACCCGGCGACCGGCAGCACTGCGGTTCGTTACTTGAACGGTGAAGACGGTCGTCCGAAGTACGCCGCTGGTTATGCTGCGAAGAACCTGGAACCGATGTACCAAGACGAATTCATCTTGGGCTTCCAAAAGCAGCTGACCGACCACTTCTCGCTGGGTGTTCGCGGTATCTACCGTGACCTCAAGCGCGCCATCGACGACAACTGCGATTACGCAACCGTTCTGGCTTACGCCGGCAGCCAAGGCTTCGGCACCACGCCGGGCGCGCAGTTCAACTACTGCTTCCTGTTCAACCCGGGTCAAGACACCGAGTTGGCAGGTGACTACGATGGCGACGGCGACGTCGAAGTGCTCAACATCCCGGGCAACATCCTGAGCCCGAAGGCCAAGCGCAAGTACACCGCTCTTGAATTCTTCGCTCAAGGCAACTGGGACAAGTTCTTCGTCCAAGCTTCGTACACCTATGCACGTGCACACGGCAACACCGAAGGTGGCGTTCGTTCGGATAACGGCCAAGCCGATACCGGTACGACCTCCGACTTCGACTACGCTGCTGCAATGATCGGTGCCGACGGTTACGGCCCGAACGATCGTCGCCACTCGCTGAAGCTGTTCGGCAACTACGAGTTCAGCGATGAATGGTCCGCTGGTGCAAACCTGTTGGTCCAATCGGGTCGTCCGATCAGCTGTATCGGTGTCTACAAGGGTCTGGACGTCAGCCATTACGGCAACATCCACTTCTCCTGTGACCCGGGTGTGCCGAGCGCCAATGGCGACAACGGTTCGACCGTCGTTCCGCGTGGTACCGTCGGCCGTACGCCGTGGACCAGCACCTTGGATCTGAACGTCGCTTACAAGCCGATGTGGGCGAAGGGCCTGCAGTTCAAGTTGGACGTGTTCAACGTCTTGAACTCGCGTAAGGTCACTTCGGTCAACGAAATCGGTGAAAGCGCCGGTGGTGATCCGGCTCCGCAGGTCAACACCTACCTGACGCCGACCTCGTGGCAAGCACCGCGTGCTGTCCGCTTCATGGTTCAGTACGACTTCTAATCGAAGTTCGCTGCAAGCAACAAAGAGAACGGCCACCTTCGGGTGGCCGTTTTTTTATGCGATCCTTGCCGGCATGAATGCAAACCGTGCAAGGGAATTGGCGAGTGATTACCAGCTCGCGGTCGGGCAGCGCAATTGGCGCGCGGCCGAGCGGGCGTTGGCGGCGTTGGAGCAAATCGCCCCTTCAGATGCATGGGTTCGCATCCAGCAGTCTTATGTGCAAAGTTGGCAAGGCCACTATCGCAGCGCGCACACACTTGCACTGCGCGCTTGCGAGCTGCCGCCGCCGAATGTGGAGACGGTGTCGGACGTCGCTTGGCGTTTGAGAACCTTCAACGAAGTTGCTGCCCTTGAAAACTATGTTCGCCGCTTGGGGTCGCCAGAAGGTTTGCCTGTCGAAGTGTTGCCGGACATTGCCGCGCAGTTCTCGCAAGTGAATCGATTCGAGCGTGCCCGCGATCTTTTGGAAGTCGCGCATCGCCGTCAGCCGGGAAATCCTGCGATTGCGGTGGCGCTCGCACAAAGTCATGCTTATTTGGGCGCATTTGATCGCGCGCGTGTATTGATACTGGATGCCTTGAAATCCGCGCCTGCCTTTGCGGAAGCCTGGTGGCAGTTGGCGACACTCCCGGATGATGGGAATGCGAACAGCCACGCCGCTTCTGTTCAACAACGCATTGCCGAGACGAAAGGCATGAGTGCTACTGACATGGCGACGTTGCAATTTGCTTTGCACCGCTTTCTCGATGCTGCCGGCCGTCACGACGATGCGGGATTGGCGCTGCGTCGCGCCTGCCAATTGAAGAACGATCCGTCACGTGTTGCCACGCAAGAGACCGCAGCGTGTACCGATGCTTTGATGGCTTGGCAGCCGCAAGGCCGCACAAGACAGGCGTCGAATACCTCACAGGCGCGGCCGATCTTCATTCTGGGCATGCATCGCTCGGGAACGACGCTGCTGGAGCAATTATTGTCAGCGCATCCGGAGGTGGCGGCCGGTGGTGAGATGTACGATTTCACCGCTGCCATGCGTGAGGTGACCGATCATCACTGCAAAGGTGTCTTGGACGTGACCTTGGTGCAGCGCGCGGCTGCCATCGACTTTGCCGAGGTGGGCACGCGTTATTTGAACGGCGTCCGCGAGAAGCTGAATGTTAGCTCGCACTTCACTGACAAACTTCCCACCAACTTTTTCAATGTCGGCTTCATTTGCGAAGCTTTGCCGGACGCCCGCATTTTGCATTTGGTGCGCGACCCGATGGAGGTCTGTTTTTCCAACCTCCGGGAGCTTTTCGCGGACGTCAATTTTCATACCTATGACGTCGATGCGTTGGCCGACTACTACGCCGACTACCTGCGCTTGATGGATCACTGGAGATCGCGATACCCCGGCCGCATTCTCGATGTGCATTACGAGGCGTTGACGACAGCGACGGAACAGACAATGCGAGAGGTCTCCGACTTCTGCGATCTCGCTTTCGATCCGGCCACGCTGAGCACCGCAAGCAACGCTACGCGGGGTGTGGCCACTGCCAGCCTCGCGCAGGTTCGCGGCGAAGTGACCGCGCGTCGCGCGCCTAAGTGGAAACCGTACGCGCCCTTCCTCGAAGACCTGATGGCTGCGCTTGCGCATCGGGGTATTGAATTCAGGACATGAAAAAACCCGCGCCGGGCGGGTTTCAAATATCAATCGAGGGTGGTGTCAGAGGTCTTGCTTGTAGCGCACATAGGGCACTGCGCCTTCCTGCTTCGACTTGCTGCCTTGCTTGACCGAGAAGGGGTTCTTGCCATTGGTGATGACGTTTTCCGCGCCCACCGACAATTGTCCACTCCACGGTGTGCGCCAAGTGACGCCAAGATCCACACCCTCATAGGCGGGTTGGCCAGCCACTGTCACGACGCGACCCACCACGTCGGCGCGGAACCCGCCGTAACCGCCGCTCAAACGCAGCGATTGGGTGTTCCACTCATCGGCCAACACCGGCATCGCTGCCGCCGGCACCAACTTGGCTTTTGCCGTGGTGCCCGCAATCGACACAACGCCGCTGCTCCCCACGTTGCGTTCGGCAAAAAACGCCAGATCGTTTTGTTTGACGGCTTGGTTGGCCGGGGTGCCGGTCATCCATCCGGGAAGATTGGACGTATTGCTGGTGCGCGCACCCAATCCCAGTTTCGCCTTGCCGTTCGCGAAGTAGGCGGAAAAATCCTGTTTGCGCGCGGAGGGCGTCAAACTGCTCAAAATGCAGTTATTGCTTCCAAGACCGCTGACCTCGCGCGACAAGCTGGACTTTGGCGAACACACCAAGGCCAGCGATGCGTTGTCATCGATGCCGAACACATCGTCGAGCGAGTTCACGCCCAAACGCCATTTGCCTTTCGAGGCTTTGCCGGTCTGGGCTTGGAGCTCAAGAAACGCTTCGATTCTGCCGCTATTGCTGTTGACCACAGGCAGTCGCGCGAACCCATTTTTGTCTTTGCCCTGCGCAAACGCCGTCGAACCCGTCGCAAACGACAGGGACAGCAAAGCGGCCAGGACAATCGACTTTTTCATTTCAAAGACTTGGACAGAACGTCTGCCCGGAAGTTCCCCGGAAATAACGCTTTGAATCTAACCTATTGATGAAAATTTAACAAGTCGGTTACTGAACTGAATCGGGTGTGGTGACGGTTGCGCCTTGTCGCTCAAATATCTGAGACAGCTCGTCGGGCGTGAAGGCATACGTGGTACCGCAGAACTCGCATACTACCTCGGCCTGACCATCGACAACGGCAGCGAGCGCTTCTTCCTTGCCGAGCGATTCGAAAACCTCTTCAATGCGCGCCCTGGAGCAGGAACAGGCGAACCCAAGTGCTTGTTCCGCAAGGACTTCCGGCGCTTCTTCGTGAAACAGGCGGTGAATCAGTGTGTGCGCATCGGTCTCTAGAAGCTCTTGCGCTCCCAGCGTTTCGAACAACGCATTGGCGCGGTTCCAATCTTCAGCATCATTGCTGCCGGGCATGACCTGCAACAGCAGTCCCGCGCATCGGGTGTCATCGGCGGCGAGCAGCAACCGGGTCGGCAGCTGTTCGGATTGGCGGAAATAGTCCTCGAAGGCGCCCGACAACGTCGGCGACTCAATCGGCACCAATCCTTGGTAGCGGTGCGGTTCTCCGTTTGCACGCGGCGGGCTTTCCAGCGTCAGCGCCAAGACGGCACCTTCGCCCAAATCGCTGAGGTCGGTCGGGATGGGCGCGTCGTCCGCCACGCGGGCGATGCCGCGCAAATGGCCCTGCGCCGTGCACTCAGCAAACAAAGTGCGCAAGCCGCGGGTACCGCGGATTTGAATGGACAGGCGCCCGTCGGTTTTCAGGATGGACGCAAACAAGGCCGACGCGGCCAACGCCTCACCCAAGAGCGCGCGCACGGCACCGGGGTATTCGGCACGGGATTGAACCGTCTTCCAGGTATCGCCCAAATGGACGATCGCGCCGCGCACATGGGCGGCGGGCAAATGGAAGCGGAGCAGAGAATCGGTGTGAGTGTTCATGTAATAGCGATAATGACCGGATGAATGCATTCCGAATGTCATCAAATGGGGGCGACACCCTGAATTCGCAAGCGCCGCGGCCAAAGCGGTGGCGATGGTTCAAGCGCCTGATACTCTTGGCCGGTGCCGCTGTGCTGTTCAGTGTGCTCCAAGTGGCGTCACTGCGTGTGATTGATCCGCCGTTTTCGAGTTTCATGGCGATCCGTCTGTTTGAAGCTTGGGGTTCGGGCGATATGGGTTTTCGGCTGAAGCATCAATGGGTGGACCGAAATCAGATGTCCGCCGCGATTCCGCTGGCCATGATCGCTTCGGAAGATCAGAAGTTTGCCGATCATGGCGGCTTCGACATTGAAGCGATTGAAAAGGCGCAAGCGCGAAATGCGCGCGGCAAAAAGATCCGGGGCGGCAGCACCATCACCCAGCAAACGGCGAAGAACCTGTTCTTGTGGGGTAGCCGCAGCTATCTGAGAAAAGGCTTGGAAGCTTGGTATACGGTGTTGATGGAAGCCATGTTGCCCAAAGCGCGCATCATCGAGCTGTACGCCAACTTCGCCGAGTTCGGCGACGGTATCTACGGCGTTCAAGCCGCCGCGCGCACCTATTACGGCGTTGACGCCAAACGTTTGAACGCCTCTCAGGCTGCACGGCTGGCCGCGGTGCTCCCTTCGCCCAAGCGCTACAGCGTGGCGAAGCCCGGGCCTTACGTGCAGCGCCGTGCGCGTGCGATCGAGCGGCAAATGCGGCTAATCGGCGGCCAAGGCTACCTGCACAAATTGGACGATTGATCAGCGCGGCAAAGTCACCATTGGCCACACTGCGACGAAATGGCAGGCGTTGGCCAAGACGATGAAGAAGTGCCAGATCGCGTGGGTATAGGGCAGTTTCTTCATCAGATAGATGACAGCACCGACGGTGTAACCAACGCCGCCGGCGAGCATCCATTTGAAAGAGAACGGATCGATGAGACTGACGGCCGACTTGAAGTCGACGACCACCAACCAGCCCATGGCGACATAAATCAATGTGGACACCAGTACGAAACGTCCGGTGAAGAACAACTTGAACACGATGCCGGCTGCTGCCAAAGCCCAGATCACCGAAAACCAGATGATGCCTCTGCTGGAACCTTGCATGGCAATGAGCGTGAACGGCGTGTACGTGCCGGCAATCAGCAAATAGATCGCGCAATGATCGAAAATCTTGAGACGGGCGCGCCGCACCGGGTGACGTGCATGGTGATACGTGCTGCTGGCGAAATACAGCAACGACGCCGAGAGCGCGAACACCGCGCCGGAGACGATTTGGCGGAGGTCTGCGCCGTTCTTGATGCCGAGCACGATCATCACCACGGCGGCTGCGGCCGCCAAAGCACTGGCGGCCACATGCAATCGAACATTGATGCCTTCTTCAAGGTCGGAATAGGGCAGGTGAGTCGGTGTATTCATGCGGATGAGCGTAAACCATCCGGCGGCAACGCGGTGCGCCCAAGCCTTACAATCAACGCATGATTGTTTCCCACACCCACAAGTTCGTCTTCGCCGCTGTGCCGAAAACCGGTACCCATTCCGTTCGCCAAGCGTTGCGTGACCATCTCGGTCAAGAGGACGCCGAGCAAGTCGGCTTGTTTGTGAACAAGCGTTTTCCTTGGCAGGAGTTGGCCGAGATCAAACACGGGCATTTGAGTCTGCAGCAATTGCGGCCGCACTTGGGTGAGGACGATTTCAACACCTATTTCAAGTTCGCGTTTGTGCGCAATCCATATGACCGGTTCGTCTCTTACTGTGCGTTCATGACGCGCGACACGCCGCACTTCAAAACGGCACCGCAGAATGTCATGCGCTACTTCCTGTTCGAAGCGCCGCGCGAAGATCATATTCTCTTCCGGCCGCAAAACGAATTGTTGGTGGATGACGAGGGCCGGTTGCTGACGGATTACGTCGGACGGGTCGAGGAAATGCAGGCCTCTTACGACACGATTTGTGAACGTATCGGTATCCCCACAGCCACCTTGGGCAAGGTCAACAGCTCGGAGCGCGGTGACTACCGCAGCTATTACACCGACGAGTTGCGGGCCGGCGTCGAGGCGCGCTACGGTAAAGACATCGAGCTATTCGGATACGGTTTCTGACATGTCTATCTTGAGCGCCAATCCCCGTAAAACAAAGTCTTTGCGCGAGCTGGGTGCGGTGGACGTCAATGCGTTGCGCGAGGCCGTTTCGGCATTGCCAGAATCGGTATGGGACGAGGAGAACGCCGCCAAGCCGAACAAGTTCGAGGCCTTGGATTCCACGCGTCACATCGTCTTCCGCTTCGTGGACAGCACCAAGGATTGGCGTGCTTCGCATGATCGTCCGCGTTGGGCGGAATTCAAACACTTGCTAGAGCCGGTTCTTGCGCAGGCGACGGCTGACTACGGCTATGCGCGTGGCGCTTTCCCGCGGGTGATGCTGGCGCGCATGAAACCCGGCGGTGTGATTCAAACGCATATCGATGCCAATCCGGCCGCCAAGTGGCCGCACAAGATTCATATTCCGTTGCAAACGAGTCCGGGCGCAGTGTTTTTTGTCGGTGAGACCGGTCACCACTTGCCGCTGGATCATGCGGTGGAGGTCAACAACCTCGGACCGCACGGTGTTCGCAATGACTCGGACACCGATCGGATCCATTTGATTTTCGAGTACTACGATTTGGACCAGCCGGAGCCGTCGTGGCTGGCGCCGCTGCTGGCCGTTGACGCCGACCTCCGTGCGAAGGCGGCGTCTTCCGGCGGTTGATCAGCCGATCGAATGTGCGTGTTCGCGTGTTGCCATGAAGGTGACAGCAGGTGAACGCTCTTCGGCCAATTGCAGATTGACCCGGGTCGGTGCGAGATACACCAAGGCGCCTGATGCGTCGTGCGACAAGTTCACCGCATTTTTGTCGATGAATTCCTCGAGCTTTTTCGGATCATCGCAACGCACCCAGCGCGCTGTTGAGACTTGCACGGGTTCGAACGTTGCCTCGACACCATATTCGTCTTTGAGGCGGTAGGCCACGACGTCGAACTGCAGCATGCCGACCGCGCCCAGAATCAAGTCATTGCTCATCATAGGCTTGAAGAATTGCGTGGCGCCTTCTTCGCTCAACTGCGCCAAGCCTTTTTGCAGTTGCTTCAGCTTGAGCGGATCACGCAATCGCGCGCGCCGGAACAATTCCGGTGCGAAGTTCGGAATACCGGTGAACGACAACTGTTCGCCTTCGGTGAAGGTGTCGCCAATGGAAATGGTGCCGTGGTTATGCAAGCCGATGACATCGCCCGGCCAAGCGTCTTCCGCAAGTTCACGGTCGCTCGCCATGAAGGTGAGGGCGTTCGCGAGTTTTTGCTCTTTGCCGCTGCGCACATGAAAGGCTTTCATCCCTGCGGCGAATTTGCCCGAACAGATGCGCATGAAGGCGACGCGGTCACGGTGTTGCGGATCCATGTTGGCTTGGATCTTGAATACGAACCCGGTGAGTTTTCCTTCTGTCGGCGACACATCGCGTGAAGTGGTTGCGCGCGCCTGCGGTGAAGGCGCATGTTCAACAAAGAAGTCGAGCAAGGGCTGCAAACCGAAGTTGTTCACCGCCGAACCGAAAAACACCGGCGTTTGTACCCCGCGCAAGTAGGCATCCAAATCAAAACTGTGCGAGGCACCTTCCACCAGTTCAAGTTCTTCCCGCAGTTCGGCCAGCATCGGGGCACCGATGGCGGCCTCCACACCCGGGTCGTCAATGGACGGGAAGATCGTCGAGTCTTGGCGGGTGAAATTTTTGCCGGCCTCGTACAAATGCACTTCACCGGTAATCAAATGCACCACGCCCTTGAGCCTTTGACCCATGCCGATTGGCCAGGTGACTGGTGCGCATTGGATTTTCAGCACGGATTCGACTTCGTCAAGCAGGTCGATCGGGTTCTTGCCTTCGCGGTCCAGCTTGTTGATGAAGGTCATGATCGGCGTGTCGCGCAAACGGCAGACTTCCATCAATTTGATGGTGCGTTCTTCGACGCCCTTGGCCACGTCAATCACCATCAGTGCGCTATCGACGGCCGTCAGAACGCGATAGGTGTCTTCGCCGAAGTCGGCGTGGCCCGGCGTGTCCAGCAGATTGACGATGCGGCCTTCATACGGGAATTGCATCACCGACGAGGTCACCGAGATGCCGCGTTCTTTTTCCAGCGCCATCCAGTCGGAGGTCGCATGACGCGCCGCCTTGCGTCCTTTGACGCTGCCGGCCATCTGGATCGCGCCCCCGAACAGGAGCATCTTTTCAGTCAGCGTGGTCTTGCCGGCGTCAGGGTGGGAAATTATGGCGAAGGTGCGACGGCGCGCAGCTTCTTGTGCAACATTGGACATCGGGCTCCCGGGTGCGCCAGTGGCGCACGGCGTTGATAAGCAGGAGCGGGAATTATAGGGGTTGGCGTGTTTTCCGGACTTATTCGCCGGCCACCCGCAGGCTGCCTTGCGAGGTCGCTATTTGGACGTGCGCTGAGATCAAGCGCATGCCTGCATTGGTCTGGACCACGAAATGCAAGTGCGGTGCGCTACTTTGCCCGCTGTTGCCGACCCTGCCGATCAGCTCGCCTTTGCCTACTTGCTGTCCTGGTTGGACCACAACGCTGCCTTGTTGCAAATGCGCGTACAGCGCCATTGATCCGTCGGTATGCAACACGCGCACGAAATTGGGGCGCGCCCCTTGTATCGCGCGTTGGCCCGGTGCCGCGTCGGCATGTTGGTTTTCGATCTGCATGACGAGGCCGTCGCGCGCGGCCACCACGGGCGTACCCATGGGCGCGGCGAAGTCCAAGGCGTGCAGGTTTTCAGGGTTGTCGTGGCTGCTCTTGCCGCCGTCTGCCTGATCGATGCGCAGGCCTTTTTCGGGAACCGGCAGACCGTAGTCAAAGGGGGTTGCGCGTCCCGCCAACGGCCCGGGTATGGCGCGCAGTTGTGCGTTGACGGCACCGCGCGCATCGAACTTGTCGAGCAAATTGCGCGTTTGCGCGGCAATCGTCCGGCGGATCGGTCGACCTTGGCCGGTATCGACTTCGACTTCCACCGGCCCGCTGAGCGGATTGACCACCCACACTTCAATCGACGCGGCGTGACGTTGCAGCTGCATCTCGACGGATTGCAAATCGCCGCGATAGGGCACGCTGTCCAGCACGTTTGCGGAAGTTGTCGTCGTTTGACCTGAGGGTGGCCAAGTGAGCCATTGCGCCTGCGCTTTCCAAGAGAGGAGGCAAAGGAGGAGGGTTACGAGTGCGTGGTTGGAGGCTTTCATGGGGTCAATTTACGCGAAAACCGGTGGGTGCTGATGGGGAGGAGCGCCTCATCCGCCCCTGCGGGGCACCTTCTCCACTTTGTGGAGAAGGGGGGGGCATGTATCCATCGCTTTATCCGGATGAAAGTGTTGACTTGCTGGGGAGGCACTGGCATAGTGCAGTCATTCCATCCAGACCGGCAGAGGGACAGGCCCTTTGAAGCCGGGGCAACCTGAGGCGCGAGCCGCAAGGTGCCAACTCCTGCGGGGGCCCTCGGGCTTGCCGGAAGATGGTTGAGCGCAGCGCGCAGGCGTGCTGTGTTTTCCGTTCCGACCGCAGTGGTGCCTGGTGGATTCATTCCACAAGGACTCAAGATGACCACTGCCCACGCCGAAACACTCGATTTCACCACCCGTGCCGTGCGTGCCGGGATTGATTGCGATAGCGCATTCGGCGCCGTCACCCCGCCGCTGGTGCTCTCTTCCAACTTCACCTTCGCCGGCTTCAACGAGAAGCGGCGGTACGACTACACGCGAAGCGGCAACCCGACCCGGGATTTGCTCGGCGATGCTTTGGCATCTTTGGAAGGGGGCGCTGGTGGCGTGATCACGGCGACCGGCATGGGGGCGATCAGTGTGGTGTTGCACGCACTCTTGACGCCGGAAGACACCCTCGTGGTTCCCCACGATTGCTACGGCGGCAGTTGGCGGCTGTTCAACGCCTTGGCGGCCAAGGGCGCGTTCAACATTCTCACGGTGGACCTCACCGATTCGGTCGCGCTACAAGCCGCACTCGATGCACAACCCAAACTGGTGTGGATCGAAACGCCCTCCAATCCACTGTTGCGTATCACCGATTTGGCGGCGGTCATTTCCGCAGCGAAGGCGGTAGGCGCAGTGACGTGCGTCGACAACACGTTCCTGTCGCCCGCGTTGCAGCGTCCTATCGAATTCGGTGCCGATGTCGTCGTGCACTCCACCACGAAATACATCAACGGCCATAGTGACGTGGTTGGCGGCGCCGTTATTTCGGCCGCGGCAGATCTGCATGAGCAAATGACATGGTGGGCGAATTGCTTGGGCCTAACGGCCTCGCCGTTTGACAGCTTCCTGACCTTGCGCGGTCTGCGCACGCTGGATGCGCGGTTGCGCGTGCACAGCGAAAACACCCAAGTCTTGGTCGAATGTCTCGCCGCGCATCCGGCTGTGCGCCGCGTGAACTACCCCGGTCTGCGTACGCACCCGGGACATGCTGTGGCCGCCCGTCAGCAAAAAGGATTCGGCGCGATGCTGTCATTTGAATTGCACGGAGACGCGCCGGCGGAGCAAGAGACCGCGGTGCGTGCACTCTTGGATGGGTTGCAGTGTTTGACTTTGGCGGAGTCCTTGGGGGGCGTGGAAAGTTTGATTGCGCATCCCGCCACAATGACGCACGCCGCCATGTCACCCGAAGCGCGCCAGGCCGCCGGCATTTCCAACGGTTTGCTGCGCTTGTCGGTGGGTATCGAGCACGCGCAAGATTTGGTAGCGGATCTGCTGTCGGGACTGGATCGCGCAGAACGCGCGCTTCAACGCTGTCAACGCAAGGTTGCCGCATGAACGTGTCACCGCTTCGCGCATCGCACCCGGTGCCAGCGTCGCAACGCATTACGTTATTGGGAACCGGCACGGTGGGTCGCGCTTTCGTGGCGCGGCATGTGGCGCTCAATGCCCGCGGGATGACGCTGCCGCCCTTGGCGGGCATTGCCAACACGCGGGGTTTTTCCCGCATTGATTGCGATTGTCCCAATGCGGTGTTAAACCAACTTCGCGACAGTGAGGCGCCCTCGGCGTCGGAATGGATCGCCGACGCCGTGTTCGGGCCAGGTGACATCGTGGTGGATGCCAGCGCCAGCGATGTGATCGCACAGCAACATGCGGGTTGGTTGCGTGGCGGCGCGCATGTGGTGACGGCATGCAAATTGGGCGCAGGTACGTCGCGCGTGCGCTGGCAGGATATTCGCGACGCGCAGGCCGAGACCGGTGCCCGATACGGCGACAGTGCCACTGTCGGGGCCGGCTTGCCCTTGCTTCGAACGCTGCGGGAACTGGCCGCGGGCGGCGATCGGATCACCGCGGTGGCCGGTGTGCTTTCAGGATCTTTGGCCTACCTGATGAACAACTTCGATGGCATGCGACCGTTTTCCAGCTTTGTGCATGCAGCGCATGCGGCGGGCTATACGGAGCCGGACCCGCGCGATGATTTGTCGGGTGAGGATGTCCGAAGAAAGGTGCTGATTTTGGCGCGCGCCGCCGGCCTTGCCTTGGACGTCGAAGACGTTCAAGTCGATTCGTTGGTGCCCCTCGGCTTGCAGCCTTTATCGCGAGCAGCCTTCTTTGAACGTCTGCCCGAAATCGATGCGCAGATGCGCGCCAAGTTTGCACGCGCGCACAAGAAGGGCGAAGTGCTGAAGCATATCGGGCGATTCGAGTTCTTGACCGACGGCACGCTCATCGCGCGTGTCGGATTGACCTCATTGCCGGCGTCGCACGCTTTGGCCGCAGGGGCGGGCACCGATAACCGAGTGGCGATATGGACCGATCGCTATTGCGAGAATCCTTTGGTGATCCAAGGGCCCGGCGCCGGTCCGGAGGTCACAGCCGGTGCGTTGTTGGACGATGTGCTGACCATCCAACGACATCATTGACGCGAACGATGCGCGGTGGCGCGTCTGCGCGCCACCTGCATCAGCACTCGATGACGTTGACGGCAAGACCGCCGCGTGAGGTTTCTTTGTATTTGTCTTGCATGTCGCGTCCGGTGTCGCGCATGGTCTTGATGACTTTGTCCAAGCTGACCTTGTGGCTGCCGTCGCCGCGCATCGCCATGCGCGCGGCGTTGATTGCCTTGACCGAGCCCATCGCATTGCGTTCGATGCAGGGGATTTGCACCAAGCCGCCAATCGGATCGCAGGTCAAACCGAGGTTGTGCTCCATGCCGATTTCCGCGGCATTCTCCACTTGTCTCGGGCTGCCGCCAAGTGCGGCAGCAAGGCCCGCAGCGGCCATTGAACAGGCGACGCCCACTTCGCCCTGGCAACCCACTTCGGCGCCACTGATGCTGGCGTTTTCTTTGTAGAGAATTCCGACGGCCGCAGCGGTCAGCATGAAATCGAAGACGCCTTGTTCGTTGGCGTTCGGAATGAAACGCGCGTAATAGTGCAGCACCGAAGGAACGATGCCCGCCGCGCCATTGGTCGGTGCGGTGATGACGCGTCCGCCGGCGGCATTTTCTTCATTCACTGCCAGCGCATAAAGGTTGACCCAGTCGAGAACGGTCAGCGGATCGCTCATCCCGGCTTCCGGACGACGCTGCAATTCCACGTACAAACTCGGCGCACGGCGCGGCACATGCAAACCGCCCGGCAGCGTGCCGGTTTCGCGAATGCCGCGCGCCACGCAGGATTGCATGGCTTCCCACAACTCGCGCAGGCCAGCAATGATTTCTTCGTCGGTGCGCCAGGCGCGCTCGTTGGCCATCATCAGTTGCGCGATGCTGATGCCGGCACGTTTGCATTGCGCCAGAAGTTCATCGCCGCTATTGAACGGGTAGGCGACTTCCGTGGTATCCGGCACGATGCGATCTTCGGCCGCTTCGTCTTGATTGACGACGAAACCGCCGCCGACCGAATAGTAATCGCGCGATGCGATTTCATTGCCTTCCGCATCGAATGCACAGAAGCGCATGCCGTTGGTGTGGAATGGCAGCTTCTGTCGCTTGTTCATGATGAGATCGGTCTTCTCATTGAAGGCAATCTCGCGCTGCCCGCCAAGGCGGATCGACTTCGTGCCGCGAATACGGTCAAGCGCATCAGGAATGATGTCCGGATCAATAAGGTTCGGTTCGTGCCCTTCAAGACCCATCATGACGGCCTTGTCGGTGCCGTGCCCCCGTCCAGTCAGCGCCAAAGAACCGAACACCTCGGCGCGCACGCGCACCACGGTGTCCAAGAGGCCTTGCTCGATCAAATGATGCGAAACAAAACGGGCTGCAGCGCGCATCGGACCGACCGTGTGGGACGAACTCGGACCGATCCCGATTTTGTAAATGTCGAACGTGCTGACCGCCATGTGCAATGCTCCTGACCAAGAGCATTATTCTATCCCGACCGTACCGCGTAGGCAGGCAAAGCATTGAGATTCGTTCTATACCAACGTGACTATTGCCATCTGTGTGATCTGGCATTGGCAGAATTGGCTGCGGCGCGGGCGCCTGAATTCGACTCCGTCTTCATCGACGATGTGCCGGAACTAGAGCCCGTCTATGGCACACGCGTGCCGGTCTTCCGCGACACACTGAGTGGCGCCGAAATCGGCTGGCCGTTCGATGCCGTCGGAATCACTAATTGGCTTGCGTCGCTGGACTGAATCAGCCCTTCAACATGCGGATCAAGGTGCGATCGCGTACGAACAGGTGGTGGTAAAGCGCGGCCAGCATGTGCGCCGAGGCCACGACGACGAGCACCCAAAACATTTGTTCGTGCCAGTACTCGAACGATTTGTGCAGGTCTTCGTTGAGCGGAATGAAATCAGGCATGGGAATGCCGAACCAAGCGAGCGGACGCTTGCCCGAATCGGACACGATCCAACCGGTGATCGGAACGATGAAAATCATCGCGTACAACACGCCATGCATGGCAGAGGCCGCAAGCGATTGCCAGCGCGAAGTACCCTCCACCGCCCTCGGTGCGCCGGCGTAAACACGCCACACAACGCGAAGGATGGCCAGCACGAGAATCGTGATGCCGACCGACTTGTGAAAGTCCATCGTGCCCCGCGGCAATGCCGAGCGGAGCAGGCCGGTCGTCCCTTGAAACACGATCAAAAGCACGATGATCCAATGGAAGGCCCGGCTGACGACGCCCCAACTGTCGATCGTGTTTTTTGCGGTCATGGTCGTCTGTGCATGTAGGGAAAACCTGATTCTAGCCTGCGAATCTTGCCTGTCGAGGGGGGCAAAGACCAAGATGGCGGCTCCGGCGGGGAGGCCGGGAGGGACGTCATGCAGGATCGAATACGCTCGTTCGCCGTGCTGATATTGCTTGCCGTGTGCTTCGTCGGGCAAGCAATCGCGCAAAGCACGCCATGGGTACCGGGATTCCGGGTGATGGGCGCGCAGCAAGGTCTGTCCAACAGCGCCATTGACGCGATCGTGCGCGATCATCAAGGGGTGGTGTGGATGGCGACCGAAGATGGATTGGTGCGTCACGTCGGTCGCGACTTCTCCATCTTGCGACATGCCGACACCGAATGGCTACCCGGCAACTCGATCCAAGCCTTACATGTGGATGCCAAAGACGCCTTGTGGATTTCAGTCTTGGGGCACGGGGTCGTGCGATTGGACGCGGATCGCAGTCATACGCAGCGATTTGATGCGCGCCTGCATCCCGCACTTGTCGATGTTTGGGCGATCCAAGATGACGGTGACACCGTTTGGTTCGGAACAGCAAACCATGGCTTGCTGCGATGGGATTCCCGGTCGCGGACAATCGCATTGCCCGGTTCCCCCGACGTTTTCACAACGGATGCGCGAAAGAAAATCGTGACCATGGCGAGTCGCGGTCCGGATGACCTGTGGGTGGCGACGGCGGGTGGCTTGTTGCACGTGTCGCAAGGCAACGTTGAAGCCGTGCCGATGCCCCTCGGTGCATCGGACGACGTCGTCTATAGCTTGGCAATCGATGGCGGGCGCATATGGGTTGGCACGAGTGCGGGGGTCTTTTCGATGGCGAGAAATGGCAGGCCTGAGGTGCCGGCATGGTCGTCTGATTTTTCGAAGCCCGCCGCGGCGATCAGGATCGTGCCGGATGCGCGGGGTGCCCTGTGGATCGCCACGCAACGCGGTGTGCGGCGCGTCGAAGGCGGACGTTGGCGTGACGTCATGATCGAAGGCGCGCTGTCGGGCCGCTCGGTGCGAGGCATGTTTCGTCAGCCGGACGGTGCCCTTTGGTTGTCGGCGCCAGGGGTCGGCGTTGCTTATTTGCGGCCGGATTGGAAAAACATCACCCAGCTGCGCGCCTTGCCGGATGTCGCATCCGGACTGTCATCGAATGACTATCGTGCGCTGGCATCTTCGCACTCGGAAGGCTGGTGGGTGGCCGGTATGGGCGGCGTACTGGAGCACGTGACGGCGGACGGACATGTCTCCATGCGCGTTAAAGGAATCGACAAAACCGCGCGACCCAGGGCCGTGTTGGAGAGCGATGCCGACCACGTTTGGTTGGCAGCGCGTGACGCCCTGTATCGCATTCAAAGCGGTCGGGTCATCAAGGTCTTCGACAGCGCAAGTCATCGCGACGCCATTCCTGATGTGGCGCTCGGTGAGTTGCGCGCTGCCGGCCGGGGACGGTTTTGGTTATCCGCGCCCGGTTGGGGAGTGCAACTGCGGGACGGTCAGGGCAGGGTGTTGAACACCGTCCGAAATGCTGCTGATGCGCCCATCGGAGTCCAGTCCATCGACGCGCTTTTCAACACGCCGTTGTTCGCGGTCATTGACGGTCAATTGTTCGAACTGGCGCCGGAGGCCAACGCGTTCAACGCTTTGGCAATCGCCGGTGATACAGCGTTCGACCGCGTGGCGGTGGTGTCGGAAAACCGCATTTGGGCGCATGCACCGGAGGGGTTGTTTGCGTTTGAACGCCGCGGCGGGCGTTGGGTACTCCAGCAAAAAATCGCAGCCGATCGACAATGGGTGGACTTGGACGCCAAAGGCTTGCGCGTGGATGCGACCGGACGCCTGTGGTTGGCAACGTCTCGCGGCATGTTCCTATTTGAACGAACCGGCAAGCCGTCATTTGATGTTCGAAACGGACTGTCGAATCAGCAACTGGTGGTCGACAGTTTGGCGGTGGCGTCACGGGATAGCCGCGCTGCGGCGGCCGCCGAAAACGGGGCGGTGATGATTTTTTCACCAAAGGGAGAGGAGGCCGGTATCGAGTGGCCGCGCCTGGCGCCGATCGGCGTATTCGCAAGAAGCGAGGGCCGATGGCAGCGCGTCGCGCCATCCGATCATCGTTTTCACATTCCCAAGGGCGGCAGTGAAATCCGGCTGCAATTCAATGCGGTCGCCTATGACGATCCGGAGGCCGTGCGGTATCAGGTGCGCATTCAAGGGCTTGACCGAGATTGGATTGATTTGGGCGCCGCCAACGAACGCATTTTGACCGGTATCGCGCCGGGTACCTATGCAGTGTCAGCGCGTGTCAGTGATCGTCGCGGTCGTGTCTCCGGGGCCCGGCAATTTGCGTTGACGGTGCCGCCGCGCTGGTGGGAAACCGTGGCTTTCAAAATCGGCCTATTCGTTCTGATTACCCTGCTTGTGGCGATTGTGATTCGTTCAAGAATTCTAAGAATGCAGCGCATGCGGGAACTGGCACACACGCGCGAAAAAGCCACGCTGCACGCGAACGCTTCGGCCGCAAAATCAACATTTCTTGCGACATTGGGACATGAAATTCGCACGCCCATGACCGGCGTCCTCGGCATGTCCGAACTTCTCTCGGCGACGGCACTGTCGCCCCTGCAAATGCAACGTGTGAACAGCATTCGCAAGTCCAGCGAACATCTGTTGCGGATCGTGGATGACGCGTTGGATTTGGCACGAATCGAAGCCGGAAAAATGGCCTTTGTCGACGCCCCGTTTGCCGTGGTGGATTTACTCGAGGAAATCGCCGAATGGGCGACCCCGGTGTCCGGCAAAAAACACCTTCGTTTTGAATTTCATCACACAGTCGGCTGCGACCTGCGCGTTTCCGGCGATGTGGTGCGAGTTCGACAAGTGCTGATGAATCTGGTCGGCAATGCCATCAAGTTCACCGCCTCCGGCGTCGTCAATCTTTCCCATGCGATTGAAGCGAATGGCATCCACGTGTTTCGGGTCAGGGACACCGGTCCCGGGATGGATGCGGAGCAATGCAAACGCGTATTCGAACGTTTCGAGCAGGCCGATGGCGCATTGACCGCGCATCGACATGGTGGCAGCGGACTGGGACTCGCGATTTCCTCGGAATTGGTCATCGGTATGGGTGGTCGACTGACCGTGAGCAGCGTGCCGGGCAGCGGCAGCACTTTCTCCGTACATATTCCCTTGCGCACCGTGGATATTCCTGTGGCATCGGCGTTGCCTGTACATCCCGGTTCGACGCAGGCGGGACACCGGATATTGTTGGTCGAAGATGACGAGACCGTTGCTGAAGTCTTGTCCGGGATGTTGACTCAGGCCGGCCACCACGTCGCACATGCGGTGCACGGGCTTGCTGCGTTGGTGGAACTCTCTGCACGCCGATTCGATTTGGCCATTTTGGATTTGGATCTGCCGGCCATCGACGGCTTCGACTTGGCGCGTCAACTGCGGGTCAGCGGATTTGCCGGCCCGATTCTGGCAGTGAGTGCGCGCACGGATGCGGATGCGGAAACCAGTAGCCGCGATGCCGGATTCAACCGCTTCTTGCGTAAACCCATTCGCACCGCGGATTTACTCGCGGCGATCGACGAAGAAATGCGCCATCAAGTCGCGCAGGCAGGCAGCGGTTACGCCGCGAGCGTGCGCGTTGCACCGTAGCGGTGGACTTCATCCACCAGCACCGCGACATGATCGGGATTCATGTCCGGCGACATCCCGTGGCCCAGGTTGAAAACATGCCCTTCGCGCGAGTTGCCGTTGCCGGATGCGTAACTGTCCATGGCGTTGCGAACCTCGCGACGGATGGCCTCCGGCTCGCCATAGAGCGTCGTGGGATCGAGATTGCCTTGCAGTGCCACGGCGTTGCGTGTGCGCCAAGCGGCATCCTCCAGCGTGATCGTCCAATCGACGCCCAAGGCGTCCGCGCCGGTACCGGCAAGTTCGGACAAATGTTGCCCGGTGCCCTTGCCGAACAAGATCAACGGTGTGCGTTCCGCGCCTTCGCCTCTCGCCAATTCCTTGCCGATGCGTTGCAGATACTTCAGTGAGAACTCGCGATACATGGCCGGCGACAGCACGCCACCCCAGGTGTCGAAGACTTGCAGCGCTTGCGCGCCGGCGGCCTTTTGCGCCGCGAGATAGGCAATGACCGCATCGGTCGTCACGTCCAACAACTTGTGCAGCAATGCCGGGGCATTCAGTGCCATTGCTTTGATCTTCGCGAAATCTTTGCTGCCACCGCCTTCGATCATGTAGCAGGCCAACGTCCACGGGCTGCCCGAGAAACCGATCAGCGGCACGCTGCCGTTGAGCTCACGGCGAATCAGACTGACGGCATCGGTCACATAGCCGAGCGAGGTTTCCATGTCCGGCACTTGCAAGGCGTTGACATCGGCCTCGGTGCGAACCGGTCGTTCGAACTTCGGACCCTCGCCTTCAACGAAGTACAAACCGAGCCCCATGGCGTTGGGAACGGTCAGGATGTCGGAAAACAAAATGGCGGCATCCAGATCAAAACGACGCAGCGGCTGCAATGTCACTTCGCAGGCGATCTCCGGATTCATAGCCATCGCCAGAAAACTGCCGGCCGACTTGCGCGTGGCGCGGTACTCCGGCAAATAGCGACCGGCTTGGCGCATCAGCCAAACGGGGGTGGTGTCCACGGGTTCGCGGCGCAGTGCGCGCAGGAAGCGATCGTTTTTCAAAGGTGCGTTCATGAGTGTCCTGCGCCTTAGCGCGGTGCGTCCACGCCTTGGGCAAACATCAACTGAAAGCCTTTTTTCAGATGTTGGTCGCGGGCCTTTTCCAGAGCCTGCAAGGCCGATGCGTGGTCGTTGAATTGATCGCGGCGCAAGGTGCTTCGCGCGCCTTGTTGCCCGGTTTCGCGCACAAGCTCCCATTGCCCGAACAAGTCGGACTGCAGCTGCAATTGCACGAAGCGCGGCGCTTCATGACCTTGCGGGCGTTGTTGGAGGAGCAGGCGCATGCGGGCATTGTAAAGCCCGCGCGGGGTTTCGTCTCTCAGTCCGCCTTCATGGCCTCGAGGACATCGGCGTCTGCAATGCCCTCGGCGATGCGTGCTTGCCCGATGCCGTCCCAGACAATGAAACGTAGCCCGTTGCGGTCCGCTTTCTTGTCCAAACGCATGTGCGCGAGCAATTTCGCCGGGTCCAGTTCTGCCGGTATACGGGTGGGCAAGGCGAACTGCGCGAGTAGTCGCTCCAGACGCTGCCGGTCTTGCACCGGTGCGCCGAAAAGTGATTCGGACAATTTGGCGGCACAGCACATGCCGATGGCGACCGCTTCGCCGTGGTTGAGCCCGCCGAACGCCTGAGCGGCTTCGATGGCGTGGCCGAACGTATGCCCGAAATTGAGCAGCGCTCGCTTGCCGCGCTCGAAGGGATCCGCTTCGACAATATCCGCTTTCATTTGACAGCACGCGGCGATTGCGCGGGCGGTCGCGATCGGTTCCAACGCGCACAGTGCGCTTGCCTGACTTTCGAGCCAGGTGAAAAAGCCGGCATCGCCCAACGCGCCGTATTTGATCACTTCGGCAAAACCGGCCGCACGTTCGCGCAGCGGCAGCGTGGTCAAAACTTCCGGGTCGATCACCACGGCGCGGGGAAAATGAAAGGCACCCAAAAGATTCTTGCCGGCCGGGATGTCGATGCCGGTCTTGCCGCCCACGGAGGAATCCACCATTGCCAACAGGCTTGTCGGCAGTTGAACGAAGTGGATGCCGCGCATCCAGCACGCGGCGGCGAAACCGGCGAGATCACCCACCACACCGCCGCCCAAGGCAACAATACAAGCGTCGCGGCGCGCGCCCATCGCTGCCAGTGACTGAATCACCGACTCGAAGCTCGCCAGATTTTTCGATTGCTCGCCCGCTTCGATTACATGAAGCGAAACCTCGTAGCCGGCAGATTGCAATTGCGCTTGCACCGTGGCGGCATAGATCGGCGCCACATTGGTATCGCTCACCAGCAAGAGCTGTTTTGCCTTGATCGGCCACTGTGCATCGGACAATTGCGCGTGCGCGCCGGGCGCGATCACGATGTCGTAGGCATGAACGCCGCCGACGCGAATGCGATGTGTCGCGGTCATTGCAGTACCGCCAAAGCAGCGACGATTTCTTTGGCCACACCTTCGGCGTCCATGGCGCTGGTGTCCATATGAAGATTGGCCTGCGCGGCATAGAGCGGCCTTCGCACTTCGTCGAGTGCCGTCAGACGCTTCGTCATGTCGGCATCTGCAAGCAGCGGTCGATGCGCGTGTTCCGATTCGAGTCGGGCAACCAAGACCGCAACGGGCGCATCCAACCAAATGCAAAACCCGTTGCTGGCAAGCAAGGCCCGATTTTGCGGATCAAGGATCACGCCGCCACCGGTGGCGATGATGCGGCCCCGTCCACACACCGCTTCAAGCGCCGCATGTTCACGATGGCGAAAACCGGCTTCGCCTTCCCCTTCGAAGATGTCTGCGATGGTCATGCCGGCATGGGATTCGATGGTCTCATCGAGATCGACCGCCTCCTTTTCCATCAAACGCGCCAAGGCGCGGGCGACGGAGGATTTTCCGCTGCCCATCGGTCCGATCAAGAAGATGTCATCTGCAGACGGCATCCGCGGATTCTAGCAATGCACCGCCGGATGCGAAAAATCCGGCCACAGGCCACAATGAAGGCATGGACGCATTATTGAATGAAGCGCTGGAGACCTTCGAGGGGTTGTTTGCGGAAGCGACTGCCGCAGGCGAGCCGGACCCCACCGCCATGGTCGTGGCCACCACGGGTTTGAACGGGCATCCGTCGGCCCGCATGGTGTTGTTGAAAGCCCACGACGCCCGCGGGTTTGTGTTTTACACCCATTTGGATGGACGAAAGGGCAGGGAGCTGCAAGCCAACCCGCATGCCTCGCTGTTGTTTTATTGGCCGCGCGTGCGCAATGCCGTGCAAGTCCGGATCGAAGGGCAAGTCGAAGTCGTTGCGGATGCCGAGGCCGATGCTTATTTCGCTTCGCGTGCGCGCGGCAGCCAACTCGGTGCCTGGGCGTCGTTGCAAAGTGAGCGATTGCCGGATCGTGAGGCGTTCGAGTCGCGCTACGCCAAGGTCGAGCACGAGTTTGAAGGCCGTGAAGTGCCGCGCCCCGAACGCTGGACCGGTTTTCGTGTGCGGCCGGTGCATTTCGAATTTTGGTACGGCGCCGAGTTCCGACTGCATGATCGCGTGGTCTTCGATCTCAATCGTGCAGGCGTTTGGGAAAAGCACCGGCTTTATCCGTGATCGGTCCCAAGCGCATCGTCTGCCTTACCGAGGAGCCGACGGAAACCCTGTACGCCCTCGGCCAAGAGGATCGCATTGTCGGTATCAGCGGCTTCACGGTGCGTCCGCCACGGGCGCGCAAAGAGAAGCCCAAGGTCAGTGCGTTCACCAGCGCGAAGATCGACGCGATTGTGGCCTTGCGTCCGGACATGGCGATCGGGTTTTCAGATATTCAGGCGGATATCGCCGCCGAATTGACGCGCCGCGGCGTCGAAGTTTGGATCGCCAATCACCGCAGTGTGGCCGGCATTCTTGATTACATCCGGCGTTTGGGCGCCTTGGTGGGCGAAGCCTCGCGCGCAGACCGTTACGCCGCGCAACTGGAAGCCGGTGTTACGGCGGTGGCTGAACGTGCGCGTGCCTATCCGCAACGCCCGCGTGTCTACATTGAAGAGTGGGATGTCCCGCAAATCAGCGGCATTCAATGGGTCTCGGAACTGGTCGAGTTGGCCGGTGGCGTCGATGTGTTTCCGGAATTGGCGACCGAATCCCTGGCGCGCCAGCGCATTCTTGCGGACGGTTGCGAAGCGGCGCGTCGGGCGCCGGACATTGTCATCGGCTCTTGGTGCGGGAAAAAATTCCGACCCGATCAAGTCGCAGCGCGACCCGGTTGGGATCAGGTGCCAGCCGTGTTGAACGGCGAGCTGCATGAGATCAAATCACCGCGAATCCTGCAGCCCGGACCCGCTGCGCTCACCGACGGATTGGCCGATATCGAGCGCATCATCGCCGCTTGGGTGGCCAAACAATCAGCGCGGTAAGACGTCCTGCGTAAATGACTGCGTGGTTCTCGAGCCGCCGGATTGAATCTCCATCCGGAGTTGCAATTTGGCCGGCGGTTTTGCCGTGATGACGCCGACGAGATTGGTGAACCCCTCCACTTGGATGGGCTTCAACGAAATCTCGGTCGGCGCATCGGGAACGACACCGGCCGATACGGTGATTTTCGCGGCGTCCAGCGCGGTCGCATCGCCGTTGGTGTCGGTGACACTGACCAAAATCATCGTGGTGTCATCACGGCGCTCGATGTCGTACTGACGCGCGACGCCGGGCTGCAATGACCTGGTGGGCGTTGCCGACAAAATGTAAGTCTTCCCATTGACGTTGGCAGTCGCGGTTTGTTGCGACGCCTGCGCAGTGGTTGCCGCCACGGGCGCGGGTGTGGTGTCTCCTTGGCAGGCGCCGAAGGCGAGGAGGGCGGGGATAAGTAGCAAGGCTGCAGGTTTTTTCATGAGGCGCTCACTCATTGGCGGCCGACAATTCGGCGCCGCGAACACGTGCGGCGTGCACCGCGCGCGCGACGATGGCTTCGAATTGATCGGCTTGGAAGGATTCGATGGCGGCTTGTGTGGTGCCGTTGGGCGAGGTGACACGTTGACGCAGGACTTCGGCCGTTTCGCCGCTTTCCGTCAGCATCCGCGCGGCACCCAGAAGCGTCTGATTGGCGAGTGCTTCGGCTTGCGTGGGATCCAATCCCTCCTTTACGCCGGCTTCCATCAAACTCTGTGCCAGCAGGAAGACATACGCCGGCCCACTGCCGGATACCGCAGTCACCGCGTCCATCAACGATTCTTCTTCGACCCATACCGTGGTGCCCGCTGCGCGCAGCAGGCGGTCGGCCACGGATCGGTCTTCGGCCGAGGTTTCCGGCGTTGCGTACAGTCCGGTGATGCCTGCGCCCAACAGCGCCGGTGTATTCGGCATGCTGCGCACAATCGCCGTGCGCGCGCCCAGCCAGCGGGCAATCTGGTTCGTGGTGATGCCGGCGGCAATGGAGATCACCAGCGGCCGCTGGGCAATGGCCAACGTCGACAAGGATTCACACACGATTTTCATTACTTGCGGCTTCACGGCCATCACCCAGACGCGGCCGCACGCGGCAGCAGACATGGCGTCGGCATGGAGGTCGACGTTGAAATCCTTGGCGAGTGCGGTGCGAAGGGCTTCGACCGGTTCTGCCACGTGGATGCGCGCGGCAGACGCGCCGCCGGCCAGCAGTCCGCCGATCAAGCTGCGCGCCATGTTGCCGCCGCCGATGAAAGTGACATCAGGTGCTGCCGGGAGTTCTGTCATGTAAGAAGGTCCTTTGTTCATTGGGAAGCGCGTTCGCCGAACAGCGCCCGTCCGACGCGTACCATGGTCGAGCCATGGGCAATCGCGAGTTCGGCGTCGTCGCTCATGCCCATGGAAAGGGTATCAACGCCCGCATACGCGTTTTGCAAATCCAAGAAGAGGGCTCGCATCGCGTCAAAGGCGCGCGCACGCGTTTCAGTGTCGGGGGCGGGCGCCGGAATGGCCATCAGGCCGCGCAGCTTGAGGTTTTGAAAGTGGCCGATACGTTCGGCGATCTCGGGGATCTCAGACGGCTGGCAGCCATGTTTGGTGGTTTCGTCATCGATGTTCACTTGAATCAATAAATTCAGCGGCGGCATCTCGGGCGGTCGGTGTTTGGCGAGCGCTTCTACCAGCTTGAGTCGATCGACGGTTTGTACCCAGGCAAAGTGTCTGGCCGCTTCTCGCGCTTTGTTCGACTGCAGGTGGCCGATCAAATGCCACTCCAGTGGCAGCGACGTCAGTGCGGCCTGCTTCGCCAAAGCTTCCTGCACGTAATTCTCGCCGAACGCGGTTTGGCCGTCGGCCGCCAAGGCGGCGAGATCCGACGCAGGGCGTGTCTTGCCGACGGCAAGCAGTCTCGGTTCGGGCACCCCGGCGTGTTGCGCTGCAATACGCAATTCATTCAGGACTTTACTCAGTGCTTCGGAAGGCATCTAATCAACCAAGGGGACATGGAATCGCATCCTTTTCGCGTTAGGATGCCCTAAACAGGGTCGGCGTTCGCGTCCGTCCCATTCAATACTCGGGGAGAGTACGACATGGATATCGCTGAACTCCTGGCCTTTTCGGTCAAGCACAAGGCGTCCGACTTGCACCTTTCGGCCGGCCTGCCGCCGATGATCCGGGTGGACGGGGACGTGCGTCGCATCAATATCGCGCCGCTCGAACACAAAGAAGTGCACGCCCTGATTTACGACATCATGTCGGACAAGCAGCGTCGCGATTACGAAGAATTTCTCGAAACTGATTTCTCGTTTGAAATTCCGGGCCTTGCGCGTTTCCGTGTGAATGCGTTCACCCAAAATCGCGGCTCCGGCGCGGTGTTCCGGACCATTCCTTCCGTTGTGTTGAGCTTGGAAGAGCTGGGCTGTCCGCCGGTGTTCCGCGAGCTCGTGCAACAGCCGCAGGGTTTGATTCTGGTGACCGGTCCCACCGGCTCGGGCAAATCCACCACCTTGGCGGCCATGCTCGATTACATCAATCGCAACGAGTACGGTCACATTCTCTCGGTCGAAGACCCGATTGAATTCGTGCACCAATCGCAAAAGTGTCTGATCAATCAGCGCGAAGTCCATCGCGACACACACGGATTCAACGAGGCACTGCGCTCGGCATTGCGTGAAGATCCCGACTACATCCTCGTCGGTGAATTGCGCGATCTCGAAACCATTCGTCTGGCGTTGACCGCCGCGGAAACCGGGCACTTGGTGCTCGGTACCCTGCACACCTCAAGCGCGGCCAAGACCATCGACCGGATCATCGACGTGTTCCCGGCCGGCGAAAAGCCGATGGTGCGATCAATGTTGTCGGAATCTCTGCGCGCCGTGATTTCACAAAGCCTGTTGAAGAAGGTCGGCGGCGGACGCATCGCCGCGCACGAAATCATGGTCGGCACCCCTGCCATTCGCAACCTGATTCGCGAAGACAAGGTCGCGCAAATGTATTCGTCCATCCAGACCGGACAGCAATACGGCATGCAAACGCTCGATCAATGCTTGCAAGACTTGGTGGCACGTAATCTGGTCATCAAACAGCAAGCGCGCGAATACGCCAAAGACAAGCGCCTGTTCGACTGAGTCGCCCCCGCGCACGGAGAAAGAACATGACCACCCCTACCGATTTCACCGGCTTTCTGAAGATCATGGCGCAGCAACGCGCCTCGGATCTTTTCATCACGGCCGGTATGCCGCCGTCCTACAAAGTCCACGGCAAGATGACGCCGATCATCGAAACGCCGTTGACGCCGCAAGAATCGCGCGACATCGTGCTCAGCATCATGTCGCCGGCACAGCGCGAAGAGTTCGAGCGCACCAAGGAGTGCAACTTCGCCATCGGCTTGGCCGGTACCGGTCGATTCCGGGTCTCGGCGTTTTACCAGCGCAATCAGGTCGGCATGGTTTTGCGTCGTATCGAAAGCAAGATTCCGACTATCGAAGAATTGAATCTGCCGCCGGTGATGCAAAGTCTGGCCATGACCAAACGCGGCATCGTGATGTTCGTCGGCGCAACCGGTTCCGGTAAGTCGACGTCACTTGCCGCACTCGTGGGCTACCGCAATAAGAATTCGAGCGGCCACATCATTACCATCGAAGACCCGATCGAGTTCGTGCACCGTCATGAAGGCTGCATGGTGACGCAGCGGGAAGTCGGCATTGACACCGACAGCTGGGAATCGGCACTTAAGAACACCTTGCGGCAAGCACCCGACGTAATCCTGGTCGGCGAAGTGCGGACCCGTGAAACCATGGATCACGCGATCGCATTCGCCGAAACCGGTCACTTGGTGTTGTGCACCTTGCATGCGAACAACGCCAACCAGGCGATGGACCGCATCATCAACTTCTTCCCGGAAGACCGTCGTCAGCAATTGCTGATGGATTTGTCGCTCAACCTGAAAGGCGTGGTGGCGCAGCAATTGGTTCCCACCATCGACGGCAAGGGTCGCCGGGTGGCCATCGAAGTTCTGCTAGGAACGCCGCTGGTGCAGGATTACATCCGCGACGGTGAAATCCACAAGTTGAAGGAAGTCATGAAGGACTCCACGCAACTGGGGATGCGGACGTTCGACCAAAGCCTGTTCGAGATGTATCAGGAAGGCCATATTTCCTACGACGACGCATTGCGTTTTGCCGATTCGACCAACGAAGTCCGCTTGCGCATCAAGCTGGCGCAGGGTGGCGATCCGCATTCGCTGGCGCAGGGCATGGACGGCGTCGAGGTGTCCGAGAGCCGTTAACCTCGCGCTGGGTCGGGGCGCGGTAAAATGACCCCATGTCGAATACCGCCTCCCTTGCCAACCAATTGCTCGTCGCCGTACCGAGCTTGGACGATCCAGCATTTTCGCAATCCGTGGCCCTGGTCTGTCAGCACGACTCGAACGGCGCCATGGCATTGGTCGTGAATCGCCCCTCGGACATGTTGATGGGCGAGCTGTTGCAGCAGATTGAAGTGCGTACCGAGAACGAAACTTTGCGGATGCATCACGTCCTGCAAGGCGGTCCGGTGCATATTGAGCGCGGCTTCGTTCTGCATGCTGGTGAAGCGGCTTGGGAGTCCAGCGTCGCGCTCGGCAACGGCTTGGCTTTGACGACCTCGCGTGACATCCTCGAATCCATCGCAAACGGCACCGGCCCCGAACAATCGCTGATTGCCTTGGGCTATGCCTCTTGGGCGCCGGGGCAGTTGGAACAGGAATTGGCGGACAACAGTTGGATTGTCGTGAATGCCGACAAGCAGCTGCTTTTTGAAGTGCCGATTGAAGATCGCTGGCGGACCGCAACCGGGCGTTTGGGTTTCGACCCGATCCAGATGACCGGCTATAGCGGCCGGGCATGATCAGCGACGGGAGCGTTCTCGGGTTCGACGTGGGACGCCGTCGGATTGGTGTGGCCATCGGCAGTGCGTTGGGCGGCGGTGCAAGGCCCGTTGCGGTTATCGACGTGCATGACGGCGTCGCCGACGCAAAGCAGTTGGAAAAAATCATGCGCGAATGGCGGCCTGCCGGTTGCGTCGTGGGCGACCCGCAGACTTTGTCCGGTGAGGACCAGCCGATTCGCGTTTTCGCACGTGCGTTCGCACGAATGCTGAAGCAAACCTACAAATTGCCGGTGGTCATGATGGACGAGCGCAGCAGCTCGATCGAAGCGGCACAGGGATTCGCACAACGTCGGGCCGAAGGACGCTCAAAACGCCGCGACGCACATGCCCTGGATGCGATGGCCGCAGCCATCATTGTCGAACGTTGGATCGCCGCACCCGAAGATGCGGTGGAAGTCGAATAAGAGGGGAGAAAAGATGGGCCACAACGCAAACCTGATCAGCATCGATGCGCTGACCGAGGCCGAATTGCGCGCATTGATCACGCGCGGGCAGGCTTTCGTCGATGGCGCGGAGGCTATGGCTTTGCCACGCCATGCTTGCGTCTGCACCCTGTTTTTTGAACCGTCGACGCGCACGAAGTTGAGCTTTCAACGCGCCGCACAAAGATTGGCCGTCGATCTGTTGTCGTTTGACGTTGCGACCTCCTCGACAAGCAAAGGCGAAACAGCGCTCGATACGATGCGCAATATCGAAGCGATGGGCGTGGACGTGTTCGTCGTCCGCCACAAAGAGGATGGCACGGTCGATGCGCTTGCTGCCGGTGCCATGCCGACGACGCGTTTTGTCAATGCGGGTGACGGACGCAGCAATCATCCGACTCAAGCCCTGCTCGACATGCTCACATTGCAGCAAAGCAAAGGGGATGATTTCTCGCGATTGCGCGTCGCGATTGTCGGCGACGTCAAACACTCCCGCGTGGCGCGAAGTGACTACCAGGCACTCAGCCTATTGGGCGTCGAGGACATCCGGATCTGCGGGCCGCAGGCCTTGCTACCGGATCCCGCTGAAATGCCGCGGGCGACTTTCGTTGATCGTCTCGACGAGGCTTTGTCGGGCGTCGATGTGGTGATGACCCTGCGCCTGCAAAGAGAGCGGATGGAAGCCGGCTTGATCGACTCCCTCGAGGGCTATCACGCCGCATTCGGAATAACGCAGGCGCGGATGACGGGTGCGAAGGCAGATGCCATCGTCATGCACCCCGGACCGATGAATCGCGGGGTGGAGATTGAAGACGCGGTTGCGGATGGCGCGCAGTCACGCATTCTTCAACAGGTACGCAACGGTGTGTTTGCCCGCGCTGCCGTACTGGAGCGTGCCCTGTCGCGTGCGCACGAGTAACGGTTCTAACGGACGCACGGTGACGTGACCGATCAGGCACCCGCAAAACCACGCGATGAAACGACCCTGAAAAATGCAGGTGCGGCGATCGATCGCGCAATGACGCGCGACCGCGGCAAATTGATCGGACTATTGAACGCTTGGCGGAAGGCGCCCGATGACGCGTCCAAGAAACAGGATTTCATCGTCAAATTGGCGGCGTCTTCGCACACGCGCGCACTTCGCCAATCACAACTGCCGGCAGCCTCGGTGCAGCCCGATTTGCCGATTGCGGAGCTCGCCGAGGACATTGTTCGATTGATTCGCGCGCATCAAGTGGTGGTGCTCGCCGGTGAAACCGGATCCGGAAAAACCACGCAATTGCCGAAGTTGTGTTTGATGGCAGGTCGCGGCGCCGCCGGCATGATCGGCTGCACGCAGCCGCGACGAATCGCAGCGCGTTCGGTTCCGCGCCGGGTGGCGGAAGAATTGGGTGTCCCCATGGGGGGCGCCGTCGGGTATCAAGTGCGCTTCACTGACGCCGTCGGTGAAAACACCGCGATCAAATTCATGACCGATGGAATCTTGTTGGCAGAGATTCACAGCGACCGCTGGTTGTCGAAGTACGACACGCTGATCATTGACGAAGCGCATGAACGCAGTCTCAATATCGATTTCCTCTTGGGCTATCTCAAGCAGTTGCTGCCCAAGCGGCCTGATCTGAAGGTGATCGTCACGTCGGCCACCATCGACACCTCGCGTTTTGCCAAACATTTCAATGACGCACCGGTGGTCGAAGTCGAAGGACGAACCTATCCGGTGGAAGTGCGCTACCGGCCGCTGGAGGGTGAAGGCGAAGAGGGGGGTGAGCGCAGCGTGCTCGATGCCATCGTGGCCGCCTGCGATGAGATCACCCGCGAAGACCCGATGGGCGACACCCTAATCTTCCTGCCGGGTGAACGCGAGATCCGTGAAGCCCACCTGGCTTTGGAACGGCGCAAGTACCGCAGTACCGAAGTCGTCCCGTTGTACGCGCGCTTGAGTGGACGCGATCAAGACAAGGTGTTCCACCCGGGTCCGCAGCGACGCATCGTTTTGGCCACCAATGTCGCCGAAACCTCATTGACCGTGCCGCGAATTCGATACGTGGTGGATCCCGGTTATGCACGCGTCAAACGCTACAGCCCGCGCCTGAAGCTCGACCGGCTGCACATCGAGCCGATCTCGCAAGCCAGTGCCGAGCAACGCAAAGGGCGATGCGGTCGTGTCGCCTCCGGCGTTTGCATTCGTTTGTATTCGGAAGCGGACTTTCTGTCGCGCGACGCCTTCACCGACCCCGAAATCCGGCGTTCGGCTTTGGCCGGCATCATCCTGCGGATGTTGTCGATCGGCCTCGGTGCGATCGATACGTTTCCTTTCCTCGAACCGCCGGATACGCGTGCCATCGCCGACGGTTGGCAGCAATTGGCCGAACTCGGTGCGCTGTCGGGCGAGCGTCATTTGTCGGCCATCGGCAAGCAAATGGCCAGGTTGCCGATTGACGTCAAGCTCTCACGCATGTTGGTGGCAGCGAACAAACATGGCTGCTTGACTGAAATGTTGGTGATCACAAGTTTCATCGGCATCCAAGACCCGCGGGAGCGGCCGGCCGACCAGCGGCAAGCCGCGGACACGGCGCACGCGCAGTTCACCGACACCAAATCGGAATTCGTCGGCATCTTGAAATTGTGGGATGCCTTCCGAGCCGCGCACGAGGAGATGACACAATCCGGATTGCGCAAATGGGCAGAGCGAAACTTCTTGGGTTTTCTGCGATTGCGCGAATGGCGCGAACTGCATCGTCAACTCAAATTGATTTGCGAAGACTCGGGTTGGTCGTCGAACAGCGAACCTGCGGATTACGCTCCGCTGCATCGCGCCCTGATTGCGGGCTTGCCCACGAACATCGGTCATTTGGGCGATCAAGGCGTTTACGACGGTGTGCGCGGACGGAAGTTCCGATTGTTCCCGGGTTCCGCGTTGGCTAAGAAGCCGCCGGCTTGGGTGTTGAGTGCGACCTTGCTCGATACCGAGCGGCTTTGGGCCATGACCAACGCGGCGATCGAGCCCGACTGGGCCATCGCGGAGTTGCCGCATTTGCTCAACCGCCGCCATCACGACCCACGGTGGTCGCGCTCGCAGGGACGGGTCTTGGGCAGCGAGCAAATCAGTTTGTTCGGCTTGGTGCTGGCGCCAAAAAGACCGGTGCACTATGGCGCGCTTTACCCGCAAGAAGCTCGTGCGATTTTCGCGCGCGATGGATTGGTCACCGGCGAGGTCAATACGCGCAGTGCGTTCCTGGCGCGCAATCTGAAAGTGATCGCCGCGGCGCAGGAAGAAGAGGCCAAGCAGCGTCGGGTCGGGCTCGTAGTCGACGAAGATTGGCAAGCCCAATGGTATTTGGACCGTCTTCCTGCCGATGTGCACAACGCGCAGGCACTCGATGCTTGGTTCAAAGGTCTGGATCGTTCGGCACAAGAGGCGTTGGTTTGGTCACGCGAAGACGTCCTGGTGGCTGATGAAAGCGATGCGCTTCTTTTTCCGCCCTATTTGGCGCACCAAGATCTTCGTTTGGCGGTGCGCTATCGGTTTGAGCCGGGCGCCGCGGATGATGGCATGACCGTTGTGGTGCCTTTGCACCTCTTGAATGCGCTGGATGCGGCAAGTCTGAGTTGGATGGCACCCGGTTTCGTGCTCGACAAGGCCACTGCGCTCATCAAGACGCTGCCGAAGACCCTTCGCCGCAATTTTGTGCCCGCGCCGGATTTCGCCAAAGCCTTCAAAGAAGCACATGCGACGGCCGAGGCCGACGATTTCACCCACGCCTTGGCCCGCTTTCTGAAGAAGCTCACCGGCGTCGAAATCTCTGCCGGCGACTTCGATCCGGATGCGCTCGACGCCCACTTGCGCATCAACCTGCAATTGCAGGATTCCGAAGGCAAACAGGTATTGGCACAGTCCCGTGACTTGGACGTGCTGCGTCAGCGCTTTGGTCAGCAGGCGCATGATGCATTTGCAAGTCGCGCTGCACGCGATCTTGTCGCCGATGGTTTGCGCGCCTTCCCGGCCCAGCCGATTCCGGCAACGGTGAAGGGCGAAGGCGGCATGCCGGTCTTTCCGGCGCTGGTGGACGCGGGTGAGTCTGTGTCGATGCGCGTCTTCCCGGCCCGGGCGGAAGCGGACGCGGCGCATGCGCAAGGCGTCAGGCGATTGTTGCTGATCGGGTTGGAGGACAAGGCCAAGCAGGCGCGAAAACAATTGCCGATACCCGCGAAAACCGGTCTGTTGTACGCGGCGATCGAATCGGCGGCGCCGCGGCGCGCCGGTCTGAAAGACAGCGATCGCCTGCGCGAAGATCTGGTGGCGGGTGCGGCGATGGCGCTCACCCCGAATGCGCTTCAGAACATCCGTGATGCGGCGGCCTTCGACACGCTCCTGGGGGAGATGGGCAAGGGTCTGTTTGCCGAAGCGATGCGACGCCTGCAGCAGGTGGAAAGCATTCTCGATCTGGTCGCCGAGGTGCGGGCAAGCCTTGAAAGTCGTTTGATGGGTTGGGCCGCGGGAAACCTTGCCGATATGCAGGCGCACCTGGCGTCCCTTGCATTTCCGGGGTTCTTGCGCGATATGGACGCGACCGTGTTGTCTCACTACCCGCGCTACCTGCGTGCATTGAAGTTCCGTGCCGAACGCGCGCAGCGTGACCCGGCCAAAGATCAGCTGCGCATGCTCGAGTTGAAGCCGTTCGTTGATGCGCTGGACGCTCTGTCGCCCGGCCAGCGTGACACCCAAGATTGGGTCGAGTTTCGCCATGCGCTTGAAGAATTGCGCGTGGCAACCTTTGCACAGGAACTCGGATTCGCTTCAGGGACGTCAGTCAAACGACTGCATACGCGACTTGAACGACTGCGCATGACAAGATGAAGCCATGTCGGATCACTTGAGCCACGCACTGGATACCCTCGCGCCTTCACTGGCGGCGAGCACACGTGCCCAGCTCATGGGTCAACTTGCGGATTCCGCGACCGCATTGGCCGATGCGCTGCCACGCTTGGAAATCGTGGTGGCATTGCTCGGATCCATGAACGCCTCCGACGACGTGATTGCCGCTGCGATTGTGCATGCCGCCGGCGTGCCACGCGATGGCCTGCCGGAAAGCTGGCGTACGTTGGTTGACGGCCTCGATGCGGACGCACGCATTCGTGAAATCCACGCGGCACGTTCCGACGCGCTTGATCCCGAGCCCTTGCGTCGGCTGTTGCTCGCGATGCTGGATGACCTGCGCGTGGTGCCGGTGATCCTCGCCAAGCAATTGGCGTCGTTGCGATTGGCCATTGCCGCCGACGACGAAAGCCAAGAAGATCTCGCACACCTGACGCGCGCAATCCACGCGCCTCTGGCCAACCGTTTGGGCATCTGGCAACTCAAATGGGAACTCGAAGACCTGGCCTTCCGCGTGCTGGAGCCGGAGGCCTACCGCCGTCTGGCCAAATCCATGGACGGCACGCGCCGCGCGCGCCAGGCCCATATCGAGCTGGTCAAGACCTCACTTCAAGAGGCATTGCGAACGCACGGATTCGATGCGGAGATCAGCGGACGTCCGAAACATCTCTACAGCATCTGGAAAAAGATGCACCGCAAGAATGTGGCCTTGGAAGCCCTGCAGGATTTGAGCGCAGTGCGCGTGTTAGTCAACAGCGTGAGCGATTGCTATGCCGTACTCGGCCTGGTGCACGCGACCTGGACGCCGGTGCCCGGCGCTTTCGATGATTACATCGCACGGCCGAAGAACAACGATTACCAATCCCTACACACGGCGATCATCGGTCCTGAGGGCAGGATCGTCGAAGTGCAAATACGCACACGGGACATGCACGCGGCAGCGGAACTCGGTATTGCCGCGCACTGGCGCTACAAGGAAGGGGGGCCGGGCGATCCGACATTGGAGCGCAAGGTCGCGTGGATGCGGCAGTTGCTCGAACGCGGCGAGGACGAACCCGACCAAGGTTTCGGCGGTGCATTGGCATCGGAGCTGGTCGAGGATCGGGTCTATGTTTTGACGCCGAAAGGCGCGGTGCTCGATTTACCGCATGGCGCCACGCCTTTGGACTTCGCCTACCGGGTGCACACCGATGTGGGGCATCGCTGCATCGGCGCCAAGGTGGATGGTCGGATCGTGCCGCTGGATACCGCGCTCGCCACCGGCCAACGCGTCGAGATCATGACCGGTAAAGAGATCGCGCCGCGCCGTGATTGGTTGATGCCGGGCAACCGGTTCCTGGCGAACGGCCGTTCCCGCGAAAAAGTCCGCACGTGGTTCCGCAAGCTTGATCGCGAACGAAACGTCAATGAGGGCCGAGACATCGTTGATCGTGCATTGAAGCGTTCCGGATTCAACCATGCCGATCTCAGCGCGCTGTTGCCGGAATTCAACGTTGTCGACTTGAACGAATTGTTCGAACGTGTGGCCCTGGGTGAAGCGAGCCAGTCCGCCATTCTCAGGGCGTTGGCTAGGGCCGCCGAACCGCCGTCGGCGGAAACCGAACCGTCGTTACCGAAGTTCGCCGAGCTGCCGTCACGCCAACCGAACTCGGCGCAAGGCATTCGCGTCGGCGGCATCGACAATGTGCTGACGTCGATCGCACAATGCTGCCAGCCGGTGGCAGGTGAGCAAGTCGTGGGTTACTTCACGAAAATGCAAGGCTTGAGAATTCATCGTGCGGACTGCGTTGAGTTCGAACGATTGTCCATGCGCGAGCCGGAACGCGTCGTGCCCGTAGCCTGGGGCGACGCGATGCCGAAGCAAGCCGTCGCGATCACGGTCGAAGCCGAAGACAGGAAATGGCTGGTGCGCGATATCGTCAACTTGATGTCGCAACTGGGCGTGGACGTAGGCGCGATCAACTCGCGTACGCTGGGTCGTTCCGGACGGCTTGGCGTCGAAATGCAAGTGCAGGTGCGGGACTACGGGCAACTGGCGCTGGTGCTGGACAAGCTGTCTTCCGTGGCCGGCGTGGAAGATGTTCGCCGGCAGAGCAGGCTCGCGCATTGACATGAACCAGCAACCGACACAGACCAACGACACGTCGCTGTCCACAGCGGTTGTTCTGTGTACCTATAACGGTGAGGCCTACCTGCTTGCGCAGCTCGACAGTCTGCGCCGGCAAACACGTTTGCCCGACTTCCTCGTCCTTTTTGACGACGCTTCATCCGACACAACAGCCGCCATGCTCAACGCCGCGACGGCGGAATTCGAGGCATTGGGCGTCCGTGTCCACTTACAGGTCAATGGCCGCAACACCGGCTACGTCCGAAATTTCGAGCAGGCATTCCTGGCCGCACCTGCCGATCTATTGTTCCCTTGTGATCAAGATGACATTTGGCACGCCGACAAAATCGCGCGTATGACCGCCTGTTTCGAGTCTGACCCCGCGCTCGACGTTTTGCATTGCGATGCGAATTTGGTCGATGCCGACGCGGCGCCGATGGGACGGCGCTTGTTCGAAGTGCTGGAAGTCACGCGGCCTGAAATGGCGGCGATGACGCAAGGCAATGCGCTCGATGTACTGATCAAACGCAACGTCGTGACCGGTGCGGCGATGGCGTTTCGCAGGCGTGTGCTGGACAAAGCGCTGCCATTTCCCGCCGAGTGGGCGCACGACGAATGGCTTGCGTTGGTGGCTGCCTTGGACGGTCGGGTCCGCACCCTGGATGAGGTCCTGATCGACTACCGACAGCACGCAAACAACCAAATCGGCGTCAAGGCGCGTGGTGTCTTGCATAAGGCCGCGGGTATCGCCGGTTACCGCAAGGCATTCCTGAAGCGGATGGAAGCGCGCTATCGGGTGCTGGCCGAACGGGCGCAGTCGATGGACCGGCTGGATGCTGCGCAGCGGGCGCGAATCCATGACCGCTGGGCGCATGCTCAACAACGGAATCTCGGGCGCAAACCCTTGGTCGTGCGCGCGCCGATCGTTGCCCGCGAGCTCGCACGGGGTCGATACCATCGCTATGGTCAAGGCATCCGTTCCGCACTGGTCGATTTGATGGGGCTGGACTGATGCAATACATCACACCTGCCGACGTCGCGGCCGTCATCATCACCTATGCGCCGGACCTTGAGGCGCTCGCTGCCCATCTGAAGCAGGTCGCGGCACAAGTCGCACGCGTGTATCTCGTCGACAATTCGACCACGCAGGCCGATCGAGCGGGCGTCAGCGCATTGGCCGCAGAGAATGTGCACGTTCTTTCCCTTGGGGGCAACCGCGGAATCGCGGAAGCGTTGAATGCGGGCATTCAAGCCGCCCGCGCAGAGGCGAGCCACGTCCTCTTGCTGGATCAGGACAGCGCGCCCGAACCGGAGATGACCCAGCGGTTGATCCGGGACCTGCAGGCGGCCAGTCGCGAGGGCGCTCCGATCGCCGCCATCGGCCCGACCCAAATCGATGTCCGAAACGGCATGCGTGCACCCTTTGTCCGCTTCGGCTTTCCCTTTAACAAGAAACTTTGGCCGGCGTCCGGCGCATGGGCGGACTGCGACTTTCTGATCACGTCGGGCAGTCTGGTCGCGATCACGGCCTACGATGCGATCGGCCCCTTCGACGCCCGTCTGTTCATCGACAACGTCGATATGGAGTGGTCACATCGTGCGACAGCGGCGGGCTACCGATTGGCCGGCAGCGCTGACGCGGGGCTGCGCCATCAGCTGGGCGACCGGTTGACGCGGCGGCCGGGCGGATATGCCGCGGTACATGCGCCGATCCGCCTCTATTACATGATGCGAAATCGTGTGCACCTGTATTTCCGTCGCAACACGCCGCGCCTATGGATTGCGCAAGACCTGCCGAGGCTGCTCTTGAAGTTCATCGGATTCAGTCTGTTCGTGGCGCCGCGCAGAACGAACGCCCGTGCCATGTTGCGCGGTATCGGGGATGGCCTGCGCGGGCGGCTGGGTCCGAGTGCCGATTCATTCCCGGGTGAGGGTTCCGGCGGCAATCTGGCATAGACTTGGAAAATCCTGCATTGAGTACCGCTGTCCGTGGCAAGAGACGATTACGACGATTTTGAAGACGTGCACGATGACGACTTCGACGATTACGAAGACTACGATGACGGCGACACGCGCGGGCTCTCGTATTGGTTGAGAAAGGCGCTGATGGGTGCCTTGGCCGCACTGGCGCTTTTCCTCGGTTTTCTCGTGCCCTACATGCTGTACTTGAACCACCAAGTGGGCACGCGTTTCGGCCAATTGCAATGGCAGTTGCCGACCCGCGTTTATGCACGCCCCCTGCAATTGCAACCAGGCATCGCCCTGACCGGCGACACCTTGAAATCAGAATTGGAATTGGCCTCCTATCGTGACGATGGCGTCGGTGACAGGCCGGGCAGCTATGCGCGCAAGGGCAATCAATTCATGATTTCGAGCCGTGGCTTCAACGATGTGGGCGGTGTGATCAATCCGCATCGGATCACGGTGACCCTCAACGACGGCGCCGTAGCCAGTCTCCGTGATCGCGATAACAAAGCCGCCATGAAGGTGACGCGCCTCGATCCCGCACGTATCGGCACGTTGTACGGTCGCAATCAAGAAGAACGCGAACTGGTGCGTTTGGAAGAACTGCCTGAGAAATTGGTGACCGGCTTGCAAGCGGTGGAAGACAAGGATTTCGCCCACCATTTCGGCGTGGATCTCACTGGCGTGTTGCGGGCCATTTGGATCAATCTCAAATCCGGTGATCGCAAACAGGGTGCCAGCACCCTGACCCAGCAGCTCGCCCGAAGCGGATTGCTCGGAATCGGCAAAGAGCAGACCTACACGCGCAAATTCAAGGAAATGCTCTATGCCGTCATTCTTGAAGCGCGCTACGACAAGCGGACAATTCTCGAAACCTATTTCAATCAGGTCTACCTCGGCCAGCAGGGCAATCAAGCCATCCACGGCGTCGCCGCCGCGTCCAAATTTTGGTATGGCCGAAACGTTCGCGATCTGAGCAACGAGCAAATTGCCTTGTTGATTGCGATTGTCCGTGGCCCGTCTTGGTACGACCCGCGCAAGAATCCGGAGCGCGCGCTGGAACGGCGCAATTTTGTTTTGGAAAAAATGCTTCAAAACAATGTGTTGACGCAGAAGGAATATGAAGCGGCGGTCAAAGCCCCATTGGGTGTCACCAAGACGCCGGAGGGCGCGGGCGGCAACCGTTTTCCAGCCTACGTCGAGTTGGTTCGTCGGCAATTGGCCAGTGACTATTCCAACGACGATCTTTCAGGCGCGGGCATGTCGGTGATGACGGCCATGTCACCCAGTGCGCAGGCCTATGCGGAAGGTTCGGTTTCTGCTGTGATTTCCAGCGTGAGCAGCCGTCGTCGTCCCGCACTTGATGCGGGCCTGGTCATGACCAATGTCCATAACGGTGAAGTGGTCGCGGTCGTGGGCAGCAAGAATTACACAGAGGCCGGTTTCAACCGCGCCTTGGATGCAAAACGCCCGATCGGTTCGCTAATCAAACCGTTTGAATACATGTTGGCACTGGCACAGCCGGGGCGTTGGTCGCTCGCAACTTATGTGGATGATTCACCGGTGTCGGTGATTCTCGGCAACGGCAAACGCTGGAACCCGAGCAACTCGGACAACCAAAGTCACGGGAGCGTCCGGGTGATCGATGCACTTGCGCAGTCTTACAACCAAGCCACGGTGCGATTGGGCATGGCGGTGCAAACGCAACGCGTCGCCGAATTGATGAAAGTGTTAGCCGGCATCGACACGGGAACCAATCCGTCGTTGCTTCTCGGCGCCACCGACCAAAGTCCGTATGCCATGGCGCAGGCCTATCAATTTCTTGCCAGCGGCGGTGAGATCCAACCGTTGCGTTCCGTGCGCGGTGTCTTGGATCGCAACGGCAAGGCGCTCAAACGCTACGACAAGGCACCTGCGCCGGCGCAAGAGGGCGATGCCATCGCCGCGCGTTTGGTGACCTTCGCGCTCCAAAGGGTTGTGAGTGGCGGTACCGCGCGGCAGTTGATGAGCGATGGCTTCGGGCGGCTGACGCCGGCAGGTAAAACCGGTACATCCAACGACAGTCGTGACAGTTGGTACGCCGGCTATACGGGCGACCATCTCGCAGTGATTTGGGTCGGCAATGACCAGAACAAGCCGACCGGTCTCTACGGTGCGACCGGCGCGATGCGCGTTTGGTCCTCGATTTTCAAGAAGTTGCCGACGGCACCATTGCAATTGAATCAAAGAGGCTTGGATTGGCAGTGGGTGTCGGGATCGAATGCCACCGAGGCGGGTTGTCCCGGGGCACAACGCATCCCGTTCGTGAAGGGCTATGCGCCGCCGTTCCAATCGTGTGCGCCTGCACCCGAGCCCACGCCGTTTGAAGATCCCAACGCACTGCCGCCCGATGGCACCGAGCCGATGATGCCTGCGGATGGGCAAGACGTTGGTCAAACCGGTTGGCCAACGCGCGGCGATCCCGCGCGACAAGTGCAACCGATGCCGCAGAACGTTCCGGCCGAACCCGTCGGCCAATGACCACGCTGCAAGATTCGGTTGAATCATCACTTCGCGAAGGTGGGGCCCTGGCAAACGCGTTGCCGGGCTTCCGTGCTCGCGAAGGTCAGCAACGCATGGCGGCGGCTGTCTGTGAGGCAATTCAATCGCGCGGCACACTGCTCGCCGAAGCCGGGACGGGGACCGGCAAGACCTATGCCTATCTCGTTCCGCTGCTGCTCTCCGGCAAAAAAGCGATTGTCTCGACGGGCACGCGCGCGCTGCAGGACCAACTTTTTCATCGCGATTTGCCGCGCGTGCGCGATGCCTTGGGCAAACCCGCAAAAACCGCCTTGCTCAAAGGGCGCGCCAATTACTTGTGCTTCCACCGAATGGAATTGGCCAAAGGCGAAAGCCGATTCGGCACCCGCGAGCAAGTTGATTATTTCCAACGCATCGTTTCCTGGAGCGGTCGGACCGCAGCAGGCGACCTCGCCGAAGTCGCCGGGATTCCCGACGACAGTCCCGTCTTGCCGATGGTCACGAGTACCGCGGACAATTGCTTGGGAACCGATTGTCCGTTCTGGGCGGACTGCTTCGTGGTCAAGGCAAGACAACGCGCGCAAGCCGCAGACATCGTGGTCGTCAATCACCATTTGCTGTTGGCCGATCTCGCACTGAAACAGGAAGGCTTTGGCGAAATCCTTCCCGGCGCGGAAGCATTCGTGATTGACGAGGCGCATCAGCTCCCGGAACTGGCCGCATTGTTTTTCGGTGAAGCTTTGAGTGCACGGCAAATTGTCGAATGCGCACGCGAGTGCGTTGTTGAAGCGAAAAACGTGAGTACCGCCACCGCCTTGGTCGCGCCCGTCGCGCTGCAAGTGGAGAACGGCGCCCGGCTTCTACGGCAAAAACTCGAAGGTCTTCCGGCACGCGGTACGCGCGAGCGCTTGCACGCATTTCCGGAAGTTGATGCGAGCGCGCAGCAATTGAGCGATGAATTGGGCGCTTTGGCCGATGGCTTGAAGTCGTTGGAGGGCGCCTCGACGGTGCTCGATGCATTGCATGCACGCGTCCTGGTGATCCGCCAAAAGCTGGACGATTGGTTTGCGCTCACGCCGTCGGTCGAGACGACCGAAGCGCCCAGCGTGCTCTGGTATGAACTTTCTCCGCGGGGTTTTCGTTTGTCGAAAACGCCGATTGATGTGTCGGCGGCATTGCGTTCTCAACGCGAGGCGAGTGGTGCGGCGTGGATATTCACCTCGGCGACCCTTTCCATCGCCGGTGATTTCACCCATGCCAGCACCCGTCTGGGTTTGGATGCGCCGGCCACCTTGCTTGAGCCCAGCCCCTTTGCGTGGGCCGAGAATGCCCTGTGCTATTTGCCGCCCGGCATGCCACAACCATCGGATCGCCATTTCACACGTGCATTGGTCGAGCGCCTTACTCCGGTGTTGCAGGCCTCGAAGGGACGTGCCTTCGTTTTGTTCGCGTCGCACCGTGCCCTGCGCGAAGCCGCGGAAATGCTCGCCGATCAGCCTTGGCCGCTGTTTGTACAAGGCCAAGCACCACGCGCACAACTGCTGGAGGGTTTCCGCAGTTCGGGCAATGGCGTCCTGCTCGGAACGGCCAGTTTCCGCGAAGGCGTCGATGTCGCAGGCGACGCATTGAGCGTTGTCGTCATCGACAAACTCCCGTTTGCCGCGCCGGATGATCCGGTGTTCGAAGCGCGTCTGGATGCGATTCGGCGCGCGGGCGGCGTGCCGTTCCGGGACGAACAGATTCCCCAAGCCGTGATCGCGATGAAACAAGGCGTCGGTCGTTTGATTCGCACCGAAACCGATCGCGGTGTATTGGTGCTGTGCGATCCGCGCCTCACCGAAAAAAGTTACGGGAAGATTTTTCTCGAATCGATTCCACCCGCGGTGATGACGCGCCGGGTCGAGGATGTCCAAACGTTTTTTGCGAATCCCGAGGAGCTCGCTGCATGAGTCAAGGAATGCATGTGTTGGCGTTGGAGACGTCCACCGAAGCGTGCTCGGTCGCGCTTGCGTCGGCAGGCAGGGTGTTCTTCCGCCACCAAGTTGCGGCAAGACAACATGCCGAACTGGCGCTGCCTTGGGTCGAGGCCCTGTGTGATGAAGCCGGCATTCAACGCCGGGATCTGACCCACATTGCCGTCGGTGCCGGGCCCGGCGCGTTTACCGGTGTCCGATTGGGTGTGGCCTTGGCGCAAGGACTTGCGTTTGCCCACGACCTCCCTGTCGCGGCCATTGGAACATTGCAAATTGTGGCCGCAACCGCTGAGGCGGAAGAAGGTCAGCGGATTTGCGTGGCGATGGATGCGCGCATGCAGGAAATCTATTGGGCCGAGTTCGAATGGCGCGATGGACTGCCGGTGGCCATTGGTGATGCCCGTGTGTGTGCGCCCGAAGAGATTCAACTGGAAGGCAGGGGCTGGATGGGCCTTGGCACCGGTTTTTCGGCATATGCCGGGCGTTTTACGGCTTTGGCGCCGGAGGCAGTCACCGTCGTCGACCCGCAGGCATTGCCCGATGCCCGCACACTGCTAAAACTGGCGCAACCGGTGTTTGACCGCGATGGCGGATTGGATGCCGCAAAGATCGAGCCCGTGTACCTTCGCAACAATGTTGCGCAAACCATCGCGGAACGCGCCGCAGCCAAAGGCCTCGATGGCTGATCAGTGGCTGCTGACGCTGCCTTCGGGCAGGAAGTCCCAGGTTCGAACCACCATCAACAAATCAAGCTCATCGCTGGTACGCGGAATCGGCGGATAGGGTTCGGCCAAGCGCGCGATGCGAACGGCGGCGTCGTCGAGGATTTTGTGACCGCTCGAACGCAATACGTTGATTGATTCCACACGACCGTTCTTACGGATGCCAACGCTCAACACAACACTGCCTTTCAACTGGCGACGGCGTGCTTCGTCCGGGTAGTTGAGGTTGCCGACTTTTTCGACGCGGTCGGCCCACTGCCTGAGATAAGTGGCAAAGACGAATTCGCGTGTCGCCGCGGAAATGAATTTCACTTTCGGACGTTTCGCATAATTGTCCGATTGTTGATGGATCTCCGCCGCCAAACGCGCGACGTCCATGTCGAAGTCGACACGGCGTTCTCCGGTGGCCGTTGCACGCACGGCACGCGTCTGACTGTCTTTGGCCGTCGGTACCTGCCATGCATCGTTCCGGCCGCTCACAACGCGCGTCTCGGGCGGTGGCTGCGGCGTCGGCGTTTGCGCACGCAGCGTACGCGCGGCCAAGCCTTCGGTTTCTGTGAGCGCCACACCACTTTGCGGCGCCGACGGCTTCGACGTCTTGTCGTGCTCACCACCGCCTTCATTGTTGGCTTGCGCAAGAAACGCGGCCTGTTTGGGCGACAGGGCGGTTTTGGTGGTGGACATGATGACGTCGAGTGTCGGCACGACTGGTGCGGCGCCGCGTGCGGCAAAGCCGACGCCAAGCAAAACGACCAAGTGGATGGCGAGCGAAAGCAAGGAGGTCGCGCTGAGCCGTTGCGAGGCACCGATTTTCGGTGGGGGAATCGCGGTCGCGTTCAAGCCGGTCATGCCGTTTTCAAGCGCCTTTCAATGGCATCGAACAATTCACCCGAGATATTCAAACCGAATTGCGCGTCGAGCTCGCGAATGCAGGTAGGACTCGTGATGTTGACTTCGGTCAGGTAGTCGCCGATCACGTCCAGCCCGGCAAACAGGATGTTCCGGGATTTGAGGAAGGGTCCGACTTGCGTCGCGATCCAACGATCCCGATCAGTCAGGGGGCGTCCTTCGCCGCGGCCGCCGGCGGCCAAGTTGCCACGGAACTCGTCACCTTGTGGAATACGTGCCAAGCAATACGGCACGGGTTCACCATCCACGAGCAGGATGCGTTTGTCGCCGTCGACAATCTCCGGCACATAACGCTGTGCCATCACCAGATCCGCATGCTCGCCCGCCAGCGTTTCCAGAATGACGTTGAGGTTGGGGTCGTTGGCATTCGCTTGGAAGATCGAACGGCCGCCCATGCCGTCAAGCGGTTTCAGCACGGCGCGTCCGTGCGTGTTGACAAAGGCTTTCAACGCGGCGCGATCACGGGTCACCAGCGTCGGCGCACAGCATTGCGGGAAGAGTTGGGCGGCCAGCTTTTCATTGAAGTCCCGAAGCGCAGCGGGGGCATTGACCAGCAGCGACCCCTGCGATTCGGCCAGGGACAAAATATGTGTGTCGTGGACGAAATTGGCGTCCACGGGGGGGTCCTTGCGCATCAACACCACTTGACCGGCGCTGAACGGTACATCTTCAAAGTCGCCCAAGGCGTACCAATCGTCAGCACGATCCTCGACGCGGATCGGTGCCACACGCGCATGCGCCAAGCCGTCGCGGATGGACAGCCCGCCGGGGGCGACATAACGCAGGTCAAGACCGCGGCGCTGCGCTTCAAGCATCATGGCAAAGCTTGAATCCTTGGCAGGCTTGATCTGCCCGATGGGATCCATCACGACCCAGACCGCGTAGGACATGGAAAACTCCGCTCGATTCGATGACATAGATTAAGGTGCTCGCCCGCGGAATCAAAATGCGCCGCAAAACTGCAATGCAGTTGGCTTTTCAGCATTTTTCTTGATGAACCTGAGCTTGACACGGGAAGCCGCAGGTGAAACATTCCCCATATACCGCTCTGCACCGTGCAGAGGCAATGTTATAGGGGCTTCAATGGAATCAACCGACAATTCCGGCAATTTGAGCGGGCTGAAGGTGATGGTGATCGACGACTCCAAAACCATCCGGCGCACGGCGGAAACGCTGTTGAAACGTGAAGGTTGCGATGTCGTTACGGCGAGTGACGGTTTCGAGGCGCTGGCCAAGATCGTCGAGCAGCATCCACACATCATTTTCGTCGACGTGATGATGCCGCGGCTTGACGGTTATCAAACCTGCGCGCTCATCAAGAACAACCAGGTGTTCAAATCGACACCGGTCATCATGCTGTCTTCCAAAGACGGTTTGTTTGACAAAGCGAGGGGCCGGATTGTCGGCTCGGAGCAATATCTCACCAAGCCGTTCACGCGTGAAGAACTGCTGGGTGCCATCCGATCTCATGTGACCGCTTAGGGGGCGCGCAACATGGCTAAAATTTTGATTGTCGAGGACTCACCGACAGAGTTGACGGTGATGTCCCAATTTCTCTCCAAACAAGGGCATGAAGTCCTGTCTGCCGCATCCGCGGAAGAAGGTATCGAAACCTGCAAGCGCGAAATGCCGGATCTGGTGGTGATGGATGTTGTGCTGCCGAACATGAACGGCTTTCAAGCCACGCGTGCGATCAGCAAGGACGACAGCACCAAACACATTCCGGTGATGATCGTCAGCACCAAAGGCATGGAAGTCGACCAAGCTTGGGGCATGCGCCAAGGTGCGCGCGACTACATGGTCAAGCCGGTCAAGGAAGCGGATTTCATTTCGCGCATTTCCGCCATACTCGGAGGCTGAAATGGACGCCATCCAGTCGGCCTACGGGTATTTGTGCGACCTCGATGCGCGCAGCCTTGCGCATGTGGCCGGTATTCCGCAGGAAGCCGGCGGACGCAGCGGCTGGCGCGGATTGGCTTATCGCATCGGGCATCGTCTCTTGGCTTCCAGCTTCGACGATGTCGCCGAGATTTTGACCGCACCGCCGGCCACGCCGGTGCCGGGTGGTCAGAATTGGCTGCTCGGCTTGGTCAACGTGCGCGGCAATTTGATGCCCTTGGTGGATCTGAAAATGTTCCTCGAAGGCGAGCGCACCGTGATGCATGAGAACCAGCGCATGCTGACGATCCGTCAAGAAGGCGGCGATGTCGGGGTGCTTATCGATGAACTGGTTGGTCAGCGCGCATTCGACGAGGCGGATCAAACCGATCCGGGTGCGCTGACCGACGGACGGTACAAGCACCTGATCAAACGTGCATTCAAAAAAGACGACGAAACCTGGGGCGTGTTCGATTTCGACGCGCTGACACGTACACCCGAATTCAGGCGCGCCGCACTGTAAATCCGCGCCGGAACACACCACCACACAAAAGAGTTGCAGTTAAGGGGAACACATGAGCACCGCATCTGAATCGTTGATGGACAAGGCACGGTCGCAGGGGACCAACTTCTGGTTGATGGCCCTGTTGATTTCGTTCTTGGTATTCGCACTGAATGCCGGCTATTCCTTGTTCAAGTCCAGCCGATACGGTGGTGCGTCCTCTGCCGCGGCGGATTTGCAGGTGCTTTCGCAGCAGTATGCGAACCAGAGCCGTGAAGCCGTGGCCGGCAAGGAAGCGGCGTTCGCCTCTTTGCAAAACGTCAAAAAACAAATCGAAGCGGCGGTCAATCGCGTCGACTCGAGCTATGGCAATGACCCGTTGGTCAGCGGCGATATCGGCAAGGTGAAAACCACTTGGTCGCCACTGGCAAAGAGCGGTGACGCCGTCCTCGGCTCGCAGGCGGCATTGACGGGTTTGTCGGGTAATGCAGACCATTTCAACGCACGCGTGCCTGATTTGCAGGCGCAATTGAACGAAGTGGTGAACGGCCTGAGTGGTGCAGGTACGTCGGCTCAGCAGCAATTCGCCATGCGTCAGATCGTGTTGGCTTCGTCCATGGCACGCCGCATTGCGGAAATCCGCGCAGGTGGTGCCGGTGCGCCGGTGGCCGGTAACGGTTTGCGTAACGACGCCAACGTGTTCAACCAGGTCATGACCGATCTCACCAGCGGTGGTGCGCAGGTGGGTCGCGTGACCGGTCCTGCCGTTGCGCCGCTCAACAAGGCCAACCAGCAATGGGCCGAAATGAAGAAGGACGTCGACGCCATTCTCGGTAACTCGAAACAATTGTTCAGCGCGCAATCCGCTGCCTTGTCTATCACCGACAACGCCGACAAGCTGCTCGCCGACAGCCGCGGCCTCTTTAATGCTTTCACCGCCACCGGTTCGCTGAAAGACACCAGCATCCTCGGTAATTTGTGGATCAGCATTGCCGCCGGTTTGGCCACCCTGTTCTCGCTGCTCATGTTGGTGTTCTCCCAATGGCGTGCGCAAAAACTGCGTCAGGCTAGCTTGGAAGAACTGAACACGCGTAACCAACAAGCCATCATGCGCTTGCTGGACGAAATGGGTTCGCTCGCAGAAGGTGACTTGACGGTGAAGGCCACGGTGACCGAAGACATGACGGGCGCCATCGCGGACTCCATCAACTTCGCAATCGAGCAGCTGCGCAGCCTCGTGGGTACGATCAACGTGACCTCGGTGCAGGTGGCCGCCGGCGCGCAAGAAACGCAAAACACCGCACTTCACCTCGCCGAAGCGGCGGAACACCAGGCGCAGGAAATCACCTCGGCTTCAGACCGTATCGGTGAAATCGCTTCCTCCATCCGTCACGTGTCACGCAACTCCGCGCAGTCTGCCGAGGTGGCACAACGTTCGGTGGAAATTGCAACCAACGGTGCCGGCGTCGTGCGTCAAACGATTCAAGGCATGGACAACATCCGTGACCAGATCCAGGAAACCTCGAAGCGCATCAAGCGCCTCGGTGAATCCTCGCAGGAAATCGGCTCGATCGTGGAACTGATTAACGACATTTCCGAACAAACCAACATCTTGGCCCTGAACGCATCCATCCAGGCGGCTTCGGCCGGTGACGCAGGCCGCGGCTTCGCGGTGGTGGCCGACGAAGTGCAGCGCCTCGCAGAACGCTCTTCGCGCGCAACCAAGCGAATCGAAGGTCTCGTCCACGCGATTCAGTCTGACACCAACGAAGCGGTGAGTTCGATGGAACAAACCACGACAGAAGTGGTGCGCGGTGCCCGCTTGGCCGAAGACGCAGGTACGGCACTGGGTGAAATCGAACGCGTATCCAGCGATCTCGCAGGGTTGATTCAAAACATTTCGAACTCCGCAGAGCAGCAATCGAACGCCGCATCGAACATCACGCACACGATGGACACGATCCGCTCGATTACGGCACAAACCTCGCAAGGTGCAAGCCAAACGGCGAAGTCGATTGGAAATCTCGCCCAGCTGGCAACCGACCTTCGTCGTTCGGTCGCCGACTTCAAGCTCCCGGCCTGAGCACCGGACGGATTGAGTCAGTGACCGAAGCAGCGAAGAGTCCAAGGATCCAAGCATGAGCGCGTTACGCGAGGCGATAGAACACGCCACATTGGGTTGGGTGAAACCGGAGCTGGATACCGCTCTGCACCAAATCCAAGGCGATATTGAGGCGTTTGTCGAAGCACCGGACGATGTCGGTCCGTTGCGCGACGCCACACAACAGTTGCGGCAGATCGAAGGCACCTTGCGCATGCTTGAGTTGTATGCGCCCGCCACGTTGATCGAAGAAATGCAGGCGTTGACGCACGCGCTTTCAGAGGGTGAAATCTCCGATGTGCGGGAAGAGGCCTGCGCCGCCCTCGGCCGCGCTGCCATCCAATTGCCTGACTATCTGGAACGCCTGCAAAGCGGACATCGGGACATTCCCGTTGTCTTGTTGCCTTTGCTCAACGAACTTCGTGGTTTCCGCGGTGAAGCGTCGTTGGGTGAGTCGGTGCTGTTCTCCCCCGATTTCGAACGTCCGTTGCCCAAGGAAGTGGCGGACGTGCCGGTCCAAGCGCCAACCGGCGGTCGCGAATTGCTCGATCAATACGAGGGCGATTTGCGTCGCTTGTTGAACGAATGGCAATCCAATGGCGACGTCTCCGCAACGGTGCTCAAAGAACGCATCGACGGTCTGTTCGGCTTTGCCCGCGATGAAGACATGCGTCGACTGCTCTGGGTCGCGTCTGAAACGGCACAAGCGGTCGGCGATGGCGCCCTCACCGCAACGCGACAACTTCGCGAAGCCTTCAATTCGGTCGTCGAGGAAGTACAGGCCTCCCGTCAAGAAACGGGTTTGGCATCCGGAAACGCCTCGTCATCGTATCTGCCCGTGCGCAAGCTTTTGCAACAAGTCGCGCGCATTGATACGCCCAACCCAAGCCTGGATCGACTTCGCGACACCTTCGGACTTCATCAACAGGCGGTCAGTGCCGAAGAGCTTGCGCATGCGCAAAGCAGCGTCACCGGCGTCAACCGCGCCTTGTTGGACACTGTGACCGGCGCGTTGAAAGAAGACGTCTTCAGAGTCAAAGACTCGCTGGATATGCATCTGCGTACCGGCAATACCAATCCCGACGACTTGCGAAACGAAGTGGATGCATTGAGCCGCATCTCCGACACGCTCGGCATGTTGGGGCTCGGCGGCGCACGCGATCTCATCCAACGGCAACGTGATCTGTTGGCCGGTGTTGTCGATGGCAACAAGGCGGCTGACGAATCGGTTCTGCTTGACGTCGCGGGTGCCTTGTTGTTCGTGGACGCGTCCTTGGAAGATCAAGTGGCCCAATTGGGACGCGAAGTCGGACGCGGCAACGGTGAGGAATCCATCCGCACGTCGGATGCCGAACAGCTGCTCTCTGCGCTCACGCGCGAAGCCGTGGTGAACTTCGGTGATGCACGCCAAGCATTCGTTGCATTTGTGGAAACAGGCTGGGATCACGCCGCACTGGCGGAGGTGCCGCGACTGTTGAATGAAGTTTCGGGTGCACTCGGGATGTTGGAACTGCCGCAATGCGCGGACTACGTTTCCGGTATTCGACTGTTCACCGAGAACGAACTCATTCAAAAGCGCCGCGTGCCCGGCAGCCAACAGCTGGATACGTTCGCCGACGCCATTGCCAGTGTCGAGTACTACCTCGAAGCCTTGCGGGACAAACGCGCCGATCGTGAAGACATTCTCGCGATTACCCAGCAAAGCCTGGAGGCGTTGCGTTATTGGCCGTTGCCTTCCCAAACCACCGAAGCGCCGATGCCCTCTTTGGGCAACGACATCGAGGATGCCTACGAGGCTTTCCTCGAAACGGCGACTGCGGAGCAGAAGGCCGCAGACGATCACGAGCTTGCCGCGACGCTTCAAGAAGAGTTGGAGGCCAGCGATGCGGCACAGATCCGTCCTTGGGCGCGCACCGACGCGACCGACGCGCAAAAGGCCAATTTGGCGGTTCGCCCGGAACTCCAGTTCGATCTGACGAAAGATGATATCGACGACGAAATCCGCGAAATCTTCGTCGAAGAATTCAAGGACGAAATCGAAAATCTCGGGATCTTGCTGCCGCCGTGGCGCCAAGCACCCGGTGATGCCGAACGCCTCCGCCCGATTCGTCGTGTATTCCATACACTGAAGGGCAGCGGGCGATTGGTCGGTGCGACCAAGCTCGGCGAATTCAGCTGGAAAGTTGAAAACATGTTGAATCGCGTGCTGGATGGTTCACGTCCGGCATCGCCTGAAGTCGTCGCCTTGGTCGGTGCCGCAGTGGATGAACTGCCGTCGCTCTATGGCGCACTCAGGAATGAAGCGGTACCGGAAGTTGATTTCGACGGCATCGAGACCGCCGCCGAACAATTGGCGAACGGTGAAGAAGTGACTTACGTGCGTGCCGTTGCAGCGGCGCCGGAAGTTGAGGCGCCGACGCATATGCCGGTACAAATCGATCCGGTGCTGTTGGAAATCCTGTCGGCGGAAGTCCAAGGCCATATGGTGCACTTGGACAACTGGTTGGCGCGCCAACCGGCGGTCCCCGACGAAGCGGTGGTTCGGGCTGTTCACACCATGAACGGCGCCTTCTCCATGGCGGAAGTGCCGGGCGTCAGCGACGCGGCAAGTCCAGCAGAAGCCTATTTGAAGCGTTTGAAAGCGGTGGACCGGGTCCCGGACGAAGAAGGCGTTTCGGCACTCCGCGATTTGGCCGCGCACGTCAGGGACAGTGTGGTTGCGCTGCAAGCAACGCCGCAATCCGTGCCGTTGGTCGGCCTGTTGGAAGATCGCTTTGTCAGTCTTCGTGATGCACTTCCGGCGCCGGCACCTGAGGACCTCGGCTACGGCGAGGATTTGGGTCACAGTCTGGATATCCCGGGCTTCGACGAAACGGTGTCCTTGTCCGACGCCGAGCATCTGGACGTGGCGTCTGCGGAAGCCGAACACTTGGAAGCGGAACGAATCGCTGCCGAGGAAGCGGAAGCCGCTCGTATCGCGCAGGCCGAAGCAGAAGCCAATGCCGAAGGCGAAGCCGAACGTCTCGCAGCGGAGGCAGCAGAAGCTGCACGTCTCGCATCCGAGCGTGAGGCTGCCGAGGCAGCCGAATCTGCACGCTTGGAGGCGGAACGTTTGGCTGCGGAAGAGGCCGAGGCCGCGCGCCTTGCCGCCGAAAATGCCGAGGCGGAAAAACGAGCAGCTGAAGTAGCGGCGGCAGCCGCAGCCGCTGCTGCCGCGGCGGCACTCGCCGCTGCGCAGAGCGAAGCGGAAGCCGAACGTCTTGCTGCAGAGCAAGCCGAAGCGGAACGCGTTGCCGCAGAACAGGCGGAAGCAGAACGCCTTGCTGCAGAGCAAGCTGAAGCAGAACGCCATGCAGCAGAGCAGGCCGAAGCAGAACGCCATGCAGCAGAGCAGGCCGAAGCAGAGCGCCTTGCAGCAGAGCAGGCTGAAGCAGCGCGCCTTGCAGCAGAGCAGGCTGAAGCAGCGCGCCTTGCTGCAGAACAAGCGGAAGCCGAACGTCTTGCTGCAGAGCAAGCCGAAGCGGAACGCGTTGCCGCAGAACAGGCGGAAGCAGAACGCCTTGCTGCAGAGCAAGCTGAAGCAGAACGCCTTGCAGCAGAGCAGGCCGAAGCAGAGCGCCTTGCAGCAGAGCAGGCCGAAGCAGCGCGCCTTGCTGCAGAACAAGCTGAAGCAGAACGCATTGCTGCAGAGCAGGCCGAAGCAGAACGCCTTGCAGCAGAACAAGCAGAAGCAGAACGCCTTGCCGCAGAGCAGGCTGAAGCCGAGCGCCTTGCTGCAGAGCAAGCCGAAACCGAACGCATGGCGGCAGAACAGGCGGAAGCGGAACGCTTCGCCGCAGAGCAAGCCGACATCGCACGCCGCGCGGCGGCAGAACATGCGCCTGAACTAAGTGAGCTAAGCGCGCCGCTGGCCGACATTTCAGCGCCTGAACAACGCCAAGAAGACGCCCCGGCGGCGAAACACGATTACGCAACTTTCGCCGCTGAGATTGGCCCGGCAACGCCGTTGGATGCCGCACATCTCGATCCCGAGTTGCTCGACATCTTTACCGAAGAATGCAATGACATTCTCGATAATTCCGACGGTTTGCTATCCCGTTTGCGTGAAGTGGGCGACGACGCCGAGACCATCAAGGCATTGCAGCGTGATCTGCACACCTTGAAGGGTGGCGCACGCATGGCCGGCATCATGTCCATCGGTGACCTCGGTCACTCCATGGAATCGTTGTTGGAAGCCGTCGCAGAACATCGCACCGAATTCGGCGCTGATGCCATTCCGCTGCTCGAACGCGGTTTGGACACCTTGCGCGCGATGAGCGAGCGCGTGATGGCCCGCCAATCGTCCAGTGCACCGAATGAATTGATCGCCGCATTCAATGCCCGGGCTCGCGGTGTTTCCTTCGATAATTCCGCGCTCTCGGTCGTCGAACACGCGCCGGTTGAGTTGGCTGAACTGTCGGCACCTGCGGAAACCGCACTCGACAAAGAGACGCAAGGCAATACCACGGCACGCGGCGCACAAGAACAGGTACGTATTCGTGCAGACCTGCTCGATCGCCTGGTGAACTACGCGGGTGAAGTCGCCATCTACCGTTCGCGCTTGGAACAACAGTTGGGTGCGTTCCGTTCGTCCATGAGCGAAATGGAACAAACCAACTTGCGTTTGCGCGATCAGCTGCGTCGATTGGATCTGGAAACCGAAGCACAAATCGTTGCGCGCTACCAACGCGAGCACGACGCGCGCGATCCGACCTTCGATCCGCTCGAGCTCGATCGTTTCTCGACGCTGCAACAATTGACGCGCGGTCTGAACGAATCAGCCAACGATATGTCCACGCTGCAGGGCACGTTGGAAGATCTCACCAGACAGTACGAAACCTTGTTGTTGCAACAGTCGCGCGTGAGTACGGATTTGCAAGAAGGATTGATGCGCACGCGCATGATTCCCTTCGATTCCGTGTTGCCGCGTTTGCGTCGCGTGATCCGCCAAGCCGCGGGCGACTCCGACAAAGAAGCCAAGTTGACGGTCCAAGGCGCGCAAAGCGACATCGATCGCAACGTGCTCGAACGTATGACCGCGCCGCTTGAGCATTTGCTCCGCAACGCGGTCGCACACGGTATCGAAGCGCCCACCGCGCGTCGTCGCGCAGGCAAGGATGCCGAGGGCACGATCAACGTGGAGGTGAAGCACGAAGGGTCCGAAATCGTCATGACGATCCAGGACGATGGCGCCGGCCTGAACTACGACGCCATTCGCAGTCGCGGGATTGAACGCGGTTTGCTGGCGGAAGATGCGCAGCCGACCCAGGCCGAACTCGCCTCACTTATTTTGAGCCCCGGCTTCTCCACCGCAAAATCTGTCAGCCAATTGGCGGGCCGCGGCGTCGGTATGGACGTGGTCGACAGCGAAGTCCGCCAACTCGGCGGCTCGATGGAAATTTCGTCGGAGAACAAGCAAGGTACGCGCTTCACACTGCGTCTCCCGCAGACGCTGGCCGTCACCCCGGCAGTCTTCGTTCGCATCGGCGAAACCAGCTATGCCGTGCCGATCGCATCGGTTCACGGTGTCAGCCGCTTGGGACGTGACGCGTACGTGCCGGGTGAATCGAAGTTGCAATACGGCGGTGCCGAATACACCGTGCATGATCTCGGTTTGTTGCTGAATCAAGCACGTGCACGCGCAGACGAACAGCTGCAGATTCCGATGTTGTTGGTCGGTGCGGGTGACCTGCGTGTGGCGGTCGGCGTGGATCAAATCGTCGGTAACCGCGAAATCGTGGTGAAGCCGGTCGGTCCGCAGGTCAGCTCGATTCCGGGTATTTTCGGCGCAACGGTGATGGGCGACGGTAGCGTCGTGGTCATTCTGGACGTCGTGCCGTTGGCACGCCGGTTCGCCAGTGCGCCGCGCGACGTCGACGCCGTGCCTGCACAGGCGCCGGAATCGCACGTGGTGCCGGTCGTCATGGTGGTCGACGATTCGGTCACCATGCGCAAAGTCACCGGTCGTGTGCTTGAACGTCAAGGCTATGAAGTCCTCACGGCGAAAGACGGCATCGATGCCCTCGAACGCATGGCGGAACAGGTGCCCGACTTGATGCTCCTCGACATCGAAATGCCGCGCATGGATGGTTACGAATTGGCCACCGAAATGCGTCGCGATCCGCGCCTGCGTGACGTGCCGATCATCATGATCACCTCACGTACCGGTGAGAAACACCGTGAGCGTGCATTCGACATCGGTGTGAATCGTTACCTCGGCAAGCCCTATCAGGAGCCCGAACTTCTGAAGAACGTGAATGAGTTGTTGGAGCAGGCACGTGAGCAGCGCTGATAACGTCGTCACCGTCTTGCTCGCCGCGCCTTGTGACGCGCGCGATGCATTGCGAACTGCGCTGGAAGCCACCAAGCAAGCCTTGGTGGAAGTGGATCCGCTGACGTCCGACGCAGCGAGTGTGTTGAAGCACTCGCCGAAGAATGTCGTTGTTTTGCTCGACGGCAACACTGAAGACGCGTTGGACAAATTCGACAGCGTCCTCGCCGATCCGTCGATTCGCCTGCTGTTTGAAGAGGCGAGTGTGGTCACTTCGCGGCAGGGTTGGGACTCCGCCCGTTGGTCGCGCCATCTGGCGGCCAAATTGATCGGCAGCGATGATGTCCTGCCGCAAGGTGTCGGTGATGACCAAGGTTTTGTGGCACCCAAACCGCGCGACGCTGTACGCAAGGCCGGCGCTGAATCACGTGATGGTTCGGCCGCCGAGGACGGCGAACCGGAGCGATGGCCTGAACAAACCAAGGCGGACGCCGACGCATTGCCGGAAGCTTCGCGAATGGCGATTGATCATGCGGAAGCTGCAGACCTTGCGGAAGCGCCGGTCGATGATGTCTCGCCTGTCATCGTAGGAGCGGCCCCGGAAATCGAAGAGCCGATCGTGTTTGCGCCCGACAGCCTTGCTGCTTTTGAATCTGTGCCGGATATCGAGCCGCCGGCGGCGACCGCTGCGGCTGATGGTCAAGTCCCGGGCGCGGCGGATGCGTCTTGGCAAATGTTCCAAGCCTATGACGTCGATGACGTGTGGAAACCCAGTCAAGATGTGCCGTCGGCGACGCATCTGGATTTGGATGCGCTCATCGCCAGCGCGGCGACTGCCGAAGAAGAACCGATCGCACCGGCAAAAGTCGTGGCGACGGTCGTGCCTGAGGAAGTCGAAGAAGAGATTGCTCCCCCAAGCGAATTCAGTTTTCAAACCGGTATTTCGCCGGCGGCGCTGCAGTCCGCGGAAGCCCTGGAGGCACCGGCGCAACCGAATGATTTGCCCTACGAAAGCGCGGCCATTCGCGCTACGGATGTGACGGCCGCTTTGGATGCGCCGACCTCCCCGCGGGAATGGGCGTTGACCGACCACGAAGATGAGCCCGAAGCGCCCACGGAAGCGAAGGAAATCGCTGCCCCGGCGTTCAATATTCCCGGATCGCGATTCTCAGAATTGTCATTGTTGGACGATGGAACGGACGGCCTTGAAGGTTCCGAACATTCGGAATCGGCTGAGCACGAGGTCACCAGAGACGGTGCGGTTTTTCTGCTAGGTGGCGCCGGTGGTCCGGATCCTTTGCGAACCGTGTTGGGCGCCCTGCCGGCCGCATTTCCGCGTCCGATGTTCATCATGCAACACCTGGATGCCGGTAACTACGATCGCTTGGCACGGCAGATGGAACGTGCGTCGAATATGCACGTTGAGCTTGCAACGCCGGAGCTGCACATACAGCGCGGAACGGCCTATGTCATTTCGCCTGGCGTCAACGTTCGCAAGACCCCGACGGGTTATGCATTCTGCGAAGATGAAGGTCGACGCGGATTTGTGGATTTCACGGATCAATTCCCCGGTTCCGACAGCGCAATCGTCTATTTGAGTGGCGCGGATGTGGACTGGACGGAAACCGGCACGCGCTTCAAGGCGCGTGGTGCCTGGTTGGCGGCGCAAGCCGAGATCGGTTGCTTCGACTTCGCGGTGCCGTCCATCATGATTTCACGAAGTGCGGAAGCACTCGATGCACTTTCCATTGCGCAGAAGCTGACCGCGCGTTGGAACACAGAGGAACAAGCATGAGCAATCTCCCTGACGAATTGCGTGGTGTGATCGTCCAAACCGGTGCGGGGCAACTCCTGCTGCCGAACTCCGTGATCACCGAAGTGCTGTCGTTTTCGGATCCCGATGCTGTCGACGGCGCGCCGAGTTGGCTGCTGGGATTGATTCGTTGGCGCGGTTGGCAGGTGCCGTTGCTCGATTTTGCCGATCTCGCAGGCGTACAGGCCCGGACCACGCAATTGCAAGGCGGTCGTCGCCGCGTGATCGTGGTGAAAGCCTTGGGCGGAAATCCGCGGTTGCCTTACATGGCGCTCTTGGCGGACGGCTTCCCGCGATTGGTGACCGTCAAAGCGTCCAATCTGCAAGCGCCGGCCGACGCCACAGACATCGCAGCGTGCATTCACGCCATTGCAACGTTGAACGATGAAGAGGCGATCATTCCCGACTTGGACAAAGTCGAAGCGAAACTTACCGCGCTTGCCGCCTGAGTTCTAGACCAAATCGCCGTAATGCGATTGCAAAGCGGCAATCGCGGCGATACCGGCGGTTTCGGTGCGCAGAATGCGCGGTCCGAGCCGAACGCCTTTGAAGTCAGCGGCCTGAAGTACCCCGAGATCCAGGGCCGACCAACCGCCTTCCGGACCCACGGCAATCACGCAGTCCGTCGCGTCGGCAGGCAACGCATTGCGCGTGGCGTCGTTCGCCTCCGGATCCAGAATCAGCCGTTGACGGCTGTCAAGCGCAGCGCATGCCGCGCGCAAAGAAACCGGTGAGCTCACCGCAGGCAGATAGGATCGCCAACTTTGCTCGCAGGCGGCAACGACGACACCGCGCCAGTGTTGCAATCGTTTTGCCGCGCGCTCACCGTCCAATTTGACTTCACTTCGGTCGCTGAAAACGGGCACGAATGCGTGGACCCCGAGTTCCGTGGCCTTTTGCAAAATCATGTCCATCTTTTCGCCACGCGCAACCCCTTGCAACAATGTGATCCGGAACGGCGATTCGGCGATGCCATCCCGAATGGCTACCACTTCCACGGTCGCATGGCGTTTGTCCAAGGAACGCAACACCACATCGGCTTCGATGCCCGAGCCATTAAAGACAATCGCGCTGTCGCCAACGCGCATCCGCAACACACGCAGCCAATGGGCAGCGACTGCCTCGGGAAGATCGAATGGCTTGCCGGGAACGAGCGCTTGGTCGATGTAGGCGCGATTCAATCTCATGCGGTGGCCTCACGAATCGCTCTCGCTGTAACGTCGGTCAACAAATCCAACGCGTCATCATCTACGCAGTAGGGTGGCATCCAGTACAGGACATCGCCCAATGGCCGCAAGACCACGCCTTGCGCAAGCGCACTGCGATACGCACGCAAACCCACGCGCCGGTCTGCGGCAAAACTGCTTTGCCAATCGCCATCGGGTCGCAAATCGAACGCGACCACCATGCCGCACTGACGGATATCCGCCACATGCGGCAGTTCGCGCAGCGAGGCGGCGCGCTCCCGCATTGAGACCGCGCGCTGCAAGTTGCGATGGATCACCTCGTCGCGTTCAAACAATTCGAGCGAGGCCAGCGCGGCTGCACAGACCACGGGATTGCCGGTGTAACTGTGCGAATGCAGAAATGCGCGCTCACGACTGTCGTCGAGGAAGGCTTCAAAAATGGCGTCCGTTGCCAATACGGCGGCGAGCGGCAGCGATCCGCCCGTCAATCCTTTGGAAACGCACATCAAATCGGGTTGTATGCCTGCCTGTTCGGCGGCAAACAACGTGCCGGTGCGACCGAATCCCGTGGCTATCTCGTCGAGGATCAAAAACACGCCGTGGCGGTCGCAGGCGGCGCGCGCACGTTGCAGCCAACGCGGATGGTAGGTGTGCATGCCGCCGGCGCATTGCAAGAGCGGCTCTACGATCACGGCGCAAACCTCTGAACCGTGCTGCGCGAGATAGTCGTCCAGCGCGTCCGCCGCCGCGTCGGCCGCAGTGAGTTGTTCATCGGTCGTCGCAAAGGGCGTTCGCGCCGGCACTGGTGTGAAATGGGCCTTGGCCAGCAAGGGTGCGTAGGTCTTGCGATAGAGCGGAATATCGCCAACCGCAAGCGCGCCCAGGGTTTCACCGTGATAGCCGTTCTCGAGCGCGACAAACACATTCCGTTCCGGTGCCCCGCGGTTGACGAACCAGTGATAAGCCAGCTTCAAAGCGACTTCCACCGCCGACGAGCCGTTGTCGGCATAGAAGACCCGATTGAGCGGGGCGCGATCGGCCATTTTTGGCGCGATGGCCACCAAACGCTCAGCCAGTTCGATGGCGGGCGCATGCGTAAAACCCGCCAGCATCACGTGTTCGAGTTGCGCCGCTTGTTTGCCGATCGCCGCAGCGATGTGAGGATGCGCGTGGCCGTGGATGTTTGTCCACCAACTGGAGACGGCATCCAAATAGCGGCGGCCATCGGTGCCGACCAGCCAAGCGCCTTCGCCGCGTGCGATGGGAATCAACGGCAAGGTATCGGGGTGCTCGCGCATTTGCGTGCAGGGATGCCATACGTGCGCGAGATCACGCGCCACCCAGTCACCTTGCTCGGCTATCATCAATCGAGTGCCTGTTGTGCCATTTGGTCATTATCGCCCAAAGTTGCCATGTCCTTGAAACGCCCTTTGCCATTGATCCATGGAATCCGCGAACGTGACGAAGGTCGCGGTCGCGTCATTGAGGAAATGGATCTCGAATTCAGCAACGGTGAACGTCGCGTTTTCCATCGTGTCTTGGCGCGCGGCGCGCAAGCGGTGTGTGTGGTGCCGTTGATTGACGACGACACGGTCATGCTCGTTCGCGAATATGCCGCCGGCGTACACCGCTATGAATTGGGTTTGGTGGCTGGGCTCGCCAATCCCGGTGAGTCCGCCGTGGACGCGGCCAACCGCGAAATGATGGAAGAGATCGGATTCGGCGCACGCAAGCTGAAGGTGCTTCGCGCATTGAGTTTGTCGCCCCGTTTCATGCAACACGAAATCCAGGTGGTCGTGGCCGCCGATCTGTACGAGGCGACCTTGCCCGGTGACGAGCCTGAGCCGCTGGAATGTGTGCCCATGCGTTGGTCCGAACTCGAAAGTCATATGTTGAGCGAAGACTTCTCCGATGGCCGGAGCTTGGCGGCGCTGTTCATCGTGCGCGCTTGGCTGGCGGGAGGCGGTAGCTTTGACGCCTGAGCTTCGCGAGCAGGTCATCGATGTCGCACGTCGCGCCGGCGATGCCATCATGGCCGTATACGGCACCGCCTTTGATGTCGAGCACAAGGCAGACGCGTCTCCTTTGACCCTGGCTGACACCGCGTCGAACGCGTTGATTGTCGAAGCACTTGCGCGCTTGTCGCCGGACATGCCGGTCTTATCAGAAGAGCAGGCGGGAAGCCACGACGCCGTGTTGCGCCGCCGCTGGCCCGAGCTTTGGGTGGTGGATCCACTGGACGGCACCCGGGAATTCGTCAAGCGCAATGGCGAATTCACCGTCAACATCGCACTGGTTCGCCACGGACGTCCGGTGTTCGGCGTCATCCAACAACCTGCCACGGCAGATCTGTGGTGGGGCGCATTGGGCGAGGGCGCGTACAAGCGCGTTGGCGGCGTGGAGTCGCGCATTCGCGTCGAGGCACCCGCACCGTCACCTTTACGTGTGGCGGCCAGTCGCTCGCACATCGATGCGGCCACACAAGCCTTCATCGATCGCATGCCGCCGTCCACGGCGCTGAGCTGCGGTTCGTCCTTGAAGTTCTGCATGATCGCGGAAGGTCGGATGGATGTGTATCCACGATTCGGCCCGACCAGCGAATGGGATACGGCGGCAGGACAAGTGATTCTCGAAGCCGCTGGCGGGCGGGTGATGGGCGCGGACGGTGCACCGATGGCTTACAACCAACGCGACACGCTGCTCAACGACGCTTTTTTCGCCATTGGCGACCCTGCCTTGCCGTGGCAGACATGGCTGTAATCAACGAACTCATCGAGATCATGGCGCGACTGCGCGATCCCGACACCGGCTGTCCGTGGGATCTCGAACAGGATTTCGCCAGTATCGCGCCCTATACGATCGAAGAGGCATACGAAGTCGCGGATGCGATCGAACGCGGGGATCTGTCCGATCTCAAAGACGAATTGGGGGATTTGTTGTTTCAAGTCGCCTTCCATTCGCAGCTCGCGCGGGAAGCGGGTGCGTTTGCATTCGAAGACGTTGTGCGGGGCATCAATGAAAAAATGCTGCGTCGTCATCCCCATGTGTTCGGCGATGCAAGTGCCGAGGATGCGGATGCGGTGCTCGCCTATTGGAACGCGACGAAAGCCCAAGAACGTAAAGCCCGCGGTGATACCGATGCTTCCGCATTGGCCGGCATATCGGCGGGATTGCCGGAATGGATCCGGGCCGACAAGCTGCTGTCGCGCGCCGCGCGCACCGGATTTGATTGGCCAGATCCCGCGCCGGTATTTGCAAAGTTGCACGAGGAAATCGCAGAGCTGCAGGTCGAGTTCGATGCCTGCGCGCAAGACCCCGACAATGCCGACATCCGGGCGCGCCTGCAGGAAGAGCTTGGCGATGTCCTTTTCGTGATCGCCAATCTGGCGCGTCACGCAAAGGTGGATACCGGCCGTGCCTTGCGCTCTGCCAATAGCAAATTCGAACGGCGTTTCCGCGCCATGGAGGCGCTGGCCGCCGAACAAGGCAAGTCATTTCCGGCGCTGACCTTGGAAGAGCAAGAAACGCTGTGGCAAACCGTCAAAGGCCATCAACAGCCAACTCGGTAAGATGGCGTTTTAACCCGACGGAAACGGCATGAAGCCGACTGAAAAAAACGACCGTTTGCTCTGGGTGACGGTCACTGCCATTTGTCTTGCCACCTTCTTTGCCGATTGGGTGACTGCACTCGGTTACGCGGTGTGGTGTTTTTACTTCATCGCGGTCGGGATGACCTTGTTTCAGTCGAAGAAGTCCGCGCCGTATTTGACGGCGCTGTTTTCCACGATTCTGGTGGTCATCGGTTCGATCATTTCCCCGAAGGGTTTGGATGTCAAATACGCCTATGTGAACCGGACCATCGGCGTGATTTCCTATTGGGCCATGGCTTGGGTGGTGGCACATGCGGTCAGTACGCGCGCCCGTGTAAATGCCATGCTTTGGCTTCAGCAAGCGCAGAACGCGCTGGCCGACTCGATACGCGGCGATAAAGGGCCGGGTGCGCTGGCGGACAGTGCCATGGCTGCGCTCTGCGAACGATTGACGGCGCCGGTCGGCGTACTGTATCGGCTGGAAGCCAATGAACTGCATTTGGTGGGCGGCCACGCGGTCCCGGGGCATGTGCGCCACACCCTGCCCGCCGGCGAGGGCGTGCTGGGTGCCGTCATCCAGTCCAATTCGGTCATGCGCGTGAGTGGCCTCGACAACGCCCACCTTTCCGTGGAGACCGCCTTGGGTGAAAGCCGGCCGGCGGAAATTCTGGCCGCGCCACTGACGGCGGAAGGCAAGGTCGTTGGCGTGATCGAGTTGGGACGCTTGCAATCGCCAACCGACGACGCGACGTCGGAAACCTTGCTGGCCAACATCTCCGAAGTGCTCGGCATGGCTGTGCGTGCGACGTTCGTCCGCCAACAGTTGGTCGACCTGTTGGAAGAAACGCAGCGGCAAAGCGAAGAATTGCAGGCGCAACAGGAAGAACTTCGGGTCGCCAACGAGGAGCTCGAAGAGCAAAGCCGCGGGCTGCAACAGGCGCAAGTCTCTCTGGAAAATCAACAGGCCGAACTTGAACAGTCCAATGTGCAGTTGGAAGAACGGACGCATGAACTGGAAGTCGAGAAGGAAGCGTTGGTCAAATCGCGTAATGCCTTGGCGAAAAGTGCGAGTGAATTGGCCAGCGCCAGCCGCTACAAAACCGAGTTCCTGGCCAACATGTCACACGAGCTGCGCACACCACTCAACAGTTCGTTGATTTTGGCCAAGCTGTTGACCGACAACAAGCCGGGCAATCTGAACGAAGAGCAGCTCAAGTACGCCAAGGCGATTCACGACTCGAATACCGATCTGTTGAACCTCATCAACGACATTCTGGATCTGTCGCGCATCGAGGCGGGACACGTGGAGTTGGTGGCGGACCGGATCGATACGAATGCGCTCGTCACCCGCTTGAAAGAAACGT